>NZ_JBEOXO010000129.1:0-1038 GCF_040296605.1 Streptomyces sp. NPDC002088 | reverse complement strand
GCATGCCCCAGCACCACCGCCACCTGACCGACCACCAGCTCCAGCAGCAGCCCCTCCTGCTCCGCCACCGACAACCCCGCCAGACGACCGGCGAGAGAGTCGAGGCCCTGCAGTGAGGCATCGGCGGCGGCACGTCGCTGCACGACGGGCGCCAGCCCGCGCAGCAGGGGGGAGACCGATCCGAGTCCGGACCTGGCCGCCGCACGAAGGGCCGAGGTGTCGATCGGGGCCGTGACGAGGAGTGGTTCGGGCCGGGTGACGGCGGCGTCGAAGAGCTTCAGACCGAGCTCGTCGGACATCGGAGCGATGCCGGCGCGGGTCATACGGGCGCGGTCGGCATCGGCCAGATGCCCCGTCATCCCGCTGGCCTGCTCCCACAGCCCCCACGCCAACGACGTACCCGACAACCCCGAACCGCGCCGCCAGGCCACCAACGCGTCCAGGAACACGTTCGCCGCCGCATAGTTGGCCTGACCCGCCGTCCCCAACGTCCCCGCCACCGACGAGAACACCACGAACGCCGCCACATCCCCAGCCAGCCGATGCAGATTCCAGGCACCCACCACCTTCGGACGCAACACCCGCGCCAACGCCCCAGACGTCAGGTTCTCCACCGTCGCGTCATCCAGCACACCAGCCGCATGCACCACACCCGACAACGGGAACCCCGCCGGCAACCCACCGACCACACCCGCCAACGCCTCCAGGTCAGCGACGTCACACGCCGCCACCTCCACCACCGCACCCAGCCCCCGCAGCTCCTCCGCCACGGACACCAGCCCCGCGTCCGCCGCACCACGACGGCTGATCAGCAGGAACCTGGACACCTTGTGCACGGTCGCGAGATGCCGTACGACCAGACCGCCCAGCGCACCACCGGCACCGGTCACCAGCACCGTGCCGTCACCGAACACCCCGGCGGGCACGGAGCCGGCACCGTCCGCGGACACCCGGGCCAGCCGGGGCACGAACACCTCACCACCCCGCACGACGGCCTGGGCCTCACCCGACGCCACCAGCGCCGGCAACACCCCCACC
>NZ_JBEOXO010000128.1:0-1039 GCF_040296605.1 Streptomyces sp. NPDC002088 | reverse complement strand
TCCAAATCTGCCATCAAAATTATTAAGTAAAGTAGTTACCCCCTTAGCGTAGTAAATTTCATCTATTCCCAAAAATTTGTTTAGAGGATAGCCTCCTAAGTATAAGATAATACCAATTAAAACTACAAATATTCCTAAATAAAGAATTTTCTTTATAAACCTCGCAAATATTTCTTCAGTTTTGATAAATCTTTTACCTATACGATAAGTAAAATAAAATGTCGATAAATCTCTTAAGTTCGAAATAATTGCCTGAATTGGCCCTCGTCCAAATGCCAAAGATGACAAAGAAAATATCATAAGAACTATAAAAGAAATATCAACTTTAGATAATTTATCTACCTTTTTCAAACAGAGATTAATAGTCCAAACAAAAACCATCGGAACTTGAGTGAGATAAGTTAAACCTGACAGATTCCCTGTTAAATGAGACCCAGTACCTATCAATAAATTTTGAAAAACCAGTATTAAAATAACTGAATACGGAACAAATTCATTTTCTAGTAAATTTGAGCTTATAATACCAGCTAATACAGAAAACACTAAAGAAATCTCAAAAAAACTTGTTGCAGCTCCTACCCAAATTCCTGAAAAAAGCAAAAATATAACTGTTACTTTTCTTATTAGTATTTGGTTATTAGTTACTTTTATTCCTGCGTTACTCAATACTACTATCCCTTCAACTTCGTTTTTATCGACTCATAAAAGTTATCACCAATCCAGCGTCGAATTTTAATTTTTAGAGATAAAAATTTATCTTTTCCTTTTTTCCAACCACCATCATAGTGATGAATAGAAAATGTATTTTCTGTAATTACTAATTTCCTAGTTTCAAGACTTAATGGACATAAATAATCTGTCGGAAGGATAGTTATTCCTTGTAAATCCTGGTTAATATCTTTTTTTTGTAAACCAAATCTTTTTAACAAATTAGTTGTGTAAGTCACACAAGTAGTAGTACCATCAAACTCAAGTTCAGCATAAACCTCTAAATTTGCTTTAACTATTTGGTGGTTTTTTATAGCTCCAAATCCTTGGC
>NZ_JBEOXO010000127.1:0-1097 GCF_040296605.1 Streptomyces sp. NPDC002088 | reverse complement strand
CAATGCCGTTGCTTGAACTCGTCAAGCAGTTCTCAGTGACGTTGGAGGAGCGCGGTCGTTGGGCCCGGCATGCATCCATGGGTGGGGTTGTCCGATCATGTGCGACTGGGTGTGGTGACCCGGTGGGTGACTCCGGAACTGGTCGCCGAGGTGCTGGAGAAGTGCGGGATCCGGGACAAGAAGCCCGGCGCTCTGCCGGCTGGGTTCATGGTCTACTTCACCCTGGCCCTGGCGCTGTTCCAGCAGGACTCCTATGACGACGTGGCAGAGCAACTGGTGGGCAGCATTCAGGAGTTGAGCGGGAGCATCCCGAACAAGTCCTCGTTCACGCGGGCGCGCAGGCGCCTGGGACCGCTGGTCCTGGAGACCGTGTTCCGAGAGCTGGCCGACCCGTTGGCCCCCGTAGGCCTGGAGGGCTCCTTCTACCGCGGGATACGGCTGGCCGCGGTAGACGGGTTCGTGCTGGACGCACCGGACACACCGGCCAATCGGACCGCCTTCGGAGGGCCAGTCAAGAACGGCCAGCCAGCGGGGTTTCCGCAAGTACGGGTGGTGACGTTGACCGAGTGCGGCACGCATGCCCAGATCGACGCGGCGGTGGGCGGATTCAACGGCGGCGAGCGGGAGTTGGCGATCGCCCTGTCGGCCTCGGCGAGCAAGATGCTCGTCATCATGGACCGGGGCTTCCCCGGGGTCGAGCTGTGGAAGGCCTATCTCGGAGCCGGGGCCCACCTGCTGATCCGGGCCCGCTCGCCGGTAGCGCATCGGCCGGTCGAGCATCTGCCCGACGGGACCTACCTGGGGAGAATGAACCTGGCCGGGCAGAAGGGCGCGCACCCCGGCGGGGTGCTGGTCCGGGTGATCGAGTACCGCGTCAACGGCGGCGAGGTGGTCAGGCTGCTGACTGACCTGTTAGACCCGGTTGCCTATCCGGCGGCGGAGTTGGCAGGGCTCTACCATGCGAGGTGGGAGGCGGAGTCGGCGTTCCGGCAGATCAAGACCTTCCAGCGCGGGCCCACCGAGGTCCTGCGCTCGGGAGACCCTGATCTGGTGCGGCAGGAAGTCTGGGCGCACCTGGTCGTGCACCACTGCCTCAC
>NZ_JBEOXO010000126.1:0-1107 GCF_040296605.1 Streptomyces sp. NPDC002088 | reverse complement strand
AGCCGCTTTCGCCACCGGTGTTCCTCCATATATCTACGCATTTCACCGCTACACATGGAATTCCACTCTCCTCTCCTGCACTCAAGTCTACCAGTTTCCAATGCATACAATGGTTGAGCCACTGCCTTTTACACCAGACTTAATAAACCACCTGCGCTCGCTTTACGCCCAATAAATCCGGACAACGCTCGGGACCTACGTATTACCGCGGCTGCTGGCACGTAGTTAGCCGTCCCTTTCTGGGTAGTTACCGTCACTTGATGAGCTTTCCACTCTCACCAACGTTCTTCTCTACCAACAGAGTTTTACGATCCGAAAACCTTCTTCACTCACGCGGCGTTGCTCGGTCAGACTTTCGTCCATTGCCGAAGATTCCCTACTGCTGCCTCCCGTAGGAGTTTGGGCCGTGTCTCAGTCCCAATGTGGCCGATCACCCTCTCAGGTCGGCTATGTATCATCGCCTTGGTGAGCCTTTACCTCACCAACTAGCTAATACAACGCGGGATCATCTTTGAGTGATGCAATTGCATCTTTCAAACTTAAAACTTGTGTTTAAAGTTTTTATGCGGTATTAGCATTCGTTTCCAAATGTTGTCCCCCGCTCAAAGGCAGATTCCCCACGCGTTACTCACCCGTTCGCTGCTCATCCAGTCGGTACAAGTACCAACCTTCAGCGCTCAACTTGCATGTATTAGGCACGCCGCCAGCGTTCGTCCTGAGCCAGGATCAAACTCTCAAATAAAGTATTTAAGTCACCTTAGTGACTGGCTTGTCTTTCATTATTGATTGACAGATTTTTGATGTATCTTACTACATCACATGAGTCATTCTTCTTTATTCAGTTTTCAATGGTCTAGCTTATCGCTTCAAGACCCTCGTCTCTTGCGACAACTATTATATTCTATCAAACCTAACTAAACTTGTCAAGAATTAACTGTGACTTTTATACCTTTTTTTATCTTACGTTCGCTTTTTCCCTCTCCTGTATTCGCTTTATTTCATGCCACCACTAGCTTTGGTAAATTAAAAAAATTAGTCTTTTTTAACTTGCTTTTTTCTTCTCTTATCAAAAAACTCCCTATTTTTATTAAAATAGGGAATTCCTCT
>NZ_JBEOXO010000125.1:0-1136 GCF_040296605.1 Streptomyces sp. NPDC002088 | reverse complement strand
TTTATTGCTCAATTTATCCGTGAAAACGAAATTAAAACGCAAGAAGAACTTGTGAATACCCTCTTAACTCATGGAATTGACGTTACTCAAGCGACCGTTTCCCGCGATATTAAATCACTTGCCCTAATCAAGGTGCCAGCTGAATCTGGTGGTTATCGTTATGATTTACCAAAAAACAAGGAAGTTTTACAGTCAAGCCTTCATAAAGCCTTAGCTTTTGATGCAATTACGGGAACAAAAATCAAAGATAATATGCTCTGGATTCTTGCTAATCCAGGGACAACAAGTCTTGTGAAAAATTATCTTTTGGAAGAATATAGCGATGATATTTTTTCAATCATTATTGATGATGATAGTGCTTTAGTTATTTTTGAAATGGAAGAAGATGCTAAAAATCTTTATAATTTACTGACAGAATTTTAAATTTACTGACAAGAATATTGTGACAAAATTCTGCTGAATATTTTGAGCGAATTAATAGCTGTCAGTAAAAAAAGAATCAAAGTAGGAAAGATAAGGTTATTGGGTTACTAATAGCCTTGTCATTTATTTTTGAGAAAGGAAATTTTGATGTTACAAGAGATTTCAATCAAAAATTTTGCAATTATTGAAGAAATTCATCTATCCTTTGAGAGTGGAATGACGATTTTAACTGGGGAAACTGGTGCGGGAAAATCAATAATTATTGATGCAATGTCTTTATTATTAGGTGGGCGTGCTTCGAGTGATTTTGTGCGGCATGGGGCAAACAAAGCCGAAATAGAAGGTCTCTTTTTCTTTGATAAAACTCCAGAATTGAAGGCGGTATTATTAGAACTTGGCTTTGAAGAAGTAGATTCTGAAATTATTTTAAGACGTGAGATTTTTGCTAATGGTCGTTCCGTTTGTCGAATCAATGGTCAAATGGTTAATTTAGCTACGCTAAGACAAGTGGGTGAATTATTAGTTGATATTCATGGTCAACACGATAGCCAAGAATTGATGAATCCGAAAAGCCATCTTCGTTTACTTGATGAATTTGGTGACGAAGCCTTTGATCAGATAAAAAATAATTACAAACTCAAATTTGAAAACTTCAAAAATTTGCGTCAACAGCTCAATTTACGACAAAAAAATGAGCAAGAATTTGCTCAAAG
>NZ_JBEOXO010000124.1:0-1161 GCF_040296605.1 Streptomyces sp. NPDC002088 | reverse complement strand
GCGCCTTCTCACCCCGCACCGCCCAGTCCGCGAACGGCTCCAACACCTCAAAACCGGCCGGAAACACACTGGCCATGACGCAGCACTCTCCTCACCTCACTCGAACAACACAGATCAGGACACAGCCGCAGCGGACGCCGATCCGCCGGACTTCAGCCCCTGGTACTCCTCGACGTAGGCACCCGCCGTCTGATGCAGATGCCGCAGCAGCACTTCCTGATCATTGAGCGGGAACTCCCCCACCGCACGCGACTGAAGCATCAACTGCGTGGCCTCCAGCGTGTTGCCGTCCTGCAGCCCATACTCCTTGAACGACACCGCCGCCAACTCCTGCTGCAACCGCTCAAACGCGTTCTTCGGCGGCACGAAATAACACGTACCCTCAAAAATATGCGTGTTGTACGACGTCGGCCAGTAGTGATACGTCAGCACCCAGTTCGGCCGCCAGATCAACAACATGAAGTTCGGGAAGAACACAAACGAGTCCATCCCCCACCGCGCATCCCGCGTCGGATTGATCGCCGGCGGCAGATCCCCGGTCGCCACCCCGATATCCGGCGCATCCCACGGCCCGAACAACCCACTGCGCAACGCCGCCTCGATCGGCTTCACCATCTTGCGGTCATGCGGCGGCGCAATCCCACCCCACGACGACACCATGCTGTGCGGGCCATCCACGCCATAGTGCAACGCCTCATACCCGTACTTCTGGATCTTCCGCGCCTCCTCAGCCATGTACTGACCCGAATGCAGGATCGGCGCGTGATAAAACTCCGCGAACGCATCGATGAACAACTTCCAGTTACTGCCGATCTCCGCCCGGTACTTGTGCACCTGCGTCAGCCGGCCGAACGGATACCCCTCGATCCCCTTCCCGAACTCCCCCAGATACTCCCGCAACGGCGTCACATCCCCCTCGTCGAGATTGACGAAGACGAACCCCTCCCACACCTCCGCCCGCACCCGCTTCAGCCCGTAATCCGACTTGTCCAGACCGAAGAACTCACCCTCCTGCTGCACGAACGCCAGCCCACCGTCCAGGTCATAACGCCACGCGTGATACTTACACGTGAACTGCCGGCACACCCCGCTGGTCTCCTCCCGCGGGAAATCGTTCCACACCAGCTTGTTCCCCCGATGCCGGCACACATTGTGAAACGC
>NZ_JBEOXO010000123.1:0-1172 GCF_040296605.1 Streptomyces sp. NPDC002088 | reverse complement strand
CTGACTTCGGCGTTTCGGGGTCTGGATCTGTGTCGGGACCGGTGACGCGGTCCGTCCGGGCTGGTACGCCGGAGGTATGCGGTATCCGGACGGGGGCGGGCTGACCGCCGAGCAGCGCAGGCGCCGCGAAGAGGTACGCATGCGGGCCGCTGACCTCTTCGAGGAGGACGTAAAAGTCCCGTGCGTCGCCCGGGAGTTACGGGTGAGCGAGAAGTCGGTCTACCAGTGGCGCCGTGCCTGGGCGTCCGGCGGGCGGGAAGCGCTGCGTTCCCAGGGGCCGCCGGGCTACGACTGCCGGCTCGGCCCCGATCTGCAGGCCAAGCTCGCCGTCTGGCTGGATGAGGGGCCGGCCGCGCACGGCTGGGTGGACGACCAGGTGTGGACCGCCGCGAGGGTACGCACGCTGATCGGGCGGAAGTTCCACCTCTCCTACAGCGTCTCCGGTGTCACCCGGCTGCTGCACCGGATGGGCTACAGCGTGCAGATGCCCGCCCGGCCCGCCGCCGAACGCGACGAGGACGCGATCACCGCATGGCGGGAGGCGACCTGGCAGGAGGTAAAACCCTTAGGGCGGCGACCGGCGCGTTCATCTGCTTCGAGGACGAAGCGGGCGTGACCGGCCGTCCGCCCAAGGGCCGCACCTGGGGCCGACGTGGCATCACACCGAGAGTCAAGGTCTCCGGCCGCAGCCGGGGACGGCTCTCGGTGGCCGGGCTGCTGTGCTTCCGGCCGGGCCTGCCCGCCCGTTTGTGCTACCGGCTGCGTCGGCATACCGGCCGCAAGGGCGAGCGTCGCTCACTGGGCGAGACGGACTACATCCGCCTGCTGGACGGCGCCCATCAGCTGCTGAAGGCCCCGCTGATCGTGGTGTGGGACCGGCTGAGCACCCACATCTCCAAGATGATGAAGGCACTCGTTGCGGAGCGGGACTGGCTGACAGTGGTCCTGCTGCCCGGGTATGCGCCCGACCTCAACCCGGTGGAGGGCCTGTGGGCGCACATCAAGCGGAGCCTGGCCAACCTGGCCGCCCGCACCCTCAGCGAGCTGGAGACTCTGCTCCGCAGGCGGCTCAAGGCGCTGCAGTACCGGCACGGCATCCTCGGCGGATTCCTCGCCGGGACGGGCCTCGCTCTCGACAGACCGGACTGACCCTAATACGCCGAAGTCAGTAA
>NZ_JBEOXO010000122.1:0-1181 GCF_040296605.1 Streptomyces sp. NPDC002088 | reverse complement strand
CGGCTGGCGGGGGCGTTGACGCCGGAGGTGGACGAGGTCCTGGCCCGGTATCCGCTGCGGGAACTGCTCACCGCCTCGCAGCCGTTGCCGCTGCTGGTGGAGCGGGAGCGGGCCCTGTACGGCGCCTGGTACGAGTTCTTCCCCCGCTCGGAGGGCACACCGGCACGGCCGCACGGCACCTTCCGCACCGCGGCACGCCGGCTGCCCGCCATCGCGCGGATGGGCTTCGACGTGCTCTACCTGCCGCCGATCCACCCCATCGGCACCACCTTCCGCAAGGGCGCCAACAACACCCTGTCCGCCGGACCGCACGACGTCGGGGTGCCCTGGGCGATCGGCTCCCCGGAGGGCGGGCACGACGCGATCCACCCCGACCTCGGCACGATCGAGGACTTCGACTGGTTCGTCGCCCAGGCCGCGGCGGTGGGCCTGGAGGTGGCGCTGGACTTCGCCCTGCAGTGCTCGCCGGACCACCCCTGGGTGGAGAAGCACCCGGAGTGGTTCCACCACCGCCCCGACGGCACGATCGCGTACGCGGAGAACCCGCCGAAGAAGTACCAGGACATCTACCCCATCGCGTTCGACGCGGACATGGACGGCCTCGTCGCAGAGACCGTACGCATCCTGCGGTACTGGATGGACCACGGCGTGCGGATCTTCCGCGTGGACAACCCGCACACCAAACCGGTCGTCTTCTGGGAACGGGTCATCGCGGACGTCAGCCGCACCGACCCCGACGTGATCTTCCTGGCCGAGGCGTTCACCCGCCCCGCGATGATGCGCACCCTGGCCCAGATCGGCTTCCAGCAGTCCTACACCTACTTCACCTGGCGCAACACCAAGCAGGAGCTCACCGAGTACCTCACCGAACTGTCCGGGGAGACGGCCGCCTCCATGCGGCCCAACTTCTTCGCCAACACCCCCGACATCCTGCACGCCTACCTCCAGCACGGCGGCCGCCCCGCCTTCGAGGTCCGCGCGGTCCTGGCCGCGACCCTCTCCCCCACCTGGGGCATCTACAGCGGCTACGAGCTGTGCGAGAACACCCCCCTGCGCCCGGACAGCGAGGAGTACCTCGACTCGGAGAAGTACCAGATCCGCTCCCGCGACTGGGAGGCCGCCGCCCGCGAGGGCCGCACCATCGCCCCCCTCATCACCCGCCTCAACGACATCCGACGGCG
>NZ_JBEOXO010000121.1:0-1186 GCF_040296605.1 Streptomyces sp. NPDC002088 | reverse complement strand
GGATTATATTCTAAAACCTGGCGTCGATGCGCATGAACTTAAAAAAGAAATGCTTAAAATTTTGGATGAGCGTCACGCTGTTTATCCAGCCGAACACAATGTTGGGCATCTATATTTGGCAGCACCGGCCTTAATCAAGCACTATAAGAAAAATGATCCAACTAATAGATTCAACCCTGGCGTTGGTAAACAAACAATGTCTAAATATTGGGGCGAATACTAGAATAATAAGTTTGTTAAAAAATAACCGTTATCGTCATTTGTCGATTCTGTAGTGACCCCTACTGATTGTTCTTAAAACAGTAACCAAATATTTAAAGATATACTTTAAAAAAACTTTTTTAAAAATTTTTAAAAAAGTTTTTTATTGTTTTTTATATGATAAAATATAGCTATTAAAAGATTTAATAAAATTAAATTGAAAGTTTTTTTAAAAATTTTTAAAAAATTTTTATAGAAAAAGAAAGGATATTTTTTAAATGGAGAAAAGTTATTCTGATTTTGCAAAAGAACTGGGAGTTAGTAAACAAAAGTTAAATTATTACGTCAATGATGAAAATAAAGAAAAAATTTTTATTAAAAAAGGCAACAAAAATTATGTTACCGAATTTGGACAAGAATACCTTTATAAAAAGACTAAAGATAAAAATGAAAAAAAAGAAAGCGAAAAAAAAGAAAAAAATTTTGAGGTATTTTTTGATAGCATAAAAGAAAAAGATAAGCAGATTGACAAACTTCACCAATTATTAGACCAGCAACAAAGACTTTCCTTACAGGATAAAAAACTTTTGGAAGAATATAAAACAGAATTAAGTAACTTAAAAGCTCTTAAAATGCCAGAAGAAGAATTAAATATAGGAATCGAGCAACTTAAAAAAGAACTCGAAAAGGCAAATGATGAGATAGACCAAAATCAAGCGAAACTTGCTGAAAAGGACAAACAAATTGAGAAAGACGAAAAAATAAACAAAGAATGGTCTGAAAGTAACAAAGAACTGGAAAAAGAAAACGAAAGCTTAAAAATGGAACTTCAAAAAGTTCAATCTAAAAAATGGTTTCAATTTTGGAAATAGAAAAAGGAAGAAATTTTATAAATGAAACATGTTGATAATGCACTAAGAAAAACTTTATTCATTCTTTTAGGCTTAATCTCTTTATTTTGGCTTTTTTGGACGTTCAAATATTT
>NZ_JBEOXO010000120.1:0-1194 GCF_040296605.1 Streptomyces sp. NPDC002088 | reverse complement strand
GCCACCGGACTCGGATGGTCGAACACCACCGTCGCCGGCAACCGCACCCCAGCCGCAGCCTGCAACCGGTTACGCAGCTCCACCGCCGTCAACGAATCAAAGCCCAGGTCCTTGAACGGACGACCCGCATCCAGCCGCGAACCATCCGCATGCCCCAGCACCACCGCCACCTGACCGACCACCAGCTCCAGCAGCAGCCCCTCCTGCTCCGCCACCGACAACCCCGCCAGACGACCGGCGAGGGTGGTGCCGGCGCCGGTGATGGCTGCCGCGCTCGTCGCGCGCCGCAGTGCGGGCCGGACGAGGCCGGCGAACAGCGGGGAGAGGGACGAACCCCCTTGGTCGGAGCGGGAGTTCACGGCGGCGGCGTTCAGCGGGGTGAGCACCAGGTGCGGCCGGTCGAGGGTCAGCGCGGTGTCGAAGAGCGTGAGGCCGAGTTCGGTGGAGAGAGGCGAGGTGCCGGCGCGGGCCATGCGGGCGCGGTCGGCATCGGCCAGATGCCCCGTCATCCCGCTCGCCTGCTCCCACAGCCCCCACGCCAACGACGTACCCGACAACCCCGAACCGCGCCGCCAGGCCACCAACGCGTCCAGGAACACGTTCGCCGCCGCATAGTTGGCCTGACCCGCCGTCCCCAACGTCCCCGCCACCGACGAGAACACCACGAACGCCGCCACATCCCCAGCCAGCCGATGCAGATTCCAGGCACCCACCACCTTCGGACGCAACACCCGCGCCAGCGCCCCAGACGTCAGGTTCTCCACCGTCGCGTCATCCAGCACACCAGCCGCATGCACCACACCCGACAACGGGAACCCCGCCGGCAACCCACCGACCACACCCGTCAACGCCTCCAGGTCAGCGACGTCACACGCCGCCACCTCCACCACCGCACCCAGCCCCCGCAGCTCCTCCGCCACAGAGACCAGCCCCGCATCCGCCGCACCACGACGGCTGATCAGCAGCAGCCGTCGCACCCCCTGCTCGGTCACCAGGTGGCGGGTGACCAGACCACCCAGCGCACCACCGGCACCGGTCACCAGCACCGTCCCGTCACCGAACACCCCGCCGGTGGCGGAGTCCTCCGAAGACGCCGGAACGGACACCCGGGCCAGCCGGGGCACGAACACCTCACCACCCCGCACGACGGCCTGGGCCTCACCCGACGCCACCAGCGCCGGCAACACCCCCACC
>NZ_JBEOXO010000119.1:0-1259 GCF_040296605.1 Streptomyces sp. NPDC002088 | reverse complement strand
CCCCGGCCGACCGACCACGAGAAGCGGGCGGCCAGCCCACCGGAGGCGTTCCGATGGCCTCAAACCACCGAAGGGCATATGCATGGAGTAGCAAAGACTCAGTTAAGAAGGAGAACTGCGCGATGACCTCAGGCGGCGAAACCATCACGTGTCCGTTCGACTTCAGCGAGGGCCTGGAGTTCGATCCCTCCCTGACAGCGCTCATGGACCGCGATTCCATCACCCGGATCCGACTGCCCTACGGTGACGGCGACGCCTGGCTGGTCACCGGATTCGAGGACGTACGACAGGTGACCACCGACCAGCGCTTCAGCCGCGCAGCAATCGTGGACTACGACTATCCACGGCTGACACCGGAACCCATCGTCTCCCCCGAATCGATCAACGTGATGGACCCGCCGCGCAGCAGCCGCCTCCGCCGCCTGGCCTCCCAGGCGTTCACCCAGCGCCAGGCGGACCGGATGCGAGGCAGGATCAGCAGGCTCGCAGACACCCTGCTGGACGAGATGGCCGCACAGGGACCACCGGCGGACCTCGTACACCACCTGTCCAACCCCCTCCCCCAGCACACCATCTTCGACCTCCTCTCCATCCCCCCAGACGACTGGGCCCGCACACAACAACACCTCCGCCACCTCCTCGCCACCGGCCCGGACAGCCGCACCACCGCCGCAACCGCCAAGACAGCACTGCGGACGTACTTCGGCGAACTCGTCGAACAACGGCGAAAATCCCCCGGCAATGACCTGATCAGCGCCCTGGCAGCCGCCAAGGACGGCGACGACACCCTCGACGACGAAGAACTCACCGTCATGGCACTGACACTGACACTCAGCGGCCAGGACACAGCCACCTGCCAGATCAGCAACATCCTCTACCTCCTGCTGACCCGCCCCCAGCTGATGAACCACGCCAGCAGCCGGCCACAAGACCTCACCGACATCCTCAACGAACTGCTACGCGTCATCCCCTTCCGCAAGGGAGTCGGCATCCCCCGCGTCGCACTGACCGACGTGGAAATGGGCGGGGTACTCATCCGCAAAGGCGACTTCGTCCACGTGTCCTACCTGACAGCCAACCGCGACCCGCACCGCTACCCCAACCCGGAATCCATCGACCCCGACCGGCCCCCCCAGCCGCACATGACCTTCGGCTGGGGCGGACACCGCTGCATCGCCGTCCCACTGGCCATGGCAGAACTGGAAGTAGCCATCAGACAGCTACTGGACCGCTTCCCACGACTGCAGCTGGCAGTACCA
>NZ_JBEOXO010000118.1:0-1275 GCF_040296605.1 Streptomyces sp. NPDC002088 | reverse complement strand
ACGCCGGTGATCGGGCGGGTCGCGGCCGGCGGGGTGCGGGTAACGGCGATGACCGTCTCGTTCACGGCCATCGCGTGCGGGGCGCCGGAGCGGGCTGCGCCGCGCGCGGTGCTGCCCATCTCCCCCGGCGGGCGGCCCAGGACTTCAGCGGCCGCGTCCAGCCCCAGCGGCGTCAGTCCCCACAGCTTGTTCCCGTCCCGGGCGGCGCCCTCGGACACAGTCAGCCCGTGCCTGGCGAGGTCCAGACAGGCGTTGCGGAAGCTTTTGTTGTCCTTGTGGCCCGGCGCCGTCAGGCGGTGCATCTGGTCCGGCGTCGCGACCTTCAACACACCGAGCGCGGCCAGCACCTGTGCGCGCACCGCGCTCGTGGACCCGTACGGATACGCCTTCGAACCACCCACCCGCAGCCCCTCCCCGCTCCCTCACCGACATCGCCGGGGCCGACAAGGCCCCGGGAGCGGACCGGCACCCGCCGGGCCGCAACGACAGACGTGCACCGCCTGTCCCCTCGGATCTCGCCATCACTCACCCTGCCACCCACCACAGACAATCCCTTCCCCCATCAGGTGGTGCAGATGGAGAGAGAAGAGGGGTTGTCGCGATGCGTGGTCGGGGCCGGTCAAGGGGGCTGAGCTGCACAAACCTTGCGTAGGCCACCGCAAGAGGCGGTAGGAGGATCGGCAGGGGGAACGGTAGGGCAGCCGGTAGGGGATTCGGTGGCTTGTCCACGCGCTGGTGAAGAGCACCTGACCCGGCTCAGCTCTTGGTCGGCGGATCAGTGTGGGCCAAGATTCGCTCGATGTCCCAGGCGTGGTGGGCAGCATCGTGGGCGTTGTTGCGCGCCACATCCTCGGCCCGGTGCACCCCACGACCGGCATGCTCGAGAACCACGCTCTCCTCCAGCGCAGCGGACACCGAGCTCACCCAGGCGTCGGCCGCCCGCTGAAGCGACCACAATGCACCAGCCAGGGAAACGTCGTTGTAGTGGCGGGCCTGCGCCAGAAGGTCTTGGTCATAGCCGGGGACCTGGCGCATGCCGGTGAGCCTCGCCCCAGCCAGCCGCTCGGCCCAGTTGCGCAGATTGTCGGTGACGTGACTGACGTAAGCCGCGATATTCCAGGCCAGCTCCGGATGCCGTTCATCGCCCCGGCGCCCCTTCACCAGAGCCGCATAGCGCGCAGTGAGGGGCCTCGCGTTTTCCAGACAGTTGTCTGACCGTCTATTTCACGCGGCGATTCGCAACTTCTCGTACTCGGCGTGGACTTCGCATGGAGG
>NZ_JBEOXO010000117.1:0-1290 GCF_040296605.1 Streptomyces sp. NPDC002088 | reverse complement strand
TGAGGGGCCACGAAGTTTCCGGACAGGGACCCAATAGGGTTGTCCTGAAGAGGAAACGAGGAAGAAGTGGCGCCACCCAGTAAGTACTCGCCGGAGTTCCGCGAGGAAGCAGTCCAGGTCGCGTTGAGGTCGAGGAAGACGATCTCCGAAGTCGCTCGGGAGCTTGAGCTGAACCCGGAGACGCTACGCGGCTGGGTCAAGAAGCACCAGAAGCAGCGGGAACCGGCTCCCGATGCGGAACTGGCGGTGAACGAGCGTGCGCGCCTGAAGGAACTCGAACGGCGCAACCGCGAGCTGGAGATGGAAGTTGCCTTCCTGAAAAAAGCCGCAGCGTACTTCGCGAAGGATCCCCGGTAGCAAGCAAGTACGAGTTCATCGACGAGATGCGGCTCGACACTACGGAGTGCGCATACAGCGTCGAGTTCATGTGCGGCAGACTCGGCGTCTCCAGATCCGGCTACTACGACTGGCGATCCCGCCCGGAATCCGCGACGGCCCAGCGGCGCGAGGAACTGAAACTGCTCATCGAGAAAGCCTTCGACATGTCCGACGGCACCTATGGCCACCGGCGCATCCAGGCTCAGCTGGACCGCTGGGGCGTCACCGCCGGCCTGGAACTGGTCCGCCGGCTCATGCGCGAACTGGGCCTGGAGCCCTGCCAGCCGCGGCCAAAGAGGTTCAGCCTGACCCAGGCCACGGTCGGCCAGGTGCCGGACCTCGTCGGCCGCAACTTCACCGCTGACGCACCCGGCGAAAAGCTCGTCGGCGACATTACCTACATCGCGACCGGAGAAGGCTGGCTGTACCTCGCAACGGTCATCGACTGCTGCACGAAGGAAGTCATCGGTTACGCGATGGACGACCACTACCAAACCCCACTGATATCCCGGGCGATCCGCAACGCGGCACGGAACAGAAACCTCTCGGCCGGCGCAATATTTCACTCCGACCGCGGAAGCAACTACATGTCAGCCGAGTTCGGGAAGACGCTCGACTGGTTCGGGCTCCGCAGATCTTCCGGCCGCACCGGGATCTGTTTCGACAACGCCATGGCCGAATCATTCTTCGGCGCCCTGAAGAACGAGCGCGTATCAAGGGTGACTTACCTGACCCGCGAGGCCGCTCGACAGGACATCACTCGCTACATCGAATTCTGGTACAATCGCAAACGCCTCCACTCGGCGGTGGGTTACCGCCCTCCATGCGAAGTCCACGCCGAGTACGAGAAGTTGCGAATCGCCGCGTGAAATAGACGGTCAGACAACTGTCTGGAAAACGCGAGGCCCCTCA
>NZ_JBEOXO010000116.1:0-1390 GCF_040296605.1 Streptomyces sp. NPDC002088 | reverse complement strand
TTTTTCATTTACGAAGAACCTTTTTAAAATATTTCTCTCACGATTTTTGGTTTTTTTCATCTTGTCAACCTTTCAAACTACTGTCAACTCTAAAAGCTCAAAATAGGGGGTTAGTGTCTTTAGTTAGTGAACTTAGCAAGTGTGGCTACACTTACAGTAAAAAGTATTCATCTTTCACTCACAAAATCTAAAATTTCCAATTTTATTTTTGTTCGTTTCAGACGAATATTTTTATTTTTGGTGGTGTCCCCCAATCCCCCTTTTTGAAAAAAATTAGAGCTTAATTTCAAATTCTTTTAAGACATCTTCGTATCAATCTTTGACTTCAAAACACAAATTTTTAACTTCATCTTCGGTCAAAGTTTGAACATATTTTTTTGCGTTAATGTAATTATGAACTTATCACTCCATTCAAGAAGTTCAACTCTCTTGCTTTGAATACATCGAACAATTTTATAACAATTATAATCCTCATTCCGCCAACAAGGGTTTAACTCCAAATCAGAAAGAAGAAAATTATTTTAAGAAAATATAGCTCATTTTGTGTCTAAATATTTGACATTGGTCCATAAATGTCAATATCAGAATTTTTATTACCTAAATTTTCAAAAAATGATGTATAAAAAAGCGTTCCTACATCATTATTTGAAGAGGGGGAGTCTATTTTTGTGATAACTTCTTTAAGAGCAACTTCATTTTTTATTAAAATTGACTCTAATATATTTTTTTCAATTTTTCTCCCTCTCCCAATAAACCTTTTTAGATTTTATCAAAGCTTTATTTATTAATCCATTATAATAGTCAACTGCCTCTAAAATAGAATTCTTTACTTCTTGCTCTGATAAACCTGTATCTTTATAAGCATAATCAATTGCTCTTGAACATGTTATGATGGCTCCTAAACCATTATTATCAAACGCTGCGTCTAATAGTTTCACATCTCCTCCTTGATAACCAACTCCTGGGATTAGAAATAAGGTTTTTGGTAAGAGTCTCCTATACTTAGTTAAATCTTCGGGATATGTTGCTCCAATGACAGCTCCAATATCTGAAAATCCATAATTCCCAACTTTATTCGTGCTTTTAATAATATAATCACATACAACTTCAGAGATAGTTTTATTTTCAGAATCCAGTATTTTATCTTGCAATTCTCCTGAAGAAGGATTGCTTGTTTTCACTAAAATAATAGAGCCCTTATCATTTTCTTCTCCTAATTTTATAAATGGGTCTAATCCATCACTTCCCAAGTATGGATTAATTGTTACTGCATCTACAGATAAAGTAGAGCTCCACTCATCAGCTGTATTCTTATAAAAAGTTTCTGCATATGCCTGAGAAGTACTTCCGATATCTCCTCTCTTAGCATCCGCAATAACGATAAGTCTCT
>NZ_JBEOXO010000115.1:0-1392 GCF_040296605.1 Streptomyces sp. NPDC002088 | reverse complement strand
CTAGGGTGCGTTTCATAAGCGGCCGCCCGCTGATCTCCGCAGCATGATCGGCCAGTACAGTCGCCCTCGTGGCAACACCGGCACTGCGGGCGATTGAGTGGGACGGGACGTCATGGGACGACCCGTCTGACGACCAATTGCACGATCTGCTGGCCGACATGAGCCTGACCTGGCGATTTGTCGTTGTCCAGCGGCTTGACCTCGAACCCGTCGGCCAGCACTACATGCAGGTCTGTCTCAACGACGACCTCAGCTACCAGGTCGAATACCGCGAGGGTGGCCCAGACAGGCACTTTCACTCCCGGGTGCCGCGCGAGCACGAGGTGTTCGCCGTGGAGCCCGTTGCCGAAGTGCTTCAGGACTGGGCCCGGGGGCGGCCGGGCTGGCGTGAAGCTCTTCCCTGGGCCCCGTGGCCACCGGTGGAACCAGCGCGATGAACCTCGTGCGGCGTGATGCGCGCCACGCGGCCCCTCACAGCCACTCGTTGATCGCCGCGATGACCACGGTGGCTTCGTAGCGGACGGCGAGTTTGTCGTATCGAGTCGCGACGGCCCGGTGTCTCTTGAGGCGGTTGATTCCGCATTCGACAGCGTGGCGTTCGCGATAGTCGGCCTTGTCGAACTTCGGTGGCCTGCCGCCGCGCATGCCGCGCTTCTTGCGGTTGCGGATCTGGTCGGTCTTCTCCGGGATGGTGCAGCGGATGCCGCGTCTGCGCAGGTAGGCGCGGTTCGCGCGAGAGCCGTATGCCTTATCCGCGCGGACCTTGCGAGGCTTGGTGCGCGGGCGTCCCGGACCGATGCGCGGGACACTGACGCGGTCGAGCACATTCTGGAACTGCGGGCTGTCATGGCGGTGGCCAGCGGTGATGACCAGGGACAGCGGCTTCTGCCCCTGCTCGACCGCGAGGTGGAGCTTGGTCGTCAGTCCGCCCCGGGAGCGTCCGAGTCCGTGGTCGGCCGGTTCGGTGTCGACGCCGCCGGGCGGTTCTCGTTGAAGAGCCCCTTTTTCCGGGCGCCGGCGGCGTGCTGGTGTGCGCGGGCGATGGTGGAGTCGACGCTGACATCCCAGGTGATCAGCCCGTCGGCGTCGGCCCGGGCCTGGAGCTGTTTGAGGATTCGCTTCCAGGTCCCATCGCGCTGCCAACGCCGGAACAACCCGTAGACGGTTTCCCACTCGCCGTACCTGATCGGCATGTCCCGCCACGGCGCACCCGTCCGTGTCCGCCACCGAATGCCGTCTATCAGCTGCCGCTTGGACCAGATCGGAGGCCGTCCCGGCTTCTTCCCCACCGGCAACAACGGCTCCAGCCTGGCCCACTGCGCGCTCGTCAGATCCCCACGTCCCACACGGTGATCATCACAGAGCTTGATCGACTTCTGAAACGCACCCTAG
>NZ_JBEOXO010000114.1:0-1397 GCF_040296605.1 Streptomyces sp. NPDC002088 | reverse complement strand
GTATGACAAAAAGAAAGATCTTTTGCCCATTTTATTTTTATAAAATGGGTAGGTGGCGTTTGCGTAAAGCAAATCGAGGTTCTGTTGCAAAGTTTTAAATCTACTATCAAATAAGGTAGAATAATAGAAAAAGATAGCAGGAGGAATGACGATGAATCATTTTAAAGAAAAGCAATTTCAGCAGGATGTGATTATTGTAGCCGTGGGCTACTATCTTCGTTATAACCTTAGCTATCGTGAAGTTCAAGAAATCTTATATGATCGTGGCATTAACGTTTCTCATACGACGATTTATCGTTGGGTACAAGAATATGGCAAACTACTCTATCAAATTTGGAAAAAGAAAAATAAAAAATCCTTTTATTCATGGAAAATGGATGAAACGTACATCAAAATCAAAGGTCGTTGGCATTATCTCTATCGTGCAATTGATGCGGATGGATTGACTTTAGACATCTGGCTACGCAAGAAACGGGATACTCAAGCTGCTTATGCGTTCTTGAAACGACTACATAAACAGTTTGGTCAACCAAGAGTAATTGTCACGGATAAAGCGCCCTCTATTGGTTCTGCATTTAGAAAGTTACAGAGTAACGGTTTATATACTAAGACAGAGCATCGAACCGTGAAGTATCTCAATAACCTCATTGAGCAAGACCATCGACCAATCAAACGACGCAATAAATTTTATCGAAGTCTACGAACTGCCTCAACCACGATTAAGGGCATGGAAACAATTCGAGGAATATACAAAAAGAACCGAAGAAATGGAACGCTCTTCGGATTTTCGGTATCTACTGAGATTAAGGTCTTAATGGGAATATTAGATTAAGAACAAGAAGGATTATAAACCTTGTATTTGATTTTTAAACTTTGCAACAGAACCAATTATATGATTGAGAGCTTCTTAATTTTTTACGGACTTTTCATACTTTGTTTTTGACAAGTTTACTTATATCTTTAACAAGTTTGCTTATATAGTTGACAAGTTTACTTGTAAAGTGTTATACTTTATTCATAGAGAGGAAGAGAAGAAATGAATAATAAGAAGATTTTACAAATGGCACAACAAGAAAGTCAAGATGAGGGTAAACTATCGAAGTGGAGAAATATGTCAATAGTACACTATATTATGTTGTTACTTGCTTGGCTGTTTATTTTCACAATTAGGTTGCTAAAAAATGAATCTATAGACGATTTGTTTTTTATGTTATTACTTTTGGCTTTGGGACATGAAATATATCTGTTCAAAAAGAAGAGGTCGATGACTAACATCATAGTAATTGTAGTATTATTAATTGCTGTTTCTGTGATGGGCTGGAATTTAATGAGTGGAATTTTTAAATGAGGGATAAAGGAAAACTTGAGTTAAAGAATAGGTTAAAAGTGGCTCGTGC
>NZ_JBEOXO010000113.1:0-1433 GCF_040296605.1 Streptomyces sp. NPDC002088 | reverse complement strand
CAAGTGGGTACTCACTTGCTCAAAAAAATAAAAACACAAAACCATGTGTTGACGCTTATTTGAATTTTATGTTGATTTTGGAAGTGCCCAAATCCCTATTGTTCTATTACTTTTTAACTAACTTCTTTTCTTTTTTGGATATTTCGGCTTTTACAAAATCTCGTTCATCTAGAGTTTGTTTTACATCCTTGAGCGTTGATTTTTTGAATGTTAAACGATCATTGTAATCCTTAAAGTTAAATCCAAATCCCATAGTAGTCTCTTTCTATTGAGTGGTATAATCTCATTGATTGAAGGTATTTTAATTAGTTCGGGAATCTTATTATAGATAATTTTATAATATTCTTTTTTTATTTTATTTTCAAGACTTATCTTTGTGTTTGAGCTTTTCTATCCTCTGGATTTCTTAATTTTAAATTTTTTGTCAACATTAAAATCTCAATTTATCAATTTATTTTTTAAAATATGAGATAAAAAATTTATCCATTCAACGTTACCACGAGCGAAAGCGAGTTTTATTCAAAACACTCTTTTTAAAGGGTATTGTATTAGGTACTCCTAAACAAAAATGTACGTAACGTTACTTTTTGAGGGTTGTGTACACAAACCCGTTGCTTGCCAGTAACTTTTTCAAGACTGGGCAAGCAACGGGTTTACCATGGTAAAGCCAAAAAAAGCTACAAAAAAATGTGACTTTTTTTTAATCATTATATTGTCTCTCCGCTCGATAACAAAAACTTTATAGATTATTAAAGAAAGAAATGAACCAAGTTATAAAACCAAAAATTGGGAAAATCATCCACCAATAAATTGAAAAAAATTGCCAAAAGTTTTCAAAGCGTTCTTTTTTTTCTTTTAATTTTATGCCCTTAGTAAGAGGGTACTTTTGGTCAAGCATTTCATTTAATTTAACTCCTAAATAATAATTTGCTAGACCTATTAACAATAATAATAAACTTACCCATGCCAGCCAAGAAAGTGTAGTATTATAGCCAGATGCTAATTCATTAATTTCAACACCTAAAATTGACATAACCAAAAGTATAGCTGCTATAACCAATAAAGTAATTGAGACGGTTATAGTTTGTCTATATTTCAGTTGAATAAGCTGTTCTTTAGACATATCCATGATTTCTACCTCTTTTGCTTCTTCCTCAATGCTTTCAAATAGTTCACTTACTGGAACTAAAAGAGCATTAGATATTGAGGCTAAAGTATCTAAACTAACATCCGTTCCATTTTCTATTCTCTGAACCGTTCTAACAGTTATATTTGCTTTTTCAGCCAGTACTTCTTGCGTCCAACCTCTTTTTTTTCTTAACTCAGCAACTCTATATTTATTCATGAATATATAATAAACTATTTTTTTAAACATGTACACGACAGATAGACGACAAAAGAACGACAATCTACCGACACAAAGGTAAAACAAC
>NZ_JBEOXO010000112.1:0-1507 GCF_040296605.1 Streptomyces sp. NPDC002088 | reverse complement strand
CCAAACTTGATACTGTGGTCTACAACCAATAAAAGTCCATTCATTGCCTTAGAACCTTGGAGTGGGCTTTCCACTTCACTTGAAGAAGGTAATATTTTAGAAGATAAACGACAGGTAACGAAAGTTTTACCTCTAGATACTTCTAAAAAGTCCTATGACATTACGATCTTTAATTAAAATCTGTTATAATTTTAGTCTTAAATAAAATTTGAATACGTTTGCCTTGTGGTTATAGATTGGTCTTCTTCGTGCCAATCTTACATCGCAAGGTTTTTAAGCTTTTTATGGGTCTATGTCAACTGTAGTGGGTGACGAAAAGCTAATGATGTAAAAAAGATGATCAATAGCGTACAAGATGAAACCAAAAAGGACATCAGACAGCTACAAAAACAAATCAGAAAATAGTTTGGGTACGGAGGAAATCATAATGTTAAGAGAATTTAAAAATTTTATTCTACGAGGAAATGTATTAGACTTAGCAGTTGGGGTAATTATTGGGTCCGCATTTACTGGATTAGTAACTTCTTTGGTTAATAATCTCATTAACCCCTTAATAGGAATGTTTGTTCAAAGTACAGCCTTGGCTAACTTCTACTTTTATATTGGTAAAACAAAATTCACTTATGGAGCCTTTTTAAATGATACCATTAACTTTGTTATTACTGCATTTGTTGTTTTCATAATAATAAAGTTTGTTAACAGATTAATTCCACATAAAGAGAAAGAAAAGCAAGAAAATCAAAATAAAGAATTGGACACTCTGATTGAGATACGTGACTTATTAAAAATAAAATCTAAGTAAAAAAGCTTAGAAAATTATCATAAATTGATTTTGGCAGTTAACTATGGTATTATTTTACCGTACTAATCAAAAACTGCTCTTCTTAATCTAAGCGCAGGCGCTAAAAACTGATCATTATGTGCTGTGATCAGTTTTTTTGTTTTAATTTTCTCCTTTTTATAAATATTGATAAAGATTCATTTATATTTTATTGGACTACAATCAAATATTTAAACACAAAATGAACAATATCTTTCGAAAATAATTTTTGAGTTCAGTTTTAAATAAATATTTCCATCAAAAATCTCAGTCATTAATTTTAAAATCTCCATAGTAAAATTTACTTCTGACTGAAAGAGATTTCTCATTATAAAAAAAGAAAAAATTTTTAAAAGGGAATTTAATGATTTTCACTCTAGAAATAATAAGTTTCGGAAAAATTTTTGTTTTTCGGAAAGATACCATTTCTGAAGTGAAAAACATAAAATTTTCATTTTAAAAACTTTCGTAAATTTTTGCTCACTTTTAATAAAAAAACTCCTTCAGTTAGAAAGAGATTTTTTACTAAGTAGATTAAAAACCATTCAATGATTTTTAGGGGTTATTATTATAATGTACCCATTCTACCACTTCAATATTATTTGTCAATAAGAAAAACATCAATAGTTGATGTTTTTCATGAGTATTTATGAAAAGTTTTTCTGGAATAAGCATAGTCTATCATAA
>NZ_JBEOXO010000111.1:0-1560 GCF_040296605.1 Streptomyces sp. NPDC002088 | reverse complement strand
ATGATCGAGGCCGCGATCTGCGACGGCGACTGGGTCACCGTCCGCCGCCAGCCGGTCGCCGAGAACGGCGACATCGTCGCCGCGATGCTCGACGGCAAGGCCACCGTCAAGCGCTTCAAGCGCGAGGACGGCCACGTCTGGCTCCTCCCGCACAACGCCGCGTACGAGCCGTTCACGACGCGCGTCCCGTGGTCGGCGTCCCTTGTCAGTTACGGCGCTTGAACAGCGCTGCGCCACCCATCGGGGGACCATCCCCGCAGGCACGGGGAGCAGGTCCTGGTCCGGCTCGCCGACGGCGGCGGCGGCCAGGGACCATCCCCGCGGGCGCGGGGAGCAGGACGACGCCCAGACCACCTTGGTCATTCCGTCGGGACCATCCCCGCGGGCGCGGGGAGCAGGTCGGGGCATCCAACCTCGTTGTCGGCGCCTCGGGACCATCCCCGCGGGCGCGGGGAGCAGGCCTCCCACTTCTGGCGCGTCCAGTGATCGGAGGGACCATCCCCGCGGGCGCGGGGAGCAGGTGACCGCCTTGCTGGCCGGCCCTGGTTCCTGGGGACCATCCCCGCGGGCGCGGGGAGCAGCGCTCGTAGGCGCTCTTGTCGATGCCCGTGAAGGGACCATCCCCGCGGGCGCGGGGAGCAGCCGTTGGGGGTGGGGCGCTGGGCCTCGTAGGAGGGACCATCCCCGCGGGCGCGGGGAGCAGGTCAGCTTGGGTGGCGGGGTGAGGCCGGGCCCGGACCATCCCCGCGGGCGCGGGGAGCAGCCGATCCGCGACAGCACCGCGAGGCTGGAGCGGGGACCATCCCCGCGGGCGCGGGGAGCAGGCGGTGCATCAGGCGGCGATGGCTGCGGCGCAGGGACCATCCCCGCGGGCGCGGGGAGCAGTGGCACATCACCAGCAACGCCAAGGACTGGACGGGACCAACCCCGCGGGCGCGGGGAGCAGGGTGCAATGTGGGGGGTTGACTCAATCACGACGGGACCATCCCCGCGGGCGCGGGGAGCAGTCTCCTGGATCTTGCAGGTGCCGATCCAGTTCGGGACCATCCCCGCGGGCGCGGGGAGCAGTCGTCCACGCGCATCGAGGTGAAGTGACCGTAGGGACCATCCCCGTGGGTGCGGGGAGCAGGTGCGGTTCGGGCTCATGGGCGGTCTCCGCGTGGGACCATCCCCGCGGGCGCGGGGAGCAGTCGGTGGCCTCGGCCGGGATCGGGATGCCGGGGGGACCATCCCCGCGGGCGCGGGGAGCAGTTGCCCGCGTCGAGACTGGCGATCTTGTCTCGGCGTCGCTCGAATCCTGGTTCAACCGACGCCGACAATCTTGGCGTTGGGACCATCCCCGCGGGCGCGGGGAGCAGCACGTCAGCATGGGCAACTTCGAGTGGGTGGAGGGACCATCCCCGCGGGCGCGGGGAGCAGGGCACGTTCGTCGCGCCGGCGAAGTTCCTCGAGGGACCATCCCCGTGTGTCGGCAACGGGTGAAACGAGGGCCACGTACGGCGGATGAAAAGTGAGCCACTCCGCGATCTCTTGATCATGCTGACTTCACTGGTCTGGAGT
>NZ_JBEOXO010000110.1:0-1570 GCF_040296605.1 Streptomyces sp. NPDC002088 | reverse complement strand
CAACAAGTACATCCATTTGGAAGTAAAATTTATTTTGAATCATTTCACTCGCATTTTTAAAAATATCAACATTTCGTAAACCGGATTTATCAGTAACTGAAAGTTTAAAACCACTTAAATATGGATTAACAATAATTTTTAATAAAAATCCTTCGTTTGAATTTGGAACTTCTTCAAGAAGTCTTTTAAATTCAAAATTACCAATTTTAGTTTGAATAAAAGTTGTATCTTTTAAAGTGAATTTTTTAACAGTAGGCGCAAGTTGATAAACATATTTGCTACCTTCCAAATGTTTTTCGGTGATAAATGCCATTGTGAGTCTCCTAAATAAATTGTTTATTTTTTTAAACGCAAATTGCAAGTCCAAGTTAGCCAGCCAAGCTCATCTCATATGAACTCTTATAGTTGAACATTTTTCTTGGATAATGGTTCATCCAATACTCGATAGCGGCGACTTCTTCAGGGGTCGTCTTTGTTGTGCCTTTTGGCAGATGCCTACGAATCATTCGGTTATGGTTTTCATTCGTCCCTCGCTCAAAGCTCGCGTAGGCGTGTGCATAGTAAACTGGACAGCTTACGACCTCAGAGAGCCTTGCAAATTCATGGCCATTGTCAGGGGTAATGGATTTGAAGTCATAACTTTTTTGAAGTTCCACCAGCTCATCATTGACCGCCTGTGCTGTTTTCCCATCAATCAAGCGAATGATCTCCGTGCGGTATTTTCGCTCTGTGAGCGTCAAAAGCACCTTGTTCTTAGCTCTCGTAAGAATGACCGTGTCAATCTCGTAATGCCCCACTTCTAAGCGATTGTTAATGAACTCAGGCCGTTCTTCAATAGACTTACCAAAAGGATGCTTTGGCGCACGAGGTTTGATTTTCTTTGCCGCCTTATACTGCGGATAGAAAAGATGATGACGCTTGGCTTCTAACCAGCCCCAGTTGACCCAATTGTAGAGGCTGCTCAGAGAAACTCCTTTTAGAGCCTGATGAATGACTTCCAAAGAGTCCTTGTCTTCTTTAAGACGTGTACTCACATAACAATCAATCTCAGTCGTGAGTTTACTCGGACGAACACTGTGAGCCCTCAATCCTTCATAATTTTCTTGAGCCTTTTTAGCAGAGTATTTTACCTTCCGCTTGAGCTGGATTTCCCCTCGCTTCATCTCTCTGTCAATCGTCCCATGAGCTTTATTCAATAAGCGCGCAATCTCACGGTTGCTCAGTCCTTCTTTATTGTGCCAACGTTCAATGTTTAAACGGTCTTGATTGGTCAGGTGTTTCCCTTTGCTCTGGCTTGTGATAGAATAGTCTTGCATCTGAATTTCCTTTTTATACTATTTGGTCGAACTTCTAGTATAAGAGATTCAGATGTTTTTTGCTTGACTCAAGGTGGCTAACTTCATTTTACAATTTGCGTTTTATTTTTTATTATTGTCTGTTCTAGTAAAAATTAAGACAAGAAGGCCTACTGATAGCCATCGCCGACCAGCAGATCGTGGAGATCGCCAAGGCGCTCTCCTTCGACGCCCGCGTCCTGATCATGGACGAGCCGACCGCCGCCCTCACCGGC
>NZ_JBEOXO010000109.1:0-1625 GCF_040296605.1 Streptomyces sp. NPDC002088 | reverse complement strand
CCTTGCTCCAAATTTTTAGCAAATTTTTTTATTAAACTAGCTATAGTAAAGAACATAAATTAAAAAGTTAAATAATTAGAAATCTGAGTTAATTTTTTGCTATAAATTTTTTCCAAAAAACAACTCCTTCTACCCATTGACGTTAAGTCAAGTTTTTAGAGTAACAAACGTAGAATTTTAATCTATTTATTTTAAGCACTTACCTTTTCAAATTGATTAGGTGTAAGATACCCTAAACTTTGATGGATTCGTTTTGAATTATAAAAGGCTTCGATGTACCAGAAAATACTCTGATAGGCTTCTTCAAAGTTCTTATATTTAAATTGATACACCCACTCTCTTTTTAAATGTCCATGCCAAGATTCAAGACTGGCATTATGATAAGGGTATCCCCTTCGACTGAAAGAGTGAGTCATCCCATAATACTTAAGCAACTCTTCATACTCTAGACTCGTATACTGGCTTCCTTGGTCAGAATGAAGAATAACAGCTTCTGGATAGTCTTGTGATTTAATGGCCTTATTTAAAGTTCTTTGCACTAATTCTACAGTCATTCGCTTGCCCAAATCCCAAGCAATGACTTTTTTAGTATAACGATCCATAATGGTTGAGAGATAAGCCCATCCTTGTTGAGTAGGAATATAAGTAATGTCGGTTGACCAAACCTTATTTTTCTTTGTAGGTTCAGTCTGTATGAGATTTTTTCGATTGATGTGATCACTTAGTGAGTATCCAGGCTTAAATTTCTTAATGACTACAGACTTGAGTTGAAGTTGCTTCATTAGCTTCTGTACCAGTTTTAACCCGACTTTTTCCCCTTGTTTAAGTAGAAGATGATGAATTTTAGTAGCACCATAGATTCCTCGGTTAGCATTGAAGAGTTGAGAAATTTTGAGTGACAGGTATTGTCTCCTTAATTGAGTTTTAGATGGATGTCGGTTAATCCGTTCATAATAACTTGATTCAGTAACACCAAGGAGTTGACAGCTTAGTCTGACATTGAGTGCTAAAGTTTGTATGGTTTGAGCCATATCCGCAGCACTCACTTCTTTTTCTCGGCGAATATGGTCAATACTTTTTTTAAGATGTCTCGTTCTTCCTTAACTTTAGCCAGTTGTCTTTTTAATTCTAGAAAATCAGCTTTAGAGACGGAGCTTTCATTAGATTTAGAGTAGAGGTCTATCCATTTATAAATTGTTGCAGGGGCCACGTCGTATTCTTTAGACAGCTGGGTGACGGATTGACCAGAATGATAAAAGGCGATAAGGGTTTCTTTAAATTCTTTTGAGTAGCGTTTTTTCATGTTTTTGTCCTTTGTCTAAATTATACAATAGTGACTCTAAGATTTAAGGATAACATCACTCACAACTTAGGGTTATTAATAGAGGTCAAAATATGAAAATTGGGTATGCACGTGTCAGTACTTTTGAACAAAAATTAGAATCTCAAATTGAAGTTCTGAAAGAAGCAGGAGCAGAAGAAGTTTTCCAAGAAAAATTTACGGGGACTACAGTTGAACGTCCACAATTTAATTTAGTGCTCAAAAAGTTAGCAAATGGCGATACTTTAATTGTGACAAAGTTAGATCGATTAGCCAGGAACACTAAAGAAGTTTTAGAAATTGT
>NZ_JBEOXO010000108.1:0-1647 GCF_040296605.1 Streptomyces sp. NPDC002088 | reverse complement strand
GCTTCGGGCGGATCCGCCCGAAGCGACGAGCCCCTGAACTGCATCAGCAGACCACTCGACTTGTCATGCGAGGGCCTGACACGGGCACTAAAACAACTTCCAGTGGCCCTCGGAGACGACTTCGACGGCGCCGTCGGTCACCTTGATGGCGGTCTGCTCGTCAATCGCATACGCCGGCCCCGCGATCCCGGCCGCCCATCGTTCTGCCGCGGCCATGGTGTTTTCCGGGCAAGCCGGATGATCCAGGTGCGGGAAGATCGAAAAATCAACCACGCCCAGTGTGCTGTCGTCGCCGGTGGGCGGCTTCCAGCCCACGAAGTCCTGCCCGATGCGGGGGGTCATCACCATGCTCCCGGCGCTGAGTCCCACGTAGACCGTGTCGGGCAGCGACGGCAGGAGTTCCGCCAGCCCGGACTCCCGCATCCAGTGGCCCAGGTACAGCGCGTCGCCGCCATTGACCAGCAGGACGTCGGCCTTCTGGACCCAGGAGACCCAGCGCGCTTCCTCGATGCTGGGCAGCGCGGTGAGTTCCAACACGCCCACCGACTTCCACCCCAGCTCGGTCATGGGGTTGGGGGATCGTCCGCTGATGAATCGCCATGGCCCGCCCGGATCGGCGTCGGGGGCCCCGTACCCCGCGGTGGGGATGCAGAGGGCGCTGGACTCGGCGATCGGCTTACCCAGGAGGTCGACCAGCGCATCCTGGATGCTCGCGTTCTTGATACCGGAGTCGGTGAGGAGAAGCTTCATCATGTCCTTCCCGAGGAATGTTGTTGACGTGGTCAGAAGCGGTGCAGTGGGTGCTGGCACGAGCGGATGCCTCATACTGCCGACAGCAGCGCTGCGCTCGGTGCAAACCGGCCGCCCTTGGTGGCAACCTGCCCGACGCTGGCCGCACGCGTCAACAACCAGCCCTTCGCCAACGCGTCATGGCCGCCGCCATGCCATGGCTGTATCAGGAATAGGCGCTGAGCTTGTTCTTTAAGGTTCTGGCCCGTGCCGGGAGCCTGGTCTCGTTCGTCGCGCAGATAGGCGGTCGCTAAAAGGTGTCCCATAAGAGGACATCTCATTTGGCGCGTTCGATAGTCTGCGGTCGTGGACATCGTGGAGCGTCTGGTGCCGGATGAGTTGTGGGAGTTGTTCGCGCGGGTGGTGCCACCGGCTCCGACACGGCCTCAAGGTGGTGGCCGGCGGCGGTATGGGGATCGCGAGGTGCTGGCCGCGATTGTGTTCGTGGCCACATCAGGGTGTACGTGGAAGCAGTTACCGCCAGCCTTCGGCCCGTCGGGGCCGACCGCGCACCGCCGGTTCAGTGAATGGAGCAGAGCCCGGGTCTGGGCCAAACTGCACCGCCTGGTGCTGGACGAACTCGGCGCTCGCGGAGACCTGGACTGGTCGAGGTGCGCGATCGACTCGGTGAACATGCGGGCCTTGAAAGGGGGGACCTGACAGGTCCGAATCCTAATGGGCGACCGGGGCAAGAAAGGGTCGAAGATCCACCTGATCACCGAGCGGACCGGTCTGCCCATCTCCGTCGGTATATCGGGCGCCAACCTCCACGACAGCCAGGCCCTGCAGCCCCTGGTCCGCGGGATCCCGCCGATCCGCTCCCGCCGCGGCCCGCGCCGGCGCAAGCCCGCCAAGCTG
>NZ_JBEOXO010000107.1:0-1762 GCF_040296605.1 Streptomyces sp. NPDC002088 | reverse complement strand
TCTCCGCCCCCTATAGCCGCCGCCGTGGCGGCCCGTCCGCCCACGGCTCCCTCGCCCGCCTTTGGGTCGGCCAGCACGGCCCTTTAACTGTCGTGTGTTCAAATCTGAGTCGATAGATGGCTTTCAATCTTACTTGGAGTTTTGCATGAATATGGCACTCGCTTTTTTTAAGATCAGATTTTCTTCCTCTAGTTGGCCATTCCTTTTTTGTAATTCTTGAATCTGTTTAGCAGTCAACACCGTATTATCTTCAAGACGCACTTGAGAGTACTGCTTAATCCATTTTGCAAGTGCAGAAGAAGATACGCCATAATCTTTACAGAGTTCAGTTTGTGTTTTACCAGTTTGATAGAGATTAACAAGCGATTGTTTGAAATCCTCATCGTAACGTTTAAAACCTGACATAAAAGTCCTTTCATTTTTGTGTCTTAATAGACAGATTATAACACCCAATTTTCTGTCCACTTTTATAGTATAGCTCCATGGCACGTGTTGGTGATCTTTTAGGAATCAACTATCTAGGGACGCATACCATGCGTAAAACAGGCACTTATCGTGTTTATACGCAGTCGAATTATAATATTGGTTTAGTCATGCATTTATTAAACCATTCAAGCGAAGCCATGACTTTAACATATCTTGGATTAGATCAAGCTAGTCGAGAAACGATGTTAGACCAAATTGATTTTGGGTAATGAATGTTTAGAACTTAGTAGTCGTCCAAAAACGACTACTTTTTTTGTTGAATCGTCCTTGGACGATTCGATGCTTTTGACTTGTAAGAACAGGATTGAATGAAGCCATACTGTTCGCATATTTTTAGTGGATGAACAAACAAAATACGAGAGATTTTTTGTTCGTTCATCCATGGTTTTAGGGGTTCTGTTGCAAAGTTTTCCAAAAAATCTATTTTAGTGTAAAATTGAGAAAAAAGACAGAGAGGACAGAGTAATGAATCATTTTAAAGGCAAACAATTCAAAAAAGACGTCATTATTGTCGCTGTTGGTTACTACCTGCGTTACAATCTAAGCTATCGTGAAGTTCAGGAATTGTTATATGATCGTGGAATAAATGTTTGTCATACTACGATTTATCGTTGGGTGCAAGAGTACAGCAAAGTCCTCTATTATCTTTGGAAGAAGAAAAATAGACAATCCTTCTATTCATGGAAAATGGACGAAACCTATATCAAAATTAAGGGACGTTGGCATTATCTTTATCGTGCAATTGATGCGGACGGCTTAACCTTAGATATCTGGTTACGAAAGAAACGGGATACGCAAGCAGCCTATGCTTTCTTAAAACGACTCCATAAACAGTTTGGTGAGCCGAAAGCAATTGTGACTGATAAAGCACCTTCTCTTGGCTCCGCCTTTAGAAAGTTACAGAGTGTGGGTTTATATCCTAAGACAGAGCACCGAACTGTGAAGTATCTTAACAATTTAATAGAACAAGACCATCGACCTATTAAACGACGGAATAAATTTTATCAAAGTCTCCGTACAGCCTCTTCCACGATTAAGGGCATGGAGACCCTTCGAGGAATATATAAAAAGAACCGAAGAAATGGAACGCTCTTCGGCTTTTCGGTGTCTACTGAAATCAAGGTATTAATGGGAATACCAGCCTAAGATATTTGGAGTTCAGAGCGGGCGCGTTTGATTTTCAAACTTCGCAACAGAACCAAATAGGGTTAATCTCATCAAGAAAAGGAGTTAGAAACAGTTGCGAAAATATATGATCTACCTCAGCAGTTTATTG
>NZ_JBEOXO010000106.1:0-1772 GCF_040296605.1 Streptomyces sp. NPDC002088 | reverse complement strand
ACACCGTTGTTCAGCGTGACATGGGGGATCTTGGACATGGTGAACCTTTCGGGATGGTGCTGAACGGCGCGAGGGTGCGCACCGGCACGTGGGGGAACGGCGGTTCGTTGCCCGTGCTCAGCCGGTGGCCGGCGGCGGGCTGGATGGTTCGGGGAATGTGGGCCAGGTGCTACTGACTGCGGTCGCTCGGTTCTTCCTGAGCGGGCTCGACGGGGTCCGGCGCGGCAGCCCAGCTGGCGAGCAGATCGAGGGCTTGGCGGCTGGGTGAGCCGGGTTCCGCGGTGCAGATGATCAGCACGAGACCGGCGTCGGCAGGCAGTTCCAGGGCTTCGTAGGAGAGCTCGAGGTCACCGACGACCGGGTGGTGCAACCGTTTGACTCCCGTGCGGTGCAGCCGGACGTCTTGTGAAGCCCACCGGGTGCGGAACTCCTCGCTGCGGGTGCACAGCTCCCCGATCAGATCGGTCAGTGCCTTGTCGTAGGGGTTCTTGCCGGCCATAAGGCGCAGCCCGGCGACGCTGTCGCGGCCGGTGGCCTCCCAGTCGAGGTAGTAGCCGGCCGCGCGGGGGTTCAGGAAGCGGAACCGTGCGGCGTTGACCGGGCGGGCGGGGTCCTCGTACAGCGGAGACAGGAGGGCTTTGCCCAGCGCGTTGGTGGCCATGACGTCCCCGAGGCCGTTGGTGACATAGGCCGGGGACAGCTGGCTGTCCAGGATCGCCTGGATGCCCGGACGTACCCGCTGCACCGCCGGGCGCCGGCGTACAGCCGGGCCGGTGTTGGCCGCACGCGCCAGGTCGAACAGGTGTGCCCGCTCGGCCTCGTCCAGCAGCAGCGTCCTGGCCACGGCATCCAAAACGCTCTCCGAGGCGCCGCGCACGTTCCCACGCTCGAGCTGGGTGTAGTACTCCACGGACACCCCTGCCAGGTCGGCCACCTCGCTCCGTCGCAGACCGGGCACACGGCGGGTGCCGCCGTGGTCGACGAGGCCCACCTGCTCGGGGGTGACCTTGCCGCGGCGTGAGATCAGAAAGTCCCGTACCTCGCTGCGGTTGTTCATGCCCTTCACGCTACGGGCCCCACCGCGGACGTGGGAGATGCTGCCAGCACCCCCCTCAGCGGCATCCCGCACGGCGGCGTCCGCTGCACCACCGCACGATCATGCCGGGCTGCGGATCGTCTCGCGCACCAGACCACAGCGCCCGCCGACCTGGTCCCGGGGGTGATCCGCGCTCGTCGGGCGGCCAGGAAGCGTCGCACCCCGGCGGCCTATACCGCGACGGTAGGCATGTCGACTGCTCGGTAGGGGGTGCTGGCAGCATCTCCCACCGTCACCGTCGGCTACCTAGCCTCGATGACGCAGCCGGTGTCGGCCGGCTGCACCGACGATGAGGAACACGTCATGCAGTACACCCGTCTGGGCACCTCCGGCCTGAAGATCAGCCGCATCGCGCTCGGATGCATGAGCTTCGGTGACACCTCGCAGATGCCGTGGGCTCTGGACGACGACGGCGCCGAACCGATCTTCCGCCAGGCCGTCGAGTCAGGGATCACCTTCTGGGACACCGCCAACATCTACGGCAACGGCACCTCCGAGGAGGTCGTGGGCCGCGCGATCAAGAAGTACACGAAGCGCGACGACGTCGTCCTGGCCACCAAGCTGTTCTCCCCCATGCACGACGGACCCGGTGGGTCCGGCCTGTCGCGCAAGGCCGTGATGGAGCAGATCGACGCCTCCCTGACCCGGCTGGGCACCGACTACGTCGACCTCTACC
>NZ_JBEOXO010000105.1:0-1799 GCF_040296605.1 Streptomyces sp. NPDC002088 | reverse complement strand
CAGCCCCAACGAATACGAACGCCGACACCACACCGCTAAACTCACGCTCGCCGCGTGATCAAAGACGCGTGTCCACCATCACGGGTGAAGGCCCCCAGTCGAGGAACGCTTCGTCATAGTCGCCACGCTGGTCGGCCTTGCGGTGGCGCAGGTCGAAGCGGTTGGCGATCTCGAACAGCGCGCCTTCGTCCTTCCCGAGGTGCTCCTTGATCAGGGCACGGCGCTCCTCAAGGATGCGGGCGAGGTTGAAGATCGCCGATCTCTTGCTCTCGGCCGACGTGTCACGTCCTCGGTAGAGCGCGATGGCGTGGCGTACGCCGGCGACGGTGTCGGGTGGGCTGTCGTTGAGGGCGCGGTGCACCAGCTGGCTTCGGGCGTCGTCGGTGACGGCGACCAGGCGCCCGAGGTCCTCGCCTTCGGCGGCCAGTTCGTACTCGATGCCGGCCTCGCGCAGCAGCTGGTTGACCTTCCACCGGTACAGGACGCGTGCCGGGCCGTTGTGGAACTCCGAGTGGTGCCACCCGCACATGTTCCAGTTGTGGAAGCGCCGCATACGGGGGCGGCTCACCAGGTCGTGGAACACTTCGATCAGCCCGTAGAAGGTGTCCTCGTCCCACGTCTCAGGCGCCAAGGGCCACAGGTGAGGGATGCCGAGGCGCCGGTCGATCGCCTCGGAGGCGTCCGGCAGGTCGTTCGGGTCGTCGACGCATTCCTCGCCGAACATCTCCACCAGGTAGCCGTTGTCGGCGAACTCGCCAATGAGCCGCGCGAAGTCACGTCGGGTGTCCCGCGCGGTACTGCCGTCGTGGGCGAGTCCGTTGCCGCGGCGCTGCGGCCAGTACGGCCGGGGCGCGGCCGCGTGCCTGAGCTCGGACCCCCGGTTGATGAGCTCCGTGAACCAGTCGTGCTGATCCATCACGGCCCGCTTGGTGCCCCAGCCGGTGGCGGTGGTTGCCCAGGGATCGGCTGTCGGCGCGGTGTGGTTGGGCAGGTCCTCGAAGTCGGCGACTGCGGTCGTGCCGGACAGGGCCTCCGTCATCAGCCATATCGCCCGGTCCTGCCAGGAGCCCGCGGACCGGAGCACGCGCTCCCCCTCGGACACGAACAACGGTGCGGGCCAGAGGAGTTCGTAGTTACTCAGGTCCAGACTCACCACAACATCATCACCCATCGGGGATGTGTCCCGGCCCTGAGTGATGAATTCCTGTCTCAGTCTCGGATGAGCTCCTGGAACTGCGGACATTCGACGGCATGCCACTCCCTGACGAGGACTTCCCCGGCAACGACCACGACCTCCGCGTGCCACGGCAGACAGTCGTGGCAAGCATGGATCTCGTACGAGTTGCCGTCGTCGTCGAACGCCTTGAGGTCGACGGAGCCGACCGGCGCTCGGTAGGTGACGTCCTGCTGCGGATCGGAGGCTTCTGCCATGTCGGCCAGTATCTACGAGTGCTCGGACGGCCCTTCGGGGCCGGGATCACGCGCTGGGATTTCGCTGCGGCAGTCCTTGCATTCGACGGTCTGGGGCAGCGTCGTGAAGCGGATCCCGGAGATGCCGTAGGAGCCCTCGATGCGGTAGCTCCGGCAGACCAGGCACGGCGTGGCCTGGAAGTCCTTGTCGCATCGCAGGCACCGGCCGCGCTTCACGTCGCCTTCACCCGGCTCGATGATGGTGTCGTTGCTTCCACACCTCGCGCAGTGCACCTAGGGTGCGTTTCATAAGCGGCCGCCCGCTGATCTCCGCAGCATGATCGGCCAGTACAGTCGCCCTCGTGGCAACACCGGCACTGCGGGCGATT
>NZ_JBEOXO010000104.1:0-2111 GCF_040296605.1 Streptomyces sp. NPDC002088 | reverse complement strand
GATTTATAAAGTGAAACCTGAGAAACTATCTGAATTACTTAAAACGTTGGACGAATTGGCAGAAGCAAATAATGTTAAAGAGGGGGAGTAGAAAATGGCAAAATTAGGTTGTGCTCGTGTTTCAAGCAAAGAACAGAACCTAGACCGCCAGTTAGAAGCCTTACAGGACGTTTCTAAGGTGTTTTCAGATAAGGCAAGCGGACAATCTACTGAACGTCCTCAATTACAAGACATGCTGACTTATTTACGTGAGGGTGATATTGTCGTGGTGACAGAATTAGACCGCTTAGGACGAAATAACAAAGAATTAACCGAACTGATGAACCAAATTCAACAAAAAGGCGCAACGCTGGAAGTCTTAAACTTGCCGTCCATGACAGGGATTGAAGACGATAATTTAAGGCGTTTAATTAATAACTTGATGATTGAATTGTACAAATACCAAGCAGAAAGTGAACGAAAGCGGATTAAAGAACGGCAAGCCCAAGGTATTGCCATTGCCAAACAACGGGGACGATTTAAAGGACGAAAAAAGAAATATTCTTTTAAAGATGAGGGATTGCAACATGCCTTTGACTTATACCAACAAGGATTAACAGAAAAAGAAATCGAGCGTAAAACTGGAATTAATCGAACGACTTTTCGACGTTATCGTCAAAAATATAACGTGGTAAGAGAAGACAGAAAAGAATAAGCTGATATTAGCCCTCAGAAGGGCTTTTTCTTTTAACTATGATATTTATTACCAACTCACGTTTAAAATGTCTTAGAATACAAAATATGAGTTTCTAGGACTATTTAAAGCTTTTCATCTAAACAAATTATTCACGATCGTGAGGGAGTTTTTCTTAGTGGCAGAATGTATCACATCAAAAAGTAACGTGTACAAGCGGAGCGACAAGAGCAAACAGGGAGTTAAAAATCAGAACACCAATTCAATGGTTTTGACTTTTTCTTTTGACCTTGATTTTTAATTTTTGAAAAAAATAAAAAAAGGCGAAGCCTATATTAATTTATCATATATATTTTAATCTTTTGTTCTTTTGCGTCAAAAAAAAGTGAGTGTTTTCAAGGGGTTAAAGAATAATATGTGGAGAAAAAACTGTTTATATATGGAGAAAAAACTGTTTATATATGGAGAAAAAACTGTTTATACATGGAGAATGTCTATTATCTTCTCCATGTATTATGGTATAATAAAAGCATGAAGAAACACTTTTCGTCGAGAGAATCTTCATGCGTATCTAAAAACACTCAAAGGAGCGTATTTCTATGTCTAGTATACCAAAAAATGAACAAAATCAGAAGCAGGTGCAAATCTTGAACGAATTATCAAAACGAAAAGTAGTGGAGCATAATTCTTTAATCACATCTATTGCCAAAATGGATAAAACCCCACTGAAAATGTTTGAATTAGCCGTATCGTGCATTGATACAGAAGAACCACCAAAAGATCATACGGTTTATTTGTCAAAAGCAGAACTGTTTGCCTTTTTTAAAGTGGACGACAGCAATAAACACACACGTTTTAAACAGGCAGTCGAGAATATGCAGAAACAAGCCTTTTTCAAAATTAAAGAAAAAAAAGAACATGGATTTGAATTTGAAAATATTGTGCCGATTCCCTATGTTAAGTGGACGGATTATCATGATGAGGTAACGATCCGATTTAGTCCTGAAATTATGCCGTATTTAATCAATTTAAAACAAAATTTCACGCAACACGCTTTGTCTGATCTTGCAGAACTCAATAGCAAGTATTCCATTATCTTGTATCGCTGGTTATCTATGAATTATAACCAGTACGAGCATTATAGTTACAAGGGCGGGCGCCGAGAAGAACAAGTGGAAGCCTACCGCAATCCTTCAATTTCAATCCGAGAATTACGAGAAATGACGGATATAGTCAATGAATATAAACTTTTTGCAGATTTAGAAAAATGGATATTAAAAAAACCTTTGGAAGAAATCAATGATCATACTTCTTTTACCGTGACGTATGACAAAGTCAAAAAGGGGCGCTCGATTGATTCTATTGTCCGTGCGGGCGTCCACGGCGACCTGCTGCGCATCAGCGTCTACGACGACGGCCGCGGCCTGCCCCCCGAAAC
>NZ_JBEOXO010000103.1:0-2140 GCF_040296605.1 Streptomyces sp. NPDC002088 | reverse complement strand
CTCTGGCCTCACGGACGAGGGGGCGGCCGGCCGGGGCGGGAGCGGCTGCGCTCCCGCCCGGGCCGGAGAGCGTCTGGGCGCACCCCGTGATGCGCTCGCTGCTGCGGGTGCTGAGCCGTCTGCGGGCGGCCGACCAGCGTCGCCCGTGGCTCCTCGACACCACCCTGGTGGTCCTGGTCGCCGCCGCCGCGCCGCCGGACCTGCTGGTGCACGACCCCGGTCACCCGGTCTCGCGCCCGGTGGGCGGCAGCCTGCCCGTCGGTGTGGTGCTGGGCATCGCGGCCGTGCTGGTCGTGCCGCTGTGGTGGCGGCGCCGCCGTCCCGCTGCGGTGTTCGGTGTCTGCCTCGTGGTGTGTCCGGTCATGTGGTCGCTGGGTTTGGGGCCCGCAGCAGCCCTCGTCCTGCTGATCGCCCTGTTCGCCCTGGCTCTGCACGCTTCGCCGCGGGCGATCTGCTGGGCGCTGCCGGTGACCGTCGCGGGGTGGGTGCTGCTCGTGGTCACCGTGATCCCGACGGCCAGTCCGGTGGCCTTTCTCGTCCTGTCCGTCGGCACCGGCGTTGGGGCCGTGGCCCTGGGGCTGACCGTCCGGATCAGCCGGCTGTACCTGTCCGCGCTGCGGGACCGGGCGGCGCGGCTGGAGGTCGAGCGCGACCAGCGCGTCCGGCTGACCGCGGCGGCGGAGCGCTCCCGGATCGCCCGTGAGATGCACGACATCGTCGGCCACAACCTGTCCGTGATGGTCAACCTCGCCGATGGCGCTGCCGTGCTCACCACCCGCGATCCTGGCCGCACCGAGCAGGCGCTCCACCTCATCGGTGACACCGGCCGGCAGGCCATGGACGAGCTGCGGCGCGTGCTGGGGGTGCTGCGCGAGTCCGCAGAACACGAGGAACCTGAAAACACCTCTCGGTCTCCGCAGCCGGGTGTCCGGGACCTGGACACTCTGCTGGCCCGGGTCCGCGCGGCCGGTCTGCCGGTGGCCTACCGCACCGTCGGCCCGGTCGATGCGCTAGGCCGCGGCGTGCAGCTCACGGTGTTCCGTGTCGTGCAGGAAGCTCTGACCAACACCCTCAAACACGTCGGCCCCGGCGCCACGGCCGACGTCACGGTCGCGGTCGAGGACGAACTGCTGCGCGTACGGGTCACCGACACCGGTTCACTCTCGCGGAGACCGCCCACGGCTCCCCGCCGGGACAGCGGGCACGGCCTGGTCGGCATCCGCCAACGGGCCGCGCTCTACGACGGCACCGCAACCATCGGACCGCGCGACGACGGCCAGGGATGGATCGTAGATGTACTGCTGGACCCGTCCGCCTCGGCCACATCCGGAGAACCCACACCATGACCACCATCCCGATCGCCGACGACCAGCCACTGCCCCGCATGGGTTTCCGGATGCTGCTGGACGGCTCCCCCGGCGTGAGCGTCGTCGGTGAGGCCGACAACGGCGCGCAGGCCGTCCGCATGGCGGCCGAACTGAACCCCGACGTGGTCCTGATGGACGTACGGATGCCCGGTCTCGACGGCATCGAGGCGACCCGCCGCATCGTGGCGGCCGGCGGCCGCACCCGCGTCCTCATCCTGACCACCTTCGACCTCGACGAGTACGCCTACGCCGGCCTGCGCGCCGGGGCCAGCGGCTTCCTGCTCAAGGACGTCAAGCCGACGGAACTCCTCGCAGGCATCCAGGCGGTCGCCACCGGCGACGCCGTCGTGTCGCCCCGGCTCACCCGCCGTCTGCTCGACGCCCACGCCCATGACGTCCTGGCGCCCGATGCCGAGCCCCGCACGGATCCGCGGCTGGCGGCGCTCACCGAACGCGAGCACGAGGTGCTCGTGGCCATCGGTACGGGCTGGACGAACGCGGAGATCGCCGAACGTCTGGTGCTGACCGAGTCCACCGTGAAGAAACACGTCGGCCGGGTCCTGGCCAAGGTCGGCGCCCGCGACCGTATCCAGGCGGTCATCCTCGCCTACGACGCGGGACTGGTCGCTCCCCGGCAGTGAGCGCCGCGCGACCTTCCCTGTCGTAAACATGGCAGTGTGGCGCCGCGTAGGGGCGGGGGCGCCCACCCCCAGGGGAGGCGGCGCGGCGCAGCGGGTGGGTGTGGCGGGGGGGTGGGTGGTGTTCAGCGAGGC
>NZ_JBEOXO010000102.1:0-2222 GCF_040296605.1 Streptomyces sp. NPDC002088 | reverse complement strand
ATCAATGACAAAGGGCGATTGAGGAATGAGCGCTGGGGCATTTTATCTTTGAGGAGGCTATTTATGGATCAGAAAGAAGTATCACAAAATCAAACAAAGTACATTCAATTTAGATTATCTGAAGAACAATACAATAAGCTGAAAATTTCAGGAGAAACATATGGACTCTCTCCGAATCTTTATGCGAAAAAATTAGCACAAAAATCTCATTTAAAAAAACCTTATCTCGAACATGACCAAGCGAAATCTTTATTATTAGAACTCTCAAAACAAGGAACCAATTTAAATCAAATCGCCAAGAAACTCAATCAATTCGATCGGATGGACAACCAAGATAAAGAGCTGATCGTGGCTTTACGCTATACATACGGAGTACTCGCTCAAGCTCAAAAGGGGTATCAAGAGTTATGGCAACAATTGCAAAAATAAGCAATGGCGCAAGTGCAGCGAGCGCCCTTAATTATGCTTTAGGGCAAGACAGACCCATGCATGAAAAAACTGAACAGTGGCTACAAGACCATCAATTGGAACGTCCTGTGGAGCTGACAAATTGTCGGGCAGTTGCCGTGGGTGGAACCAACGGGATTGATCCCTTTATCGCCAAAGAACAATTTGATGTCATTCGACAACTTCATAACCAAACCAAAGAATCCAATCAAGTCTTGCGTATTACCCAATCTTTCGCCTTAGATGAACTGAATCCGAAAGTTCAAAAAGACTGGCAAAAAGCCAATGATTTAGGCGTTGAATTAGCAGAAAATCTCTATCCTAACCATCAAAGTGCTGTGTATACGCATTTAGACGGAAAAAATCACGTCTTACACAACCACATCATTGTCAATAAGGTCAATTTAGAGACAGGCAATAAATTAAGAGAACAAAAAGGAGAAAGCGTTCAACGAGCACGAGAAATGAATGATCGACTCGCTTCTCGAGAGAACTGGCACATTTTAGAGCCACCAAATGAGCGCCAAACAGAGACAAAAAAAGAACTAATCGCCAAAAATGAGTATTCTTACATGGATGATTTGAGAGAAAGAATCAATAAATCGCTTCAAGATGTCTCTGTGAGCTCATACGAAGCGTTTAAGGAACGATTATCTGACAATGGGGTAATTCTATCAGAAAGAGGCCAAACGTTCTCATATGCCTTTTTAGACGCCAATAACAAGCAAAGACGAGCACGAGAGACCCGATTGGGTTCTGATTTTGGAAGGGAGACCATTTTACATGAGTTGGAAAACCGAGCAAGACAAAACGAATTTAGAGCTGTTGAACAACGAGAACCAGCGATTACTCCGCTTGAGCGAGACACTCAACAAAGAGAATCAGAAATTGTTAGCCTTGAACAAGCAATTGAACCAAGAAAATCAGAAGCTCTCAAGCGAGAATCAAAAATTAATCGATTTATTGACACAATCAAACAGCTTGCAGGACGAGTACCAGAACTTACTCAACGCGTTACAAGAAAATTAAAGCAAACAAAAGAGAAAATCCTCGATGATTTTGAACGTCGCTTTTCAAAAGACATGAAAAATTACGAGCAAGAACAACAGAAAAGCCTAGAAAAACAAGTGAATAGAGACGTACAGTCTGAAAAGAAACCAACAAAAGATCATGATCGGGGGATGAGTCGATGAATAAAGATGAACAACTCGTTGTTCAAGTATTAAATGCTTATAAAAATGGTAAAATTGATTTCAGTCACGTTCCAGAACTAGACCGCTTAGTCCGTCAAGAAGTTAATAAAGACTTTCGGGGCTACCAAGAAAAAATAGAAGCTGTTGCGAGTCAAAAAATGGAGTCTGCCATTCAAGAACAACTCCATCGTTTAGAGGCAGAAAACTTAAAAGCGACCATACTGAAAGACATTCAAGTTGAAAAACAAGCATTACTCGCTTTGAAAAAAGAACTGAATGAACAAAAAGAGCAGATAAAAGCAGATCGCAAACGTGAGATTGTCGAACGTTACAGTATTTTGATTGTGAATATTATCTGCCTGTTCTGTTTCTTAGTTGTCGGTATTCTCATCGGACGATGGATTTATAAAGGTATCTGGGATGGTTGGGGTTTGCATATTTTGTATGACACAGTGATGGAAATACAGCCTAAACATCCTTATGGGGCAGTCGTTCTTGGATTAGGTGGTTTTGGTTTAATCGGTGCTGGAATTTATGGCAGTTTTCGATTAATGTATACCGCTTCAACATGGTTTGATCAAC
>NZ_JBEOXO010000101.1:0-2287 GCF_040296605.1 Streptomyces sp. NPDC002088 | reverse complement strand
TGTCGGCAACGGCTGAATTTGGGGCCAGTTCGAACGGTTCAATCGTGAGCCACCGTGCGGCCTCGGTGGTTCGTGTCAGTTGTTGTCGGTGGCCGTGGGGACGCGGCCGAGTTCCCGGCCTCGCATGCGGTAGGACTCGCCCTTGAGGGAGTAGACCTCTGCATGGTGGACGAGGCGGTCGATCATCGCCGCTGCCACGGTTTCGTCGCCGAAGACCTCTCCCCAGCGTCCGAAGGGTTTGTTCGAGGTGACGATCACGCTGGCCCTCTCGTATCTGTTCGAGACGAGCTGGAAGAACAGGTTCGCGGCCTCGGCTTCGAAGGGGATATACCCCACTTCGTCGATCACGATCAGTGGGTAGCGGCCCAGCTTGACCAGCTCGTCCTGGAGCCGGTCGTTCTGGTGGGCGGCGGCGAGGCGGTCGACCCACTGGGCGGCGGTGGCGAAGGCGACCCGGTGGCCTGCCTGGCAGGCCCGGACGGCGAGCCCCGTTGCGACGTGTGTCTTGCCGGTGCCCGGCGGGCCGAGGAAGACGGCGTTCTCCCTGGCCGCTATGAAGTCCAGTGTTCCCAGGTGTGCGAGTTGTTGGCGGGTCAGACCGCGCAGATGCGTGAGATCGAGCTCCTCGATGGTCTTGATGGCGGGGAAGCGGGCGGCCCGGATGCGTCCCTCGCCGCCGTGGGCCTCGCGGGCAGCGACCTCGCGCTGGAGGCAGGCGACGAGGTACTCGAGGTGGGTCCAGGACTCGGTCTGGGCGCGTTCGGCCAGGCGCTCGGCAGCGTCCAGCAGGGCGGGGGCCTTCATGGCGCGGGCGAGGAAGGCCAGGTCGGCGGCGGTCTGCCGACCGGTGCGGGCGGCAGGGGCGTCCATCGGCCGACCCGCACTGGTGGTTTTCTGGCCGGCCGGGGCGGCGGCGGTGCGGGACATCAGGTTTCCTCCTTTCCGCCTCCGCCCTCGATGAGGGTGAACATGCGGTCGTAGGTGCCCAGCTCGCGCTGTTCGACCTCGATGCCCAGGCTGTCCGGGGCCAGGGCCGCGGTGCGGGCGGCCTGCTGGTGCCAGACCTGCTCGCGCAGGTGCCGGGCCGCGGCTGCGTGCTCGGGGTCGGTGACCGACTGGTGTCTGGCCCAGCAGCGGGCATGACGGGCCACCAGGTCGTCACCGCAGGTCACGGTGATCTCCTCGGTGTCGCTGCGGACCGTGATCACGTGGCCGATCGCGCGGGGGTGGACGGAGTAGTCGTTGGTGGCGATGCGGATGTAGTGGTCGCGGCCCAGACGGGTGCGAAGCGGCCACCAGTTGGGAGGGGCGACCGGTGGGATGGCGAGCATCGTCGCGCGGTCGGCCTCCCAGCGGTCTGCCGGCCGGGCGTCAATGACACGGTGATGGCGCCGGTTGGCGACCTGCAGCCAGGCGGTCAACTGGGCGTTGAAATCGTCCGGGCCGGTGAAGACGCGGCCGGGCAGGAAGCTGGTCTCCAGGTAGCCGTTGGCACGCTCGACCAGGCCTTTTGCCTCCGGATCCCGGGGCCGGCAGAGGTGGACCCGGATGGCGAGCAGGCCGGCGAACGCGGCGAACTCGCTCGTCAAGCGCCCTTTGCCGATGCCGGGCTCGTTGTCCCAGACCAGCGTCTTGGGCACGGCTTGCCAACCGGTCAGCAGGCGCCAGTGCCCGTCGATCAGGTCGCCTGTCTGCCGTGAGGGAAGCATCCGGGCGGTGATCACCCTGGAGTAGCCGGAGACGATGACCAACACCGGCGGGCGGCCGGTCTGGCCATAGCCGAGCGGGATATCGACCGGCGGGAACCACAGGTCGCACTGCGCGAGCTCGCCCGGCTCATAGACCGTGCGTGAGACGGGGTCCACTGGAAGGTAGGCCGGCCGCAGCTCGCGCACCCGCTCACGCAGGATCGTCAGACCGCGTTCCCAGCCGATCCGCTCAGCGATCACCGTGACGGGCATTGTCGGCGTCTGCTTCAAAAGCTCCCGGACAGCCGACTCGACCGCGTCCACCGCCGAGCCCTTCGGCGCCCGCTGGTACTGCGGCGGCCGGTCCGAGGCAAGAGCCCGCAACACGGTGTTCCTGGAAATCCCCAGCTGCCGGGCCACCGCCCGTGCCGACAGCCCCTCCATCCGGTGCATCCGGCGGATCTCAGCCCAGTCCTCCACGTGGATCACCCTCGCTTCCTCCTGACTCCAGACCAGTGAAGTCAGCATGATCAAGAGATCGCGGAGTGGCTCACTTTTCATCCGCCGTACGTGGCCCTCGTTTCACCCGTTGCCGACAC
>NZ_JBEOXO010000100.1:0-2342 GCF_040296605.1 Streptomyces sp. NPDC002088 | reverse complement strand
GTGAGGCGCACAGCGCCTCACGCGCTGCCCCCGGCCACCGTGAAGGGAGCACGTCAACGTGAAGTGCATCTACTAAAAGAGTCCGACGGGCGTTCGGGCCGCTAACGACCGGCCAGGCTGCTGGGGTCGTGGCTTCCGGGCCGGTTGCTGTTGGCGACTGGTTGTTCCAGACGAGCGCCGGCGTGGGAGCGGGCAGGTACGGGGTGATATTGCGCCAGGCGCACTCCATGTACTCCTCTTTCTCGCCGACCGGGGCGACATAGTGCAGCGCGCCGTCAGCGGCCTCCTTGCCCTCCAGACGGGCGATGATCCAGGCGGCGAGGTAGTGCGAGGCCAGGAGGCGCCGGCGGCAGCATCGACGGTGGCCTCGGCGCCTCGAACGGCAATCCGCACATCGCGTAACACCGCGACGTGCGAGGCCGATCGCCGCAGTCGTCGGCGCAGGCCCGGGCAGGGCTGAACCAATGTCCTGGGCGAAGGTGAGCATGTAGTCGCCGATGAGGCGTGGCAGGCGCGTGCTGGCGATCGAGGACGCGCTGTTTGCGGGAATCGGTGTGTGAGTTGAGCGAGTGACGGAGTCGTTCGGGCAGCTCGTGGTGGGAGCGGCTCAGCGTCTGCCCTTCGGTCCGGTGTGCGGAGCGTCCCTGCTGCCGCAGTACGGGACCGGAGCTGTTCCGTCTCAATGATCCGATTCAGCTGAGCTCTTCCAGAGCGCTGGTGTAGTCGCGTAGCCAGTCGGTATGGCCGCCGATGCCCCAGTCGTCGCGGTCGAGTTCGTTGATCGTCGCCCAGACTCGACGAAGGTTCTCGGGAGTGCGCTCGCTGTTCTCGATCCGCATGATGATCTCGGTGAAATCGCGGATGATGCCCTGCTTGCCCAGGACGTCGAGGCGTCCACTCAGGATGCGCACCTCGATGAAGTAGAACGGCTTCTCGTGATCCGGGCTGCCGCCGATATAGTCGGCGTCGGCTGCGACCTCGTAGACCCAGCCCTTCATAATCTTGCGAGCCGCGGGCGTCTCGGGCACCTTTTCCCAGAACATGAGCGCGTCTGTCAGGCGGGCCATGGTCTCGTGGCGCTGCTCGGTGGTGAGTGCGCCTTCTCGCACGGTCATGTTGATGAAGGGCATGACAGCCTCCTTAGACGTCGTGCAGAGCCTTCAGCAGGCCCTGGTTGCGTCAGCGCCGCACGCTACTTTGTGAATTGGGTGGCGTTCTCGGTGAGGAACTCCTCGACGGTCCGCGGCTCGCGGCCGAGCAGTTCCTTCAAGGTGGTGGTGGCCGCCTGGAGCGCTCCGGCTTCGGCGGCGGTGTCCAGGCTGACGAACAGTTCCGTGTACCACTTCGCGAGCCCGGCGCCGAGTAGTGCCGAGCGACGCTCGTCCGCCGACACTGGGACGTAGCGGATCTCGCGGCCGAGGATCTTGCTCAGTAGCGCCGCCGCCTCGGGGAAGGTGTACGCGTCGGGGCCCGACCACTCGTGCGTCCTGCCGTGCAGCGAGGGGTCGCGGAGCACCAGGGCGGCCGCCTCAGAGACGTCGCGGATGTCGATGTAGGCCACCCGGCCGGTGGGCGCCGCGCCGGCCCAGCTGTTGTGAGCCGCCACCGATTCGGCCGCGTAGAGAAGGTTGTTGGTGAAGCTGACCGGGCGCAGCAGCGTGTGGGATAGTCCCGAAGCGGCGAGGTGGTCCTCGATCTCGGCGTGCTGCCGTCCCGGGAGCAAGGCCGAGTCGTGGCTGGTGGCGATGCTCGACAGCTTGACCACGTGCGGACGGTCGGCCTTGGCCGCGGCGTCGATGATTGCCTTCTCCAGACGCACCTGGTCAGGGTTGCCGCCGATGGTGAGGAAGGTGACGTCAACGCCGTTGAAAGCCTTGGCGAGAACGGCACCGTCGTCGAAGGCACCGTCGACGATCTCAATGCCGTCGAGGTCCGAGAAGGCCGACTGGGCCTTCTCGCGGTTACGGACGAGAACGCGGACGTCTTCGCCAGCGGCCCGGAGGTGCCGCACGACACCCGAACTGGTCCTGCCGGTCGCAGCGGTAACGAGAAAAGGCACGGGATTCACCTGTCCGAGAGGAAAAGGGAACGGTCGGCACGGCGCCGCCGTTGCGGTATCAGATTTGCGCTCTGCGAGAGGCGCGAAACCTGGTTCCGGCTGGTCGACCCCGGCGGCCAGGACCCCCCTCCCGAGTGGCATTCCGGTTGGCTCCCGTGAGATCACCTTGGTCTTCTCGCCACGCGCTGACCTCTCAGTTGGAGGTCTCGGCCCGCTCGAGATCCGGGGCAGGTGCGGCGCCCCCGGATCGGGCCTTCCGCGGCGACACCATGAGGCCGACCAC
>NZ_JBEOXO010000099.1:0-2449 GCF_040296605.1 Streptomyces sp. NPDC002088 | reverse complement strand
GTCCTCGCCTTCCTGCGCGAAGCCCCTCCCACAGAGGGCGAAGGGGACGACCTCGTCCTGTGCGTGCACAACTTCTCCCGCTTCGCCCAGCCGACGGAACTCGACCTGCGGGAATTCAACGGGAGGCATCCGGTCGAGCTGTTCGGCGGGGTGCGCTTCCCGGCCATCGGCGAACTGCCCTACCTGCTCACTCTCACAGGGCACGGCTTCTACTGGTTCCGACTCGCCCGAGTCGCACCCCGCACCGGCCGACGACTGTGAGCGTGCGCCGAGGAAAGGACGCGTCACCATGCCGAAGACCGCATATCTCCACGCGAGCAGTGCCGGCGGCACCCAGCCGATGGCGTCGCTCGGCGGACTGCTGCGGGAGTGGCTGCCACGGCAGCGCTGGTTCGCCGGCAAGGACCGGCCGCTCACGGACCTCCGTCTGCTGTCCATGACCGAGCTGTTTCCGGGCTGCCTGCATCTACTCGTGCACACCGGCCAGAGCGGGGTCCCCTCCCCCGGCGGCACCGCCCCGGCCGGCGACTGCTACCAGCTGCTGCTGGGCATCCAGCAGCACCTGTCGCCCCGCCTCGGCAGGGCGCTCATCGGACGGGCGGACTTCGGTCCGCTGGCCGGCCTGGCGGTCTACGACGCCCTGCAGGACCCCCGCTCGACGCACTTGCTGTTGGAGCGGCTGCGGCACCCCGGCACGCTGGGCCCGCTGCGGTTCGAGTCCGACTCGTCCGTGCCGGTACCCGCCGGGCTGTCGCCGCGGCTGCTGGACGCCGAGCAGTCCAACTCGTCGGTGGTGTACGGCGACGCGTTCATCCTGAAGCTGTTCCGGCGCATCCAGCCCGGGATCAACCCCGACCTGGAGGTGCCGGTCGCGCTGGCCGGGCAGGGCTGCAGCCGCGTGCCCGCCCCCGTGGCCTGGTTCCGGACGAACCACCCGCAGGAGGCGACACTCGGCGTGCTGCAGCCGTTCCTGCCCGACGCGTCCGACGGCTGGACCCTCGCCCTGCGCGCCCTCGCCACCGGTGACGACTTCACGGCCGAGGCACACGAGCTGGGACGGGCCATGGCGGAGGTGCACCTGGCACTGGCCTCGGCCTTCCCGCCCGGCGCCCACGCCGAGAACGAGCGCACGGCGGCCGCCATGACCGAGCGCCTGGACTCCGCCGCGCATCATGTCCCGGCTCTGCGGCCGTTCGTGGCCGGGCTGCGGACCGCATTCAGCGCACTCTCCGCCTGCGATCCCGGGCCGCCCGCCCAGCGCATCCACGGCGACCTGCACCTGGGCCAGGTGCTGCACGCCGGGCGCGAGTGGTTCGTCATCGACTTCGAGGGCGAACCGTCCCGTCCACTGGCCGAGCGGCGCAGCGCGCACTCCCCGGTGCGGGACATCGCGGGCATGCTGCGCTCCTTCGACTACGCCGCCCGTCAGCGCCGCCCCTGGCGTCCGGAGTGGGCCCTGCGCTGCCGGGAGGCGTTCTGCGCGGGCTACGCCGACCGGGCGGGCTGGGACCCGCGCAAGAAGCACGCCCTGCTGCGCGCCTATGAGACGGACAGGGCCGTCTACGAAGTCCTGTACGAGGCCCGGCACCGCCCGGACTGGATGCCCGTACCTATGGCGGCGATCGAGCGTCTCGCCGTGAGAGGAGCCTGACACCGTGGCACTGCGAGACACCTCGCCCCCCGAGTCGGCCGGACCCGTCCCGCCGACGAACATCGCCCTGGATCCGGACGAGCGCCGGCGCCTGCTGTCGGGTGCGCATCACGACCCGCATGCCCTGCTCGGCGCCCACCCGGTCGCGGGCGGTGTCGTCTTCCGGGCGCTGCGTCCGTTCGCCCGCTCGGTGAGCGTCGTGGTCGGCACAGCGCGCAAACCGCTCGTCTCGGAGGGCGACGGCCTCTTTTCCGCCGTACTGCCGTTCGACGCGATCCCCGAGTACTCGCTGCTGGTGGCGTACGAGGACGCGGAGTACGAGGTCCACGACCCGTACCGCTTCCTGCCGGCGCTGGGAGAGTTCGACCTGCACCTCATCCGTGAGGGCCGGCACGAGCAGCTGTGGAAGGCGCTCGGCGCCGAGCCGATGACACACCAGGGCGTGACCGGCACCCGCTTCACCGTGTGGGCGCCGAACGCCCAAGGGGTGCGGGTCGCCGGGGACTTCACCTTCTGGGACGGCACCCAGTTCCCGATGCGCTCCCTCGGCGCGTCCGGGGTGTGGGAGCTCTTCCTGCCGGGCATCGGCGAGGGCGCGCGGTACAAGTTCGAGATCACCTCCCGGTACGGCGACCGCTTCCTCAAGGCCGACCCGATGGCGCGCCGCGCGGAGGTGGCGCCCGACACGGCGTCGATCGTGACGGCCTCGCACTACGAGTGGGGCGACGAGCAGTGGCTGGCGCACCGCGGGGACACGCCGGTGCACGAGGCGCCGTTCTCCGTCTACGAGGTTCATCT
>NZ_JBEOXO010000098.1:0-2540 GCF_040296605.1 Streptomyces sp. NPDC002088 | reverse complement strand
AACCTCGCAAAGGCCGTGCGAGCCGGGCAGGAGACGGCCGACCCGGTCGACATCGCCCGCGCCCTGGCCACCACCCGCACCCCCTGGAACCAGCGAGCGGTCCTGCTGGCCGGAGGCGACACCGCGGAGTTCACCGAGCTGCTCGACGGCCTCGCGGCCGGAACCCCGGGCCCGCAGGCGGCACAGGGCGTCGCCGCCGACGGCAAGACGGTGTTCGTCTTCCCGGGCCAGGGCTCGCAGTGGCCCGGCATGGCGACGGAGCTGCTGCGCACCGCCCCGGTCTTCGCCGAGCGGATGGCCGAGTGCGGCCGGGCCCTGGCGGCCCACGTCGACTGGTCCCTGCTCGACGTTCTGCACGAGGCCGAGGGCGCGCCGTCGCTGGACCGCGTCGACGTAGTCCAGCCGGTGCTGTTCGCCGTGATGGTCTCCCTGGCGGAGCTGTGGCGGTCCTACGGTGTCGAACCGGCCGCGGTGGTCGGGCACTCCCAGGGCGAGATCGCGGCGGCCTGCGTGGCCGGGGCGCTCTCCCTGGAGGACGCCGCCCGCGTGGTGGCCCTGCGCAGCCAGGCAATTCTGCGGCTGGCGGGCACCGGCGGGATGGTCTCCGTGGCTCTTCCGGCCGCCGAACTGTCACGGCGCCTGGAGCACCACGCCGGGGCGGTCTCGATCGCGGCCGTCAACGGACCGGCCTCCGTCGTGGTCGCCGGAGACGTGGCCGCCCTCGACACCTTGATGAGCGAACTCGACGCCGACGGCGTGCGCGCCCGCCGCATCCCGGTGGACTACGCCTCGCACTCCGCTCACGTCGAGGAGCTCCGCGACGAACTGCTCGACCTCCTCGCGCCGATCCGGCCCCGGGCCGCACGGGTGCCGTTCTTCTCGACGGTCGACTGCGCGATCAAGGACACGTCCGAACTGGACGCCGAGTACTGGTACACCAACCTCCGTCGGACCGTGCGTCTGGAGGAGGCCGTCCGGGCCCTGGCCGACGCCGGATTCCGCCACTTCGTCGAGTCCAGCCCGCACCCGGTGCTGACCGTCGGCATCGAGGAGACCCTGGCGGACCTCGGCGCCGACACGGCCGGCGCGCTGGCCCTGCCGACCCTCCGGCGCCAGGAGGGCGGGCTCGACCGCTTCCTGCTGTCCCTCGCCGAGGCCTTCGTCAACGGCCTCCCGGTGGACTGGACCCGGGCACTCCCGGAGGGCGGCCGGACCACCTTCGAGCTGCCGACCTACCCGTTCCAGCGTGAGCGCTACTGGCTGGAGCCGACCGCCGAAGTCGCCGACGTCGCGGCCGCCGGCCTGAACGCGGCCGACCACCCGCTGCTCGGCGCGGTCGTCTCGCTCGGCGACGGCAGCGGCACACTGCTCACCGGCCGGGTCGCCCTGAGCACCCACCCGTGGCTGGCCGACCACGGCGTGTCCGGCACCGTACTCCTGCCGGGCACAGCGTTCCTGGACATGCTGATCCGGGCCGGCGAGGCCACCGGAGCCGACCAGGTCGAGGACCTTACTCTGGTCGCCCCGCTCCTGCTGCCCGAGACCGGAGGCGTCGCGTTCCAGGTGGCGGTCGCCGAGGCGGACGACATGGGGCGCCGGTCCGTCACGGTGTACGGCCGCCCCGACTCCGCCGACTCCGACGAGGAGTGGAGCGTCCACGCAACCGGCGTCCTCGGGCGTGCGGACGGCGCGGCGCAGCCGACCGGCGGCCTCGCCGGTGCCTGGCCGCCGCCCGGGGCGACCCGGATCGACCTCACGGACGCCTACGCGCGGCTGCGTGAGCTCGGCTACGAGTACGGAGCCTCCTTCCAGTGCCTGCACGGGCTGTGGCGGCAGGGCGACGACCTGTTCGCCGAGGTACGGCTGAGGCCGGAGGAACACCGCGAGGCCCGGAGCTTCGCCGTCCACCCGGCACTGCTGGACGCCGCCCTGCACCCGCTGGCCATGGGCGAACTGGGCGAGCCGCGACCGGGAGCGCTGCCGTTCTCCTGGAGCGGCGTGTCCGTGCACGCCGTCGGCGCCACGCTGCTGAAGGTCCGGCTGAGCCCGGTCGGCGACGGCGCGGCGTCGATCGAGATCGCCGACGCGCTCGGTGCGCCGGTCGCCTCGGTCGAGTCCCTGGTCCTGCGCGAGATGGCCCAGGACGGCCCGCTGGGCCGGGAACGCAGGCTGCCGCTCTTCGACGTCGACTGGCAGCCCCTCGCGGCGCCCGACGCCGGGCAGGACCTGTCCGGTTGGGCGCTGCTCGGACCCGACGCCCTGGGCTTCACCTCCCGGGCCCAGGGTGCCGCCCTGGATCCGGTGGCAGGCCTCGACGCGCTCGCGGCCGCCGACCGGACCGCCCCCGATCCGCAGGCCGTGCTCTGGCAGGCGGTGCCCGCCGTGCCCGGCCGCGCCGGTGAGCCCGAACCGCCGGAGGCCGTCCAGGAACTTCTGGAGGAGGCCCTGTCGCTGGTGCAGGGGTGGTTGGCGGAGGAGCGGTGGTCGTCGAGTCGGCTGGTGGTGGTGACGTCGGGTTCGGTGGGGCCGGGTGGTGTGTC
>NZ_JBEOXO010000097.1:0-2585 GCF_040296605.1 Streptomyces sp. NPDC002088 | reverse complement strand
AAAGAATTAAATTGATGATGAGAAAAACTGGTATCACTAATTTTTCTATATTTGCTAGACGAGCCTGTTGCAATAAAGAGATTTTTTCTATTGATTTTTCAGAATATAAAAATATTATTTCTGAAATTTCTGCGACAAAATCTGAACTAAAACGTATCGGAAATAATATCAATCAAATTGCTAAACATTTAAACGAAAATAAAAATAATCAGACTGAAAGTTTGATGTCTGATTATCAAAATCAGTTAGAAAGTTTGGAAGAAAAAATTCAAAAAGTGGTTCATTTTATTTCGGAGGGGGAGTAAAAATGACAGTGATTTATATGCCAAAACAATCGAACGGAACGGTTCATTCTTCAAAAGATTTAAACCAACTCATTGATTATGTGATGAACCCTGAAAAAACAAATGACTTTGAATATGTTTCCGGTCAAAATATTTTAGATATTCATTCAACCTGTGATGAAATGTTAGCGACACGAACAATGGCTATCGCTTTAAAAAACAAGCCACAAAAAAATGAAAGGTTCGGTTATCATTTTGTCCAATCTTTTTCTCCTGATGACCATTTAACCCCTGAACAAGTTCATGAAATTGGTTTAAAAACCATGAAAGAATATCTCGGAAATTCTGCGGAATTTATTATTGCTACTCATACCGATAAGCCACACCTCCATAATCATATTGTGCTTAATGCAACTGACCCTTTAACTTTAAATAAATTTCAACAAAACAAAAATGATTTAGAACGATTGAAAGAAATTTCTGATAGAATTTCTAAAGAATATGGTTGTAAAATTATTGTCCGTCCTGAACAAAAACTAGGGAATTCTCACAAAAATTATTTGGTCTATCTTGCTCAAATTTCTTACCGGAAAGAGATTAAAAACAAACTTGAATTTTTGATGAACCATTCTCATACGTGGGAAGATTTTAAAGAAAAAGCAAGTGCCTTAAATTTAAAAGTGGACGATACTAAAAAATATACCACTTATCTTTTAGAGGGAAGCGAACAAACCAAAAAAATTAGAGATAGAAGTTTAAAAAATGATAAATTTTTAAAAGAAAATCTCAAAGAACGGATAGAAAAAAATACCATTGGTTATTCAGTTGAGGAAGTCGTGAAACTTTGGAAAGACAAAGAAAGCATTCAAGAAAAAGGACAAGAAAAAGAAATTTCAATTTTGGTAGAAGATTGGCAAATTGAGAAAGAAACTGAAAATTTTTTATACGTAACGATTGATACTGCTTTAGATAAAGAAGCGACAATAAAGATACCTGCACGCTGTGTCGATAAATTAGAAAATGGCGATTATCAAGTCTTTATCAAAAATAAAGAACGATTTTCTTATCTTGATAAGAAAAGTCCGGCAAACAATAAAATCATGTATGGAACAACTGTTGCTAAAAATCTACAACGACAAAGTGGAAATGTCCCTCTTTATTCTGACAATGCCAATATCAAACTCAAACAAGTCTTTCATGAGTTCGATTTCTTGATTAGTCAAGGACTTGGTTTTGATAGAAGTTTTGAAACCATAGGAAAGGACTTAAAAGCCACCTATCAAGAAACAGAAAAGCAATTAGATAAATTAAATACAAAGATTATAGAGTATGTCGAACAAAACAAAAGTTTAGATTATGTAGATACCACTATCAGAGATACAATAAAAAATCTAAAACTTGAACGTGATGATTTAAGAGATACTTTATATAAAGTCGATAAAAACATTCAATACTATCAAAAATCAGAACAGCGATTAGAAGCCTATCAAAAAAATCAAAGTCCAAAACATAAAGCACGTGATGATGATTTTGAAATTTAGTCCGTTGAAAATTCTGATAAGTGTACAATAAAACAAGTCGGATCTAAAATTTTTGTTTTTTAAAATTTAAGAGCGGACTTTTTTATTTGAGTTTTGAAAAAACTCTATTTTTTACAAAGTAAAAAATAATGCTCCTGTCGTTGAGCAAACCAACGAAAAAGCACTAAAGAAATTGAAAAATGAATTTTTCACTCCCTTTAATGCTTGAATCGTCCTATAAGCTCATATTTTGCCTTTTAAGCCCTTTTAAAAGCATTCTGATGGCGTTTTATTCATTGAGTTGACTCCTCTCTAACATAAAACTATAACTTTAGTTAAAGTAATCTTTATTCTTCTTGAAATGCTCTATTAAGGCTTCTCTTATAACAGCCTTTGCTCCGCCTTGAAGTTTACCTTTCTTCTTTCCTGCTATTTTAATTGCTTCTTTGAGTGCTGGTTCCATTGCTACTGAATAAATCACTTGTTCATCTTCAGCTTGTTGTTTCTCAATTTCTTTTTCGTACTCTTCCCATTTTTTTTGAACTTTCTTGTAAAAAACTTTTTGTTTGAGTTAGTCGGTTCTGTTTATGTGGAAGATGATTATATTAGACTTGTCTCTTTGAATGATGATATAGATTTTGAAGGCAATCGACTATTTCCTGATATTCTTCTTCCAAGAGATGAAAATACTCAAATCATTGGAAAAGTTATTGAAGCCTTTACTCCAATTGAAAAAGTATAAAAAAAGTGACAATATTTATTGATTTTCACTTTTTTTATT
>NZ_JBEOXO010000096.1:0-2589 GCF_040296605.1 Streptomyces sp. NPDC002088 | reverse complement strand
CCGGCGAGTACTTACTGGGTGGCGCCACTTCTTCCTCGTTTCCTCTTCAGGACAACCCTATTGGGTCCCTGTCCGGAAACTTCGTGGCCCCTCACAGGCAAGTCCTCGACCTGCCCAATGGCTTCGCGCGGAGTCAACGACCAGTCGAAGCCGCAGTTCCGGCAAGGGTTCCCATAGAGGCGTGCTCCCCAAAGTTCCATGGGATGCCAATCTATCGAGCCTTCACCAGCCACTGATCACCGACCCATGGGACAGGCCGCCGCAGTCGCGGGCCGCTGTGGAAGTGATCCGAACTAGATGATCTAGTCCAAGGGGTCAGTGATCCCTACCTTGGTGATCGGGATGAGCAAGCCATTCGTAGGGTTGGCTCACCCAGGGGTGTCGGGTGTGGCTTTCAGTGGTCTGCCGTCCGTGGCTTCTTACGATTCGCCGCCCGACACCCCCCGACGACTCGGCTGCTGATTAGCAATTGCGATCCGATCGCTGAGTAGGGACTCGCCAGCGAGGTCGTCTGTGGTGCAGGTAAGGAAGCGACCCGTGGAGAGCGCGTGACAGCGATCTGGGCCGGCATCGATGCCGGCAGGACCCATCACCACTGCGTGGTGATCGACGACACCGGCAAGCGGCTGCTGTCGCGGCGAGTGGCCAACGACGAGACGGAGTTGCTGAAGCTCCTGGCCGACGTCCTCGCCCTGGGTGATGAGGTCACCTGGGGCATCGACTTGGCCGACGGCGGCGCCGCCCTGCTGATCGACCTGCTGCTCAACCACGGACAGCACACGCTCTACATCCCGGGCCGAGCGGTCAGCCGTGCCTCCGAGGGCTACCGGGGCGAAGGCAAGACCGACGCCAAGGACGCTGCGATCATCGCCGACCAGGCCAGGATCCGCCGGGACCTGCAACCCTTGCGGCCCTGTGACGAACTGGTCGCCGAGATCAAGGTTCTCACTGGCCATCGCCGCGACCTCGCCGACGACCGCACCCGCGTGATCAACCGGCTCCACAATCACCTCACCGGCATCTTTCCCGCTCTGGACCGGGCTCTGGACCTCACGAATACTGGCCCGCTGATCCTGCTGACCGGCTACCAGACCCCAGCCGCTATCCGCAGGACAGGGGCTCGGAGGCTGGAGACCTGGTTACGCAACCGCAAGGTCCGCGGTGCTGCCCAGCTCGCCGAGAAGGCCCTGGTGGCCGCCGAGAGCCAGCACACCAGCGTGGCCGGCGAGAAGCCGACGGCCCAGCTCGTGCACACGCTCGCCAGGGAGGTGATGCGCCTCAACGAGCAGATCGCGGAGACCGACAAGCTCATTGAGGCCCGGTTTCGCGAGCACAAACACGCCGAGGTGATCGCGAGCATGCCCGGCATCGGACCCCTGCTCGGCGCCGAGTTCCTCGCGGCCACGGGCGGCGACATGACGGCTTTCGACAGCCCAGACCGCCTCGCCGGGTTCGCCGGCGTCGCCCCGGCTCCGCGCGACTCGGGCAAGATCACCGGAAATCTGCACCGGCCCAGACATTACAGCCGGCGACTCCAGCGCGTCTTCTACACCTCCGCGCTGATCAGCATCCGCTGCTGTGACGAATCCCGCCGCTTCTACGATCGCAAACGCGCCGAAGGTAAGCGGCACACCCAGGCCGTCCTCACGCTCGCCCGCCGCCGGGTCAACGTCCTGTGGGCCCTGTTGCGCGACGGACGGTGCTACGAACCCATACCCCCCGTCACGAACGCCGCTTGACAAAGAGATTAGGAATCGTAGGCGATCAGTGAGCGTAGGACGGTTTGTCCGGTGGCGTCGTTGTGCCAGATCGCGGCGGTCAGCGCGAGGATGCGTTGCATGACGCGGGCTATGACACCGCCGGGTGTGCGCCCTCGGTGCCGTTCGAGGTCAAGCTGTCCCTTGAAGGTCTCGTTGATCGATTCGATGACTTGTCGCAGCGGCTTGAACAGGGCTGCGCCAGGCCGTTCCCGTTCACCTTTACGGGCAGGCCGCAACAACTGGACTCCATGCTCGGACAGTTCGCGTTCGAAACCACGGCCGAAGTAGTTCTTGTCGCCGATGAGAGTCTGTCGGGGGCGCTCTCGCAGAAGCTCGCATTCGGCTGCCAGGAGGTCAAGGAGGGTCTCGCGTTCGTCGGCCTTGGCCCCGGTCAGGGCGAAGGCGATGGGCAGGCCCTGAAGGGTGCAGACCAGGTGCAGGCGCAGGCCCCAGAAGAAGCGGCTGTGGCTGGCGCAGTAGCCGTATTCGGCCCAACCTGCCAGGTCGGAGCGTTTGACGGTCTCGCGGGAGCGGCCGCATTCCACCGGGGTGGAGTCCACGACCCATACGTCGTCGCTCCACACCGAGGTGGTGGTGGCCAGGATCCGGTTGACGCTTCGCATCAGACCGGCGGCCTTGCGCAGCCGCTTGTTGTAGCCGGGCTGCTGGGGCAGGTAGGGGAAGAGGTGGCGCAGGTGGGCACGGGCATGGCGGAGCCATGTGGCCTCGGAGGTGGGGCCTTCACCCGTGATGGTGGACACGCGTCTTTGATCACGCGGCGAGCGTGAGTTTAGCGGTGTGGTGTCGGCGTTCGTATTCGTTGGGGCTG
>NZ_JBEOXO010000095.1:0-2609 GCF_040296605.1 Streptomyces sp. NPDC002088 | reverse complement strand
GGGAACCGGACCTCGATGATGTTGTGGCGCTCGCGCGCGATCAGCAGCTTTCGACGTTCTCGTAGGGCTCCACGCGGCCGACGCTCTCCTTGAGGACGAGGTCGAGCAGTCCGGGGAACCGCTGGTCCAGCTCTTCCTTGCGCAGCGTGTTGATGCGGCGGGTGCCGACGTCGTGCTGCCGGATGAGACCGGCCTCGCGCAGGACGCGGAAGTGGCGGGTGAGCACGGACGCGGTGACATCCCGGTTGAAGCCGCTGCAGGCGAGACCGGGTGAAGCGGCGAGAGTGACGACGATCGTGAGCCGGGTCTCGTCGGTCAGCGCGCTCATGATTTTGAAGAGGTCGAAGTCGTCCACGTCGGGGTGGACGAGCGGGGATGAGGTGCGGCTGGCCATACGGGAAGGGTAACGCCGCCCCATGTTCGCGTTCGCGCGTACATGGGGGTACGGTAAAGGGGCCGGTGCGGCCTTCCTCCGGCAATCCACCGCTTCACATAGGGGCACCCATGTCTGTCAACACTTCTGGGATTACGACTGTTCCATCACTTTTCTCCGCCGTGACGCTCGGAAAGATCGAACTCGCCAACCGCGTCGTCATGGCGCCGCTGACCCGGGTCCGCGCCGGTTCCACAGGCGTTCCCGGTGACCTGATGGCCGAGTACTACCGGCAGCGGGCGAGCGTCGGATTGATCATCAGCGAGGGCACCTATCCCGACCACGGGTCACAGGGATGGGTCGGCGCGCCGGGCATCGCCACCGACGAGCAGGCGGCCGGCTGGCAGAAGGTGACCGAGGCCGTGCACGCGGAGGGTGGACACATCTTCCTGCAGATCATGCACGCCGGTCGCGCCACCCACCCCGACATCAACGGCGGCCGCCGCATCCTCGCCCCCAGCGCGATCGCCATCAACGGCAAGACGTTCACGGCGAAGGGCGAACAGCCCTTCGCCATACCGGAAGCGATGACCACCGCCGAGATCCGGGTAGCCATGGCGGACTTCGTCGCCGCGGCCCGCCGGGCCATCGAGGCGGGAGCGGACGGCGTGGAGATTCACGGCGCCAACGGTTACCTGCTCCACCAGTTCCTGTCCCCGGGGGCCAACCAGCGCACCGACGAGTACGGCAGCTCGCCCGAGAACCGAGCCCGCTTCGTCGTCGAGGTGGTCACGGCGGTCTCCGAAGCCGTCGGCGCCGAGCGGGTCGGACTGCGCATCTCCCCGGAGATCGCCCTCGCGGACGTCTTCGAGACCGACCGGGACGACGTCCTGGCCACCTATGGCACCCTGGTGGACCAGCTGCGCCCGCTGGGCCTGGCCTACCTCTCCGTCCTGCACGGAGAGCCGGGCGGTGAGCTGGTGCAGCAGCTGCGGCAGCGCTTCGACGGCAAGCTGATCGTCAACACCGGCTTCCTCGGCGGCCAGACCACCCGCGAGGACGCGATACAGCTGATCGCGGCCGACCAGGCCGAGGCCGTGGTCGTGGGCCGAGCCGTCATAGCCAACCCCGACCTGATCGAGCGCTGGCGGCACGGCCACCCCGAGAACGAGCCGCGGCCGGAACTCTTTTACGCGGCGGGCCCGGAAGGCTACACCGACTACCCCTTCCTTCAGGCGGCTTGAAAAGCGCGATCACTCCGTCGGTGACAAGGCGACAACTCCGATGACCGACTGAGGTGTTGTACGCCCGGTGCTCGCGCTGGCCTGGAGGGAGATCGTTAGCACGTGATCGTCCGTCACGGGCGGCCTCTGGGATTCTCGGGCCGGGCCGACGGCCTCCTGCGTAGGTTCCGTGGCGGGAGGGATGTGCATGACGGACGTGCTCACGTGGACGGTCGAGCAGCGCCTTGAGCTGGAGGAACCGGTGGAACTGCTGCGCAAGGAACTGGCCGGAATCGAGACGCAGTTGGCCCGACTGGTGGCGCAGAGGTCGTGTTCGGGCAGTGGGCCGAGGCGACCGAAGGCGGACGCCGCCGATCGGACAGCGTGGAGCCGGAGCCGGAGCCGGAGCCGGAGCCGGAGCCGGAGCCGGAGCCGGAGCCGGAGCGTGTCGTGACCGGGCCGGGTGCAGCGGGATGCGGCTGGTGCCCGACCGGGCAGAGGGGATGGGCCCGGAGGCCCTGACGTCGGAATACCGGCGGATCATGGAGATCGTGGCCGGGGCGGACGGGCCGGTGATGGCCAAGGATGTCGCGAAGGCGCTGGAGCGGGAGCTCACGCCGGGCAAGGTCGAGCCGGTCCGCGGTCAGCTGCGCAAACTCGCCGACCGGGGCTGGATCTCGAGGACCGGAGCCGGTCGCTATCTGCCGCGCTGAGACGTGAGGGGGCAGCCGACCGGCCGATTCCCGCCGTAACGCGAGAGCCCCCGGCGGGTGTTGGTGAATCTGTGACGAAAAACCAGCCCGCCGAGGGCGCTCAGGATGCTGTCTATCAGGTTCGGCTTCCCCTGTCGAAGACGACCATCGATCTCGTCGCCGGCCTGATACGCGGGCGACGCAAGGAGCTGGGCACCCGCTGGCGCAAAGCCGGTCCGGCAACCCAGGCGATCCTCGTGCTCTCCGTACTCCGTCACTACCAGCGACTCCTCGACATGGCAGGCGGCAACGACATCTCCG
>NZ_JBEOXO010000094.1:0-2638 GCF_040296605.1 Streptomyces sp. NPDC002088 | reverse complement strand
ATGGACACCAAGTCCCAGGCCTACCAGTCACAGCAGCTACTCGACGCCGAACGCATGATCACCGAGGCGTCCGGGGGCGTACGGCCGATGTACTATCGGGCGCCCGGCGGGGCTTTCACCCCCTACAGCCGCAAGCTGGCCGCCTCCCGGGGCATGCGCCCGCTGGGCTGGAACGTGGACTCCAAGGACTTCGAGCGGCCGGGCACGGACGCCATCGTCGCCACCGTCGAGCGGGAGCTGCCAGGCGGGCCGACGCTCCTCTTCCACGACGCGGGCGGCGACCGCTCCCAGACCGTCGAGGCGCTGCGCCAAATCCTCCCCTGGCTCAAGGAGCAGGGCTACTCCTTCGGCTTCCCGGTGCGCTGAGCCCCGGCCCTGGTCGGTCACGGCGTTCGCGGTCCCGGCCCCGGCGCCAGGTACACCAGCAGCTTGCCGGTCGCGATCGGCACCGACGCTATCGTCTCCCCCTCCACCGGCCCCAGCCGCCCTGCCGCCGCGCTGGGCGGGACGGGTTGCGGGAGGTGGCTCGCGTTGTCATGGCGGTTACTGAGGGTCGCTGTTGAACTTCGAGGTCGACCAGAAGTAGCCGAGCACCGCGAGGCCCAGGCTCCAGGCGATGGCGAGCAGGCGATCGCCCCGGGGTTCGCCGGGCATGTCGCGGCGGTCGGCTACGACGCCGACTCCGGCCGGCTCACCCTGTGCCCGGAATCGGCGGCCTGGGCGACGAGGCTACGCCTGGAGCAGGCCGGCGTCGTCGAGGCGGCGAACCAGTCGGCGGGACGTACGGTCGTGCGCGGCCTGCGGACCCTCGCGCCCAGGTCAGTGCCCGTGCCCGGGCCGGACGACGTCGCCGCCCCGGCGTCCGCACCCAAGGGGCCGGCGAAGACACGGGAGAACGCATGCGACGGCTACCGCCGCGCGCTCGCGGCGCACCAGGAGGTCCGCCCGGTCAGCCGTGTCGACACGGCGATCGCTGAGGCAGCCGAGCGGCAGAGCCGGGCGATGCGCGAGCTCAGCGCGCGGGCGTTCCCCGAGCCAGAGGCCGGCCTCGATGATGCGCCGGCCCCGATCGAGACGACCCGCGCACAGCGCCGTCGCCAGGCAGCGGCCGCCGAGGCCGCTGCCCTGCGCCGGGCGCGGGCGGAACGAGCAGCACGGGAGGGCGGGACGGCGGCCGTTGTCGCGCATCCTGCGTCACTGCGCACGACGGCTTGATCACGGTGATGGTCTGTGAGGCCAACGCCATGAGTGGCACGATGAGTTGGGACGAAAGGTGGGGGTTCGTGCGCGGTGACAGGCGGCAGATTCAGACGGCGGTCCTGGGCAGCGCGGACTCGGAGGAGCCGCTGATGCTGCCGCTGGAGGCGATCGAGCTGGACGCCTTCCGACGTCGGCACGAGTACGACACGTTCTGGTGCGGGCTGCTGCTCGGAGGCTGCGGCGTCCAGCTGACGACGAAGCTCTACACCGACCGGGTCTGTTCCCTGTCAAGTTCAGCGTGTTGCCGGCTTCGGGCTCCTATCTCAGCCCCGCTCTGCCGGTCTCATCCGGCCGTCGGCGGAGGAGATGAGCTCTGCCTGGGAGGAACTTGGTACGGCGCGTTCAGGAGGCGGCGAGGTCGATGTGTTGCAGCCAGGCATTGATGGCGCTGTTGGCCTGGTCGACCCTTTCGCCTTGGACTGCCAGCCCTCCTACGAAGGTGGCGCCGGGGCAGGAGGCCGCGTAGTCGCGTGCGGTGGCGCCCAGGTCGCTCATGGCGTGTGTCGTGAAGGGTGCGCCGGCCTTGCTGGAGAAGCTGAGTTTCTCGGCCATCGTTGTCATGACCATGCAGACGTAGGCGTTCCGGATGGGGCTGCCCAGCAAACACTGGTGCCGTGGCTGGCCAGGCTGGGAAGCGGGCCCCTGATGATGGGGCGAGTGTCGGCGTCTTGCTCGCGGACGTTGCGCCTGACGGTCGCGTCGCAGTCCGCCGGGTGGGGATCGGCGGCCTCGATCCGGTGCACGCCGCAGTCGATGATGCTGCGAATCTTGCGGGCCATGACATCGGTATTGCCGACCTTCAGCGTGGTACGGCTTCCGTAGTAGTGGGGTTGTCGCATGCTCGGTCACAGATGGGCCCTTCGCGGAGGGATCCGGCAGCGGGAACGAGTGGGGCGAGCGGCACCACACGTGCGGCTGCCGTTCGCCCTGTACCTCGGACGGTGGTTCAGGCGTCGAGGCAGTGATCGTCCGTAGGCGGTGCCGGGACACGCTCCCGGCCGGGCCGGATGACGCCGGATGGGCCCAGACGTGTCAACGGGTTACCGGAGGCGACCGGCGGCCGCCCCAGGGCTGGCGACGCCGGGACCTCGACGGCGTTCGGCCCCGCGCTGCGGGGCCGGCCGTGGTTGGCCGATCAGAAGTAGGTGGGCAGGCGCGGGGTGTAGGGGTCTTCCAGTGCGGCGATCTCGTCCTCGGTGAGCGTGAGGTCGAGCGCGGCGACGGCGTCGGTGAGGTGGTGGGTCTTGGTGGCGCCGACGATGGGCGCGGACACGACAGGGTTTTTCAGTACCCACGCCAGTGCGACCTGGGCCATCGGGACACCGTGCGCGTCGGCGATCTTCTGGACGGCGTCGACGATGGCTTCGTCGGTGTCGAC
>NZ_JBEOXO010000093.1:0-2771 GCF_040296605.1 Streptomyces sp. NPDC002088 | reverse complement strand
GTTCTTTTAATCGTTGTAAATATTTAAAAGAACGGTTAATCAATACTAGGCTTCTAGTAAGGGATAAGGAGATTGAGAAAATTTTCATTTATTTATATACCTATAAATCGTTGTTCTTGACACTCCCCAAGAATCCGCAATCGACTTAATCGGCGTACCACTTTCTACCAAGGTTTTAAGAAGCATTATGTCTTTCTCCGAAAATTTCTCAGGTCTTCCTCCAAGCCTTCCTCTTGCACGTGCGGCTTCTCTACCAGCGGCAGAACGTTCTAAAATAAGGTTTCGCTCAAATTCCGCAAAAGCCGCAAACAAATGAAACATCAATTGTCCAGTCGAACTTGATTTATCCATTGTAATATTTTCTTGTAGACTATGAAAACTTACCCCTTTATTATTAAGAGAATTAACAATATTAATGAGATCTTCCATATTTCTACCTAGTCGATCCAATCGCCAAACAACAATCGTATCTCCAGGACGAGAAAATTCGATGGCGGATTTTAATCCAGGTCTATCTTTTTTACTTCCTGACATATGGTCAGTAAATATTTTTTCACAGTTATATTTTTTTAGACTATCTTTTTGTAAATCCAAATTTTGAAGTCCAGTTGAAACTCGTGCATATCCGATATTCATTTTTTTCTCCTTCATTTTAATTTATTGTATCATAACTTAGAAATATATATATAAATGAACATAGAATAAATTACGGGTTAATGAACAAGAAATGTAAATGATTTTGAGAATTTTAATAGGAAAAGAAGAGTGTTCAGAAAATGACCATTTTATGGACGCTCAAATATAAAAGAACATTGACCTACCCGAATTGCTAGTTGATTATTTAGCCATGACTTGATACCCGATAGAATATCTTAAAGTCTCTGGTTCCAGTGATTTAGCTGATTTTAACAGTAAAGAATACGCTAAAAGTATCATCTCTAATTTCAATTGAAAACCTTGAGGCGAACGACTTTTACAACGCTCAGCTCCTAGATTTGTCAAAAAAGAGAAAACTCGCTCAATCACTTTTCTACGTTTTGAAAAATTAGGGAAAAGGATTTTCTTTTGCTTCATGTTCTTCCTGACAGGTGTAATTAGATCAATTCCTTTTAATTCCAGCCTATCATGCAGTGACTGACCTAAATATCCCATATCTCCAAGGACTGTTGGTGTCCCAAATTGACTCAACACTTCCTCGGTCATTGAACTATCAGCCATTGAAGCAGGAGTAATTGTGTAGTCTATGACATAGCCTGATTCACTGACTAAAGCATGACATTTACATCCATAGAAGTACTGTCCCTTTGTAGCATTGTAGCCAACATTTGCATCATCTCCAAGAACTTTGCTTATGAAGTTACGAATAGGCTGACACAAAGGAATGGGGAAGCTGTCAATAATGGATACACTCATTCCTTCAACCTCTTTAAAGACGAGTGCTTGGCGAATGACTTGGATACTCGGTAAGAGGGCATTACAACGGCGGACAAAGCGAGAATATTCTAGGAAATTAGGAAATAAACTTTGAGCCAATTGGTGCTTAGCTTTAAGTGTTTCACTAAAATGCAGTACGTCCCATAGGTAACAAGTAATCACTAAGCAATCTGATGTTGCGAGATGGACGTTCTTTCGGTTTTGAACCTCAAGGGAAACACTCGTTTGATAAAGCGTCTCAATGGTTGTCAGTAAATAAACAAAAACTTTTGGAAGTGTGCTATTATAAGTCATATAAGTCGTGCGCTTTCTAATGCTTAGTACTTTAAGATTAGGATAGCACGACTTATTTATTTTCCAATGAAATTAACTAGCAATTCGGGTATAATAAAAGCATTTTTTAATATGATTACTGCTTTTATTATTTCCTCCAAAACTGTTGTTTTACCTTCATTTCCCGTAATGTTCAGAAAATTCATGAAGATATCCAAAATGATAATTTTTTGCAAATATACAGAAAAAGCAGTATACTTTTATTAAGTCTATTTAGAAAGATTTCATTGAGGTAAATATGGTAAGTGAAAATATTTTGGAAGCAAAACAAGTGAGTGTTGCTTTTCGGATTGCTGGTAAATTTCAAAAAGCAATTTATGATATTGAATTAAGGCTTAGACGTGGTGAAGTTTTAGCCATTGTTGGGGAATCAGGTTCTGGGAAATCAACTTTGGCAACTGCTGTTATGGGATTACACAACCCAAATCAAACTCAAATTACAGGCTCCATTTTATTGGATGAGGAAGAAGTGATTGGTAAAACGGGTGACTCCATGGCAAATATTCGAGGAAGTAAAGTTGGAATGATTTTTCAAAATCCACTCACTGCGCTTAATCCATTGATGAAAATTGGGCAGCAAATCAAGGAAATGCTGGCCGTGCATGATGTTTATCCAGAAAATCAGTATGAAAGTAGAATCTTTCAACTTTTAGAACAAGTAGGAATTCCAAATCCTAAAAGAGTCGTTAATCAATTTCCCCACCAACTTTCAGGCGGGATGAGACAAAGAGTAATGATTGCAATAGCCATTGCCAATGACCCAGATTTGATTATTGCTGATGAGCCAACGACTGCTTTAGACGTTACCATTCAAGCTCAGATTTTAGACTTGATTTTAGAAATACAAAAGAAGAAGAATGCTGGGGTTATTCTAATTACTCATGATTTAGGGGTTGTTGCTGAAGTTGCTGATACAGTGGCGGTGATGTATGCCGGACAACTCGTCGAAAAAGCTTCTGTTGAAGAGCTTTTTCAAAATCCCAAACATCCATACACCCGGTCAC
>NZ_JBEOXO010000092.1:0-2776 GCF_040296605.1 Streptomyces sp. NPDC002088 | reverse complement strand
CGGGTCGAGGGCACGGCGGGTGGCGTCACCGAACGGGTCCCGTCCCTGCCAGCCGACGGTCCACAGGCCGAAGGTGAACCTGTCCTCAGGGGTGGCGTTGAAGCGCTTCGACATGTGCGGCCCTTGCTGTCGCGCAGTCCGGCGACACTGCCGGACCGTTTTGTTTGATGTGATGACTAATACGCCAAGAAGGTGCACTCGCGCTAGCCCCACATGGCGCGTCTCTCGTCATGGCTGGACGTGAAGACAGGGTCTGTCTGCGTAATCAAGCCTGATCAGAGCCCCTTAAGCCTGAAGAGCAGCTCGTGGGTCGGATTTGTTTTGTGTACGATCAAATTCGTCGTGACGTTGCCCGTGCCCCCCAGCCCGACAGCCTCCGCTCCTCCTGAGGAAGATCATGAAGTTCACCAATGGCTTCTGGCGTATTCGCGATGGCGTACAGATCGCCTACGCCACCGAAGTGCGTGACGTCCAAGTCGAAGCGAAGCGCTTCAACGCCCATGCCGCCGTGAAGCGGGTGACACGCAGGGGCGACACGCTGAACGCTCCGCTCATCTCGGTCGACTGCTTCTCGCCCGCCGAGGGCGTCATCGGCGTCCGGCTGACCCACCACTCCGGCAAACGCCGGACCGGCCCCGAGTTCACCGTCAGCAGCGTCGAGGGCGGTGTGGGCGAGGTGCGCGCCGACGGCAGCGTCACCGAGCTGACCAGCGGCCCCCTCAGCCTGCGTCTGGACAGCTCCGCGCCCTTCGCGCTGAGCTTCCGCGACGCCGACGGCCGCGAGCTGACCCAGGCCGGCGCCAAGGGCGCCGCCTTCGCCACCACCGACCAGGGCGAGCACCACATGGTGGGCAAGCTCGCCCTCGGCGTCGGCGAGCAGGTCTACGGCCTCGGCGAGCGCTTCACCCCGTTCATCAAGAACGGCCAGGTCGTCGACATGTGGCAGGCCGACGGCGGCACCAGCAGCGAGCAGGCGTACAAGAACATCCCGTTCTACCTCTCCTCGCGCGGCTACGGCGTCTTCGTCAACCACCCCGGCAAGGTCTCCTTCGAGGTCGGCTCGGAGTCCGTCGGCCAGGTCCAGTTCAGCGTCGAGGACCAGGCCCTGGAGTACTACGTCGTCGCGGGTCCCACCCCGAAGGACGTCCTCGCCCGCTACACCGGCCTCACCGGGCGCCCGGCCCTGCCGCCGGCCTGGTCCTTCGGCCTGTGGCTGACCACCTCCTTCACCACCTCCTACGACGAGGCGACGGTGATGTCGTTCGTCGACGGCATGGCCGAGCGCGGCATCCCTCTGTCGGTGTTCCACTTCGACTGCTTCTGGATGCGCGAGTACCAGTGGTGCGACTTCCAGTGGGACCCGGATGTCTTCCCCGACCCGGAGGGCATGCTGGCCCGGCTGAAGGCCAAGGGCCTGCGGATCAGCGCCTGGATCAACCCCTACATCGCCCAGAAGTCCCCGCTGTTCGACGAGGCCGCCGAGCTGGGGCACCTGGTGCGCCGCGCCAACGGCGACGTGTGGCAGTGGGACCTGTGGCAGGCGGGCATGGGTCTGGTGGACTTCACCAGCCCCGAGGCCTGCGCCTGGTTCCAGTCGAAGCTCAAGCCGCTGCTGGACCAGGGCGTCGACTGCTTCAAGACCGACTTCGGCGAGCGCATCCCCACCGACGTCGTCTGGCACGACGGCTCGGACCCCGAGCGGATGCACAACTACTACGCGGAGCTGTACAACAGGACCGTCTTCGATTTGCTGGAGAAGGAACGCGGACAGGGCGAGGCCGTGCTGTTCGCCCGCTCCGCGACCGCGGGCGGCCAGCAGTACCCCGTGCACTGGGGCGGTGACTGCTGGGCCTCCTTCGAGGCCATGGCCGAGTCGCTGCGCGGCGGGCTGTCGCTGTCGCTGAGCGGCTTCGGCTTCTGGAGCCACGACATCGGCGGCTTCGAGGGCACCCCCGACGCCTCGGTGTTCAAGCGCTGGCTGGCCTTCGGCCTGCTCTCCTCGCACAGCCGTCTGCACGGCTCCTCCTCCTACCGCGTGCCGTGGGAGTTCGGCGACGAGGCCGTCGACGTCGCCCGCCGCTTCACCCTGCTCAAGCACCGTCTGATGCCGTACCTGTACGGCGTCGGCGTCGAGGCCCACCGCACCGGCGTGCCCTCGATGCGCCCGATGCTGCTGGAGTTCCCCGGCGACCCGGCCTGCCGTCCGCTGGACCGCCAGTACATGCTCGGCGCCGACCTGCTGGTCGCCCCGGTCTTCACCGAGGACGGAGAGGTCGAGGTCTATCTGCCCGAGGGCACCTGGACGCATCTGCTCACCGGCGAGACGGTCACGGGCCCGGCCTGGCGCACCGAACGCCACGGCTACGACAGCCTTCCGCTGTACGTCCGCGAGGGCGCCGTCCTGCCGCTGTCCGCCGACGACCAGCGCCCCGACGGCGACTGGCTGGACGGCATCACCCTGCTGGTCCACCCGACCGCCGAGGCCGGCTACGAGCGCACCGTGACCGTCCCGGACCAGGACGGCACCAGCGCCGCCGCCTTCCGCGTCCGGCGTGACGGCGACACGCTGCGCGTCACCGCGGAGGGCAGCGGCAAGCCGTTCACCGTGCGGGTCGCGGGCGGCGCGAGCGCCACCGGGACCGGTGAGGTGACCGTGCCGCTGGCCTGAGCCGGCACGGCTACCCGGGTACGCCAGCTTCGCGTCGCTCAGGCCCTGCGGGACCTGCGCCTCAGCGGACGGTGGCAGCATCAGGCGCTCCACGGTGAGCGCGCAGCC
>NZ_JBEOXO010000091.1:0-2784 GCF_040296605.1 Streptomyces sp. NPDC002088 | reverse complement strand
TGTCGACGTACTTCTCTGAGTGCTCCGCCAAGTACAGACAAACGTGCACCGCTTGGTGGTCTGCGTGATGGTTGGCCGTGGGCGGTGCAGGGGTCTTGCCAGGGGCTGTCATGATCTCGGCTATGGACGAGATCACCAGGGTTCTGAGGCGGGAGTTCGAGGCAGAGGAGGGAAGCTTCCTGCTGCGGCTGCGGGGGGACCTGGAGTGGGACCGGGCTGCCTTCACCTGTTTGGAACAGGCGATGCGAGCTGCATGTGAGCGATCCCAGTCCGACGAGAAGCTCGATCGATGGGTCGTCGAAGGGTTCTACGAGGTCGCGACCTGGGTTCCGTCGTGGACGTCACACCCGAACTTCCCCAAGCCGGCGCCCGATACCTACTTCGAGGACTGCATCGAGCGAATCGGGGATCTTGCCAACTGGTACTTCCGGGGCTGGCACGACTACTCCGAGGGACATGTCTGGGCTGACCTGTGAAAACTCCGAAAAGCTTGGTCAGGCCGCGTCGTCCCGGTCACGTTCGATGGCAGCGAGCCGATTCTTGAGCCTGTAGCTGTTGCCGTTGATCGGGACGACCTCGCAATGGTGCAGGAGGCGGTCGAGGATCGCGGTGGCCAGGACCTCGTCGCCGAAGACCTGGCCCCACTCGCCGAAGGTCTTGTTCGAGGTCAGGATGATCGAGCCCTTCTCGTAACGCTTGGAGATCACCTGGAACACCAGGTTCGCCTCGGCTCGTTCCAGCGGCTGGTAGCCCACCTCGTCGACCACGAGGACGCTGGGGCGGAGGTAGCTGGTGAGCTTGCTGATCAGTCGGCCCTGGTCCTCGGCGGCCTTGAGGTGGCGAACCATGTCGTCGAGGCTGGTGAAGTAGATCGAGTAGCCGGCCCGGCAGGCCGCGACGGCCAGGGCGACTGCGATGTGCGTCTTGCCGACCCCGGGCGGCCCGAGCAGGGCGACGTTGGCCTTGTCCTCGGCGAAGGAGAGGGTGGCCAGGTCCTTGACCTTGCGTGGGTCGAGCTCGGGCTGGAAGGAGAAGTCGTAGTCTTCCAGCGTCTTGTGGTGCGGCAGCTTCGACAGCCGCAGGCCGTTGCGGAAGCGGCGGTCGTCACGGACGGCGAGTTCCTCGGACAGCACCAGGTCGAGCATGTCGAGGTAGCCCATCTTGGCCTCGTCCGCCCGCTGGACGTATTGGTTCAGGGCCTCGGCCAGGTGCGGCAGGCCGAGCTTGGCGGCGGTGGTGCGGATGCGGGTGCTGGTCAGCTCGCTCAACGGGCGTCCTTGCTGGGGGAGTTTGTGGTGAAGGGACGGGTGCCGGTCAGCTCGTCATAGACCGACAGCGGACGGCGTCCGACCTCGACACTTGCTGCGGCGGTCCGGTTCAGCAGGGTCTGCAACGGTCCGGCATCAGGCCCGAGAGGCCGGCCGCGGCGGGGCGAAGGCAGTGCGTCGCCGGTGGTGACGCGGCGGCCGGCGCCGGTGGGCAGGCCGTCCCAGTGCGTCTCGTCCACAATGCGGGCTCCGCGGCCGACCGCCCGCGGGTGAACGGCCAGCAGCGTCCGGCCGCCCGCGTCGGGGGCGGTTGAATGCAGGCTGACCTGGGACTTCGTGGCGCGGATCTCGACTAGTTGGCGGGGGCGGACCTTCCGGGCGGGCACCGAGTAGAGGTTCGCGTCGAAGGCGACCAGGCAGTCCTTGCCGACGTGCCGCAGATGCCGCTGGGCGACCACATAGGGGACCTTCGGCAGCGGACGCAGAGCCGTGTGATCACGCACGGCCCGCTGTCCGATGACCTCACCGTGAGTGCCGTGGACCTTCGCCCGCCGCAGCGGCACCCAGGCCGCGAAGGCGGCGTTCATCTCTTCGACCGAGGAGAAGGCCCGACCGGCCAGCACGTGATCACGGACGATGCCGACCTGCCGCTCGACCCGGCCCTTGCCCTGAGGCCGGTAGGCGGCCAGCACGTCGATGTCGAAGTCGTAGTGCCCTGCGAAGGCGACCGCCTCCGGGTGCAGCGGAACCGCCTCACCTGGAGCGACGTGCCGGCGCACAACCGTCTTGGTCCGGTCGTAGACGATGCTCATCGGAACCCCGCCGAAGTGCGCGAACGCGGCCCGGTGGCAGTCGAAGAACGTCGCCAAGTCCTGACTGGTCGTGAAGCAGCAGAACGGGTCGCGCGAATACGACAAGGTCATGTGGAAGGAGTAGACCTTCAGGATGCCGACATGGGCGAGGATCCTGCCCTCATCGCCCCAGTCCACCTGGGCCTGAGCACCGGGAACGACCTCGAACCGCCGGTGCAGACCCGCCAGCTCACCCGGGCTGATGCCCAGCTCCTCCGCGATCCGGGGGCGGGCCTCCTGAAGGTAGAGCTTCACCCGCTGGTAGTTGATGGTGACCCCGTACTCCTGGACCAGGCGCTCGTGGATCACTCTTCCCTTGAGCAGGATCTCGGACCTGAGCATCGCGTCGATCAGCGGCGCGACCTCGTCCACCACCCGCCGAGGGCGCTGACCTGCTACTTCCCTCTTCGGCGGCGCGACCGAAGCGGGATCCTTGAGGTACTTGCTGACCGTCCGGCGGTTCAGCCCGGTCTCCTTCGCGATCTGCCGCAAGCTCATCGCGCCGGACTCGTACAGCGAACGGAACCGCCTCAACTCCAGCCACCGATGCGGATCCAAGACCACCGTCAGTCGCCTCCCTGCCACCCCGAACCGACAGCAGCAGACTCGCGGCCCCCACCCCATCACCGCACTGAAAACGGTGCACTTTCATCCGTACGAGGTGG
>NZ_JBEOXO010000090.1:0-2792 GCF_040296605.1 Streptomyces sp. NPDC002088 | reverse complement strand
AGATGAACCTCGTAGACGGAGAACGGCGCCTCGTGCACCGGCGTGTCCCCGCGGTGCGCCAGCCACTGCTCGTCGCCCCACTCGTAGTGCGAGGCGTGCACGATCGAGGCCGTTTCGGGCGGGGTCTGGGTGCGGCGGGCCAGCGGATCGGCGCGCACGGTCCGTGAACCGTCGGGGCGGGTGATCTCGAACTTGTACAGCTCGCCCTCGCCGATGCCCGGCACGAACAGCTCCCAGACCCCGGAGGAGCCCAGCGAACGCATCGGGTGTCCCGTGCCGTCCCAGAAGTTGAAGCCGCCCGTCACCCGCACCCCGCGCGCGTTCGGCGCCCACACCGTGAAGCGGGTGCCGGTCACGCCCTGGTGTGTCATCGGCTCGGCGCCGAGCGCCGTCCACAGCTGCTCGTGCCGGCCCTCGCCGATCAGGTGCAGGTCCAGCTCGCCCAGCGTGGGCAGGAAGCGGTAGGCGTCCTCGGTGTCCTGGACCGTCCCCTCGTACGCCACCAGGAGGCGGTACTCCGGGACGTCGTTCAGGGGGAGCAGGCCCGAGAAGAACCCGTCCCCGTCGTCGTGCAGTTCGGCGCGCAGGTTCCCGGCCACGACGGTCACGCCCAGCGCGTACGGGCGGAAGGTGCGGAAGGCCACGCCGCCGGGCGCCGGGTGGGCGCCCAGGACGGAGTGCGGGGCGTGGTGGGTGCCGTGGAGGAGGCGCTCGCGGTCGTGTGCGTCGACGGCGGGGGAGACGGCGAGGGGTATGGGCGCGGGCTCCGGCACGGGCTGCGCGGGCGGCTTCCTGGGGGTGGCCTGCTTCGGAGTCTTCTTGGTCGCCTTTTTGGCCACGGCTTTCGTGGTGACGGCTTGCTCGGCCACGGCCTTCTTGGCTGCCGCTTTCTTCGTCACCGCTTCCTTCGCCACTGCCTTCTTCGCGACCGCCTTCTTTGCCACCGCCTTCTTCGCTGTCGTCTTCTCCTCGGCCGTCTTCTTCGGATGCGAACCGTTGGACGAAGGGCTGGGGGTCACGGACGGAGCCTCCTGGGCGAGGGTGAGGTCAGGACAGGTCGGGCGCGGCGAGGCGGCGCACCGCGGACAGCGGGACCGGGAGCCAGTCGGGGCGATGCCGGGCTTCGTAGAGGACCTCGTAGACCGCCTTGTCCGTCTCGTAAGCCCGCAGCAGTACGGGGTCGGTGCGCGGGTCCGGGGCGCCGGCCTCGGCGTACCCGGTGCAGTAGGCGGCCCGGCAGGCGTCCGCCCAGCCCGGCACCGGCGGGCTCGCGGAGTGTTCGGCGTAGTCGAAGGAGCGCAGCATCCCCGCGATGTCCCGCACCGCGGGCTGCGGCATCCGCCGCTCGGCCAGCGGCTTGGCCGGCTCTCCCTCGAAGTCGATCAGCGACCAAGCTCCCCCACCGCTCGACGCGTGGGAGGTGCCCCCGGACGGCGAGCGTAGACACTGGCCGAGGTGCAGGTCGCCGTGGATGCGCTGGGCGGTCCAGGTCCGGCCCTCGGCGGCCAGGTCGGCCAGCGCCGCGAAGGCGGTGTACAGGCCGGGAGCGTACGGGCGCAACGCGGGCACCGCCTGCGCGGCCGCGTCGAGGCGCTCGACCATGCCGTCGACCAGCGGCCGCAGCTGCGCGTGCCCCACGGTCACCGTGGGCAGCGCCCGGGCGAGCGCCGTGTGCACCTCGGCCGTGGCGCGCCCCAGGGCCCGCGCCTCGGCGACGAAGTCCTCGCCCTTGGCCAGCTCGCGCAGCGCCAGCTCCCAGCCGTCCGAGGCGCCCTGCAGGAACGGCTGGAGCACGCCCAGGACGTACTCCTCGCCCGACAGCTCCGCCCGCAGCCACGCCGTGGGTGCCGGTACGCGCGCGCAGCCCTCGCGGGCCAGGGCCAGCGGCAGCTCCAGGTCGGGGTTGGTGCCGGGGACGACGCGGCGCAACAGCTTCAGGATGAACGTATCTCCGTAGACCACCGACGAGTTGGACTGCTCGGCGGTCATCACCCGTGGTACCAGACCGCTCCGGATCTCCTGGCCGCGGTCCCGCTCGAAACGCAGCCCGCCGATGCGGGCCTGGGAGCGCAGGGCTTCCAGGAGCACATCGGCGGGCCGGGGGTCGTACAGGGCCTCGTACACCGTCCGTCCGGCGAGTGGCCCTTGAGCCACGTGTCCTATCAGCGCGGGCGCCAGCCGAGGCGGCAGCGCCTCGCGCGCGCCTATCAGGAGCTGGTAACAGTCACCGGGGTGGGCCGGGGCGCCCAGCGTGGACGGCTGGTGGGCGCGCACCAGCAGGTGGTACAGGCCCAGCGTGCCGCCCGCCGGCAGCAGTTCGGTGGCCGCGACCAGCGAGAAGCCGGTGACGGGGCGTCCCTTGCCCGCGAACCAACGCTGCCGTGGCAGCCACTCCCGCAGCAGCGGAGCCAGGGACGCAAGGAGGCCGGGGCTTGTGGTTGCGGTGCGAGTGACGGCTTCCGACATGGGTCGCGTCCTTTCCCCGGGGGGTCGGGGTGTTACTGATGCGTGCCCCGGGCGGGGCGGGGGAAACCGCCCCGCCCGGGCTTCTAGGCGGCGTCTTTGCGGAGCCGGAACCAGTAGAAGCCGTGCCCTGTCAGAGTCAGCAGGTACGGCAGCTCGCCGATGGCCGGGAAGCGCACCCCGCCGAACAGCTCGACCGGATGCCTCCCGTGGAACGCCCGCAGATCGAGCTCGGTCGGCTGGGCGAAGCGGGAGAAGTTGTGCACGCACAGGACGAGGTCGTCCCCTTCGCCCTCTGTGGGAGGGGCTTCGCGCAGGAAGGCGAGGAC
>NZ_JBEOXO010000089.1:0-2793 GCF_040296605.1 Streptomyces sp. NPDC002088 | reverse complement strand
GTCCGTCTCGGTGATCGCCCGGCAGGAGTGCAGCAGCCGTACCGTCCGCTCCAGCATCCGGGCGCGGGCCAGCTGGAGCTCGGCCGGGCGGTCGTCGAGGCTTGGTGGAGTGATTTGTCTGCTTAATTGCGATAACGAACGAGACCTTAACCTGCTAAATAGCCCGTATTGCTTTGGCAGTACGCTGGCTTCTTAGAGGGACTATCGGCTCAAGCCGATGGAAGTTTGAGGCAATAACAGGTCTGTGATGCCCTTAGATGTTCTGGGCCGCACGCGCGCTACACTGACGGAGCCAGCGAGTACTTCCTTGGCCGAAAGGCCCGGGTAATCTTGTTAAACTCCGTCGTGCTGGGGATAGAGCATTGCAATTATTGCTCTTCAACGAGGAATCCCTAGTAAGCGCAAGTCATCAGCTTGCGTTGATTACGTCCCTGCCCTTTGTACACACCGCCCGTCGCTACTACCGATTGAATGGCTCAGTGAGGCGTCCGGACTGGCCCAGGGAGGTGGGCAACTACCACCCAGGGCCGGAAAGCTCTCCAAACTCGGTCATTTAGAGGAAGTAAAAGTCGTAACAAGGTCTCCGTTGGTGAACCAGCGGAGGGATCATTACCGAGTTTACAACTCCCAAACCCATGTGAACATACCTTTACGTTGCTTCGGCGGAGCCGCCCCGGCGCCCGGAACCTCTTCGGTTTCGCGGCCCGGAACCAGGCGCCCGCCGGAGGCCACAAACTCTTTTGTTTTTACAGTTTCTTCTGAGTGTGCCGCAAGGCAAAATACAAATGAATCAAAACTTTCAACAACGGATCTCTTGGTTCTGGCATCGATGAAGAACGCAGCGAAATGCGATAAGTAATGTGAATTGCAGAATTCAGTGAATCATCGAATCTTTGAACGCACATTGCGCCCGCCAGAATTCTGGCGGGCATGCCTGTTCGAGCGTCATTTCAACCCTCGAGCTCCCCTCTTTTTGGGAGAGCCCGGCGTTGGGGACCCGGCGCTAACACCGCCGGCCCCGAAATGGAGTGGCGGCCCGTCCGCGGCGACCTCTGCGTAGTAATATCCACTCGCACCGGGACCCGGGCGCGGCCACGCCGTTAAACACCCCACCTTCCGAATGTTGACCTCGAATCAGGTAGGAATACCCGCTGAACTTAAGCATATCAATAAGCGGAGGAAAAGAAACCAACAGGGATTGCCCCAGTAACGGCGAGTGAAGCGGCAACAGCTCAAATTTGAAATCTGGTCCCCAGGGCCCGAGTTGTAATTTGTAGAGGATGCTTTTGGCGAGGCGCCTTCCGAGTTCCCTGGAACGGGACGCCACAGAGGGTGAGAGCCCCGTCTGGTCGGATGCCAAGCCTATGTAAAGCTCCTTCGACGAGTCGAGTAGTTTGGGAATGCTGCTCAAAATGGGAGGTATATGTCTTCTAAAGCTAAATACCGGCCAGAGACCGATAGCGCACAAGTAGAGTGATCGAAAGATGAAAAGCACTTTGAAAAGAGGGTTAAAAAGTACGTGAAATTGTTGAAAGGGAAGCGCCTATGACCAGACTTGGGCCCGGTGAATCATCCAGCGTTCTCGCTGGTGCACTTTGCCGGGCACAGGCCAGCATCAGTTTGGCGCGGGGGATAAAGGCTTCGGGAATGTGGCTCCCCTCGGGGAGTGTTATAGCCCGTTGTGTAATACCCTGCGCCGGACTGAGGTACGCGCTCCGCAAGGATGCTGGCGTAATGGTCATCAGCGACCCGTCTTGAAACACGGACCAAGGAGTCGTCTTCGTATGCGAGTGTTCGGGTGTAAAACCCCTACGCGTAATGAAAGTGAACGCAGGTGAGAGCTTCGGCGCATCACCGACCGATCCTGATGTTCTCGGATGGATTTGAGTAAGAGCATACGGGGCCGGACCCGAAAGAAGGTGAACTATGCCTGTATAGGGTGAAGCCAGAGGAAACTCTGGTGGAGGCTCGCAGCGGTTCTGACGTGCAAATCGATCGTCAAATATGGGCATGGGGGCGAAAGACTAATCGAACCTTCTAGTAGCTGGTTTCCGCCGAAGTTTCCCTCAGGATAGCAGTGTTGAACTCAGTTTTATGAGGTAAAGCGAATGATTAGGGACTCGGGGGCGCTATATAGCCTTCATCCATTCTCAAACTTTAAATATGTAAGAAGCCCTTGTTACTTAATTGAACGTGGGCATTCGAATGAACAACACTAGTGGGCCATTTTTGGTAAGCAGAACTGGCGATGCGGGATGAACCGAACGCGAGGTTAAGGTGCCGGAGTGGACGCTCATCAGACACCACAAAAGGTGTTAGTACATCTTGACAGCAGGACGGTGGCCATGGAAGTCGGAATCCGCTAAGGACTGTGTAACAACTCACCTGCCGAATGTACTAGCCCTGAAAATGGATGGCGCTCAAGCGTCCCACCCATACCTCGCCCTCAGGGTAGAAACGAAGCCCTGAGGAGTAGGCGGACGTGGAGGTCAGTGACGAAGCCTAGGGCGTGAGCCCGGGTAGAACGGCCTCTAGTGCAGATCTTGGTGGTAGTAGCAAATACTTCAATGAGAACTTGAAGGACCGAAGTGGAGAAAGGTTCCATGTGAACAGCAGTTGGACATGGGTTAGTCGATCCTAAGCCATAGGGAAGTTCCGTTTCAAAGGCGCACTTCGCGCCGTGTGGCGAAAGGGAAGCCGGTTAATATTCCGGCACCTGGATGTGGGTTTTGCGCGGCAACGCAACTGAACGCGGAGTCGTCGGCGGGAGCCCCGGGGAGAGTTCTCTTTTCT
>NZ_JBEOXO010000088.1:0-3191 GCF_040296605.1 Streptomyces sp. NPDC002088 | reverse complement strand
ACCGCTGCATCGCCGTCCCACTGGCCATGGCAGAACTGGAAGTAGCCATCAGACAGCTACTGGACCGCTTCCCACGACTGCAGCTGGCAGTACCATCACAGGAAGTGCACTGGGACACAAAAACCATCCGCCGCTTCCCGACCGAACTACCCGTCACCTGGCACGAGCCGCCCGCAAACCAGCCTCATTGAACACCCCCCGCCGACACGACAGCGGACAGCTCTCCCTCAAACTCCCCACAGCCCCGGCGCATCTGGCGAACGCCCCGCACGGCCGATATGTGCTGGACGCGACCGTCGCCTTCGCGCACCGGGGTGGGGAGTGGCTGGACCGGATCACGAACAGCCGGGCGGTGGCCTACCGCATCCACCACGACGTGACACGGAGCCGCTGGTATGTGACCGCCTCCTGGTAGCGCACCGCCGTCCCCGTGCTGCCGCTTCAGGCGGCGCTGGCCCGGGGCGTGGTCGCCGTCGACATGAACGACGACCACCTCGCCGCCTGGCGCCTCGACCCGCACGGCAACCCCGTCGGCGAGCCCAACCGCTACTTCTACGACCTGACCGGCTCCACCACGCACCGCGACGCGCAGATCCGCCATGCCCTCACCAGGCTGGTGCACCACACCCGCGCCACCGGCGCGGCCGCGATCGCCGTCGAGGACCTGGACTTCACCGACGGCCGGTGCCGGGAGAAGCACGGCCGCAACAAACGCTTCCGCCGCCTGATCTCCCGCTTCCCCGCCTCGGACATCGTCGAGGCCCAGTGGGTCGCCGAACGGCGCGGCCTGGTGCGATTCCGCACCGAGCAGCCGCCGTACTCGATCCTCAACCGGAGCATCGAGCGCGAGGTACTGCCCGTATGCGAGCGTTACGGCATGGGGACCATGATCTGGAGCCCGCTCGCGGGTGGCCTGCTCACCGGCCGCTACCGCAAGGACCGGCAGGCCGATACCCATCGGGCCGCCTTCGGCTTCCAGCACCTGCGCGACGAGCGCCGGCTCCACGCCGTGGAACAGCTTCTCCTCGTCGCCGACAAGACGGGGATTCCGCTGACGCACCTCGCCATGGCTTTCGCGATCGCCCACCCGGGCGTCACCTCCGCGATCATCGGGCCGCGCACCATGGACCACCTCGACGACCTCCTCGCCGGCGCCGAGATCACCCTGCCCGACGACGTCCTCGACGAGATCGACGCCATCGTGCCGCCCGGCACCGACGTCGGGACGCTCGACATGGCTTACAACCCGCCCGCCATCGAGGACGCCGCGTTGCGCCGCCGCCCGGCCGACGGGCGTTCCGCAGCCTGACCCGTCCCCGGGAACGGCCTGCGGGAGATCTCGACCCCCCGCTGACGACCGCAGTTTCCTACTCGACGGCAGGCCGTCCCCATGCGGTGGCGTCATTTCTCACTTCTCGCGAACATCCATGAGACCCAAGATCTCAAACTGCTGGCCGAACCTGCGTACATGCGTACAAACGCTGCTGCTACTGAACTTGAATGCGTGATGTCGGCCTGGTCATGGTGTGTCGGTGGAGCCGCGTGGAGTGCACGCGCGTCCGGGTCAGCATCACCGTTTCCTGACCCGCCCTCAGCACGCCATCGGGCCGCCCTTTGCCTGCGGGGCGGCCCGAACCTCTCAGCGCGAATTCATCCGCCTTTGACTGCGCCGGGGTGATCGGCGAGGTAGTCCTGCACGACTGACAGGAAGCTCGGGTCGGGCTCCAGACCGAGTGCGGCGGCGCGTCTGTTGTCGAAGACGGCGGGCCACGAGGCCACGATGGCCTCGACGGCAGGGTCAGGCGTGATGGTCACCAGGCCGGCGACGGCATCGCCGGCCACCTGCCGCAGCGTAGCGAGCATCTCTGCGACCGAGACCGTGAGCGCAGGCAGGTTGACCGGCATCTGGCCTTCGAGCCGCCCCGGCCCGACGCCGCGCTCGGCCTCCGCAATGCGCAGGATTCCCTGCACGGTGCGTCGCGGTGAGGCCAGGGCCACGTGCAGGTCTGGCCGCACCGGGCAGATCGCCGGGAGTCCCGCGAGCGGCTCCCGAATGATGCTGGACAGGAAGCCGGAGGCGGCCGCGTTCGGCTGGCCCGGCCGCACCGCGACGGTCATCAGGCGGGCGACGCGTCCGTCGAGGAAGCCGCGGCGCGTGTAGTCCGCGATCAGATGCTCGCAGATGAGCTTCTGTGTTCCGTAACTCGACCGCGGAACGGGAAGGAACGACTCGCTGACCACCGCGGGCAGGTTCAGCCCAGGGCTGGAACCATAGACGGCGAGGCTGCTGGCGAACACCACCCGCGGCGTCGGCCCTCCGGCCGCCGACTGTGCCCGGGCAGCGTCGAGCAGGGAGCGGGTGGTGTCCACATTGGCGCGCATGCCGAGGTCGAAGTCGGCCTCGCACTCGGCCGACACCGCCGCGGCAAGGTGGAACAGCACATGAACCGGCTTGGCGAACACGTCGTCGAGGCGGTCGATCAGGTCGCCGTGCACGATGTCCACGAGCGGGTCCGTCGCCACCAGGGAGTCGGGCTGCACGATGCGGTCGGCGAGCACCAGTCGCGTGATCGGTGTGCCACAAAACGTCCGCGTCTGCAGCAGTGTGCCGGTCAGCCGACGGCCCAGGAAGCCGAACGCGCCCGTGATGACGACCCTCACGTATCTTCTCCTCACGTGCGTGCCGGGGGCGTGGCACCGTCCAGCGCGGCGTCACCGTTGTGTCGCCGGCCTTCGGCCAGCCGCAACGGCATCCCGGCGATCCCGGCGGTTGGGCCCCCGGTCCGTCGGCGACGGCGAACTACCCACGCCGGCGCATCCGTCAAACGCCCAGCCCGCCAGACCCCGTCCGCCTCACCAACTGAGCGTCTGCTTGTCCGGCCCGGCCAACTACAGCGAAGAGGACATCTGTCTGCGGCAGGAGGCGTCCAGCCGACCCGCGAGCCAGACACGTGGACAGGACTCGCCAAGCTCCTTGCGGAACGCCTCGATCGCTTCCCGTACTTCCGACGCCCGGCCCCACTCCCCCGCCGTACTCGCCCGACGGCCGGCACCATCCGGACCAGGCCCAGGAGAACCTGGCCCGCCAGGCCCTCCTCTCGACGCCGAACCTGGTGGCGCTCCGCCCGGCGTCGACGGTGACCACCCCCGACCTCGTCTGGCACCCCCTCCCCGCCCCCCACCCCCGCCCC
>NZ_JBEOXO010000087.1:0-3453 GCF_040296605.1 Streptomyces sp. NPDC002088 | reverse complement strand
ACACATAGTCAGGCTTTTCTTTGGCAATAGCATCTTTAACGACATCGGCTGAAACATTAAACTTTGTCGGAATTTCCAATTTAACGATTTGTGCCCCAGCAATTTCATCCGGCAAACGTTTCACGGCTTCAATCGCAGGATTAATTTTATCGTCGCCAAAGGGATCAAATCCGGTAACAAGAATTTTCATGAGAAGATTTCCTTTCTAAAATGCCAAGAAGTACAGAAGCTATCGAGAAGTGTATCTTGTACCATCTTTAAGACGTTGGAGTCTTTGATGGGTAGGACAATTTGTTGCGCCATGATTTATATATACCTTTCTGAAATTAAATAATTAAACTTATAATAGGCTCCGCCTTTTTATGACCACATTAAAAAACTAAACAAAAAGAACACCATATAAATTTTGTACGTGGTCTTCTTTTTGCTTTGAATCATTTCATTCCCTTGCTAAACCATTAGAAGCTTATTGTCAGTTTCAATAATACATCCAGTTACAGTTTACAAGACAATCTCCTACCATAGCTCTTTAGTGGTATCAGCATAAATTTATCATTCCATTACTAAAAGTTACTTAAAAATCCTTTTACTTTCTCATACATATTTTGAGTTTCTATATCATTATATTCTAATAGCAATTCAGGATCAGAAAACAAATATCCTTCTCCTTCATATTCATAGAATTCCAACTTAGCGCCTGAATTTTCTATTTCATTCAGGAATTCTTGTAAAATTTCTTCATCTTCTAGTTTCCACGGATCTTCTTTAGAATAATGGATTTGGATGGGGAGATTTGATGGCCACCCCTCATAGCCAAACATTTTAACTGGCATTCCACCATGTAACAATATGGTTCCAACTGTCTCTGGAATTTTTAGCGAAAGCCACTCTGCTAAATTACAACCATTTGAAAAACCAATAAAGATAACCGGTTTCTTACCATTCTTCTTGTGTTCTTCCTCGAACATCGCATAGGCTTTCTTTTCTAAACCATCTTCTCCAAATGTTCCGAGAAAAGCCATAGCTGTTTTATAATCATCAAATTTCTTTCCTTCATACAAATCAGGAATGATAACATCAAAACCTTCTTTTTTTATAACCTCTGACAAATTTAATTCAGACCCTCTTATTCCAAGTACTGAATGATAGATAAAAACAATTGGCTTCATATAATCCTCCTAGTTAAACTGAATTTACCGATTTATATTTCTATAATGATATTAGAATAATAACAAGACCCATCAGACTTAATCTCATATTATTCACCGTAATTAAAGTCTGATTTCACATTATTAACATGTATTTTCTAAAGTATATCAAATAACTATTCTATTTACAATTCCTTCAATTCTAATATACTACAGTACAGATAAATTAGTAATTTTCAAGTTATTATATAGTTAGAAGGATATTATAGGTTCTGTTGCGAAGTTTTTTAAAGTGTTTTTTTGTAGATGGTAGTATTGGCAGAGTCTTTTTTTACATATTTTACTGCTCGAATACTTCCTTCATTGACTTCTTTTAGAAATTGTTTTCCTATTGATAGGCGTACTCCTTTAGGAATAGTTTCCCAATTTACAGATAATAAAGTTTTTAGTGAAAAGTTTGTGTCAGGTGGAAGTTTTTCAATTAGTCCAGTTATTTCGTTAAACCAATGAGAAAATTCGTGGTTTGGAAATTCTTTTTTAATCAGATATTGCTGGATAGAGAAGCTTCCTGCTTTTTTTAGCAAGGTTTCATACTGCAAATCAGTTAGGGTTAATTGGATATTCTTTGACATTTTAATTATGTCCTTTCATTTATATTCATATAAAGGATATCACATCCTATTTTGTTTGTCAATAAAACATTTTGTTTGTCAATAAAACATTTATATAAATGCTTTATTTTTTATAAATTTGTAAAAAACAGCCCCTATAATTATATCTTGTAAGTATAAGGGCTGTTTTTGGTTAATTTCTTAGGGGTTATTATCTAATTATAGACCCTAAACGAACATCTTTTGTAGAAATCCTTTTTTCTGCTCTTTGAGAAGATCTAGCTTACGCTGATGAAGAGCGATAGTGTCATCTAACTGTTTAAAGAAAGAGCCTATTTTTTGTTGTTCTTCAATCTTAGGTAGCTCTAGATTTAGATTAGAAACTGCAGGATAGTTAACATATATTTGCGTTCCCCCCTGAACAATTCGTTTAACTTTTTCTCTAAAAGGACCATTAAGTATGGTATATGCAAAATTAGAATCAAAGTTTTCTTTCGGAGAAATAATTTCAGTTCGTTGATTGATAACATATTCGTTATCTTTTTCTACCAGTAAAGTTCTTCCAATAATTGTTCCATTAGCAGTTTTATCATTTAGCACCATGGTGAGCTCTCCAGAATTAACAACTCGTCCATCTGTAATTTCATTTGATATTGCGCGAATATTTTGATCAACGTATTGGCTATTTAATCCATAGCTACCAATTGAAATAACTTTGTATACACCATATTTGTCAAAATACTTTTCAATAGCTGTTCCGCCTCTGTGATTAGCTACGTCAGATAACTTACGCTCTTCCCAATCGTCAGCAAACCCCGCAAATCGCAATTCAGGAACTTTGGCACCATTTTTAGGGAACATCTTTTGTAAAAAGCCTTTTTTCTGTTCTTTCAATAAATCTAACTTACGTTGATGAAGAGCGATAGTATCGTCTAACTGTTTAAAGAATGACCCGATTTTTTGTTGTTCTGAAAGTTCAGGTACCATAATCGACATTTTCGACATTTGCTTACCTGAAACCTCAACAAAAGTAGATCCTGCACCGGTGACTTCCCCATATCGCTTGAGCTCATTAGTTCTTGAAAAAATAAAATAACTATCAAGTTTATTTTGATCAGGAACAATTGATTGAAACCCTTGATTAGTTGTAGCTTCTTTGGCTAATATAGCGGTGTTTCCGATACCAGCACGAGAAGTAAATAAGACGGTTCCTACTGGTAAAATTCGAGCTGAACTCTTCTTTAGACCTAGTTCAGTAATAGTCTTTTTACTTTTACTAACATAACTTTGTTCTCCAATTTCAGCTGGTGCATACCAATCAATATCACCGTCCCAGTATTCAGGGTTCGATGTACTTGGTGTTCCACCACCAACAATATTAGATAATTCTCCTAACTTACGCTCTTCCCAATCATCCGTAAATCCCGGAAACCTTAATTCTGGAACTTTCTTTTTAACTGAATCATCTATTTTCGCCATAGTCCCCACCATTTTCTTGGTTTTTCTTGTTCTTCTATCCTTTTTTGATCTTTGATTTGTTCCTGCAAATTTTCCAACTTCTCTTTAAGAGCGTTCACTTCATCTTTATATTGATTGTCTAAGTGTTTGAATTCTGTTTCCTGTGAGGGCATTTTGAGAGCTTTTAAGCTGTCATTTTCTGCTTTGTATTCTTCTAACAACTTTTTATCTTGTAA
>NZ_JBEOXO010000086.1:0-3479 GCF_040296605.1 Streptomyces sp. NPDC002088 | reverse complement strand
TGGGGGGGGGGGTCCGGCTGCCCCGCCCCCACGACACCGAGGCCGTCCGCACCGCCCGGGTGGCCTTCTGCGGGGGCGGCCCCGTCTCGGTCCGACTGCCCGCCGTCGAGGAGGCACTGACCGGCGCGGACGCCGGTGCACAGGCGCTCGCCTCGGCTGCCCGCGCCTCCCTGACCGGCCTCGCACCGTCCCACGACATCCACGCCAGCGCCCAGTACCGGCGCGAGGCCGCCGCCCATCTCCTCGTCCGCGGCTGCACCACCGCATGGGAGCGATGCTCATGACCACCTCCGCCCACTCCCCCGGGGCGCGGGCCGTCCGTACGCCTTCGCTGGCCGAACCCTCGGGCTGGCACGAGGGTTCGGCTTACCGTCAACGGTGCACCGGTGATCGCCCAGGTGGCCCGCTCCGGCTCCGGTCCGCCGCCCGGGACCGGGCGGTCTCCTATCGAGGATCCAGCGCACGGATGAGGTCGATGCCGTGTCCGAGATTGTCCAGACGCGTTGCGAGGGTGTCGCCCGCCGGGTAAAGGCGGACGGTGTCCACGCCCGCGGCACGCCAGTCCCCGAGCCGGGCGCGAACCATCTCCTCGGTCCCGATCAGAGTGGTGGCCAGGACCATCTCGTCGGTGATGAGGCCGACGGCGCCGTCGCGGTCCCCGGCCTGCCAGCGCTCGCGGACCTGGGCGGCGACATCGGCCCAGCCCTGGCGGCTGTAGGCGTTGTTGTAGAAGTTGGTCGAGCCGGAGCCCATCCCGCCCAGTGAGAACGCCAGTTCCTTCTTGCGACTGCCGACGACGTTGGTCAGCAGACCCTCGTCAGAGACGATGTTGATCTCGGCGCCCTGGCAGATGTCGAGGTCGGTGCGGGTACGGCCGTTTCGGGCCAGCCCGGTGTCGAGGTGGGTGAAGTAGGCGTCGGCCCCTTCGGGGACGAAGCTGGTGCCCAGCCAGCCGTCGGCGATCTCGCCGGTGAGTTCGAGCATCTTGGGGGACAGTGTGGCCAGGTAGATCGGCACCTGCACCGGCTCCACGCTGAGCCGCATCGGGCGGCCCTCGCCTCCGGGAAGAGGGATCGTGTACTGGCGGCCCTGGAAGTTGATCTTCTCGCCGGTGAAGGCCGCGCGGATGATCTCGACGGTCTCCCGCATCCGGGTCAGCGGCCGCGCGAACGAGATGCCGTGCAGGCCCTCGATGACCTGCGGTCCGGAGGCGCCGAGGCCGAGCCGGAACCGGCCGTCGGACAGGTGCGCGAGGGTCATGGCGGTCTGCGCGATGGTGACCGGGGAGCGGGTGCCGAGTTGGATGACCCCGGAGCCGAGCAGGAGTGTCTCGGTACGGGCCGCCAAGTAGCCCAAGGGCGAGGGGGCGTCGCTCCCCCAGGCCTCGGCCACCCAGCAGATGTCCAGGCCGAGCTTCTCGGCCTCCACGACGAACTCCGCGGTCTCGCGCCAGTTTCCGCCGGAGCCCTCGATGGTGGTCGCGGTGCGCATCACTTCTCCCGTTCGGCGAGGTTCTTGAGGGTGGCGAGGTTGGACTTGATGCCGGTCTCGAACTCGCGCAGCCGGACGAACACGATCTTCTGCTCTTTTTCGGGCATCGCCTCGATCGCGACGCTCAGCCCGGACGGTGCCGGTCCGAGCTGAGCCCACTGCTCCAGCACCGTGCCGGCGTCCTGCGGATGCAGCGTGAACCGCCACACGCTCATCGGATGGGCCGGGTCGCCCACCGCCCACGCGAACCGGTGCGGCTCCTCGCAGTCGACGATGGTGCTGACCGTCTCCCAGTTGCCCAGGGCGTGGTGGGCGCTGCGCCCGCGGAACCGGTTGCCCGTGCGGGGACCGGTCGCACCGTCCAGCCATTCGACGTGCTGGAGCTCGGCGCTGAGCTCGGGCATCAGGAGGATGTCGCTCACGTACCTCCACAACCGCTCAGGAGGCGCGTCGATGTAGGCCCTGGCGGACACCGTCGGGATGTCCGCGTAAACCTGTCCCGTCCACTCCATGACACCTGACTCCCTTCCCTCAATGACCTGCATAGTTGCGCATTAAGACTCACTCTCGCAAGCCCAAACCGACTCACGGCCTGCTGAGTTTCATTGAAAGACTCGTATCATCGGTGCATGAGGCGTACATCGTTCGCGAACTGGCCCTGCTCGGTGGCCCGGACCATGGATCTGCTGGGCGACTGGTGGACCCCCCTGGTGCTGCGGGAGGCGTTCTACGGGATCCGCCGGTTCGACGAGTTCCAGCAGGAGCTGGGCATCGCCCGCAACACGCTGTCCGAACGACTGCGCAGGCTGGTGGCGGCGGGCCTGATCGAGAAGCGCGTCTACGAGACGCAGCCCGTCCGCCACGAGTACCTGCTGACCGAATCCGGCCGAGACTTCTACGGCGTCATCCTCGCCATGACCAGCTGGGGCGACCGATGGCTGGCGGACGAGGCCGGGCCTCCGGTGGTCACCCGCCACGAGACCTGCGGCCACGACGCCCACGGCGAGGTGGTCTGCTCGCACTGCAAGGAGCCCATGGCCTGGGAGGACGTCGTCCCGCGCCCCGGCCCCGGCTACCCGCAAAAGCTGCTCGGGCGTCCGGACATCCGACGACGGTTCAAGCTGGACGAGCCGGGGCAACCGACGACGGCCGCGAACTGACCCCGGGCCGGCCGACCGTCTGAGCCCGGCCCCGTCGCAGGCGTGGACGAGGCCGATGTCCTGGCACGGGCGCAGCAGGCTGGTGGTGTCACGGCGTACGACCTGCTCGGCACTCTCGCGGTCGGCGAAGACCTCCTCGCCGTACTCGTCCGTGCCGAGCGCGGCCCAGACTGCGCCTCCTGCAGCGGCTGCCGGAACCGGGCCATCGGCGTCGGCCAGGTGGTGCCACAGCACGACGAGGGCGTGTTCCAGGTCGTGCTTCCTCCGGAGCAGCCACGGGCGTCGGTCTCAGCTCGCGTAGCGGGACAAGGCCCTCGACCCCGTCCGCGATTCGTCCGCCTTGTCACGCACCTGCCGTCGAAAATGTGGTGGGCGGCGACTGACTGTGAAGCGGCTGCGGACGACAGGCTCGTGGTCGTGATCTGGTCCACGGCGGCCAACTGCCGGGTACGGTCTCCCCGCTGCACGAGCTGTACAGCGAGGCGGAACCCTTCGCCGCAACCGTCCCACGAGCTACTCGAACAGATCAACCACCGGCCTGGTGGTCGGTCAGGCCCCGGCCTCGGTGAGGCGCGGAGTCTGTTCGACGAGGGCGACCGCGCAGCCGGCGCGGCGCAGACTCAGCGTCGCGGCCAGTCCCCCGATGGACGCCCCGACGACGATCGCCCGCATGTTCTGACCTCACTCCGCCTCCGCTGAGGGACGTCGCGCCGACGGGCCACCGTAGTGGGCACGCCGCTGCTCGCCGAGTTGTCCGTGAACTCCCCCGGAATTGTCCGTGATCGGTAACGGACGCATCCCGTGGCCGCCGCCCCTCGTCCTGCCAGG
>NZ_JBEOXO010000085.1:0-3511 GCF_040296605.1 Streptomyces sp. NPDC002088 | reverse complement strand
AGGAAGCCCTCCAGCACCCGGCCCTCAAGCCGCTGCTCGCCCAGGCCGCCAGCTGACCCACACCCCCGGAAAGGGGGGCGGCAACCCCACCCCCCTCCGGGACCTCGGTGCGACCACGACTCGCACCGGTATGACCACGACTCCAACCGGTCCAACGACGACCCGGGCTGCGACAACCGGTGAGACATGGGCTGTCGGCACGGGTGGGCTCAGGCCGTGCACGTCGCCGTCATACCCGCTGGCGCTGGGCAGGCGGCCGCTGGTCTGGGGACCAGCGACCCGTGACCCTGCTCGGGCGGCAGGCAGGAGGGGCTCAACGGCGCCCTCCTGCCTGCACCTGTCGACATTCCATACGACGTACGGAACAGGTGATACCGTACAGCGTATGAAACGTCCGCGCCGACTTCGTCCGGCCGGTGGGCCCCCTGGGTGGGGGGTCGGGTCTGCTCGTCGGAGGCCAGATGGACAGCCGGCGTCTGCTCCAACCCCGCCTTGGCCCACTCCGGCCTGCCGCTCGGCCCGCGTGGCCACGTCGACACCCTGCACTCTCCAGGTCAGGGGCCTCGACCACGTGTGGGTCGCGGGCGACAACGCCCAGGTTCCCGACCTGGCCGCCGAAGAGGGCGCGTGATGCCCTCCCGACGCGTAGCGCGCCGTACGTGACCCCAGCGTTCGCCGACAACGTGATCGCGGTTCCGCGCGGCCGTCCGCCGAAGGAGTACCGGCACAAGAACCTGGGCGCGGTGGTCCGCCTCGGCCTCCACGAGGGTGTCGCGATCCTCTTCACCGAGGCGGCCACGCCGTCCCACGGCCGTACCTGATCTCTCCGCCCGTTTTGTCCCTTTCTCTTTCCGTCGCCCCCCGTCCGCTGCCTGGAGCGCTGCCCCCATGACACAGAACGCCATCGCCGCCGCTCGCGGCGCCGAGACCGCACCTGAGAATGTGCCTGTCGAGCCGTCACACCAGCGCCGCTGGTGGATTCTGATGGTCATTTCCCTCGCCCAACTGATGGGAGTCCTCGACGGCACCATCGTGAACATCGCTCTGCCGTCCGCCCAGCGCGACCTGGGCTTCTCGGACGCCGACCGGCAGTGGGTGGTCACCGCCTACGCGCTGGCCTTCGGCAGCCTGCTGCTGCTCGGCGGCCGGGTCGCAGACCTGGTCGGGCGGAAGGTGACCTTCTTGGTGGGTCTGACCGGCTTCGCGGCCGCTTCCATGCTGGGAGGCGCGGCGAACAGTTTCGGCCTGCTCGTCACCGCACGCGGGATCCAGGGCCTGTTCGCTGCCCTGCTGGCTCCGTCCGCGCTGTCGCTCCTGATGACCACCTTCACCGATCCGCGCGAGCGGGCCAAGGCATTCACCGTGGCAGGCTCGGTCGCCGGTGCGGGTGGAGCCATCGGCCTGATCCTCGGCGGGGTGCTGACCGAGTACCTGGACTGGCGCTGGACCATGTACGTCAACGTGGTCTTCGCGGTGGTGGCGTTCGTCGGTGGCGCAGCCCTGCTGCACCGCACCCCGCGCAACACGTCCTCGAAGCTCGATGTCCCCGGCACCCTGCTGGTCTCCGCCGGCCTGTTCTGCCTGGTCTACGGTTTCTCGAACGCCGAGACGCACGGCTGGGGTTCGGTGGCGACCTGGGGCATGCTGGCGGCCGGTGCCGTACTGGTGGCCCTCTTCGTCTGGCGGCAGAGCAGGGCGGCATATCCGCTGCTGCCCCTGCGGGTCCTGCTGGACCGTAATCGCGGCGCCTCTTTCGCCGCCCTCTTCGTCAGCGGCGCGGGCATGTTCGGCGTGTTCCTGTTCCTGACCTACTACCTGCAGCAGAGCCTCGGTTACAGCGCCCTGAAGACCGGCTTCGCCTTCCTGCCCATGATCGTGGCGTCGTCGTCCGCCTCCGCCGTGGCCGCCAACGTCCTGGTGCCGCGCATAGGCCCCAAGCCGGTGGTACCGATGGGCATGGCCATTGCGGCCGCCGGCCTGGTCTGGATGACCACGCTGGACCTGAACGGCGGATACGTGACGGAGGTACTGCCGCAGCTGGTGCTCGTCGGCATCGGACTGGGCGCGGTCATCGCGCCCGCGATGAGCCTGGCCACCTCCGGCGTGGCCCCGGCCGACGCCGGAGCCGCGTCCGCCGCCGTCAACACCGTCCAGCAGGTCGGCGGGTCCATCGGCGTCGCCCTGCTCAGCACGATGGCCTCCGAAGCCGTCACCGACTACCTCTCCGGCCGCAACCCCAAGGACCCCGGCGTCCTGGCTCAGGCCGGCCTCGAGGGCTACTCCACCGCCTACTGGTGGTCGGCGGCCATCTTCGTCATCGGCCTGGGCGTGAGCGCCCTCCTCTACCGCCGCGGCGTGCCGCAGCAGGACGAGAACGCCGCGCCTGTCGTTCACATGTGATCAACGAACGGGTCCGCTTGAGAGAGGCGCAGGCCGGGCTGCAGTCAGCTGCTGCCGTGCACGAGCAATAAAGGGGGGAAGTGTCCGGGTACCTTTGGCGGGGCAGCACCGGGTAGTCCTGCAGGTTCTCTGCGGCCACCCAGTTCCCACCTCTGAGACAGAATGTCCCATAGTAAGCTGTAAGCTGCATTGTCTCACAGAAGGGAACGGAGAGGTGCAAGACAGAACTGATCCGCGTCTGTTGCGCAGCCGTGATGCCATGGTCTCGGCGGCCACCGCGTTGCTCACGGAAGGCGGGCTGGAGGCCGTGACTCATCAAGCGGTTGCCACCCGTGCCGGCGTTGGCAGAGCCACCGTCTATCGGCACTGGCCCGGCCTTCTCGACCTCCGCCTGGCCGCGCTGGAAGCCGGTATGCCGCCTCTGCCTCCGATGCCTGAGGAGCTTCGGGCCGCTTCGGGCGACGATCCGCGAGCGGAGCTCGTTCACCGTCTGGGCGTGCTTGCCGAGCGGTGGGACGACGAGCAGGCCGGTGCCGTCCTCGCCGCGATCCTCGGCGGCTCGCGGCATGACGAAGGCATGCGCCGCCTCCGGGAGTCGTTGCTGAACCAGATCGCAGATGCCCTGCGTCCCGCTGTTGCCGCGGCCGTGGAGCGCGGCCAGCTCCGGTCCGACGTCACCCCCGAGACCTTTGCCATGGCTACCGCGGGTCCTCTGTTCTTCGAGCGCTTTCTCGCCGGGAACCGCCTGGGGCGTGACACCGTGGACGCCGTCGTGGATGCCGCCATGCGGGGCTGGTCCTAGCGTCGTTGAGTCCCCGGCATGGCTGGATGTCCGCCGTTGGGCCGGGGCTGATCAAGGTGGCATTCCCTCGCACTCGTGAAGAGCTGCGAGGTCCTGTCATCTCTGGGTTCGCCGCCTCAGTAGCGGTCGGCCGAACCTGTCGGCATGAACCGCTCCGCTCGCAGTCCGGTGCGGGTGCCACTGATCCGATCGCTGCGCACCTTTGGACTGAATCGGTGTGACGCAGGTCTCTCTGAGACAAGTTGACTCATAGACTCTCTGTGAGTCAATCTGTCTCACATGGGGGTCGCGAACAGGCAGATCCCGTGA
>NZ_JBEOXO010000084.1:0-3746 GCF_040296605.1 Streptomyces sp. NPDC002088 | reverse complement strand
CCCAGGTCAGCGGCGATGCTCTTGTACGTCGCCCCGGGCGTGGACTCGTACAAGGCCACAGCATCGGCCTTGAACTCATCCGAGTAGTCCTTCATCGCCATCGGCGGTCTTCTCGCTTCCTCCGGATCAAGCAGATCCAGTATCAGCGTGTCCACCACTCAGGGGGAGGCTCCGTGTAGCCGAGTATGGCCTGCATCGTGGCGAGGGTGACCAGTTCCGCATCGCTCAGGCGGGGCGTAATGCCGACCGGCGGGCGCCACGGCGCCAGGTCGGGATGCTCCTTCAGCATGTCGTCGGTCGTCGCATAGAGTGCTGTCGCGAGGGTGTCCACGTCGTTCGTCACAAAACGATCTTGGACACCCTCGTTCTCGTCTCCGCAGGCACCCCTTGGACCACACCACCAGGAGGAACCAGTGTCATACCCGCAACTGCTCACCCCCGAGGAGAAGCTCGCCGACGCGAAGAAGCTGTTGAGCCTCCCGCGTATCGTCGTGATCTGCGGCTCCACCCGCTTCATGACCGAGATGAACGAGGCCGATCTGCAGGAGACCAAAGCCGGAAAGATTGTCGTCAAACCGGGCTGTGACATGAAGTCGCCGCACGAACTTTGGTCCGATCCTGTCGAGGCCGAGGCGCTGAAGGTTCGACTCGACGATCTGCACCGGGCGAAGATCCGGCTCGCTGATGAGGTGCTCGTAGTCGGCGACTACATCGGAGACAGCACCCGAGCCGAAATCGCCTACGCCCGGTCGCTGGGCAAGCCCGTGCGGTTCACGCACCCCGAAGTCGACCCTGACGCCTGACCGCCCGCTGCCACCTCGACAACCAGGGCCGGCAGCCCGCCGCCTGACCGTCTCGCGGTGGCTTCGGCCGCCGCCCACCCCACACCCTCCGCAGGCATCCCTTGGAATTGATCATCTAGTTCCTGCGCGCTCTCGTGGCAGTTGTCGACCTCCACGAACAGCAGCGGCACCCTGGCCTCCGAGGCGTACGCGGACATCCGGCTGGGCGCCGCCCTTGCCCGGTGCGTTCCACGCGCCGGTGGCGGGCAGCGGAACCCAGGTCGCGTAGGAGGCGATGGTGCCCAGGCCGCCCGGCCCGTCGACGCCGGCCCGGGCGGCCGCGAGCGCTTCGGCCGGCTCGCCCTCCAGCAGGGCCAGGCCCGGCTTCGGCCGCAGCAGGGCGATGACGCACTCGTTGACGGCCACGGGGCGGGAGGCGCCGCTGCTGCCCGCGCTACGGGCCGTTCCGCCCAGGGGCCGCCCCAGTTCGTACGAGGCGGCCTCCAGGCCCTTGGGAGTCAGGTTCCGCAAGGTCTCCGACCCGCTGTTGCTGCCGCCGTTCTCGGACAGACAGGCCGTGCTTGCGCAGATCGGACAGCGCGCCCGTGTGCAAGGCGGTCCGAGCGGTCTTGCGTTCCGAGGGCGTCTTCTTGTCGGTGTGCCGGTAGGTCAGGTGCGGCGCGCCGACCGCTGGATCTGGTCGGCCGTCGCCACCTTCAGCACACCGAGCGCGCGCAGCACGTCGCCGCGGTGACTGTTCGAGGACCCCGCCGAGTTCGTCTTCCGCTTCCCCGCCATCAGAGCGCGCCTTCCGTCCGTCGCGACCGGCCGGGCGCCGGCCCCGCCCGGCCGCTGCGGCGATCACCTCGGTTCCTCCCTGCTCCGGAAGCGGCGGAGAGGCCTGCGGGCGACCGGAATCGCGGCATACCGTGCGCTGCGCGGCTGAGCCCTGGACGACGTTCCGTGTGTCGGGCCAGATCGGCGATGACGACCTTGCCGGTGTACCGCGGTACCAGTGACCGATGGTGATTGTGGCCTCCGGGTCCACGGGTCGTGCCGTGGCCGCTCCTAGCCTCGAAAGCAGTGACCCGGCCGGATGCCGGGCCAGACGGAAGCGGGGAGCGACGCCGTGATCGAAGTTCGTGGGCTGACCAAGCGGTACGGGGACAGGACGGCGGTGGACGGCCTGAGTTTCGTCGCGCCGCCGGGGCAGGTGACCGGGTTCCTGGGGCCCAACGGGGCGGGTAAGTCCACCACCATGCGGATGATCGTGGGTCTGGATGCGCCCACCAGCGGAAAGGCCCTGGTCAACGGCAAGCCCTACGCCCAACACCGTTCCCCCTTGCAGGAGTTGGGGGTGCTGCTGGAGGCGAAGGCGGTGCATCCGGGGCGTTCCGCGTTCAACCACCTGATGGCGTTGGCGTACACCCATGGCGTGCCGCGTCGGCGGGTGGAGGAGGTCATCGACCTCGCCGGTCTGCATGCGGTGGCGCACAAGCGGGTCGGGGCGTTCTCGCTGGGGATGGGGCAGCGGCTGGGCATCGCCGCCGCGCTGTTGGGCGATCCGGCGGTGGTGATGCTGGACGAGCCGGTCAACGGGCTGGATCCCGAAGGTGTGCGCTGGGTGAGGGAGTTGCTGCGCGGACTGGCCGCCGAGGGCCGCACGGTGATGCTGTCCTCGCATCTGATGAGCGAGATGGCGCAGACCGCCGACCGTCTGGTGGTCGTCGGACGGGGGAGGCTGCTGGCCGAGACGACCGTCGACGCGCTGGTCGCACAGAGCGAGGACAAGGGGGTGCGGGTGGCCACCGGCGAGCCTGGGCGGCTGCGCTCGCTGCTGGCCGCGCCGGGTGTCACCGTGACCTCGGCGGGTGCCGAGCGGCTGGTGGTCTCCGGGCTGGACACGCGGCGGATCGGGCAGGTGGCCGCCGAGCACCAGGTGCCGCTGTACGAACTGGTCACCGAGTCGGTGTCCCTGGAGGAGGCGTTCATGAATCTCACCCAGGACGCCGTCGAATATCACAGCTCCGATGCAGGGAGGGCTGCCTGATGACCGCGAGCACGATGGAGCCTTCCACGGCGGTGGGTCCGGTGTACCGGGTGACCGGTCGGCGGGTGGTCCGTTCGGAGTGGGCCAAGTTCTGGTCGCTGCGCTCCAGTTGGATCACGCTGGGGGTGGCCGTGCTGTTCCTGGTGGTGATCGGGGTGATCGCCGCCGCCGTCTACAGTCCGAGCGGCCCGCTGGGCGGCAAGGACGCGGCATCCGGTGCGGCGCTGACCCTGGCGCTGGCCGGCACCAACCTCGCCGCGCTGGCCGTCGGCGCGCTGGGTGTCCTGCTGTCGGCCGGTGAGTACAGCACGGGGATGGTCCGCTCGACGTTCGCCGCGGTGCCGGGCCGGCTGCCCGTGCTGTGGGCGAAGTGCGCGGTCTTCGGTCCGGTCGCCTTCGTCACCACCACCGTCGGCGCCCTGGTCTCGTTCCTGCTGGGGAGCGCCTCCCTGCACGGCGAGAAGATCGCCCTGTCGCTGGGGGATCCCGGGGTTTTCCGGTGCCTGGTGGGTGCGGGCCTGTATCTGGGTCTGGTCGGTGTGTACGGGGTGACGGTCGGCCTGCTGGTGCGCAACAACGCCGGGGGCATCGCAATCCTGGCCGGTGTGGTGCTCGTGCTGCCCGGTCTGACCGGGCTGCTGCCCAGCTCGCTGGGGGACACGGTCAGCCGCTACCTGCCCAGCAACGCCGGCCAGTCGGTGATGACCCTGCACGAGTCCAGCGACTCCCTGGTGAGTCCCGGAGCGGGTTTCGCGGCGCTGCTGGTGTGGGCCGTACTGCTGCTGGCGGGTGCCGCCTACCGGCTGCGTCGCAGTGACGTCTGAGGTCGCGTCCGCGACGATGGACCGGATGGACCCGATGGGCGACAGGAAGACGGCGCGGTCGGCCCGGGCGGGAGCGGCTGCGCTCCCGCC
>NZ_JBEOXO010000083.1:0-4140 GCF_040296605.1 Streptomyces sp. NPDC002088 | reverse complement strand
ACACCGTTGTTCAGCGTGACATGGGGGATCTTGGACATGGTGAACCTTTCGGGATGGTGCTGAACGGCGCGAGGGTGCGCACCGGCACGTGGGGGGATGTGGGCCAGGTGTTACCGGCCGCGGTCGCTCGGTTCTTCCTGAGCGGGCTCGGCGGCGTCCGGCGCGGCAGCCCAGCTGGCGAGCAGATCGAGGGCCTGGCGGCTGGGTGAGCCGGGTTCCGCGGTGCAGACGATCAGCACGAGACCCGCGTCGGCAGGCAGATCCAGGGCTTCGTAGGAGAGCTCAAGGTCACCGACGACCGGGTGGTGCAACCGCTTGACTCCCGTGCGGTGCATACGGACGTCCTGCGAGGCCCACCGGGTGCGGAACTCCTCGCTGCGGGTGCACAGCTCCCCGATCAGATCCGTGAGTGCCTTGTCGTAGGGGTTCTTGCCAGCCATGAGGCGCAGCCCCGCGACGCCGTCGCGGCCGGTGGCCTCCCAGTCGAGGTAGTAACCGGCCGCGCGGGGGTTCAGGAAGCGAAACCGTGCGGCGTTGACCGGGCGTGCGGGGTCCTCGTACAGCGGAGACAGGAGGGCTCTGCCCAGCGCGTTGGTGGCCATGACGTCCCCGAGGCCGTTGGTGACATAGGCCGGGGCCAGCTGGCTGTCCAAGATGGCCTGGATGGCCGGACGTACCCGCTGCACCGCCGGGCGGCGGCGTACTGCCGTGCCGCTGTTGGCCGCACGCGCCAGGTCGAACAGGTGTGCCCGCTCGGACTCGTCCAGCAGCAGCGCCCGGGCCACGGCGTCCAAAACGGTCTCGGAGGCGCCGCGCAGGTTGCCGCGTTCGAGCTGGGTGTAGTACTCCACGGACACCCCTGCCAGGTCGGCCACCTCGCTGCGTCGCAGACCGGGCACACGGCGGGTGCCGCCGTGGTCGACGAGGCCCACCTGCTCTGGGGTGACCTTGCCGCGGCGGGAGATCAGAAAGTCCCGGACCTCGCTGCGGTTGTTCATGTCTTTCACGCTACGAGCTCTGTTTCGGACGTGGGAGATGCTGCCAGCACCCCCCTCAGCACCATCCCGGGGAACCGACGAAATGCGGCTCGTGAGGTGACGGAATGGGATGGGTGCGGTCAGCGGGCCGGGCGCACACGAGTCCGGCGATGACCGGGCGGCGCCTCGTTCCCAATTCGGGAACCGGGGAATCGCGGTGTTCCCCAAGCCGGTGAAGCCGTGTCGTCCGGTCATGGACGTGGGGCGGGCCAGGAGTTGAGGGGCAGTGGGCCGCGGTCGATGACGGTGCGGATGCAGAAGGTGCTGCGGGCGTCGCGAACGGGACCGATGGCCAGGATCTGGTCGGTGAGCACCTTTTCGAAGGTGCGCAGGTCCGGCACGGCGAGCTCGACGAAGAAGTCGGCGTCGCCGGAGACCACGTGGCAGGCGACCACGTGGTCGATTGCCTTCAGTGCCTCTTCGACCACTTGGGAGGTGGTGCGGGAGTGCTCGACCTTGAGGGAGAGGAACACCGTCAACCCGAGGCCGAGGCGCTCGCGGTCCAGATCGGCCCGGTAGCTGGCCAGGACCCCGTCCTCCTCCAGCGCCTTGGTGCGGCGCAGGCAGGACGAGGGGGACAGGCGTACAGCCTCGGCGAGGTCGACGTTGGGGGTGCGGCCGTGGCGCTGGAGGTGGTCCAGAATCGCCCGGTCGATACGGTCGTACAGGGGGCGTGGCATGAAATGCAGCGTATCGGCCGTATCGGCGAATAATCCTGCGCTGTGGCGCCGTACAGGCACTCACTACGCCATCGCGTGCTGGGCTCGGCGGCGCATTCTGGTCACGCGCCGCGGCCGCCAAGCCGGTCCGCCGCCGCCTCCGTACCCCCTCTCACCGCCATCGGACTGACTCATGCACCCCTTCCCCCTGGAACCCGACCGCGCCACGATGACCGAAATGGGCCGTCTCGTCCTGGACCGTGTCGTCGATCGCACCGAGAACCTCCCGGACCGCCCCGCCACCAGCCCCCTGTCCCCGCGGGCCGAGGCCGAGCTCGTGGAGTCCTTCCTGGCGCCGCCGCCCGCCCGGGGCGGTGACCTGAAGGCTCTGCTCGCGCGCCTGGACGAGGCCGCCGACTGCGCTCTGGAGACCGCCGGGCCGGGACACCTGGCCTACATCCCGGGCAGCGGCCTGTATTCGGCCGCGCTCGCCGAGTTCTACAACCGCGCCACCAACCGCTACGGCGGCCTGGCCTCGGTGGCTCCGGCCCTCGCCGCGCTGGAGGAGAGTGTGATCCGCTGGATGGCCGGCGAGGTGTGCGGCCTGCCGGAGGGCAGCGGTGGCCTGCTGACGAGCGGTGGCTCGATGGCCACCTTCTCCGCGACGGTCGCCGCCCGCCACGACCGGCTCGGCGAGGATCTCGCCGGCGGTACCGTCTACACCACCGCCTTCGCCCACCACTCCGTCGCCAAGGCAGCCCGCCTCGCCGGGATCCGCGCCGCCCACATACGGACCGTGCCGCACACCCCGGACCTGCGGATGGACCCCCGCGCTGCCGCCGCGATGATCCGCGCCGACCGGGACGCCGGGCTGCGGCCGTTCCTGCTGGTGGCCACCGCCGGCACCACCGACACCGGCACCGTAGACCCGCTGCCTCAGCTGGCCGACCTGGCCCGCCGCGAGGACGTGTGGTTCCACATCGACGCGGCCTACGGAGGCTTCTTCCGCCTCACCGCACGCGGCGCCGGGCGCCTCACCGGTTTCGAGGAGGCCGACTCGATCACCCTGGACCCGCACAAGACCCTGTTCATGCCGTTCGGCACCGGCGCCCTGGTCGTCCGCGACCTCGCCGCCCTGCACGCCGCGCACAACGGCACCGGCAGCTACCTCCAGGACATGGGGGCGGCGGAGAGCGTGCCGGACTCCGGTCACCTCGGGCCCGAGCTGACCCACGAGATCCGCGGTCTGCGGGCCTGGCTTCCCCTACACCTGCACGGAGTGGACGCCTTCCGCGAGGCCCTCGACGAGAAGCTCGACCTGGCCGAACACGTCCACGACACGCTGTCCGGCGTTGCGGAGCTGGAGGTCTTGCAGCGCCCGGACCTGTCCACCGTGATCTTCCGCGTCCGCCCCGCCGACGGCAGCCGAGCCGCCGCCGAGCGGGCCGATGAGGCGAGTCGCCGCCTGCTGGAGCGGATCAACGGCCACCGGCGCATCGTGCTCTCCAGCACGGTGGTCGACAGCCGCTACACCCTGCGCCTGTGCGTGGTCTCCCACCGCACCCACCACGACCGCATCACCGAGGCACTGAAGATCATCACCGCCGAGGCCAAACGCCACACCACCACGTAGCAATCTCCGGCCACCTGCGATGCTCAGAGCGGCCAACTGAAGAGCTCAGTCACACATGGGCGTACGGAAGTTCACTGGGAATCTCCACGCCTCTACACGGGACTACTACTCGGCGGCGGCCGCATTTCAGCAGATCAGCGAATTCCGTCGGTTGGCCATCCCGCGCGGCGGCGTCCGCTGCGCCACCGCACGATCATGTCGGGCTGCGGGTCTGTCGCGTGCACCTGACCGCGGTCCGGCCGGCCTGGTCCGGGGTGATCTGTGCCCGTCGGGTGGCCGGAAGCACCGCACTCCAGGCGGCCCATACCTCGGCGGCAGGCATGTCGCACGCCTGGTTGGGGGGTGCTGGCAGCATCTCCCACCGCGCCCGTCGGGTGCCTAGCGTCGAGGGTGAAGCAGCCGGTGTCGGCCGGCTGCGCCGACGATGAGGAGCGCGTCATGCAGTACACCCGTCTGGGTACCTCCGGCCTGAAGATCAGCCGCATCGCACTGGGATGCATGAGCTTCGGTGACACCTCGCAGATGCCGTGGGCTCTGGACGACGACGGCGCCGAGCCGATCTTCCGCCAGGCCGTCGAGTCAGGGATCACCTTCTGGGACACGGCCAACATCTACGCCTTCGGCACCTCCGAGGAGATCGTGGGCCGCGCGATCAAGAAGTACACGAAGCGTGACGACGTCGTCCTGGCCACCAAGCTGTTCAACCCCATGCACGGCGGACCCGGTGGGTCCGGCCTGTCGCGCAAGGCCGTGATGGAGCAGATCGACGCCTCCCTGACCCGGCTGGGCACCGACTACGTCGACCTCTACC
>NZ_JBEOXO010000082.1:0-4617 GCF_040296605.1 Streptomyces sp. NPDC002088 | reverse complement strand
ACCACCGCGATACCCGCCCGCGCACCCAGATGCCCGATCGCCTCGGCCACCATGCCGCGCACCTGCCCCGACAGGCGGGCATTACCGCGCCGGTGACCGCGCGCCTCCAGGGTGGCCAGGTCTTCCAGGTAGAGGACGCTCGCACCGAGCGCTACCGCCTGGTCGACGGCCCAGCGGGCCGCCGCCCAGGCCAGCGCATGGTTCAGATGTCGGATCCGGGCACACACCCGCCCGTGCTCGACCTCCAACACCCGCGCCCGATCGAGGTACTCACCACCCCAGGCCAGGTGCGGGGAGCCCAGCCCGTCCGCGAGCGCCCGGTAGTGATCGCGTTTGGCGGCGAGGTGCTCACGCACGCCGCGCAGCCGGTGCAGGGCGGCACTGACGGTGGTGGCGTCGAAGACCAGCGGCCGCCCGTCGGTGAGGACCCGCCGGGTTGGTCCTTTGCCGGTGAGGCGGCCGAGGACGCCGGTGAGCAGGGTGTTGACGCCCCAGTCGAAGCCGAGTGCCACGGTATGCCCGCTCGCTTTGACGGGCGGGGCGGGCCGGGAGTGCGGCAGGCCGACGGCGATCCGGCCCTGTGGGGTGGGGCGCAGGGTCGGGGTGTGCAGTACCGCGTCCACCGTGACGGTGCCGGGCAGCCGGATGTCGATCACGTGCCAGGCCCAGTCCCGGCCCGAGGCGGGAACCGCGTTCAACGGGAGCTTGACCCGTAGCCGGGCGGTGGTCTCATCCACCCGCTGAAGGGTGACCTGCTGACGGTCCATCGCCGCCAGCAACACCTGAGGGGCCACCTGCGGCGGCCCCTCCAGGACGCACAGCCCGGCGGGAAGCTTCCCGTGTTCGGCCTGGTAGGCGCGGATCTGGCGGGTGCGGTTGCGGATCTCCGCACCGCTCACCCCGGCGGGCAGCAGCCCCCGCAGCGCCGTCCACTCCGCCTCACTGCGCCGACGGGGGTCGGCGGGCCAGGTGGCCAGGACCGCGGTCACGATGGTGCGCCGGTGCAGGGCCAGCCGCAGCGTCCGGGCCGCGTACTCCTCGGCACCGCGGCGCACCCGGTCCGACACATACACCCCGGCCCGGGATGTGACGTCCTGCGGCCAGTTGAGGCGGCGCAGCGCCATCCACCCCTTGGACGGCAGGACTTCGCCCCGCTCATCCACCCCGGCGGCCAGCACGTCCAGCGAGGCCTCATCCCACCGGCAAGCCACCAGAGCACCCGTCAGATCCCGGCTCAACTCCGCCAGAAACCCCACCCGTTCGAACAGCAGGGCTCGCCCGACCCGCTCACCACTGCCCTCCAGGACACCACCAAAGGCGGTACAGGTGGCCGTCGCCATCAACCCGGCCACACCCACCACCCCCGTTTCCCCGCACGATCCCGGTCAGTCTCCCGCAGCGGCCGCCCCCCGGCACTCCGATCGACCTAACGAACGACCATCACACAAGGACACGGCCTCACGACATCCCGTCGAACGCCCGAGCCCCCGCACCCGAGAGACACCGCAACGCACGGGAAACCACGACCGCCGACATCCCACGACGTAGAGAAGGAGGAACGCCCCCACTCACAAAACCAGTGCAACCCGTTATCAGGCAGGCGGAAACGGTGGCAGAGTCCAAGGAACCGTCCCCATGACGCGAAGCAGCATCAACCAGCCAGCTTAAGCCAAACCCCTAACAGTTTAAGACCCTTCGTCGGGGACCGCGAGATCGGCAGCCTGGAACCACCCGACCAGGAGCGGGTGCTGGGCCGCCGCAGCGACTACGAGCGGCGCTTTCGCGAACTTATCGAGCGGGGCGTCACCGAGGGCGCCTTCCGCGTGCAGTCGGCCAGAATCGCCTCGTACTCGATCCTCGACATGGGAATCGGCGTGGCCGGCTGGTTCCACGAAGGAGGGGAGTTCTCCGTGGACCAACTGGCCTACCAGTACGGCGACATCGCACTGCGGATCGTGGAAGCGCAGCCGCCCGCAGGCACCGGGACGGGGGGCGCGTCGCGGTATGCGTAGCCCCTCGGGCTTGGGGTGTTCGGGGCCGGGGTCGTTCTGCCCACCGGACCAGATGCCAGGACACCAGCCGTCGAGGAACGTCAGTCGGCCTGGCGATGTTCTTGGAGCTGGTCGAGCTGGTCGAGCTGGTCGAGCTGGTCGAGCTCGCCGGCGCGCCGGTCAACGGCGCCCACCTTGTCGACTTTGTCTTGTCGGCCTTGTCCGCACAGGAGCCCGCCGCGAACGCGGTCACTGCGTCGGGCGGCCCGGCTCGTCGCAGCCTGGGCGAGTTCGAGTGGTCCACGGGGCGCCGTACTTCCCGTAGGCGTTGCGCGACACGCGTTTCGCTCCGGTTACGTTGACGCCGGAGCCTTGCGTAATCGTCACGGCTGGGGCCAGAGTGGTACACGCAAAGTTGCATGCAGTTCTGTGTACACCGGACGGCGCCTCGGTCACCGACGGGTTCGACGAGGTCGTGGTCGCGACAGGGGCGCCGCAGCGCGCGTTCGGTGGGTGACGTTCCACGTTGTTCGTCTCGGTATCTGTCATGTCGTCGTAGGGCATGCACGCGAAGCTCCGGGCGGTCAGGTTGCTCTTGGCAACAGCGGGCGCGTCACCAGCCAAGCTGGAAGGGCTCACTGCCAGCGCAGGAACTGGAGCACCGCCTGCACCCGCCGGTGCTCGCGCTCGCTCTGCTCCAGGCCGAGCTTGGTGAAGACGCTGCGTACGTAGCCCTCGATCGTCTTGGGGCTCAGGACCAGTTCCTCGGACAACGCGGCGTTGGTCAGCCCCTGGGCCATCAGCGCCAGCACCTCCCGTTCGCGGGCGGTGAGTTGGGCGAGCGGGTCATGTTCCCGTCGCCGGCGGACCATTCTGGACACGAGTTCGGCGTCGATCACGACCTCGCCACCGGCGATGCGTCGTATGTCGACCGCGAAGGCACCGAGGTCGGACACCCGGTCCTTGAGCAGGTAGCCGACCGCACCGTCGAACTCTTCCATGAGCCGTAGCGCGTGATGCACCTCGACGTACTGCGACAACAGCATCAGCCCGACCTGCGGTGCGAACGAGCGGATCTCGGCCGCGGCTTCGATGCCCTCGTCTGCGAAGCCCGGCGGCATCCGCAGGTCGGTGATCACCACGTCCGGTGGGTCGCGGCGGACGAGGCCGACCAGCTCGGCACTGTTCCGGGCCTGGGCCACCACATCGAAGCCCTCCTCGGCGAGGATGCGAGCCATCCCCTCGCGGAAGATGACCGCGTCGTCGGCGACGATCACTCGCATGGCAGCACCGCCCTGACCCGGGTCCCCCCGCCGGAGGGGCTGTCGACCTGGAGGTCACCGCCGAGTGCGGCGAGGCGATCTGCCAGCCCCTGCAGCCCTGTTCCCGGTCCTGGGTGTGCGCCGCCGCGTCCGTCGTCGGTGACCTTCACGCACAGCCCGCCGTCGACCGGGGTCACGTCGACGACGACCACGCTCGCGCCCGAGTGGCGTGCGGCGTTGGTGAGCGACTCGCTCACCACGTAGTACGCCGTTGCCTCGATGTCGCGCGGCAGGCGACCGGCTTCAGCCACGTGCAGTCGCACCGGGATCGCCGACCGGTCGGCGAGCGCAGCGAGTGCGGGCTCGAGACCCGACTGGGCCAGCACCATTGGGTGCAGGCCACGGGCGAGCTCACGCAGTTCGGCAGTGGCCTCCAGTAATTGCGCCCGCGCTTGTTGGACCCGATCCGCCATCGCCGCGCCGCCGGCCTCCGCCTGCTTGGCCAGGGCGCCGAGTTCCAGACCCAGGGTTACGAGCCGCTGCTGTGCACCGTCGTGGAGGTCGCGCTCGATGCGCCGGCGGGCCGCGTCCTCGGCGGTGACGATGCGGCGGGCCGCCGCCTGGATCTCCTGCGCCTGTTGCTGCTGCACGATGACCAGCCCGGTCTGCGCGACCAGGTCCGACAGCAGACGCACCTCCGTGGCGCTGAGCGACTCCCCCACCGGCTTGCGGACCGTGATCGCGCCGCGCACGGTTCCTCGGTGGACGACGGGCCGGACCAGCCGGCGCGGCCCGTCCAGCCCGTCGAGTGCGGCCGGGCCCGCATCGACCGTCGCAGCCGGCCACCGGCCCTGCGGCACCAGACGATGCTCGTCGCCCACCCACACGACAACCTCGGTGGCGCCGACCGCGCCTGCGACCGTGGCCGCGACGGCGTCGAGCAGGTCCTGCGGAGGGTCCTCGAGGTGGGCCGACAACCGGGACAGCGCTTCGTACGGCGTCGCGCGATGCCCATACACGAGGCGATCCGCCAGGTACTGGGCCCGCCGCCGCAGCGGCTCGAACGCGACCGCGACGATGGCCGTCGTGACCAGCGCCAGCGTTCGTTCGTCAGCCGGAACCACGGCTCCCGCACCGATCACGATCGCCACGTACGCGGCCGTGATCAGCAGCAGCATGGCCCCGACGACGAGGGACTTGTTGATGACCGGGTCGATGTCATAGAGCCGGAACTTGAGAATCGCGAACCCGGCGGCGACCGGGATCAACGGGAGCGCGAGCAGGCCCGGCACCGGGCTGCCGAACGCCAGCAAGCCGGCCACCAGCAACACGATCGCCGCGACCACCGCAAACACGAGCCAGCG
>NZ_JBEOXO010000081.1:0-4634 GCF_040296605.1 Streptomyces sp. NPDC002088 | reverse complement strand
CGCGCGGTCTTGCTCCGCAGACACGACGCGCCGCCGCTACGCGGCGGTTCCGCGCTTCGCGCGGAAAGGCGGCGGAACTCCGTTCCGCCTGCCGGATCACTCCGTGATCCGGCGATCCGGCTGACGCCGGATCAGTTCCGTACTGGCCTGCTCCGCAGTCCTGTACGGAACCTGACGCACGCTCCGCGCGCGTCAGAAAAGCGGCAGCGAGAGGAGGGTGGCGGGGTGTCAGATGTGTGTGCGGCTGAGGGAGTGTCAGAGGCCGGCATCGTCCCCCTCCGTCGCCGGGTCTCGGTCCGGCCCGTTTCGATCCCGCGTCACCGCTCAGGATCCACCACTTCCCAACATCTCCACATTGGGGTGTGCGTCACTTCAGTTACCCAGATAGATTCTGGGATGATGACGGGGTAGCTACCTCGGTCGGACATCGGACGCACCTTGGGATCCAATTCCCCTCACCGCGCACCTTGAATGGTGCGAGAAATGGATCTGGAATGACGCACATGACCCTCCGCCCTCATCAGATCGAAGCAGTGGATTCGGTGCTTCGGAATCTCTCGGAGCAGCCTGGTAAGGGAATTCCTCTTGAAGGTCTGCGGGCTCAGGTTATCGCTGCTACCGGGTCCGGTAAAACGCTGATTGGTGTGGAGTCGGCGATTCGTCTTTCGGCTCGCCGGGTGCTGGTATTGGTGCCGACGTTGGATCTGCTGTTGCAGATGGCCGCCGCGTGGCGGCAGGGCGGCCGTCACGGGGCGATGGTCGGGGTGTGCTCTCTGCGGGGTGCGGACAGTCAGGGCGTGCCCTGTACGACGGACCCGGAGGAGTTGGTCGCGTGGACGGCCGGCCCTGAGGCGGTGACCGTGTTCGCGACGTATGCGTCGGTGGGTCTGGGCACTCTCCAGCGGGCGCACGCGGCGGGTCTGCCGGTGTGGGACCTGATGGTGGTGGACGAGGCTCACCGGACAAGTGGGGATGGCGGGCGGCCGTGGGCGGCCGTGCATGACCAGGCCCAAGTCCCGGCTGTGCGGCGGTTGTACATGACGGCGACGGCCCGGGTGTGGGAGGCCGAAGGGGACCGGCCGCGGCTGGTGGCGTCCATGGATGAGGACTCGCCGGTCTTCGGTCCCGTGGCCTACAAGCTGAAGCTCAGTGAGGCGATCCGGCTGGGGTTGGTGGCGCCGTATCAGGTGCTGTGCCTGGATATCCGCGACCCTGACTTGTATGCCGCGCTCACCACCGAGGCGACGGGTTCGGACGCGGTGCGCGGGGCGCGGTTGGCGGCCGTGCAGACCGGCCTGATGCAGGCTGCGAGTGAGGAGCGGTTTAGGCGGGTGCTGTCCTTTCACAGCAGGGTGAGCGAGGCGGAGGCGATGGCGGCGGCCGTCCCGGCGACGGCAGGCCGGCTCGCCGAGGACGACCCCGACACCTACCCGCCCGCCGAGCAGGTGTGGGCGGGCTGGCTGTACGGCGAACATGCCCCCGCTCACCGTCGTCAGGTGCTGGATGAATTCGCTTCTGATTTCCTCGGAGCGGAGGAATTTGCGGGGCGGGATGTGCCCGCGAAATTGCGGGTGCTTTCCTCGGTGCGGGTTTTGGGTGAAGGCGTCGATACGGCGGAGTGTGACGCGGTCCTGTTCGCGGATGCGCGCGGTTCGATGGTGGATATCGTGCAGATGGTCGGGCGGTCCCTGCGGATGGATCCTGGCGCCGGGAAAATCGCCACGCTGATCGTGCCCGTATTCCTCGGGGAAAACGAGGATGTCAACGAACTGCTCACCTCGGATGCCTACGGGACCCTCAGCAAGATCCTTGGAGCTCTGCGGGCGCACGATGCGGAGACGATCGAGGCACTGGCCGATCCCCGGATCCGCAACGCCCGCCCCGAGGCGGGCGAGGACGGCGACAACGACCAGGACGACGACGGCGAGGACGGCGACCAGGAGCAGGACGTCGCCCGGGTCGGTGCTGCGGCAGCAGGGGTGCTGCGGTTCAGCGAGGAACGCGACCCGGCCGCGCTCACCCAGTTCGTCAGGTTGCGGGTCATCGACCCCGAGCGTGCCTACTGGCTGCGCGGCATCGAGGCGGCGACGCGGTGGCTGCGGGAGACCGGCAACAACGAGCTGCGGGTGCCGTACACGTACGTCACGCCGGAGGACTGGCCCGGGATCGGCGGGCATCCACTGGGGGTGTGGGTGGCCGACCAGCGCCGGTACTACGCGGCCGGCACCCTGGAGGCCGGCCGCGTGAGTGAGCTGGAAGCACTCGGCATGGTCTGGTCGGTGCAGGCATCCGCATGGGACGCGGGCCTGGCCGTGGCCCGCTCCTACGCGGCCGTGCACGGACACTTCCTGCCGCCTGCTTCGGCGGTCTGGGGCGGGGACGGGTTTCCGGTGGGGGTGTGGGCCAAGAACCAGCGTGCAGCGGCCCGCAGGACGGCTGAGAACACCGAACGGCGGGAGGCCGGGGAAACGGGCGTCTCGTACACGGGTGAGCTGTCAGAGAGCCGTCTGACAGCTCTGGCAGAGATCGATCCGGGATGGTGCCCCACGTGGGAGATCGGCTGGCAACGCAGCCTCCGGCTCACCCTCGCCCACGTACGCGCCGGAGGCGCACTGCCCACCGGAGCAGGCCAACTCATCGTGCAGGGCGAAGACCTGGGAGCATGGGCCGCCGCGCAACGGGCCGGATGGGACCGGCTGATGCCCGCACAGCAATACCTCCTGGAGACCATCGGAGTAGAGCCCGCGACCGAGAGCGAACCCGCACAGGGCGCACGCCGCACGCAGGACGACCGGTGGACCACCAACCTGGCAGCCGCACGCCAGTTCCACACGCGGGAGGGCCACCTGCGGGCGGCACGTCAGCATGTCGAACTGGTTGACGGCGAGCCTGTGAAACTGGGGTCATTCCTGGATAACACCCGAAGGAGGGCCGCGAAGTTGAGCGAGCAGCGACGCGCAGACCTCAACGCCCTCGGCATGCGCTGGTGAACCTCCCTGACCGGTCAGGCTCCGTGAGCGGGGCGCCGTGCGGTGGGCGGCGTAGATCGCGTTTCGGCAAGGTTGATCATGCGGCCTCGAGAGGGTGGGCTGATCGACATCCCGGCGGTCCGAATGCGTTGCAGGGCGGCTCTGATGTCATACGATGCTTACGGACACCTGGGGACACCGGGACTGACTCGCCTCTGTGAGGACAGCCAGTACCCCGGGAATCCCCGAAGGGCCTGACGCTGGGTGCAACCAGCAGTCAGACCCCTCAGGGTGCCGCAGTCATGAGCCCGGCCGAACACGTAGCGGTCGGGCTCACTGCGTGAGCGCCTGCACCAGCCGGCCGTACTCTGCTCCTGGTTAAGACCAGAAGGACTGCAACAGTTCCCAAATGACCTTGATGGTCACTGGCGCCCAGTCGATGAGTGCCTGCCGCTTCGACAGGCGGCGGTCGCACCGTGCGCAGTGATCACCAGGAGATTGTTCCCCGGTCATCTGCTCCCTCCCTCCGGTCCCGGTAAGGGTCCTGAGCGGTGCCCAGGAATTGGCCTTGGTGTGAGGCGAACAACTCGGTGGGACCTCTGGGAGGAACTGGGCCCAAGCATAAGCGTGTTGACCGGGTCCGAAGACCCGGGGGACCACACCTTCTGGGCCGCTGATGCAATCCAACCACTAGATGTGGGGATTGACTCATACATGCACACCGATCCCGCGTGTCGCGCCCGTACTGGCATGTGTCGCGCTGCCATACTGCTTTGCCACTGATGCGAGGCCGCAGCTGGATCACAGAGCTACCTGCGGAGATCCCCGCCAGGAGAGAGCTTGCAGCATCCACGAGGTCGTCATCCAGCGGTGAAGAGTTCAGCAATGGGCTCTTTTGTCCGCCAGGCGTCGCGTTAGCCGTGCGCCCAGACGCATGATCACGGCTGGCGATCCGCGATCTTTCACTCGAACGTGCGTTTGGCGCAACCTTTCGAAAGCAACTACCGCTATCCAGCAGGGAGACCATCGAGAGGGACCAACCGCTCGCCGTCTCTGTCATGCCGCCTCCCTGTACAAGCAAGAGCGCCACGATGTGCCCCGCGGTCCTCACAGCACACCGGGGACGGCTAGGACTACGGCTGGCCCTACAAGCAGGGCAATCAGTACTCCCGCCCCGGTCAGAGCGACCATCAGCGGCTGGACCAGCGCCGGGTACCGGTGCACGACATAGCCAAGGCCACCAATAACGATCAAGAGCACCATGATCGTGAGCAGGGCAACGTAAGCGATGAGAAGCATCAAGCTTCCTCCTCGTTGTCAGGCATGCGCGTACGCATGCGCGGAGTTCTGTCTGGTGCTGCGGGCGCCCACTCGCTGCCTCCCGCAACAGGTCTTCGATCGCCGCCATCCGGCCGGCCCCGGTGTCCAAAGTCCGGGCCCGGCCCGCCGATCAGTCGGCGGCGCCTGCGGGCTCAGGGACCTGTACGGCCTCTCCCGACCTGCGGTCGTCTTCCTGGCTCCCCGCACTCGCGTCTTCGTCGTCCGCGACGGGGCGTCCCGCCGGTTGCCTGAGTTCCGCGATCGCGGCCTCGAAGTCCTCGAGCGAGTCGAACGCCCGGTAGACGGACGCGAACCGCAGATAGGCGACGAGGTCGAGCTCCTGCA
>NZ_JBEOXO010000080.1:1640-4974 GCF_040296605.1 Streptomyces sp. NPDC002088 | reverse complement strand
AACACAGTGGACGCGAGCAACTGAGGACAAGCCCTCGGCCTATTAGTACCGGTCAACTCCACCCATTACTGGGCTTCCATATCCGGCCTATCAACCCAGTCGTCTACTGGGAGCCTTACCCTCTCAAGGAGGTGGGAACACTCATCTCGAAGCAGGCTTCCCGCTTAGATGCTTTCAGCGGTTATCCCTCCCGAACGTAGCCAACCAGCCATGCCCTTGGCAGGACAACTGGCACACCAGAGGTTCGTCCGTCCCGGTCCTCTCGTACTAGGGACAGCCCTTCTCAATGTTCCTGCGCGCGCAGCGGATAGGGACCGAACTGTCTCACGACGTTCTAAACCCAGCTCGCGTACCGCTTTAATGGGCGAACAGCCCAACCCTTGGGACCGACTCCAGCCCCAGGATGCGACGAGCCGACATCGAGGTGCCAAACCATCCCGTCGATATGGACTCTTGGGGAAGATCAGCCTGTTATCCCCGGGGTACCTTTTATCCGTTGAGCGACGGCGCTTCCACAAGCCACCGCCGGATCACTAGTCCCGACTTTCGTCCCTGCTCGACCCGTCGGTCTCACAGTCAAGCTCCCTTGTGCACTTACACTCAACACCTGATTGCCAACCAGGCTGAGGGAACCTTTGGGCGCCTCCGTTACTCTTTAGGAGGCAACCGCCCCAGTTAAACTACCCATCAGACACTGTCCCTGATCCGGATCACGGACCCAGGTTAGACATCCAGCACGACCAGAGTGGTATTTCAACGACGACTCCACCTGAACTGGCGTCCAAGCTTCACAGTCTCCCACCTATCCTACACAAGCCGAACCGAACACCAATATCAAACTGTAGTAAAGGTCCCGGGGTCTTTCCGTCCTGCTGCGCGAAACGAGCATCTTTACTCGTAGTGCAATTTCACCGGGCCTATGGTTGAGACAGTCGAGAAGTCGTTACGCCATTCGTGCAGGTCGGAACTTACCCGACAAGGAATTTCGCTACCTTAGGATGGTTATAGTTACCACCGCCGTTTACTGGCGCTTAAGTTCTCAGCTTCGCCACAACGAATTGTGACTAACCGGTCCCCTTAACGTTCCAGCACCGGGCAGGCGTCAGTCCGTATACATCGCCTTACGGCTTCGCACGGACCTGTGTTTTTAGTAAACAGTCGCTTCTCGCTGGTCTCTGCGGCCACCCCCAGCTCACCGTGTAAAACGGATCACCAGGAATGGCCCCCCTTCTCCCGAAGTTACGGGGGCATTTTGCCGAGTTCCTTAACCATAGTTCACCCGAACGCCTCGGTATTCTCTACCTGACCACCTGAGTCGGTTTAGGGTACGGGCCGCCATGAAACTCGCTAGAGGCTTTTCTCGACAGCATAGGATCATCCACTTCACCACAATCGGCTCGGCATCAGGTCTCAGACTATTGCCAGGCGGATTTACCTACCTGACGTCCTACACCCTTACCCCGGGACAACCACCGCCCGGGATGGACTACCTTCCTGCGTCACCCCATCACTCACCTACTAACCGCTTGGTCCGGCGGCTCCACCACTTTCCATTCCCCGAAGGGTCCGGAACGGCTTCACGGCCTTAGCATCACGATGCTCGATGTTTGACGCTTCACAGCGGGTACCGGAATATCAACCGGTTATCCATCGACTACGCCTGTCGGCCTCGCCTTAGGTCCCGACTTACCCTGGGCAGATCAGCTTGACCCAGGAACCCTTAGTCAATCGGCGCACACGTTTCTCACGTGTGTATCGCTACTCATGCCTGCATTCTCACTCGTGAACCGTCCACCACTGCCTTCCGGCGCGGCTTCACCCGGCACACGACGCTCCCCTACCCATCACAGCACCCGTTGGGGCTTATTACTGCAATGACACGACTTCGGCGGTACGCTTGAGCCCCGCTACATTGTCGGCGCGGAATCACTAGACCAGTGAGCTATTACGCACTCTTTCAAGGGTGGCTGCTTCTAAGCCAACCTCCTGGTTGTCTGTGCGACTCCACATCCTTTCCCACTTAGCGTACGCTTAGGGGCCTTAGTCGATGCTCTGGGCTGTTTCCCTCTCGACCATGGAGCTTATCCCCCACAGTCTCACTGCCGCGCTCTCACTTACCGGCATTCGGAGTTTGGCTAAGGTCAGTAACCCGGTAGGGCCCATCGCCTATCCAGTGCTCTACCTCCGGCAAGAAACACACGACGCTGCACCTAAATGCATTTCGGGGAGAACCAGCTATCACGGAGTTTGATTGGCCTTTCACCCCTAACCACAGGTCATCCCCCAGGTTTTCAACCCTGGTGGGTTCGGTCCTCCACGAAGTCTTACCTCCGCTTCAACCTGCCCATGGCTAGATCACTCCGCTTCGGGTCTTGAGCGTGCTACTAAAAACGCCCTATTCGGACTCGCTTTCGCTACGGCTTCCCCACCCGGGTTAACCTCGCAACACACCGCAAACTCGCAGGCTCATTCTTCAAAAGGCACGCAGTCACGAGGCAAGCACAAGTGCTCGCCCGACGCTCCCACGGCTTGTAGGCACACGGTTTCAGGTACTATTTCACTCCGCTCCCGCGGTACTTTTCACCATTCCCTCACGGTACTATCCGCTATCGGTCACCAGGGAATATTTAGGCTTAGCGGGTGGTCCCGCCAGATTCACACGGGATTTCTCGGGCCCCGTGCTACTTGGGTGTCTCTCAAACGAGCCGCTGACGTTTCGACTACGGGGGTCTTACCCTCTACGCCGGACCTTTCGCATGTCCTTCGCCTACATCAACGGTTTCTGACTCGTCCCACGGCCGGCAGACCGTGGAAGAGAGATCCCACAACCCCGTATACGCAACCCCTGCCGGGTCTCACACGCATACGGTTTGGCCTCATCCGGTTTCGCTCGCCACTACTCCCGGAATCACGGTTGTTTTCTCTTCCTGCGGGTACTGAGATGTTTCACTTCCCCGCGTTCCCTCCACACTGCCTATGTGTTCAGCAGCGGGTGACAGCCCATGACGACTGCCGGGTTTCCCCATTCGGAAACCCCCGGATCAAAGCCTGGTTGACGACTCCCCGGGGACTATCGTGGCCTCCCACGTCCTTCATCGGTTCCTGGTGCCAAGGCATCCACCGTGCGCCCTTAAAAACTTGGCCACAGATGCTCGCGTCCACTGTGCAGTTCTCAAACAACGACCAACCACCCATCACCCCGAACCAGCGGTTCGAGTGCACTGGGGCCGGCACTGAAGGCAGCCAATCGGCCGTACCCTCAGACACCCAACAGCGTGCCCGACCAGCCCCCGCCCGGAGATCATGCTTTCCACACTCTTGCGAGCAGTACTTG
>NZ_JBEOXO010000079.1:0-5187 GCF_040296605.1 Streptomyces sp. NPDC002088 | reverse complement strand
CTCCGGCGCCTGCAGGACCGCGTCCGCGCGGACACCGGAGCGGTTACGGCCCGTGCTGGGCAGGTTGAGCGCGACCTCGGTCGACCAAGAGAAAACGCTGCCGATCCCTTCCACCGTCCCGGCCGCCGCGACCGCTGCGGTTGGAACGGTCGTCGGGGCGAGCGCCGTGGTGCTCACGCCGGTGATCGGGCGGGTCGCGGCCGGCGGGGTGCGGGTAACGGCGATGACCGTCTCGTTCACGGCCATCGCGTGCGGGGCGCCGGAGCGGGCGGCACCCCGCGCGGTGCCTCCCCCGATCCCCCGGCCGCACTGCCCGCCCGTTCCGCCCGCCGTCCCCTTCACCTCTCCTTCTTCTTGTTCTTGGGGTGAGCGCGGGGTGTGCGGAGGGGGATGTCGGGCTGGCGACCATGGCCAGACAGGTGTGGTGACCTGCGGATATGCAGGCTTGCGGGTGGGAGGGTGCGGACTGTTGTGGGCGGGGTTGTCGGCGGGGGTTACGGCCTGGTCGGGGGCGGTGTTGTCGCATCGTGACCGTGGCCGGGCTTTCGTGGTCGGTTCTCTGGTCGGGGCTGGCTGCTGCCGTGGTTCGTACGCGCGGCGCCGGACAAGGACGGTGCCGCTCTCCTACGGACAGGGGCGGGAGCAGTCGACGATGACGATGACGAACGTGGATGCGGGCAGTGGTGACCGGCTGGCGTTGGCCGTGCTGGTCCAGTACCGGATGGCCACGACCGAGCAGATGCATCTGGTGATCGCGCCGGGGGTGCGGATCGAGCAGACCCGCCGCCGGCTGGCCAAGCTGCGGACCGAGGGGCTGGTCGACCGGATCACCCTGCCGCAGGCCGGACGGACCCGGGTGTGGTTCCCCACCGAGTACGGCGTGGCCGTCGCTGGTGAGTGACCGGAGCTGCGGGGGCGGCGGGCGCCGAAGAAGGCGTGCGATCCGACCGCCGTCCGGCTGCGGATCGGGCACGGACTGACCGTGTCCGAGACCGCGCTCGCCTTCCTCCAGGACGCCCGCCACCGCGGCGACTTGTGCCAGCCGTTGGACTGGATACCGGAGGTCTATCACCCCGTCGGGGGCAGGGAGGCCGTCATCCCTGATGCCTTGATGTACTACCGGCGCGGCCCCGGCGACGGTGACGGTGACGGGGGTGCGATGCTGCGGGCGTTCGTGGAGGTCGACCGGGCCACCATGGGGCCCGAACGCCTCGCCGCCAAACTCGGCGCCTACGCGCGGCTCCACCAGTACGTGCCCGGGCCCAGCACGCGGCCACGGTCGTTCAACCAGGAACCGCAGGAAGAGGCATGGCGGCGGCAGTACCCGCTGTTCCCGCGGCTGCTGTTCGTCCTGGACGGCACCGGCCCCGCCGGGATCGAGACCCGTATCAGCGCCCTGCACGCGGCCACCGGGGACCTGGCGCTGGCCGGCTTCCTGCGCGAGGTGCCCGTCCTGGCGGCGCCGCTGGTCGACCTGCTGCACAACGGCCCCTCCGCACCCGTGTGGCGCCCTGTCCACGACCCCGACCGGAGAGTCAGCTGGATGCACTCACCGCGCTCGTGACCGCGCATTGCGCAGACCTGCACAATGCCCCGACCACAGGCCCGACCACGACCACCATCTGGGCCCCGACCACGGGACCGACCATTGCAGGTCACGGCGTTGCGCAGCCCAGCCAGCACCGGTTGCGCAGCACCGTCGGCCACTGCCCCGGATACACACTCGGCGGCGCAGCCCACCGCCCGCTGCTGCGCAGTTGACGCTCACTGCCAGTTGCGCGCCACGCCCGTTAGAAGTGCCGCGCTTCGCACTCGCACGCATCTCGTCGGCCTGGCCGTGATCTGCGTGGCTCTGTGCGAGCGGCCCCGCCTTAGCGCTTGCCATGGATCGCGCGGATGATTTCTGCGACGGCGGACAGAACCGCCGCACGGTGTTCCGACGCAGTGCCGCTAAGGGCGAATCTCGCCACAAGCACCGCAGCAACCGCGACAATGAGCATGGCGGCAAGAGCCACCGCCATCCAGACGAGCACGGGGTCCACCCGGGGGCTCCTTTCGATCTCTATCCGCTCCTTCAGCGGGTGCGATCCCAGGAGAAGGCAGCCGTGCGCCACACGTCACCACCTTCCGGACGGGCCGGATTCGGCACGTGACTCTGCTGGCCAGGAGCGTGCCGGAGACATCCGAGCCGGACAGACCGGATGGCCGGTTGTTGGAACGCGGGAGAAGAGGCCGTAAGGACATGAGGGCACTCACATCGATTCCCCACGAAGGAAAAGCTGCGTTTGCGGAGGCCCTGCGGGTCCTGGAGGAGCAGGCCAGATACAGAACCGGTGACCCCAAGCGGTCCCGTGCCAAGGCCATCAAGGAGGCCAACGACACGTGGCAGGACGAACTACCCACGCTGACGACGTCGACCGTGTGGGAGTGGGTCCAGTACGGACGGGCGCCGCAGGACTTCCGGCGCTTGTGGGCCTTTGTCAGCGTGCTGCTCGTCTGGAGCGGACGCCCCGTCACCCGGGCAGACCGTGATCTATGGAGGCGCCGATGGACCCTTGCGCAGGCCACCGGGTCCCGCCGGCCTCCTTCCCCGGCGCTTCCTCCCGCTCACCTCGTGCCGGAACAACAGCGACTTGGACGGCCCGTGAGTGAGGCCGGTCCATTCGCTCTGGATGTCCACGAGGCGAGTGACATCGGCGGCGATGCTCGACTTCCGCTCTTGCCTGCGTACGTGCGACGGGATCACGACGATAAGTTGGCAGAAGTCGTCGCCTCCGCCATGTCGAGGAGCGCGATGGCGGTTCTGGTCGGCGATTCCTCGACGGGCAAGACACGGGCGCTCTGGGAGGCGATCCAAGGACTGCCGACGGGCTGGTTGCTGTGGCTCCCCCGTACGCCAACGCCTCCCCGCTCACTTCTGGAGGGCCTGACCGAGAGGTTGGTGGGACCGCAGACCGTTGTGTGGCTTAACGACACCCAGCACTACCTGAACACGGAACTTGGCGAGCAGATCGCGGTGGCCCTGCGCGAGCTCTTAGACGATCCTGACCGCGCCCCGGTATTGGTGCTCGGCACCTTGTGGCGCGAGCATCACGGTGAGCTGAGCCGGCCGCCGACGGCCTGGAGAGACCCGCACCCCCAGGCCCGCCAACTGCTCCGCAGCGTCGGGGTCCTTTCAGTTTCTGACACATTTTCCGCTGAAGAGACGCGTCAGGCGGCCGCAAGCGACGATCCCCGGCTGACGCGCGCTGCCGGGGAGTCCGGCGGACGCATCACCCAGTTCCTGGCGGGTGTTCCCGAATTGCGCCGGCGCTACGAAACGGCACCCGCCACTGTCCGGGCGGTGCTGGACGCAGCGATCGACATCCGCAGGTGCGGTCACGGACCGGATATCTCGTCCCTTCTACTAGAAGAAGCCGCGTTTCAACTGCTCGACGACGTCACTCTCAGCACACTGAAGACCACTTGGATTACCAAGGCGCTCGATTACACCAGCGCGCCCTGTTACGGCGTTCGTGGCCTCGTGACGGCCACTCGGCCCAGCCAGTCCCACTACCGCCTCTCCGACATCATCGAGCAGGAAGGACGCCAGGCACGCGCCTCGTCGGTCCCGCTTCAGCCCTTCTGGGAGGTGCTCCGCCGCCATGCCGATGCCCCCGAACTCGTACAGATTGGATCTGAAGCACAGACCCGCGGCTTGTTCCACGAAGCCTCGCTCTTTTACATGGCTGCCGTCCGATCAGGTCACCGCAGAGCTGCTTGGTCACTGGCCAGCATGCTGGAAGGCTGCGACCGGGTCTCTGAGGCCGTCCGCTGGTATCGCTGGTGCGCCGAATCCGGTGTCGACGACGATGCCTACGCCCGGGTGGCCTGGCTGACCGACCGATTCTCCGATCTCGATCCGGAAGACAGCATCCGTTGGCTGCGCAAACAGATCGAGACCGCCCCAGAGAGGGGCTCAACCACCAGTACCGAGGCTGCTTTAGAAGCCCTCGCCAACCTTCTGGAGGACCGACGCGACGAGCTGAACCGGGTACTGAGCCACCACTACGGAGTGGACGACGAGACCGAGCTGCGAGAGCTTGGCGACCGACTCGCCTACCTCAAGGACGATCCGGTCCCGCTCCGATACTGGGACGACGACGAGCTTCACATAGGGAGCCTGATGAGCGGTCCCAACCCGGCCATCATCTGGATAGGTGATCCACTCGTCCGTGCCGGCCGGATCGATGAGGCCATCCACCACTATCAGTCGTTCTCCGGCGAGAGCACCTACGCAATGCGCCAGGCCGTCAGACTCATGCAACAGGCAGGTCGGACCGAGGAGGCGACCGACTGGCTCCGGCGAGAGCTGAGTTCCGGAAACGAAAGAGCCCTGTGGATCACCGCAGAGGTGCTGGCACGGACGGGGCACGCTTTTGAGGCGGAGCAACTTCGCAGATACGGCGTCGAACCGGACGACTCCATCGCCCGCCCATGGACAGCCGAACCATCCTGCCTCGATGACGTCTGAACCGAGGAACATGCAACTTCACCAGTCCTCAGCCCTCGGCCACGCGAGAAGAGGGTCGAAGAGCACACCCCGCAACGCCGCCTCTTCACCAGTTGGACGGCGGCGTGGAAGCAGCGCAGTACCGGGAGGTGGGTGCGCGCCGCGGAGCATGCGGCCGGTCGACGGCGTGGACTACGACCATGTCGCGACCGGGCGTGCATCAGCGCCCTGCGCGCGGCCGCCCGGCGGGACGTCGCACTGGCGGCGTTCGAGCGCGAGGCCGCCGTCATGACGGCGGCGATGACCGAGCCGCTCCAGCACGGCCCGTCCTCGCCCGTATGGCGCCCTGTACGCGACCCCGACCGGAGAATATGAGCTGGATGCACTCCGCGCACCCGTGACCGGGCGCTGCACCGGCCTGCGCAATGCCCCGACCACGGCCACCAGGACCCTGACCACAGGCCCGACCATTGCAGGTCACGACGTTGCGCAGCCCATCGCGCACCGATTGCGCAGCCCGCCGCTACGGGGCGCCAGTTGCGCAGCCCACCGCTCCGCGGCGGCAGGCTGCGCGGTCCGGCCGGCACCGGTTGCGCAGCACCGTCGGCCACCGCCCCCTGGTGCGCGCTCGGCTGCGGCTGGGCCGGCGGGTCAGAGGCTGCGGGCGGTGATGTCGCCGCGGGAGGTGGTGGCGC
>NZ_JBEOXO010000078.1:0-5251 GCF_040296605.1 Streptomyces sp. NPDC002088 | reverse complement strand
GGGGGCCGCCCGGGCCCCCCCCCGGCCGGGTCCCCCCCCCCCGGACGCGTCACCCGGCCGGTGGTGCGCCCGGAATCTGTGTGGGGCCGTGGCGGTCCAGGGCGTCCTCCAGCTCCGCACGGACTTCCGGGGGCAGCTCCCCGCTGCGCCCCCAGAACAGGATCATCTCCGCGACACTGCGCAGTTTGATGTTCGTGTGCTGGGAGACCTCCTTCAGCACCAGCCACCCCTGGTCCGGCGTCACCCGTCCCAGCGCGACGACCATGCCGATCGCCTGGTCCACGACGGCATGGGAAGCGACAGCCTCCTTCAGCTGGTCGATCTCCTCCTGGAGCTTGAAGATGCGGTCCGCCTCGTCCGCCGGCTCGTCCGGTAGTCGTGCCACGCTTCCATCGTGGGCACGCGTGCGACCCCCCGCCACCGGGGGTACTCGGCAGGCGTCCGGAGCGGTTCCGGCCGGACACTGGAGGGGGACCGGTGGCCCCCCACCGGCCTACGAGATCGGAACGCGAGTGCAATGAATCACGACACGACCCCCACCACCTCCACGACGGACGTCGTCTCGACGGACTCTGTTGTCGGCGCGCCCTGCTGGGTGAGCCTGACCAGCCGCGATCTGGAGACCACGGAGAACTTCTACGGCGCGGTGCTGGGCTGGGAGTGGCGCACGGCCAAGCTCGGCGACCGTTTCCGGATCGCGCTGGCGGACGGGGCCCCGGTCGCCGGGATCGCCGCGGTCGCCACCATGTGGCAGATGGCGGTGGCGTGGACGCCGTACTTCGCCGTGCGCAGCGCGGACGAGGCGGTGGCGCGGGTTCGGGAGCGCGGCGGAACATCGGCGGTGGGGCCGCTCTCCTTCCCTCCCGGGCGGGCGGCACTGCTGGCCGACCGGGACGGCGCGACCTTCGGGATCTGGGAGGGAAAGCTCTTCACCGACTGGGAGACCTGGCGGCGGGCGGCACCCGCCTTCATCCGCCTGCACACGCGCGACGCGTTCGACGCGGCGATCTTCTACGGCGAGGTCCTGGAGTGGGCGTCCGACCGCGTCGGCTGCTGCGAGGTCCACTACGAAGGGGGCGAGGTCGTGCTGCGCAGCCGGGGGGACGTCGTGGCCCGTATCGTGTCCGGGGCGCTGGAGTCGGCTCCCGACCCCACCATCCGGCCGCACTGGCAGGTGCACTTCGCGGTGGCGGACGTGGCGGCCTGCGCACGGGCCGCGGAGCGGCACGGCGGCAGCGTCCTGCGTAGCAGCGCCGAGGAGGTGGTGCTGCGCGACCCCGACGGCGCCCAGTTCACGGTGACCTCGCGCCGCGCACGCTGACCCTTCACGGTGACCTCGCGCCGCGCGCTGCCCCTCACCCGGACCGGCGGGCCGGCCGGGTGAGCAGCACCAGGCTGCGCGCCTCGACGGTCATGCCGGTGCCCGCCTTGTGCTCCGTCTCGTCCGGGGCGCCCTGCGGCTCCGCGGTGTCGATCAGCGTCGTCCAGCGCTCGCCGTAGGCGGCGCCGGGCAGCCGGAAGTCGACCGGCTCCCAGTAGCTGTTGAGCAGCAGCAGGAAGGAGTCGTCGACGACGGGCCGGCCCTGCGGGTCGGGTTCGGCGATGGCGTCGCCGTTGAGGAAGACGCCGACGGAGTGCGCGTCGGAGCGCTGCCAGTCCCGGTCGGTCATCTCGCGCGCGTCCGGCAGCAGCCACACGAGGTCGGGCAGCGGCTGGTCCGCGTGCGTGACCGTCTCCCCACGGAAGAAGCGGCGACGGCGCAGTACGGGGTGGGCGGAGCGCAGCCCGATGGCGTACCGCGTGAAGTCCAGCAGCCGGCGCTGCTCCTCGGTCAGTCGCCAGTCGATCCAGGAGACCTTGTTGTCCTGGCAGTAGGCGTTGTTGTTGCCGCGCTGGGTGCGGCCCAGTTCGTCGCCGTGGCAGAGCATCGGAATGCCCTGCGACAGCAGCAGCGTGGTCAGGAAGTTGCGCTGCTGGCGGGCTCTCAGGTCCAGCACGGCCGGGTCGCGGGTCTCGCCCTCGGCGCCGCAGTTCCAGGACCGGTTGTCGCTCTCGCCGTCCCGGTTGCCCTCGCCGTTGGCCTCGTTGTGCTTGTCGTTGTACGAGACGAGGTCGCGCAGTGTGAACCCGTCGTGCGCGGTCACGAAGTTGACACTGGCGCGCGGGCGGCGCCGGCTGTGTGCGTACAGGTCCGAGGATCCGGTCAGCCGGGAGGCGAACTCGCCGAGCGAGTGCTCCTCCGCGCGCCAGAAGTCCCGCACGGCGTCCCGGTACTTGCCGTTCCACTCCGACCACAGCGGAGGGAAGTTGCCCACCTGGTAGCCGCCCTCCCCGACGTCCCATGGCTCGGCGATGAGTTTGACGCGGCTGATCACCGGATCCTGCTGGATCAGGTCGAAGAACGCCGACAGCCGGTCCACCTCGTGGAACTGCCTCGCCAGCGTCGCCGCCAGATCGAAGCGGAACCCGTCGACGTGCATCTCGGTCACCCAGTACCGCAACGAGTCCATGATCAGCTGGAGCACGTAGGGGTGCCGCATCAGCAGGCTGTTGCCGGTGCCGGTGGTGTCGTAGTAGTGCGACCAGTCGCCGTCGACCAACCGGTAGTACGAGGCATTGTCGATGCCCCGGAAGGAGAGCGTGGGGCCCTTCTCGCTGCCCTCGGCGGTGTGGTTGTAGACCACGTCGAGGATGACTTCGAGCCCGGCCGCGTGCAGCGCCTTCACCATCGACTTGAACTCGCCGACCTGCTGTCCCCGGGTGCCGTGGGCGGCGTAGGCGTTGTGCGGGGCGAAGAAACCGATCGTGTTGTAGCCCCAGTAGTTGGACAGCCCGCGGCCCTGCAGCACACCGTCCTGCACGTACTGGTGGACGGGCATCAGTTCGACCGCGGTCACGCCCAGTGAGGCCAGGTGCTCGACGACCGCGGGGTGCGCGAGTCCGGCGTAGGTGCCGCGCAGTTCGGGCGGGACGTCGGGGTGGGCGCGGGTCAGGCCCCGCACGTGGGTCTCGTAGACCACGGTGTCGGCGTACGACCGGCAGGGCGGGCGGTCGTCGCCCCAGTCGAAGCCCGGATCGGTCACCACACCGAGCATGGTGTGCCCCGCGCTGTCGGCCGGGTCGGGGCCGTCCGGGGCGCGTTCGTAGAGCGAGGGGTGCTCGTGGATCTGCCCGTCCATCGCCCTGGCGTACGGGTCCAGCAGCAGCTTCGCGGGATTGCAGCGGTGACCGGCGCCGGGTTGCCACGGCCCGTGCACCCGGTAGCCGTAGCGCTGCCCCGGGCCGACGCCGGGCAGGTAGCCGTGCCAGACGAAGCCGTCGACCTCGGTCAGCGGGACCTGTCGGTGGGTGCCGTGGTCGTCCACGAGGACCAGCTCGACGCGTTCGGCGACCTCGCTGAACAGCGCGAAGTTGGTGCCCTTGCCGTCGAAGGAGGCACCCAACGGGTAGGGGTGCCCGCTCCAGGCGGGCACCCCTGCCTTTGCCTTCCGGCGGGACCTCGCGGTCACCGGGCCTCCGCCAGGACGCCGTCCGCGGCGCTCGCCGGGCCGGCCAGGGCCGCCACCGGCATCTCGCGGGGCACCTGCAGCACCTCGCGCAGGCTCGGCTCCGGCACGGTCGGCACCAGCGGGACGCGTTCGCCGGCCCGGGCGCGCTGCGAGAACCAGATGACCTTGGCGCCGGTGTCCGTGGCGCAGCAGCCCCAGCCGTCGCTCATCGCGGCGATGTGCTCGAGGCAGCCGCGCAGATCCTGGTCCGGGCGCAGATGGCAGTCGTGCTCCGCGATGGCGGTGATCAGGTGCTGGCGGTTCCACCACATCTCGATCGACGTGTTCTTGTCCGTCGCGTGTTCGTCGATGGCCTTCAGTAGCAGTTCGGTACCGCGGCAGACGGGCTCCACAAGCGTTTCGAGATCCCAGAGCCGGAGGTGAGCGGCCAGGATGCGCCTGACCTGACCCAATCGTTCCGGGCTGACTTCCACGTCGAGGTGGTAGTAACAGGGCACTGCGGTCTTCATCGTCGTTGGCTCCTCACCGGCGAAGTTCTCGCTCCTCCTCGACCCCGCGGGTCGAGCAATGACCACGAAGCGTGAACGCTGATCGCTCCTGAGTCACATCCACAGTGGCGTTGCTACGCCATTCGTGCAACACGAGCGCACCACAACCAAGATCCAACAGGACGCTGGGTCATCGCGCGTGCACCATAAGTGAAAGCCTCGAGAGCCGCGCCCGATACGTGCCTCTGCGTGCCCGATCTCCCGGGCGACGCACCTCTCGAAATCCCGGAAGGTGAACAGCGCCATGCTGCTACCCGCGAAAGCCGAAGTCGCCCGGCACTTGAGGCGCTACCGGTCCTGGGAGCGCGCCATGCTCGCCTCCCCGGGCGACCGCGCGGTACGGGCCGCCTTCGAGGATTCCGGATACACCCTGTGCGTGCTGATGGGCAAGCGCTGCGCGCGGGAGGCCGCCGAGGCCGCCGAACGCTATCTGCGCAACAGCGCGGGAACGTACCTCCGGGAGCGGAACGGACGCGGCCGGCCGAAGGGTCCGGCGCGCAACGGAGCGCACGCGCACCGGCATTCCCCGGCGGAGCGGTAGCCCTCCCCCGGTGCAGCTTGGACATCCCGACAGCCGGGCCGCCACAGGCCCGTCGACCAGCACGGCGGAGGTCAACACATGAAGTCCACCAGGGCCATCGGCCGTGTCCCGGTGCGGGAGGTCCGCCCTCGGGTGGAGTGCGGCAGTCGCCCGGCGAAGGCGGTCGTGGGAGAGGCGTTCCAGGTCACCGCCACCGTGTTCCGCGAGGGCCAGGACGCGGTCGCCGCCAATGTCCTGCTGAAGGGGCCGGACGGCCGCCGGGGCCCCTGGACGCCGATGCGCGAACTCGCCCCGGGCACCGACCTGTGGGGCGCCGAGGTGACGCCGGACGCGATGGGGCGCTGGACCTACACGGTCGAGGCATGGTCCGATCCGGTCACCACCTGGCGGCGGCACGCCGAGATCAAGATCCCGGCGGGGATCGACACGGGTCTGGTCCTGGAGGAGGGCGGCCAGCTGTACGAGCGGGCGGCCGCCCGGGTGCCGAAGGGGCCCGGTCGCACCCTGCTCCGGGAGGCCGCGAAGAGGCTGCTCGACGACTCCCTGCCGGTCGCCTCGCGGCTGGCGGGGGCGTTGACGCCGGAGGTGGACGAGGTCCTGGCCCGGTATCCGCTGCGGGAACTGCTCACCGCCTCGCAGCCGTTGCCGCTGCT
>NZ_JBEOXO010000077.1:0-6240 GCF_040296605.1 Streptomyces sp. NPDC002088 | reverse complement strand
TCGCCTCCCTGCCACCCCGAACCGACAGCAGCAGACTCGCGGCCCCCACCCCATCACCGCACTGAAAACGGTGCACTTTCATCCGTACGAGGTGGCGCACGTTCGCTTGTACGCCGACAATCCGCCGCGGCCAGACCTACTCCACCGTCTTGACCAGTGTCGAAGACCATCGCGTGGTCGACGTGCTCCCGACCCGCGAGGCCGGCCCGCTGGCCGCCTGGCTGATCCGACACCCCGGCGTGGAGATCATCTGCCGGGACCGGGCGGGCGCCTACGCCGAGGGAGCACGGCGCGGTGCCCCCGACGCTCTGCAGGTCGCCGACAGGTTCCACCTGTGGCAGGGCCTCGGCCGAGCCGTGGAGACCTGCGTTGCCGCCCACCGCGACTGCCTGCGCGACCCTTCGCCCAGCAGCATGCTGCCGGAGGCCACCCGACTGACTTCCGGCCGACCGCAGGACGCCCCGGCACCCGTCGGCCGACGGGCTGAGCGCAAGAAGGCCGCGCACGCCCTAGTCCACGAGCTCCTTGCTCAAGGTCACTCACGCCGGGCGATCGCCCGGCACCTGAGCTGGGGCCTCAACACCGTGCTCAGATACGCGAATGCCGCACGCTGGCAGGACACCATCCGCGAGAGCCGGCCCCGACCCAGCAGGCTGGACCCTTACAAGCCCTACCTGGAGCGACGCTTCGCCGAGGGATGCACCAGCGTCACCCGCCTCTACAGCGAACTCGTTGCCGACAACGCGCCCGTCACCTACCAGATGGTCCGCTCCCACATCGCCACCCTCCGCGGGGCTGCGGCCGGCGCGCCGCCCCGGCCTCCAACGGTGCGCCAGGTGACCGGCTGGCTCACCCGACACCCCACCGCGCTGAGCGAGGACGACCGCGCCGGCCTGAAGGATGTCCTGGCACGCTGCCCCGAACTGGACACGGCCGCCGGCCATGTCCGCGACTTCGGCGAAATACTCACCGACCGCCTCGGCGCCAGGCTCCCTGCCTGGATCGACGCAGTCGACGCAAGCCAACTGCCCGGCCTCACCGGCTTCGCACTCCACCTGCTCCGGGACCTCGATGCCGTGACAGCCGGACTCACCCTCCACTGGAGCTCCGGCAGCATCGAGGGCGCCGTCAATCGCATCAAGAAGATCAAAAGGCAGCTCTACGGACGAGCTGGCTTCCACCTGCTGCGGAAGATGATCCTGCTGCAGTAGCCCCGCAATGCAAGGACGGGCCGAACAACGCTCCCGCTGCCCGTTCGCATCGAAGATGGTCATCGGCAACCTCCTGACCTGGGCGAACGGTGCTCGTTGAGCACGATCTTCCCTCCTTTAATCGCTCGGGCTCCGAGCAAATGCCGTGCAAGGATCTCACCCATGATGACCAAGCCCACTCTGACGGAACACCGCTCCCCATGGGTTGTGTTCACCTCCCCGGCCGACCCATGGCTGGCGTCGGAAACGGCCGCGCTCATGCAGCGAAACGGTCTGGTCCTGCGGCTGGACGGCCGGGAAATGCGGGATCCGGCGTCCGTCTTCCGCACCTTCGCCCAGGAGCTGTCGTTCCTCGGCTACTTCGGCCACAACTGGGACGCACTCGTGGACTGCCTCCACGACTGGCACGGTCCCGGCCATGGGAACCAGGACCTCGCGATCCTGATCGAGCACGCGGACGACCTGCTGAAATCGGACTTCCTCGGGCTGTTCGTATCGGTTCTCGCCCAGGCAGCCTGGAACTTCAACCTGCGCCTAGACGGCGACGGCGAGCTCGATGAGTGGCGGCAGCGTATAGCCAAGCACTTCGTCTTCCTTCTGGACCACACTGCGCCCGTTGCCTTCACGGAGAAGGCGGCCCGCGGCATGGACGTGGCGGTGGCGCTCTCGGACGGCCGCCTGCTCGTCACCCTGACCGACGTCGACTGGCCCGGTGGAGATCCTGCGTCCGCCCCCTGGACGGCCGGCCCGCTCTCCTTCGCGGACAAGGAGATCCTCAGCGGCATGACCATCAAGGCCATCAAGCTGTTCCGAGACCACCTCGGCTGCTCGATCCACGAGGCCCTGGACATCCTTCAGTCCCGCTCTGAGCACCTGCACCGCGAACATTCGAACGGCTGAAAGACGGGCCGCGCCGGCCAAAGCAACTGGATTCGCTGAGTAGACGTCTCGACTGGACGAGCTAGGACACTCCCATCCTCGAACACCGCGATGACTCTCCGCGACCGCTCCCCAAGATCTGTGCCAGAACCGAGTTTCAGCAACACCTCAGGAGGGCCGCCGATCCCGTGACGCAGTGCGCTTGCTCTCGGGCTTCGGGCGGGTCACACCTCCACCCCACGACCTACGGTATGTGCATGAAGGAACGTTCAAGCGAAGTGCCGACCGACCTCTATCCAGAGTTGGCTGAGCCGGGTGGCTTGGGAGAAGCATTGGCTCGCGAAGCGGCTCGCCACGGGCGCGCTGTCGGCCCCATCGAACCCGTTGAGGGGTTCGCCCCAGCGGTAGCCGCATGCCGTGTTCGGGGAAAGGCGCGGTTCGCGGTATATGCGACCAACGACGACGAACGCGAGTTCCGTATCGAGATCTCCGCGGACTCCGGATGGCTCTGGGGCGCCTTCGGCAGCACCGATAGCCTCGCGGTGGTGGCCGCCATCCTGCACGAATGGTGTGAGGGCGCATCGATCGGTCAGCTGCGCCGCGAATGGTCGCTCCTCGCGGATGACCCGCTGGATGCGGCACCGCCTGGAAGGGTCGTGTCGACCGCCTGGCGGCTGACCTTGGAACGCTCGCGGGTGATCAGGCTTGGCGACGCCGAACTTGCCGAGGCTCTTTATGCCCAGCCAGCCCTGCGTGTCTTCTTCCCGTGGCCGTCGCACGGCCAGTTCAGCCTGCTCAGCAGCACCGCCGATCCGTTCCACAACGAGCTTCCGCGTGTGATTCCGACAATAGACGGGCTGTGGGATGTGGTCGCAGAGGGATCTGCGCAGACACCGTCACGTGTGCTCGGTGCCCGCCTCAGCGCCAGCGAGGCCGCAGCGCTGGTGGCGGCGAACATTCCCGCAGGCAGCGGCCCGGCCATCGAGGGAGGTTGGCCGGAGCGCGAGAGCACCGCCTGACCTTCGATCGTACGAACCTGTACCATCGACGGATTTCGCCGCCTGGTTGGCCGCCATCTCGTCGGCGGCCCCGACAGGCCGTGGCGTTCTGTCAGGTAGCGGCGGACTTCCCGGCTTTGCTCCGGGTGTGGGCTAGTCGGTAGGAGTCGGTGCCGGTCTCGATGATCGTGCCGTTGAAGGTGAGCCGGTCGACGATCGCGGTGCAGAGCCTGGGGTCGGTGAAGGTTTTGGTCCAGCCGCCGAAGGATTCGTTGGAAGCGATGGCGATGGCCTTGTTTTCCTCCCGTTCCGTCAGCACCTGGAACATCAACTCTGCGCCGTGCCGGTCGAGTTCCATGTAGCCCAGCTCGTCAATGCATAAAAGATCGACGCGCCCGTAGCGGGCGATGGTCTTGCTCAGCTGTTTGTCGTCCGCGGCCTCGACCAGCTCGTTCACGAGCTTCGTCGCCAGGATGTACTTCACCCGGAACCCGGCCATCGCCGCTTCGGTGCCCAACGCGATCAGCAGGTGCGACTTGCCGGTGCCGGAGTCGCCGATGAGGCAGAGCGGCTGTGCCTTCTTCACCCACTCGCAGGTGGCCAGGGTGTGGATCACGGCGGGGTCGACGTTGGGGTTGGCGTCGAAGTCGAACTCCCGCAGCGACTTCTGCCTCGGGAACGCGGCGGCTTTGATCCGGCGCTCGGAGCGGCGTCGTGCCCGGTCATCGCACTCGGCCAGCAGCAGCTCGGCGAGGAAGGTGAGGTAGGACATCTGCTCGCGGGAAGCCTGCTCGGCCAGGTCGGGGAACTTTGCGCGGATGGTGGGCAGCCGCAGCATGCGGCAGGCGCCGACCACGGCGGTCTCCGCTGCCTGCTCGCTCATCCGGTGACGGCTGGGAGTACTCACGGCATCGACTCCTTCGGAGCGGCGGGACGATGGTGCAGCAGCTGGTCGTAGGCGGCGGGCGAGGGCAGCGGCCGACGATCGGGCGGCAAATGAGCGAGGCGGCGTCGGGTCAGGGACGCGACGGACGACGGCTCTTCGTGCTGCTGCGTGGCCGAGGATTCGTCCTCGGACTCAGCGGCCTTGCGGGCCTCCAGGGCCACCGCGTCCGCGGTCAGCGCGCCCACCCGCAAAGACGCGGCGAGCCCGGCCACCAGGTGCTCGTGCGGAATGCGCCGGTGCAGCAACAGCACCTCGATCAGGGCCTTCGTGCCGTCCTTGTCCCCGCGTGCCTTGCGGGCCGCGGCCCACCACGCGTCGTGGATCGGGGTGAACTTGCCCGCCTGACGGGCCTGCTCCAGCGCGGTCGCGCCGGGAAGCGCGCCCGGTTTGCGCAGCAGCGTCTCCAGATAGTGGTCGAGTTCGAGGCGCTCGCCGGCCTTGGCGACCAGCCGCTCGTGCCGGGCGATCTCGGTGGCGCCGTCGTAGACGGCCAGCTCGTTGGCGTGCAGCACGATACGGACCCGGCGCTCGATGTAGCGGGTGGGCACCGAGTAGAACCCGGTGCGGGCCCAGATCCGGCTGTGCCGGTCCACCCGGGTCTCAATGACATGTCCGGCGTCGAACACCTCGATGGGCAGCGGCGCCAGCAGCGGCTGTTCGACGGCGAAGTACTCGGCGACCGTGCGCGGCCGCATCCGAATGCGCCGGGCGTCGTCCTCCTGATCCCACTGCTCCACCAGCAGGTTCAGCTCGGCCAGCGAACCGACCTCGGGAACGGGCACGAAGTGGTTGCGGCGGAAGCGGCCGATGTCGCCCTCCACTCCGCCCTTCTCATGGGCGCCAGCCAGGCCGGGGCAAGAAGCTGTCGACGCCGTAATGCTCACGAAAGGCGAGCCAGCGTGCACTCTCCTTGCGTTCCCGCGCGAACCCGATCACCTTGGCGACCGCGGCCTTCAAGTTGTCGTAGCGGACCTTGCCCTGCGGCACCCCGCCCAGCACGCTGAAGGCGTGGACGTGCCCCTCCAGGAACGCCTCCTGCCCGCTGGAGGCGAAGACGCGGTGCACCGCCTTGCCGGAGTAGGACAGGCGCAGGCTGAACAGACTGCAGACCAGCGTCTGCCCGGCCAGGCGTACTGTGACGTCCCCGAAGTCGACCTCGGCCTCCTGACCGGGACGGTGAGACTGCGGCACGAACACCTCCGCGCTACCGCGGCCGGCCTCGGCACGGATCTCGCCTCGCCGCACCGCCACATGAGCGCGGACCATGCCGTAGGAGATGCCGTCCGCGTGATGCTCATCAACCAGCCGGTCGAAGATCCGCTTGGCCGTGTGCCGCTGCTTGCGCGGCGCGTCCAGGTCCGCCCGCAGCATGTCGTCCACCAGCGGCTTGAACGGATCGAGCCGGGTCGGGCGGGGCGGGAGCTTCTTCCGCGGCTGCGGCCACGCGGACTCCAACGCCTTCTGCACCGTGGGGTGACCGACCCCGTACTTGCGCATCAGGGCGCGCTTGCCCAGCCCGGCACGGTGGTCACGGCGGATCGCCGCGTACAGATCAGTCCTCGACTTCGGCGTCATCGGCGGCCCCCAGCAAGATGGAGCAGTCTCATGCTCCCACCGCAAGCCCCCAGGTGTTGCCGGAACTCATCAACACCGTTCCCCGCGAACTCCCGCTGTTGTCCGCACTGAACGACGAACGTTGCTGGAACTCGTCCACATACTCACCAGGCTGCTCCCCGCGCCCACGGGGATGGTCCCTGGGACGCGGGTCACCCGAGCGTCGGCCTCATCTGCTCCCCGCGCCCACGGGGATGGTCCCACGACCAAGGTTCCCGCCACGGTCCGGGTATCCTGCTCCCCGCGCCCACGGGGATGGTCCCCCGAACGCACCTGAGAGGCCACGCACATGGCCCTGCTCCCCGCGCCCACGGGGATGGTCCCTACTCCACCCACGCTGTGATTTCGACCCTCAGCTGCTCCCCGCGCCCACGGGGATGGTCCCGCGAGGCCCTGATCAGGAGCTGTTCGGCGTCTCTGCTCCCCGCGCCCACGGGGATGGTCCCCAACCCCCCACCAGCACACTGACAGGCGACGCCTGCTCCCCGCGCCCACGGGTGTCGGCAACGGCTGAATTTGGGGCCAGTTCGAACGGTTCAATCGTGAGCCACCGTGCGGCCTCGGTGGTTCGTGTCAGTTGTTGTCGGTGGCC
>NZ_JBEOXO010000076.1:0-6413 GCF_040296605.1 Streptomyces sp. NPDC002088 | reverse complement strand
GTGGTCGGCCTCATGGTGTCGCCGCGGAAGGCCCGATCCGGGGGCGCCGCACCTGCCCCGGATCTCGAGCGGGCCGAGACCTCCAACTGAGAGGTTCGCGCGCGGCGAGAAGACTGAGGTGATCTCACGGGTGCCAACTGGAATGCGACAGGACACCGTCTTCCGCCTTCAGAGCGCAACGCGGAGCACCAAAGTGGCCGACCAAGCCACTCAATGGCCAACTGACGTGCTCAGTAACAATACTGTTTATAGCAGGCCCTGAATTTGCCGGTCCAGAACTCGAAATCGATCGACTGGACCTGCATAAAATCCGCGCGCAGACCATCTGCCCGGGTGCCCCATTCCGTGAAATATGACTCGGTGATGGCCCCCGCGACGATCGGATATAGCTCTTCCTCCGTCGCTGCGGCCTCCTGAAGCTGGAAGGTCTGAGAAATGGACAGTGTCATCTTCGGTCATTTCAGTGTCACTCTCACAGACCGGCACGAAGTTCGCCTCACGCGCCTGCCCCTGCGGGCACCTGGTCCACAGCCGGTGCGGCTTCCCTACGGCCCGGACGTCCCTCCGCCGCCGTTCGTTGTGGGCCGGGAGGAACAACTCGCCCTCATACGGAGAGCAGCCCGCGAGCGGGGAGCGGTGGAGTTCACCGGTCCCTGCGGAGCGGGGAAGTCCACCCTCCTCAAGAACGCGGCCGTCAGCAGTGCCCCCGGAGCGTACTTGCGGGTGGGCGGCACCGAACTAGCTTGATCTTTAACATCCGACGTCGAATGGTGCCTCGAACTTGATCACTCGGTTCGGTAACTGCCGTACGCCAAAGCGGCCTTCGTCTGAACATGTGCTCCGACCAAGGAACACACACGTTCAGCACGAAGGCCGTGAGGATGAGTCTGCTGCATCGCGATGCCCGGCGAGAGCCGTTGGCCCAACTGTCATGCTTCCGGGACGAGTTCTACTCCTGTCTCACCGCTGGTTCGGATGCGTTGTTCGAGCTGGCTGATGCCGTTCTGTGCGGTGACGGGCCGGTGAGGTCGCTGGCCGAGTTGTCGCTGGTGGGTGAACACCGCCGCGGCCATGGCGGGCTCTACGCCGCTGTCGCCCGTGGCCGGGTCGATACCGGCCGGCTGCAGCGGGCCCTTGCCGCGGTGCCACTGCCACGGGCTGTCGACGGCCGGCTCGTCCTGGCCATCGACATCACCTGCTGGCTGCGCCCCGACGCCCACACCTCACCGCAGCGGATCCTGTGTCACACCTACGGCCGGGGCAAAGACCAGCACATCCCTGTCCCCGGCTGGCCGTACTCGATTGTCTGCGCGCTCGAGCCGGGCCGCAGTTCATGGACCGCACCCCTGGACGCACTCCGCCTGGCCCCCGGGGATGACTCCGCTACCGTCACCGCCCGACAACTGCGTGATCGGCTCCATCGACTGATCACCGCCGGGCAGTGGCAGGAGGGCGACCCGGACGTCCTCGTCATTGCGGACGCCGGATATGACGCACCCCGCCTTGCCTTCCTGCTGAAAGACCTGCCGGTCCAAGTACTCGCCCGGATGCGCTCGGATCGGGTCTTGCGCCGGAGTGTCCCGCCTCGGCATCCACACACGATGGGCCGCCCACCCCGGCACGGCAGCGAGTTCGTCTTCGGACAGCCTGACACCTGGGGCACCCCGGACACCGAAACGGTTACTGACACACGTCTCTACGGCACCGCCAGGGCCCGCTCCTGGGACCGGCTGCACCCCAAGCTGACCCACCGCTCTTCCTGGGCAGCTGCCGACGGCACTCTCCCGATCGTCGAAGGGACGGTGATCCGCCTGGACATCGACCACCTGCCCAGCGGAGCAACACCGAAGCCGGTCTGGCTGTGGTGGTCAGGCACCGACGCCACTCCGGCGGACGCCGACCGTCTCTGGCAGGCGTACCTGCGACGCTTCGACATCGAGATGGATCAGCAAGCCGCAGTGCTGTCATACGTGCGGTTCGATGTCATCGTCTGGGCTTCCTTCCTTGTTCCGGATTATCGCGGCCTGTTGGTGGTCGAGCCAGGCTTGTCGTGGTCGGTGGCCTCGGGACTGCCGGTGGAGTCTGCGGAGCCGTTCGACTTCTGCGGGGTCGGCGTGGATGATCCAGGACCGGCGCTGGTCGGTGAGCTGGTGGGCTGTGACCCAGCCGTGTGTGATCCATCCAAAGAGGGTCACCCGGGGCATGCCGAGCTCGCGGGCGAGGTCGGTCAGCCACCACTCGTGCCGGCCGAGCTGCACGGCTCCCCGGCGGAGAGCCTGTTCCTGCTGGCTGATGCAGCCCAGTTCCTGCAGCAGCGTGCGGACGCCCTGGGTGCCGAAGTGTTCGCGGCGTTTGGGCGGACGGAAGCCCTCGGAGTTCAGGATCTTTGCGATGGCCGGGGCGGAATGGCCGCTGGCGGCAAGTTCGCGGGCCCGGGCGGCCAGGCGGGGGAAGTAGCTGAGCTGATCCAGGCGGGCGACCGGGCGGACGAGTTCGCCGGCGGTGCGGTGTCCGCCGGCCCAGGTGATCTGGACGGTGAGACGCTCACTGTCGCCGATGACGGTGACGCTGACCCTCTCGAACAAGTGCCTGGTCAGCTGTTTTCGGTCCGCATAGGTGGTGGTGGGCGCCTGCCAGACGGCGGGGAGGTCGGCGGCCAGGGCCCGGATCTGGTCACGCTCGGCGCCGGTGAGGATGCGGGGCCGGGCTGCGGCGTGGCGGTCGTACTCCTCACCGAGCCGCCGCCGTTCGGCCAGTGCATGCTGTCAACGTTCGCGTGGAAGTGCCCAGCCCGGTACACGCGAACGTGCACAGGGCGCCTTACGTCAACGGCGCGCGGCGGCCCGCACCCTGACAGCGAGGTCGGGGGCTCGGGGAGTGGCGGAGCAGGTGAGACCGATAAAGCGTTCAGTTCGCTGAATGCCCGGTGGTGGCGTCGGGCGGGGTGGCAGGCTGTCATGGGTGACGGGTGAGTGGCTGGGACGTTCTGTCGGGAGCGGCAAGTGCTGGCGTGAGTTCGGCGGATGGCGTGGCGGCTGGAGCAGGCCGGCCAGGAATGTGACTGGGCTTTTACTTCCGTGCGGGGCGGGAGTGTCTGTGCGGAAGCTCGTTGAGGCAGCGGGGCTGTCGTCGACCCGGGTGCACCAGTTCACCAGGAACGCCGACATGCAGGTCACCGACTCTGGTACGCCCTGGCAGGCGCTGCCCCTGACACCCCACCAGAGCCGACGCCCCGGAGCCTCCAAGCCATGAGCACGCCCCCCGCGCCAGCCTCGCCGACCTGGCCGTACTGCGGACACGGCGCCGACCCCACCACCGACCCCGTCGGCTGCCCTGGCATCCACGTCCCCGGCCACACCACCTGCCTGGCCCACCTTAACGACGCCGACCGCACCTCCTACCTCACCAGCCTGGCCCCCGGCGCCGATGTCGACCACCGCGGCACCCCCATCACCGAACGCCTTCTCCAAGCCCTCCTCCGTGCCCTCCACGACCCCTCAACCGGAAAACCCAACCTCGGCACCGCCCGGTTCCAGGGAGCGACGTTCACCGGCGACGCCCGGTTCGGCGAGGCGACGTTCACCGGCGAAGCCTGGTTCGACGGGGCGACGTTCACCAGCACTGCCCGATTCGACGGGGCGACGTTCACCGGCGACGCCGAGTTCGTCGGAGCGACGTTCACCGGCGACGCCCGATTCGTCGGCGCGACGTTCATCAGCACCACCGGGTTGGGCAGGGCGACGTTCACCGGCGACGCCCAGTTCTTCGGGGTGACGTTCACCGGCACCGCCTGGTTCGGCGGGACGACGTTCTCTGGCACCGCCTGGTTCGGCGGGACAGTCTTCTCCGGCGACGCCCAGTTCGACGAGGCGACGTTCACCAACGACGTCCGGTTCGACGGGGCAACGTTCTCGGGCGACGCCCAGTTCGGGGGGGCGACGTTCACCGTGTTGTCGTCGTTCGGGCCGATTCTGTGTGCCGGGCGGGTTGATCTGTCCGGGTGCGCGTTCGGGGCGCCCGTGACGATGGAGATCGCAGCGGGTGAGGTGGACTGTGTCCGGACGCGGTGGGAGTCGACGGCCACATTCCGCCTGCGCTACGCGACCGTGGATCTCAGCCACGCAGTGCTATCTTCCCCGGCCGCTGTCACCGCCCATCCGATCCCGTTCACCACCATCGGGACCACGGTGATGGACGAAAGCCTGCTGGCCGGCCGCGCCCCGGGCGTGCGGGTGGCGTCGGTGCAGGGCGTGGACGCCGCGCACCTGGTCCTGACCGACACCGACCTGAGCGACTGCCTGTTCTCCGGCGCCTTCCACCTCGACCAGATCCGCCTGGAAGGGCGCACTCTCTTCGCCCCCACTCCCACCGGCATTCACCGCCGCCACCACATATGGCCATGCCACTGGACCCGCCGCCGCACCCTGGCCGAAGAACACCACTGGCGCGCCCAGACCGCCGGCCAGCCCACCCCGTCCCTCGGGCAGCCCTCATCGCCCCGGAATTGGCGGCCCGGCCCGCACCACCCCAACCCCGGCCTGACCCCCGACCCTGACGACGTGGCCGCCATCTACCGGCAACTGCGCAAAGCGTTCGAGGACGGCAAGAACGAACCCGGCGCCGCCGATTTCTACTACGGCGAGATGGAGATGCGCCGCCACGACCACACCGGCACTCCGCCCGGCGAGCGCGGCCTGCTGCGGGGGTACTGGCTGCTGTCCGGCTACGGACTGCGCTCCTCCCGCGCCATGATCTGGCTGCTCACCGCTATGGCCACCACCTTGCTGGCGCTGATGCTGTGGGGCCTGCCCACCCGCGACCCCGAACCGGCCACCACCGGCACTCTCAGCCACGGCAAGATCACTCTGAACACCACCAGCCCCGACCCGCACCTGTCAGGCACCTGGCACCAGCGCCTGACCGCCGACCGCGCGGAGAAAGCCACCCGCGTCGTGGTCAACTCCGTGGTCTTCCGCTCCTCCGGACAGAACCTCACCACCGCTGGCACCTACATCGAGATGGCCTCCCGCCTCCTCGAACCCACTCTGCTCGCCCTCGCCGCCCTCGCTGTCCGCAGCCGCATCAAACGCTGACACTCACGACCTAACTCACCGGCCCGCACAGCACTATCAGGATTGGACAAACTGAGCGCTGCACCGGCGTCCCCTGCTCTGACACGCCCCGAGCCCCGGGCCCGGTGCCGTCACCAGCCTAAAGAGGCGCGGAGGCTGTGCACTTTCGGCTGTACCTTCCTGTGCACACTCGGGTGTACGCCGACACATGCTCCCATTCCTTCTCCAGTTCCCTCACCACCAGGCGGTTTTCGGGCTCGGCCACCTGACCTGGTACTGGCGCCGGGCCCGGTCGGCGGCATAGTCCGCGCGTTCCAGACGCTGCTGCCAGATCCGGTCCACCTCTTCGCGCCGGTGTTGGGCCTGCTCGGCGGCCTGCAGCGAGACCTCCAGGGCGGCGGGCGCCATCGCTTCCAGCAGCAGACCGCTCACATGGCCATCGAGGCAGGTCCCGGACATCTGCTGGCACAGCTCACCGCCGTAGTCGGCCTGGCTGCAGTCGTACTTCGGCCACAGCTTGTTGCCCTGGCCGCGCTGGTAGTGCACGACCATACGGGTGTCACACCGGCCGCAGAAGATCAGCCCGGCCAGCAGGGCCGGCCCGTCACGCAGGGCACCCATGCTCTGGGAACGGGCCCGGTTCGCCTCGATCCGGGCAAGGTTGCGTTCATGGCGCTCGGCGCTGACATAGGCAGGCAGGACGTCGGGCAGATAGACCAGCCAGTCCTCGGGCGGCTTGCGGACGCGCCCGGTGAACGGGCGTCCCGCCAGACGCCGGCGGGGATCGGTCCGGCTGCGGCCATAGACATAGACCCCGGCATAGGCGGGATGGCGAAGCATGTTCTGGATCACGATCCGGCTGGGACGACGCCAGGCGAGCGGGTCTTCACCCCTGATCTTGGACACTCGAGATAGTGGATCTTGAGGATCTGAGAGATGGAGGTGTCGTGGTCATGAAGCACTATCCGCCGGAGTTCAAGGCGGACGCGGTCGCACTGTACGAGTCGCGGCCCGAGGCGACGATCAAGCAGATCGCCGCCGACCTGGGGGTGAACCCGGAGACGCTGCGCAACTGGATCCGGGACGCGGGCGCCAGCCGTCCGCGCGGCCGTCGGGCAGCGGAGCCGCCGGCAGTTCCGGTGGCGCCGTCGGCTCTGGAGGCCGAGGTCGCTGCCTTGCGGCGGGAGAACGCCGAGCTGAAGAAGGAACGGGAGATCCTGCGCAAGGCGGCCCGCTATTTCGCCTCGGATTGTGTCCTGAACACGAAGGGGAGTTGACAGTAGGAAAGCTTCCGAGAGTGGTGCTGTGCGGATGATGAAGGTCTTGTGGCCCTTCGAAGCC
>NZ_JBEOXO010000075.1:0-6518 GCF_040296605.1 Streptomyces sp. NPDC002088 | reverse complement strand
TCCGGCGAGTACTTACTGGGTGGCGCCACTTCTTCCTCGTTTCCTCTTCAGGACAACCCTATTGGGTCCCTGTCCGGAAACTTCGTGGCCCCTCAGTGGCGCACGTTCGCTTGTACGCCGACAGGGGGGAAGGATTCCCCCATGGCTGACAAACTGGTGGCGGCTCAGCAAGCCTTGGCCAAACGTCTGGCGCTGGTGGCAGAGTCGGGTGATCTCAGATTGGTTCTGCAGCGCAGAGCAGCCGTGGAGCTACGCAGGCTGGTCAGGGCGGTGCCGAACAACGAGTTCGACCTGGACTCTCGTTTGCTGCTCGGCTGGCTGCACTGGTACAGGCATCTGGCCCTTGATCATGGAGACGGGCCGGATCGGAAGACAGCCGTCGAATTGCTCAGCTCGTGCCTCTTCCATGGCGCGGACTTGGAAAAGCTGCCCGAACCGCTGTGGCCCGCCCTTGCGGACAGGGTGGTCTCCTCTGCGGTGACCCTGCTGAGGGACACCTCGGGCTCCACGGACCGGGACCTGGTCCTGTTGTGCGCGACCGTGTGGGAGGGGATCACCAAGGCGGTCGCGGACGATCACCCTTCCCGGGCGTTGATGCTGAGCAATGCAAGTATCGCCGTGGACAGACGGTTCACGCTCACCGGTGACCGCGGGGACCTGGACACGGCGGTGGACCTGGCGGAGGAATCGGTCGCGCTCGATCCCGGAAATGCCGCATCCTTGTCCAACCTGGGCGATCAGCTGCTCACCCGCTTCCAAGTGCTCGGCGCAGCGCGCGATCTCGGACGAGCGGTCGAGGTGTGCGGTGAGGCAGTGAGCATCAGTTCCCCGGATGCCCCGGGACGGCCCACGATGCTGTTGAACCTTGGGACAGCGCTCCGGCACCGGTACGGGCTGACCGGCATCGAGGACGACCTGAACCAGGCGATCGGCCACCTTCAGGAGGCTGTCGTGACGACGCCCGAGGGGACCATCGACCGCGCCAAAGGGCAGTCCAACCTCGCCGGCGCCCTGTTCGCCAGGTACGAACGCAATGGCCTGCTCGCCGACCTCGATCTCGCAACCAGACATCTGCAGGAAGCAGTCCCGCTGCTGCCGCCAGGCCACCCGAGCCTGGCCGGCGTCCATGTCAATCTCGGGATCGTCCTGCATGAGCGGTTCCTGCAGGCAGGGGACCCGCAAGACCTGGACGCCGCCAAGATCGCCCTGGAGGAGGCGATCGAGACCACGCCCCCAGGCCATTCCGATCTGCCGGCCATGCTGACCAACCTGGGCGCCGTCCTTGCGACGCGGTACGAGTACACGGGAGCACTCACCGATCTCGACCGGGCCGTCGACGTACTCGAGAACGCCCTGTCAGCAAGCCCACCGGATTCCGCACAGCGCGCGATGACCCTCACCAGCCTCGCTACCGCGCTGATCGCCCAGTTCATCCGGCTCGGTGGGCTCGGCGAGCTGGCCCGGGCGGAGGCGTATCTGACGGACGCCGTGGCCGCAAGTCATCCGAAGAGCCCAGCCCTCGTGCAGCGGCTGGCATCTCTCGGGATCGCCGCGAACCTCAGGTTCGAACGTTCAGGGACACCGACCGACATTGACGCGGCCGTCGAGTGGCTGGACAAGGCTGTGGCCGCCGGCAGCGGCCTGCCCGTCAAGCTGCACTGGATGTCCACCAACCTCGGCCTCGCACTGCTCGACCGGTTCCGGGTCACAGGCGATCCGGGCGACCTGGACCTGTCCGTGCTCAGGCTCCAGCAGGCCGTACAGATGTTGCCCGCCGGGCATCCGAGCCTCGCCATGTGCCTGTCCAACCTCGGGCTCGCGCTGGCCGAACGGTATGAGTCGACCTCCAGCCCCACTGAACTGGACGAGGCGATCGGCGTGCTGGGGCGTGCCGTGACGGCCGCCCCCGCCGACTCCCCGGACCGCGCTTCGTTGCTCGTCAACTACGGAGAACTCGTGGCCCTGCGCCATGAGGTCCGGGCCATCGACGCCCTCGAAGAAGCGTTCGCGATGGAGATTGCTCCGGCATCGACCCGGATCCATGCGGCACGTGCCGCCGCTGCGATCGTGCGCGAGTCCCAGCCCGTACGGGCTGCCAAGCTGCTGGCGGGTGCCATCGAGCTCCTGCCGCAGGTCGCGCCACGCCAGATCGACCGGGCCGACCAGCAGCACGCGCTCATCGGGTACGCCGGAATGGTCGCCGACGGCGCCGCACTCGCGGTGGACGATCCGGTCCAGGCCGTACGTCTCCTCGAAGGCGGCCGGGCGGTGCTGTTCGGCCAGGCCCTCGAAACCCGCAGCGACCTCACCGAGCTGCGTGTCCTGCACCCGGAACTCGCCTCCAGGTTCATCGACCTGCGCGAACTGCTCGACCGGCCGCCGGCCCGGCGGGACGAGACCATGGCGAGCCGTCGACGTCTGGGGAAGGCGTGGACCGAGCTGTTGACCACGATCCGATCGCTCCCGGGATTCGCGTCCTTTGCCAGGCTCCCCTCTGTCGCGGAACTCCTCGACGAAGCCGATCAGGGGCCGATCGTGATGTTCAACGTCAGCTCTCTCCGCAGCGACGCTTTCCTCATCACCCGCGAAGGGGTACGCGGCCTGCCCCTGCCCGGCCTCACCCTCGACACAGTCATCGATCAGGTCAACACCTTCTACCGTGCGTTGCGCGCCGCGGCAGGTGGCCAGACCATGCGAGAACGCCTGGATGCCCAGAAGCGGCTGGTGAGCGTGCTGGCCTGGTTGTGGGACTCCGCCGCAGGTCCCGTCCTGGATGCTCTCGGCCCGCAAGATCGGGTCTGGTGGGTGCCGGGCGGGCTCCTCGGCCTCCTGCCGATCCACGCAGTGGGACGCCCGGGTACCGGGGTCATGGACCGAGTGGTCTCCTCCTACACGCCGACGCTCGCGGCGCTGCGTCACGCCCGAAGGCGACACCTGGCGAACACCCCCCTCGGCCAAGGACGTTCGCTGATCGTGGCGATGCCGACCACCCCTGGCGTGCCCGGCCGCCTGGCCCATGTGGCCGACGAGGCCCGAATGCTCGCCGAACGGCTGCCCGACCCGGTTCTGGTCGATCTGCCGTCGAAGCCCGAGGTCCTCGATCTCCTGCCGGAATGCGCGGTCGCGCACTTCGCCTGCCACGGCATCAGCGATCCGGTCGACCCGGCCCGCAGCCGACTCCTGCTGCATGACCACGAGACGGCACCACTGACCGTCTCCGACGTGGCGTCCCTCCACCTCGACGGCGCCCACGTCGCCTACCTGTCGGCCTGCGACACCGCCCGCACGTCAGACCTCCGGCTCATCGACGAGGCCATCCATCTGACCTCGGCGTTCCAACTCGCCGGATACCCCCATGTCATCGGAACCTTCTGGGCCATCGAAGACAAGATCGCGGTCCACATCGCCCGAAGCTTCTACTCCGAACATCGGAGCGTCAGTGCGGCCGAGGCGCTGCACAACGCGGTCCGCATCGTGCGAGACGCCAATCCCCGGACGCCGTCACTTTGGGCTGCCCACCACCACGCAGGGGCTTGATAATCGGCCTATGCCAAAAGTCGACGGCCTGGCGCACGTATGCGCACATCTCGACGAGCTGAGGAGCATCCTCGACGACACCGCGCCCTTGGACCGTGTCCTTGACGCAATCCACAACGGCGGTGACCCCGCCGGACCCATGCAGGAACTTCATCAGGCCGTCCAGGCCGCGGGTGACGCACTCGGTGTGCTCGGGCACACGACCCGGGCGATCGCCGACACCCCCGGACTGCCGGCGGCACCACTCGAGCTCGTGTACCTCTGCCCGTCTGGAATCTGCACCCGGTACTCATGGTCGGAGGCCCACTGCGAGATCCATGATGCGGCCATGCGCCGGGAGCGTCTGCCGTGATCGGCGGCCTTCTCAGCGAACTCGGCAAGAAGCTCGGCGAAAAGTGGCTGACGCTCCTTGTCCTGCCAGGAGCGCTGTATCTCGCGGTCGTCACCTGCGCGTCGACGCTCGGGCACGCTCACGCACTGGACGTTCACCGGCTTGTCGACCAGATCGCCACTTGGGCCGAACACCCAGCCACCACGACCGTGGGCGGTCAGGTCATCTTGCTCGCCGCCGTTCTGAGCGGAGCCGCCGCACTCGGGTCCGTCGCCCAGACACTCGGCGCCCTGGTCGAACGTACCGTGCTGATCACTGACTGGCACACTCTCCCAGGACGGCTGAGGACCAGGATCGACGCTCGCGTGGCCTCACGGCGCACGAAGTGGCATGAGGCCAACGAGCTCTACCGTGAAAGGCGCGAGGAGGCAGCACAAGCGCTCGCCCGAGGCGAGCCAGTCCACCCGGCACCCCGGCACGCGGCGTTCCGCGAGATGCGAGCGATCTCCATCGCACCCCCTGAACGCCCAACCTGGTCAGGGGACCGGATGAACGCGGTGGCCGTCCGACTCGAAGGCGACCTTCACCTCACCTTCTCCCAGGTCTGGCCCGTCCTGTGGCTCCACCTTCCCGAGGACGTCCGCACCCAGATCACCGCAGCACGCACCGTACTCTCGCAAGCTTCGGGGCTGGCTGCCTGGACGGTCCTGTACGCCGCTCTGACCCCGATCTGGTGGCCCGCCGCTCCGATCGCCCTCGTCATGGCCTTCGCCTCCCGCCAACGTTTCCGCGCCGCTATCGAGGCTTACGCAGAACTCCTCGAAGCCTCGGTTCGCCTTTACGCCCATTCCCTCCTGAACTCGCTGGACCCAGAGGCCACTGCCTCCACCGTCGGCGACGCACTCACCCCCCACCTCGGCACATGACAAACTGCCGCTGGCGTCGCCAACTGACGCAGCTGTGCCCGTTTCCCAAATCGGGAAACGGGCATGACGGCGATCACGCTTCGAGCACGGAGAAACCCCTGTTCATCGAGCGGGGGTTCCGTTTGACACAACGCACTAAGAGGCTGTCTCACGTGGTGATTTTCGCGAGCTTCTTGTAGCAGGTCAGGGCAGCTGCGAGGCCGAGGGAGGCAAGGAAGTGAGAGCCCTTTCGCTCGTATCGCACGGTGAGTCGGCGGTAGCCGAACAGCCAGGCGATCGACCGTTCGATCTTCCAGCGGTGCCGCCCGAGCCGCTCGCCGGACTCGATTCCCGGGCGGGCGATCCGCGGGATCAAGCCTCGGCTGCGGAGCCAGGCGACGTGGTCGGCGGAGAAGTACGCCTTGTCAGCGCGTACCTTGACCGGTCGCCGCCGGCGCGGTCCGCGCCTGGAGCGGACGGCAGGTATCGCCAGGATCAGCGGCTTGAACGCCTGGCTGTCGTGCAGGTTCGCCCCGGACACCGCAACGGCCAGCGGGATGCCCTGGGCGTCGGACAGGACGTGCAGTTTGCTGCCCTTCTTGCTGCGATCAACCCTGCGATCAACCGGATTCGGCCCGGTCAGGGTGCCCCCTTTTCGCCCGGACAGAGGCCGCGTCAATGATCGCCGAGGTCCAGTCAACCTCGCCCCTGGCGCCGAGTTCGTCCAACACCGCCCGGTGCAGTCGGCGCCACAGGCCCGCCTCGGTGCACACTGCGAACCGGCGATGCGCCGTCGCGGGAGACATGCCGAACGTCGGCGGCAGACGCCGCCAGGCGCAACCGCTGGTCAGCACGTACACCACGGCAGTGAACACGGCCCGCTCATCACACGGAGCGGTCCCGCCGCCCTGCGGACGAGCAGCGAACGACGGCAGTAACGGGGCGACCAGCTCCCACAGTTCATCAGGAACCAGCCGCTGTGACAGATCAGCACCCACGACCGGCATCATGCCGCACAGACATCACGCCACGTGAGACAGCGTCTTATTACGGCGACTATTTGGCGCACGACGAGCGCTATGAGCGCTCCGGCGAATTCCTTGACGTGCTGCACCGCTTCTGGAAGGGCGAAAAGCCCGTCACCCACCATGGCAAGCACTACCGCGTCAACGAGGCGCAGCTCGGCCTCGGCTACAAGGACGGCGGTCGCCCGTACATCTACATCAGCGGCGCCTCCGGGGTCGCGCAGAAGACCGCGATCGAGCAGGGCGACTGCTGGCTGCGCTACGGCGACACTCCAGAGGGCCTCGCGGACGCGGTCGCGCCCGTGCTGGCGGGCGGCTGCCGCGCCGGCACCCGCATGCAGGTCCTGCCATGTCGACGCGGTGCGCCGTCTGGTCTTCGACCCGCTGACCAAAGCGCAGCAGCGTCAGCTCGGTGCCGTCTCCCAGCGCATGCTCGGCGCTCTGAAGGCGCCGAGCATCATGAAGACCATCCTCATCGCCGGCGGCAACAGCCCGGCATCGGCCTCCAGGCCGCCTGCGACCTCCTGGCCGACGGCCACCGGCTCGTCCTGCTGGGCCGTGACCCGCGCAAGGGTGAGGCCGCCCTCGCCTCGTTCGGCACCGCCGGCGACCGGGCGTCCTTCCTCTGAGGGGCCTCGCGTTTTCCAGACAGTTGTCTGACCGTCTATTTCACGCGGCGATTCGCAACTTCTCGTACTCGGCGTGGACTTCGCATGGAGG
>NZ_JBEOXO010000074.1:0-6524 GCF_040296605.1 Streptomyces sp. NPDC002088 | reverse complement strand
TCCACCACCTGCACGCCACCGAAGTCCATCCCCTCACCCCGAGGTTCGGACCACCGGACAGCGACCGCACACGGCCACGCCGCGCCCGAAAAGCCTGGAAACCACAGGCACACACAGAGTTCTAGAGACGCTACTGGCCGCCTCCGACATGCCAGCCCAAAGCTCCTGCGCCTCGTCGACCACGGCGCATCAGATGGACCGTCCGAAACCAGTGATCTCACCGACTGAGCGCCTGTCCGAGGCAATACTGCGACGGACAGTAACCGATCCGCTGAGTAGGCCCGCAGCTCGGTGCCGGGATTGCTTCCGGTCCGTTTCTCCGGAATACGACCGATGGGGCGCTTCCCACGTGGCCGACGCAGGGAGTGTTCCACTGCAGGTCACCGAAGCCAGGTGGCCGATCACGTCCTCCCCGCCGACGCGGGGGTGTTCCGCCGTCCCCTTCGAAGCCCCGCGTTGATCTGTCGTCCTCCCCGCCGACGCGGGGGTGCTCCCGCCCGCCGTCATGTCAGCGACCCGGACCTACCCGGATCCGGGGCGCTGCTGTTTTAGTGCTCAGGCTTCGACGTACGCCACGATGGTGATCGACCCCAGGGCGGTCACGTAGTAGATCACCCGTACGCCGTCGATCTCATCGACGTAGTCGCGCAGCAGGGTGCCGGGCACCTCGGTGCCGAGGTTCGGGTTGACGCTGATCGCCACGATCGCACGGTCCAGGCGGTGCGTCTCGGACGCGGTCAGCTTCGACAGCTGGGTGAGCGCAGGCTCCACGAGGATGACGCGCGAGCGCCGCGCACCGTGGTCAGGCGACACGGGGCTGCTCGCCGACGAGGCGTGCGAGGTGCGCGTCGCGGGCCTCTTCCCACAGCACACCGGACTCCGGGACCGGGTAGCCGTTCGCGGCGATGTCCTCCAGGACGGAGGCGAGGACGTCAACCTTGGCGCGCTGGTCAGCCGCGTACTTGCGGACCGATTCAGCGGCGGTCTCATCGAGTGGCTGGCGGTCGGGCGCGGCGGCCGGCTCCTGGCTCATCGAGGGCTCCCCTAGGACGTCATGTGGCGTGCGTTCTCACGGTATCGCCCAGGCGTGGCACAGCGGGTGCTACGGAACGAAACCGGTGCCACCTAGGGCGCGTATTGGGTCGTGATCAATGAGCATCGCAGCTTGCGGGGCGGGTGCCCGTCTGGGGTACGGGGCCCGGCGATCTGCGGCTGCGCCGTGTGGACGCGACGCGAGTGACCGGAAGGTTGCCGCAGGTAGGCAGCGGCGGGGGCCCGAGGGCCCCGGCTGCGTGCCCGCCGGGACGGTGTGTCAGACCACGGCGAGCCGGTCCACCAGTAGCTCCACCCTCTGCTCGGCGTCCTCCGGCAGCAGCCGTCCCGCCCGGGTCAGGGTCGCAAGGCCGTGCAGGGACGCCCAGAACACCTCGGTGAACAGCCCCGGGTGGACGCCGTCCCCGGCGACCTCGCCCAGGCTCTCCAGCAGCGCGGCGAAGGCGTCCTTCAGCGGCTCCGGGGTGTCCTCCTGCGCGTACGCCAGGCCGCCGTCGAGCTGGAACAAGGCGTCGTAGACTGCCGGGTTGCGTGCGGCGAAGTCGAGGTAGGCGCGGGCGAGGGCGGCGACCCGCTCGCGCGGGCCGTCCGCGGCGGAGGTCGCGGCACGCACGGCCGCGGCCATCTCCGCGGCGCCTTCGAGGGCGACGGCGCCGATGATCTCGCGCTTGCCGCGGAAGTGGCTGTAGAGGACGGGCTGGCTGTATTCGATGCGCTCGGCGAGCCGGCGGGTGGTGACCGCGTCCCAGCCCTGCTGCTCGGCGAGTTCGCGGGCCGTTGCCACGATGAGGCGCTCGCGCTCCGCCCGTTCACGCTGCTTGCGTTCCTGTACCGACATGATTCGATCCTAGCACCGCTAGACAATCAAGCGGCAGCAGTACTAGCGTTGCCTCATCAGCTAGCAACACTAGATACCAGGGGGGCATCATGTTCCACGCACTCGAGGTCGTCACCACCGTGATCGTCGGCGTGATGGTGGGGGTGGAGTTCTCCGTCGCCTTCGTCATCAACCCGATCCTCAACGCCCTCCCCGAGGACAGTGGCCAACTCGGCCACGCCCACGGAGGTCGGATGCTCGGCGCCGTGATGCCGGTCTGGTACATCGGCTCTCTCATCCTCGTCGCGGTCTGGGCCATCGCAGGATGGCACCACCACGGCACCGGCCTCGTCATCACCGCCGGCGCGCTGCTGGCCCTCAGCGTGATCATGTCGCTCCTGCTGCTCGTCCCGATCAACAACCGGAACAAGACGTGGACCCCTGACAACCGGCCCGCCGACTGGAAGGAGCAGATGAACCGCTGGGACCGCTACCACTACGTCCGCGTCGCCGTCATCATCGCCGCCTTCACCCTGCTCGTCGCCGCCCTCACCTGAGCCCGCGGGCCGACACCGCGCCCGTGGCGCACAATCCCCACTCCCCGGGCGGCAGCTGGCCACCGAAATCCCGACATCCGGGAATGCAGCTGCCGCTCAGATCCCACAACGGCGATCCCGACAAACTACGCCCCTCGATCAGCCGCGTCCGCGCGGCCTGATCAGGCTCCACTCGACTCAGCAAGCTCCACGAAGCTCACCAAGCTGCAAGGAGAAGAACAATGTCGCTGAAGAAGATCAACACCGTCCTGGCCGCCGCCTTCATCCTCTTCATCCTCTGGTTCGGGGCGGAGTTCATCCTGAGCCCGGAGACGACAGCGCCGGGCTTCGGCCTGCCGAGCTGGCCGTCCGGCGACGGCGACGGCTTCCTGATCATCAAGGGAATCCGCGACGTCGTCCTGGCCCTGGTCCTGGGCATCCTGCTGGTGACGGGCCACCGCCGGGCACTGGGCTGGGCGCTGCTGGTGGAGGCTCTCGCCGCGTACGGCGACATGACCACCGTGCTGGCCCACCACGGCTCCGTGGCCACCGCGCTCGGCGTCCACTGCCTGACCGCGACACTGATGGTGGTCAACGGCCTGCTGATAATGCACGAGACCCGCAAGGTCGCGGCCGCCCCGACAACGCCCGCCCCGCAGCCCGCCTAACGCCACCTTGGCGCGTGTCGGTATTCGCCTGTCAGCGCCTGCCGGGAAAGGCGAGGCGCACGATCTTCTTCCAGTGGGCGGCGACCTGGCCCCGTCTCTCCGGGATGGCGCAGCGCGGCCGAGTGCGCAGGGTGCGTACCTGCGGCGAGAGCAGGGCCACCGCGGTGGCCAGGACGACCAGGGCGGCACAGCCGGCCAGGGCCCGGCTGGTACCCACGGCCGCGGCGATCGGGCCTGCGACGAGTAGCCCGAGCGGGGCGAAGGCCAGGGAACCGAACCAGTCGTAGGAACTCACGCGGGACAGGACCCGATCTGGGATCTCCCGGTGGATGGTGGTGGCCCACAGCACGTTGAAGACATCGCTCGAGATACCGGCACCGAACATGGCTGCGGCGATCAGCCACACGGGGGCTTCGGTGCTGAGCAGAGCGATCGGTACAGCGGCCGGAAACGTGCACAGCACCGCCACGAAGATGGGTCGGTCGACCCGCACGCGGACGGCAAGGCCCGCACCTGCGATCGTGCCTGCAGCCTGCGCGGCCACGATGACCGACCACGCCCGCACCCCGCCGAGGTGCTGTTTGGCCGTCAGCGGGCCCAGGACGCCAACGTTGGCGTTGAGCGCGGCGACGACGACCGCGTACTGAGCAACGACGACCCACAACCACTGCCGGGAAGCGAACTCCTGCCACCCCTCTCGGAGGTCAGTCCAGCCCGACGCCTTCTTGCGCGGCCGCGCAACCACCCGCAGTTGGGCCGTCAGCGCCGCGCTGACGACGAAGGACGCCGCGTTGAGTGCGAGTGCCCAGCCGGCGCCCACCAGTGCCACGGTGACCCCGGACACCGCCAGGCCGAGCAGTAGGGAGCTGTTGGTGCCGACCCGCAGCAGCCCGTTGGCCCGCTGCAAGCGGTCTGCAGGCACGATCAACGGCACGAGGCCCTCCATCGCAGGGGCGAACAGAGCCGTCGCCGTTCCGGCCGCCACCGCCAGCAGGCACACCGCCGCCAGCGGTGCATGACCGGTCAGCACCATGGCGGCCAGACCCGCATAGGCCCCAGCCCCCAGCGCATCGGCCAGGACCATTAGTCTCGACCGTGAGATGCGGTCCGCGATCACCCCGCCCGCGAGGATGAACACCAGCTGGGGCAACGCCTGGCAGGCCAGCACCAGGGACAATCGACCTGCATTGGCTCCCGGCAGAGCAAGCACGGCGAACGCCAGCGCCACCCGCGCAAAGCCGTTACCCAGGACCGAAATGACCCGTGCGCAGACGAGCAGGACGAACTGCCGGTCGCGCCACAGCGGCGCCCCAACCGAAGAAACTGTCACGGCCCGGCACCCTACGGCGGCCCAGGTCGACGCACAGCCTGAACCAGCCACTCAGGACCAAGCTCTTCCTGATCATCTGACGGCTATTCGCACTCTGTGGCTTGATCACTCAGATGATGGTTTTACGTAGTCCCGTTCGACCTGTCTGTTCCCTGCGGATCTGCAACCTGATCTCCATGGATGTGCACGAGATGGTCGGAGTGGTGCCATCGAACATCGACGGTTTCGAGATCGGCTGGCGGGATACGGAGGGGGAACACCGGTTTCCATTGGCCGATGCGGCGTCGTCCGTGATGTTCGAGGCGGGGCTGCCGGTGCGCGGGTTTCCTTCCCATCGTGGGCCGCGTCACTTCCCGGGCCTGTACTGGTCAGCGACTACCGGTGGGCATGTGGGGTTCGAGTCCTGGCTGGAGCGCGATCACGCGATTCTGCTCGACTTCACGCCGCAGGTCACGGGTCTGCTGTCGCAGCCATTGTGGCTTTCTGGAAGGACGAGCGGGGCAAGCGGATCTCGCACGCTCCGGACTACTTCGCTCGGTTCTAGGACGGGCGGGGTCTGGTGGTGGACTGCCGGCCGGGGTGGGACGTCGTTGTAGCGGAGGCCGGGTTGCCCGGTGCGAGGCTGCCCTCACCGCTCGCACGGTTCCGGCTCGGGTGGTGCGGGAATCCGACCCCTGGTACGACGTACGCGCTGACCACGCGGGCACACTGCGAGACGGCGCTGCGCACGGGGCCCTGGAGGCCCTGCCCGCCCGCACCCAGCCCGAGGACTTGCTACTCGATGCCGCCGACCGGTACCGGATCGACGCCGTCGGCCCTCTACCTGACCCGCTCCGGGGTACTCACTTCCTGACCCGTCGGCGACTTCCTCGCCCTGCCCATCTCTGCACCAACCGCAGCCGCCAGCCCCGTGAGGCTGGCGGCTGGTGAGTCGGGCCGCGGCAGCCTGTTACTCGGACTTGGGGAACTTGAGGACGTCGAACAAGCTGTAGGAAGCGTCGAAAAAGTGATCCGACGAGAGAGCCATTGTCCTTCTGGTCGGTGGGGTCTTCCGAGACGGCAGTTGTACGGCTGCTGATGGTCGGGCTGTCGGCGGCCTGAGCAGGCAACGCCGACAGCCCGAGTACGGCACCGGCAAGGACAGCGGATACGGCGATTGGCCGCGCGATGATCTTCATGCCGGTCTAACGTTCACTTTGCCGAGGGGTGCGGCCCGCAGCAGAGGAGCTGGCGCCTGCCACCGCGGTCCCCCTGACCTGCGTGCCCAAGTTCGGAAAGATGTACTTACTTGCGCCTTCCCTACACCGCAGAGTCGGACGTGCCCGCGGGCGACACCGACGCCCGGCACTCCTTCCTACCTGGCACTGCGGCAGGTCTGGCATACCGTCATCCGGCTCATCCGCGATCATCTGCGCCTGCCGCCCGAGGTTCCACACTCCTCGCAGGGACACGACTTCGACTTCACCGACGCGGTGTTCGACGGCATGGACCTCTCGGATGTCGCGATCACCGGCGGCACGGTCTCCTTCGCCCACGCGGAGTTCACCAGCGGCACAGTCCACTTCAGCGGCACGGAGTTCACCGGCAGCACGGTCCACTTCAGCGTCGCGAGGTTCACCAGCGGCACGGTCGACTTCTCGGGAGCTGCTGGCACTACTCCGGACCATCTGCCGTCGAGCGGGCCCCTGCCGGCCGGACTGACCCTGCCTCCATCCTGGTAGCAGCCAGCCGGACTCTGACGCGGGTGATGGCGGGGACGGCAGACCTCGCAACGGCCGGCTTCCTGCCCAACGTCGCAGTCATGGCAGTAGCGACGACGGAGTTGCTCCAGCATGGCCCGCCCGCACCCGTGTGGCTCCCTGTACTCGGCCCGGCAGGAGAGTGGGCTGGATGCACTCTACAACCCGCGACTGGGGTATTGCGCAGGCCCGCACAGTGCCCCGACCATTGCAGGTCACGGCGTTGCGCAGCCCACCGCCCCGCGACGGCAGGCTGTGCAGTCTGGTCGGCACCGGTTGCGCAGCGCCGTCGGCCACCGCCCCCTGGTGCGCGCTCGGCTGCGGCTGGGCCGGCGGGTCAGAGGCTGCGGGCGGTGATGTCGCCGCGGGAGGTGGTGGCGC
>NZ_JBEOXO010000073.1:0-6621 GCF_040296605.1 Streptomyces sp. NPDC002088 | reverse complement strand
CCAGCCCCACTGTGGCACATCGCAGCCGCCACCTAAGACGCTGTGACGGCAGCGACCGCACGGGCGGCCGGCCGGTTCGCGTTTCCGCCAGCTACGTACGCGCCGACCGCGGTGGTGGCGGCGTCGGTGTGCACGGAACGTCGATGGCGGAGAGGGTCATGAGGGTTCTGCCAGAACGGTTAGGGCCGCGTCGAGTGCAGCCGGCGTGGTGGTGGCGTGAATGCTGAAACGTATGCGGTCGTCCCCGTGCACGGTTGCGGTCACGCCCGCTGCGTCGAGCCGTTCGTGGACAGCCGGGGCGTCGCCGTGCGGAATGCCCACCACGACAAGACCCGCGCGTTCATGCGGTGCAACGGGCGACAGCACCGGCATGCCTGCAGCGAGGAGTCGGTCGATGAAGGCGGTCGCCGTGTCCTCGATGCGACGCTGGACGGTGGCGATCCCGACCGATTCCAGCTGTGCGAGCGCCGTCGCGAGCGCGCCGGATGCGAACGGCGATCCGTTGGTCATCGAGAAACGCTGTGCGCCGGGGAGCAGCTCGTGGGGCACGCCGTCGTAGTGCGAGGGCCTTTCGACACCGGTCCAGCCACCAAGAATTGGCCGGAGGCGCCCAAGGCCCCGGGGGGACAGTGCCACGAAGCCCGTGCCCCATCCCGCTCTGAGCCACTTCTGACCGCCGACGACGAGCGCGTCGGCCAGGGTCCAGTCGGCGTCGACGACACCGAATCCCTGGATACCGTCGACCACGAGGAGGCGGTCGCCGATCGCCGAACGGATGCCGGCCAGGTCGGCGCGAACCCCGGTGCGGAAGTCGACCGCGCTGACCGCCACTGCGACGGTGTCCGGCGTGAGGGAGGCTGCCACGCGTTCGGGCGTTACCGGCGCGAGCTCGTTTCCGGGCACGGCAGGCAGAATGCGCACGGTGGTGAGCCCTGCATCCTGTGCTCGCCACCACGCATACAGGTTCGAGGGGAACTCCGCACCACTGACGAGCACCGCGCCGCGCGGCAGGCCGAAGGCAATCTGGAGGAGGCCGAGCGACGTGCTGGGCGTCAGCACCACCGCGCTACGGTCGAACCCGGTAAGGCGCGAGACTGCCGCGAGAGCATTCTCGTCCTCCGCATGCAGTCCCGCCGAGGGAACACCGGCGCTCGCCTCGGCCGTGAGCCGGCCGATCGTCTCCACGACCGCGCGCGACGGTGGTCCGTAGCTGCCGAAGTTAAGGTATCCGGTCGGCTCGGCGAAGGAGGCGAGGTAGTCGTCGAGTTCTGCCGTCACGCGAGCACCCGCTGGAGGAACTGTCGGGTACGCAATTCGCGCGGGGGCCCTATCACCTGCTCGACCGTGCCTTCCTCGACGATGCCGACGTCGGCCAAGAATACAATCCGATCAGCGACCTCTCGGGCGAACGCGATCTCGTGTGTGACGACGAGCATGGTCATGCCGTCGCACGCCAGGTCGCTCATCACGCGCAGTACCTCCCCGACGAACTCGGGGTCGAGCGCCGACGTCGGCTCGTCAAAGAGCAGGAACAGGGGCTTCATCGCGACGGCCCGCGCGATGGCGACGCGCTGCCGTTGACCGCCTGAGAGCTGCCCAGGGCACGCGTCGACTCTGTCACCGAGGCCCACGCGCTGAAGGATCTCGACGGCCTCGGCGGCGCAGCTAGCCCCCCGCCCCGCCACAGTCGTCGCCAACGGATTCCTGCCCTGCTGCTGTCCTGCCCCCCACCCGGTGCACCAAGGGGTGAAAAACCCCTGCCGTGCCGCCTCGCCTCCTGGAGCTCCGACCATGACCGCACCCCGCAGCCCTGACGCCTTCAGCGGCCTCGCCGCCGCAGGCCTGACGGCGATCAGCGATACCCCGTGGTGGTTCGCGGTCCTCATCCTGTTGCCCAGCCTGCTCGGGGCGGTGACCCAAAGCTTCACCGAGGTACTCGCCAGCATCTCGAGCTTCCGCTCGGAGTCGGTGCGAAGGCAACAGCGGGACCGGCTCCTGAGACTCGCCGACACCGACAGGGGCCTGAGCCACCTCGAACGCGTACCGCAGCACACTCCGTCAACCGACCCCGGCCCGCCCAACCCGCCTGACGTCAACCGCTCACCCGAATCACCCCATGACCGAGCCACGCCGCCAGTCCCCGCTCGGCGTCAGCTCGCGGCGTCGATGACCAGCGGGACTCAACGAGCTGAAGTCATCCGAACGTGGCGACCAGCCGCCCGATGACTTCGCCGCGCTCGAGCCGGCCGATCCCGTCGGCGATCTCGTCGAACCCGATTCCGGTGATGTGCGAGGACAGCTTGCCTTCGGCGACGAGGTCCAGCACCGCTGCGCAGTCCTCCTTCGTTCCGGCCTGCGAGCCGACGAGTTCGACCTCGTTGAGGGTGAGCGCCTGTAGGTCGATCTCGGCTCGGGCGCGGCCGAGGCCCACCTGGACGATCCGGCCGCCCCGGCGGACGGAGTGGATCGCGCCGTCGGTGGTCGTCCCGAAGCCGGCGAAGTCGATGACCACGTCGAGGCCCGCGCCGGCGAAGTCGGTGATGTCGTTGGCGACCTTCTCGGCGCCGAGTGAGTGTGCCAAGTCGTGAACGCGCTCGTTTTTCTCGGCGACGAACAGCGTGGCGCCGAGTGCGCGCGCAGCCTGCGCGCCGAGCAAGCCGAGCCCGCCGAGGCCGATGATCCCGACCCGGGAGCCGGCGGAAACCTTCCCCTGGACAGAGACCGCATGGTACGAGGTGAGACCTGCGTCAGTGGCGGCTGCCGCCTGGTCGAACGGCACCCCCTCCGGCAGCGCGACGACGAGTCGTTCGAGGACGACGACCTCGTCCGCGAACCCGCCATTCTTCGATGTGCCCGGTCCTTCGATGGCCGCGGGGATGACGACCTTCTGACCGACGGTGAACTGGGTGACGTCCGATCCCACGGCGGAGACGACGCCCGCGATCTCATGACCGAGCGTGATCGGACGGAACGGCAGCAGGGGCGTCAGTGTGCCGTCGAGAAACCCGACGTCGCTGTGGCAGAGCCCAGCGGCGCGGACGTGCACGACGAGTTCGTCCGCGGCCGGCGTCGGTGTCGGCACCTCGTTCAGGGTGAGGGGTGCTCCGACTTCGGTGAACTGCCATGCGCGCATCGTCTGCTCCTTGAACACTTGTCTCCCGGCGGGTAGCCGGTGTGATGAGCCGCGTGTGTGATCGGCCCCCGGAACCATACTGGAACCTCGTCCCAAAAATACTCTGCCCTACGCTCGGATCATGACTACCTCCCATCCTCGCCGCGGGCGACCACCGGCCTCGTCCCGCCAGGCGCTCGAGGAGATCGCCTTCGAGCTCCTGCTCCGTGACGGCTACGAGGCAACGACGCTGCAGGCCATCATGACCGCGGGCGGTGTCGGGCGCTCGACGCTGTTCCGCTACTTCGGCTCGAAGGCGGGGATCGTGTGGGGCGAGTTCGACCGTGCCGTCGAACGACTGCGATCAGCACTCCATGACGCCGACGACGCGCCCGTCATGGCGGCCGTGCGATCGGCGGTTGTCCAGTCGACGCGCCTGTCCCAGGCGGCGGCACCGGAATCGTGGCTCGATCGCTTCCGGGTGCTCGACCGGGACGCCGCGCTCGTCGCGGAGACTGCTGCGCATTGGCGTATGTGGGCCGAGCTGGTGAGCGGGTACGTAGGGGAGCGCACAGGGCTCGATGCGAGCGCTCCGGTTCCGGCCGCGATCGGCGGGGCCGTGCAGGCGGCCTACGTCGCGATGCTCAGGCGGTGGGCCGCGGCGGACGAGGCGGTCGACATCGACGAGCTGGACGACGCACTGCGTCCGGTCACCGACGCGTTCCAGGCGGTCCTCGACGGCACATCGCGGGGCTGACCGGCGGACTGCGCGACGCGGAGTGTATTTTTGGGACCGAGTTCCGAAAGTCGGATACTCCGCATGGACGAAGGAGTCCTCCTCATGGGTCGTCTGGACAGCAAGGTCGCGATCATCACTGGCGCGGGACGGGGCATGGGTGCCTCGCACGCACGCCGCTTCATCAAAGAGGGGGCGAAGGTCACCCTCACGGACGTCAACGAGGACGCCATCCGCGAGCTCGCCAAGGAGCTCGGCGACAACGCGCGGTACACGGTGCAGGACGTCACGAAGCTCGACGACTGGAAGCGCGTCGTCGATGAAACCGAAGCGGCGTTCGGCAACGTCACCGTGCTCGTGAACAACGCGGGCATCCTGGGACCGATCGCCAAGACGGCGGACCTCGAGGAGGACGACTACCTCAGGGTTTGTGCCATCAATCAGCACTCGCAGTTCCTCGGCATGAAGTCGGTCATCCCGTCGATGCAGCGTGCGGGCATAGGGTCGATCGTGAACATCTCGTCGCTGGCGGGACTGCGCGCGAACTACGGGTTCCCGAGCCTTGCATACGTCGCGAGCAAGTTCGCGAGCCGGGGAATGACGAAGGCCACCGCACAGGAATACGGGCGCGACAACATCCGCGTGAACTCCGTGCACCCGGGCTTCATCAACACACCGATGATGGTCGAGGCGACCGACGAGAGCGGTGGCGACGCGCTGGCACAGATCTCCCTCGGACGGCTCGCGGAAGCGGACGAAGTGTCCTCGCTGGTGCTGTTCCTGGCATCCGATGAGTCGTCATACATCACAGGCGCGGAGCACAAGATCGACGCAGGCATGTCCGCAAACTGACGTCCCGGCTGCGAGAATCCCGAGAAGCTCGGCCCTGAGCACTAACCTCACGGTCACAAAGACCTACCACGGCTCCCAGGCCGGGACCATGGCCAAAGGGCAGGAAGATTACGACGGCCACTAGGCACGGCAAAGGGCTGGCGCCCGCTGCCACAACGGCCCGGACCGGCCTGTCCTGAGGGCCGCCCCGGCAAGGGGCGGCCCTCAAGTGCCTCCTGCGCCGGGACCCCGGTCCACCGGCCGCGACAGGGCGCCTCCCCGGTGTCCCCGGGCCGGGATCGGACAACCCCGGCTCTTTCCACCGTGGCCCGCCTTCACCTGCAAGCCCTCGTGGACGTCATACCGCAACTCGACGTCCGCGAGGTGGGACCCGTCAGCTGGCTGATCCGACAGGGGGAGGACAGCGCCGTGATGATGGCCGTGTTCATGGACGCCGCCCGGGCTGCCGGTGTGAGTAAGTGCGTGGTCTCGTACTACGCGAGTCTGGGCGTCCCGGAGTGGCCCCGTCACCTTCGACGGCGTCCGCTACCCGGGCGTGTCCGAGCTCACCGCGCTGCAGAGCGCCGCCTTCGGCGTACCCGCCGACCGGCACGCCGAGGCCACCCGCACTATGCCGTCCACGATCAGCGCGGTGTCCTTGCGGTAGCGGCGCCGCTGCTCCAGCGCCAGGCGCGGGCCGACGTCATCGATGATCCGGCCGACGGCGGACTTCGATACGCCGAACAGAGGTGCGAGTTGCCGCAAGGTCAGGTTCGTCCGCCAGTACGCGGCGACCAGCAGGCCCCGGTCCTCCAGCGGCAGGCCCCAGGGCCTGCCCCGCCGCGTCGCATCAGCGCCCTCACTGCGCAGCACGGTCACCAGCTTGCCGAACAACCGTGGACTCAGACCGGTCAACGGGGCTGTCCAGGACAGCTCCGACGCAGTGATCACACTACCCACATCAAGATCATTTCACAGCCGACAGGCTGGCTCAGCCGGTGCCGTGGACGACGGTGCCGTTCCGCACGATCGTCATCTTGCGGGGGACCGGGCTCCCCCGCGACGGAAACTCGGATGCGGGTGCCGCACGGCCACCCCTAGGCTGCGCTCGCGGAGAGGGCGAGGCGCCCTATCGACCGTCAGTGGATCGGAGATGCACGGGGTATGACCAGCCAACTGTTCGCGATCTGCTTCAATGCCACCCGGCCGTCGGGCCTAGCGCGGTTCTGGTCCGGGGTCCTGGGCTGGGAGTTGGCCGACGGTCCGGACGACGACGTCGCGATCCTTCCCCCTGATACCGCCGGGTTCCGCATCCGTTTCCTGCCGAGCCAGGAGCCGAAGATCGGCCAGAACCGGGCGCACTTCGACCTGACGAGCACCTCCCCGGATGATCAGCAGCAGACGGTGGCCAGGGCGCTGGAACTCGGCGGGAAACACATCGACGTGGGCCAACTCCCGGAAGAGGGGCATGTGGTGCTCGCCGATCCAGACGGCAACGAGTTCTGTGTAATCGAGGCGGGCAACAAGTTCCTCGCCGACACCGGCTTCGTCGGAGCGCTGGCCTGCGACGGTACGCAGGAGGTCGGTTACTTCTGGAGCAAGGCGCTGCGGTGGCCGCTGGTCTGGGACCAGGACCAGGAGACCGCGATCCAATCGCCGAACGGCGGTACGAAGATCACGTGGGGTGGTCCTCCGGTGGCGCCGAAGACGGGCACGAACAGACTGTACTTCGAGCTGGCGCTCCCCGCCGACGCCGACTGGGAGGCGGAGGTCGACCGCCTGATCTCGCTCGGCGCGACGCGCGCCGACATCGGCGAGGGCGACAGCGTCCGGGTGCTGATGCTCGACCCCGACGGCAACGAGTTCTCCGTGCAGAGGCCCCGATAGCGGGGCTGTTGTCGGGTGACCGCGTGTTTCACAGGCGTTCGCCTGTGAAACACGC
>NZ_JBEOXO010000072.1:0-6894 GCF_040296605.1 Streptomyces sp. NPDC002088 | reverse complement strand
GAGGCGTTCTCGCGGCTTGAGTCCGTCGCGGCTGAAGTGCGCGTCTGGTGGCTCGATGGTGAACCCAGGCTGCTGACGCCCCATCCGGATAGCCCGTTTGAGCGCGGGCTGGTGCCCGACCTTGATCACATCGGGCCTGCAGTGCGGCGCCTAGGATGCCGGTTCGTCACAACCGACGTGGCCCTTCGCTCGGACGGGGTGTGGCGGGTCGTCGAAGTCGGTGACGGCCAAGTCAGTGATCTGCACCAGTCGAGCAGCCGAGGCGAATTGGCCGCACTGCTGGTCGGTCCGTAGCACTTACGCTCCTTCCCCGCACCAAGTCGAGTGGTGTGCTCGTCGGGCCTTGACCGGTTCGTGGGCTAGAGCCAGTCGTCTGTGTCGCGGTGGCGGCCGAGTCCGACTGCGGAGAACTCGTCGATGTGATTGCCCTTGGCAGCGCCGAGTCGCCGCAGTGCCTGAGAGATCGGAGTGCCGCTCGTCGGCGAGGGCTCCCCTTCGGCCAGGCGCAATGGGCCAAGGACTATCTTCCCGGCATCCCAGACCTGCGCGGTCTGAGTCCCTGCCCCGCCGAAGTACTCGGCCTCGACGTAGGCCACCGGTCCTGTCTCCGAGTACGCGGTCAGCAGACGATCAAAGCCTGCTGGCGCCTTCCAGAACCCGTCGAGTTCGGGTGCTCCGGCGGCCGTGACCGCATCGAACAGTGCGCCGGTCATCGGCAAGAGCCAGAGGTGTTGACCGAGAGGAACGATGCACGCCTCTGTGATGGAGCCGGCCAACTCGCGGAGGATTCGGTGGCGATGACCGCCTGCAGGCAATACATCCGCTCATTCTCGCCTGGCCGCTGATCGCTGCGAGATGCCGGGTATGCCAAGGTCGACCGGTGCGACCCTGGCGAGTCGACGGGTCTGGTCCCGCTTCTGGCGCAGGAAAGACAAGGTGAGGTCGATTCCTTCGATCTCACCGAGCCACCCCTCTGCTTCGGCTCGGGCCCGGCGGGTTAGAAGGTCGACTTCGATCTCGTCGAGGCGGGGCAGCATCTTCGGGTTAATGTTGATCATGGGACATCTCAGACAGGCGTGCTCATGCTGGCAAGGTGTCGAGTAGGGGCGGGCACATCCTCCCAACTCGACTTTGCGCTGGTCGAAGTGCTCCTCGAAGCCGAGCCATTCGGGTTCGGTGACCGGCCGGTACTCGTCGGTTGGCCTGGCTTGGCGGCGCCGGTCGAGAAATCCCTGGTAGTGCCGGACGACGTCCTCGTTGAACACGGCGACATAACCGCGAGTCGTTTGAAGATTCAAATGCCCGAGTAGGGCTGCTCCGATGTGGATCGGGAGCCCGCTGTTGACGAGTTCCGTGGCCAGGAGTCGGCGAAAATCGTGCGGCGTGAAGCTGGTGGCAAGGAAGCCGGGGTGCTGTTCGGCGAGCTCGACGCAGTGGCGCTTCAGCATGTTCACCACGGTGGTGTCCGACATGACCTCGTGCTTGGTCCCGATCTTGCGTTGGAACAAGAACGGCATGGGCGGGCTGCTCTGCCGTTCCTTCGGGTCGTAGCGGGGCAGCAGCGGGATGGTCTGGCCGCCGGCAGTGTGGCGGCGGACGATGGACGCGATGACAGCGAACAGCTCGGCGGACATCGGGATGACGCGTTCCCGGTCGCTCTTCGAGGGAGCGACTACGAGCAAGGCGATGACCTCGCCGTTGGGCCGTTGATACTGCCGGATGCTGAGATGGGTGAGTTCCAGGGCCTCCTCTATACGCACGCCTGAGTGCCGCAGGACCTCAACGATCGCCCACTCCCAGAAAGCGGCGTCCTCGGCGTGCGTGACGTTGATGTACTTGCCGCTCTCCAGGTCGCGGACGCGGACGTTCGCCAGTCCTCCGAGCCGGACGCGGCGTTCGTCCACCCGGCTCCACAGGCTGGGTGATCGCGGGCACTGCCCGGCATGAGAGCAGGGCCTGGCGGTATACGGGGAAAATCCAGGGGAGCGGACGGCCGCGCGCTGCTACGGTCGGGCGCTATGAGCTGGCTCCCCGATGACTTCGTCCATCCCGTCCTGGTACCGCTGCCGGGCAGTAGTCATCACCTGCGGCCGATCCGGGAGGCGGACACCCCGCTCGACTATCCGGCTGTGATGGGTTCGCGCGAGCGGCTGTGGACCATCTTCGGCCCAGCCTGGGGCTGGCCCGCGGCCACCATGACCTACGAGGCCGACCAGGCCGACCTGTTGCGGCACGAGAAGGAGATCGCCGCACACCAGTCTTTCAACTACGCGCTGTTCGACGCGGCGGAGACAGCTCTGCTCGGCTGCGTCTACATCGACCCACCGGAGAGGGTCGGCGCGGACGGCGAGATCTCCTGGTGGGTGGTGGACGAGCTGGTGGGCAGCGAGGTCGAGCAGGCCCTCGACGAGCTGGTGCCGCAGTGGATCGCCGCCGACTGGCCGTTCGAGCAGCCGCGCTACCTCGGCCGCGAGATCTCCTGGTCGGACTGGCTCGCCCTGCCGAAGCACCCCGACGCGTAAGAGGTCGCGCAGATAGGCGTGATGGGGCACCCCGGGGACAAGGCAGGCGCAGGTCCTGGTGATCGTGGAATTACGACGCTCTGTGATCGCTTGGGGGTTGTGCCTGCGCTGACATCGCGAACCTGACTCCTGACACGCCCTAGACTGCCCGCATGTCGAACGCAAGTCCGGTGGCTGATTCGCTGGAGCGCCAATGGCCGCCCACGTTGGCCGTTGACGAACTCCGTCTGCAGCGGGAGTTCCTCTCTTTCCTGCGCATCACCGTTGTCAACAAGATCTCTGGCCTGGACACCAGCCAGGCGGCGGCCACCCCGCTGCCGACATCGCCGTTCATGAGCCTGGCCGGAGTGGTCAAGCACCTCACAGCGGTAGAGCGTTTCTGGATGTCGATCGTCGGTGGCGGATCAGACCTGCCGTCCCTGTGGGAGGCAGACGACGTCAATGCGGACTGGCAACTGAATGAGAGCGACACTCCGTCCGGCATCGTCGCCGCCTACAGGGCTGAGTGGTTCCGGTCGGAGCAGGCGCTGGCCGGCAAGACGGCCGGCGACCGCGCAACGCGGAGCGTCAGCGGCAAGGAGTACACCGTGCGATGGCTGCTCAGCCACGTCATCCAGGAGACGGCTCGTCATGTCGGCCACATGGACCTGCTCCGCGAGATGGCTGACGGCGCGCGCGGCGAATAGGGGAGGTTCACGGTCGTCGGCACGGCCGGTTGTCCCAGCGGTGGGTCGTCCAGGACCGCCGGATCAGACTGCGCACGATGATCACGGTGTCGGCGAGGTCGAAGAAGGCATCGACGACGGTGGCCCGCCGTTCGTAGCAGCGTGCGAGGCGGTGGAAGGCGTTCTGCCAGGCGTGAGTGCGTTCGACGTGCCAGCGCTGACTTGCCTGGATCGGTGCCTTCACGCCCTTGTGCGCGATCCGGCCGTGCAGGCCGCGCTCGCTGAGCAGGGTGCGGGTGGTGTCCGAGTCGTATCCGGCGTCCAGATGCACGGTGATGTCGTCGGGCAACGGCCCGAGGTCGTCCAGACGATCCAGGGTGGGGGCGAGCAGCGGGGAGTCGTGGCGGTTCGCCCCGGCCAGGACACCACCCAGCGGCATGCCGTATCCATCCGTCATGCCCGAGCGTTTCAGCCCCTGCTTGCCGCGGTCGACTGCCTCGGCAGGGACTCACGCTGGTTTCGGCAGGTTCATCAGCGCGAGCTTGGCCGGGTCGATCACGACCGTGATGTCAGTGATCCGGCCGTCGACGACGGTGAACGCGAGGACCGAGAGCGGGGTGCCGTCCTCGCGCCAGGAAATGGTCCCCGGGAGGCCGTTGACGAGCACCGCCCGCCCCTGCGTGGCTGCGCTGGCGGACAGTTGCGCGCCGGCTGCGACCTTGGTGGCGCCGAGGGTGACGACCGCGCCGGACGGGGTGTCGACGGTCAGTTTCACCTCGGGGTCGAGTACCCGCAGCAACTCCTCGAAGTCGCCGCGGCGAGCCGCTGCCAGGAAGGCCTGGACTACCTGTCGCTGCTCCCGTCCGACGCCGGTCGGTTGCTCAATCGTCTGCACCTTCCTGCGGGCGCGGCTGGCGAGCATCTTGGTGGCGGCGGTGGACTTGCCAAGGATCTGGCCGATCTCGTCGAACGACACCGCGAACAGGTCGTGCAGCACGAACGCCAGCCGCTCGCTCGGCCCGAGCGACTCCAGAACGACGAGGAGCGCGAGCCCGACCGAGTCGGCGAGCACCGCATCGTCCTCGGGAGCAGGATTGTCGTCGAGCGTGACCACGAGCTCGGATAGACCGTCGTCGTAGGACGCCTCCGGGCGTGCCTGGCGCGATCGCAGGACATCGAGGCTGATCCGGCCGACCACCGTGGTCAGCCAGCCGGCGAGGTTGTGGATGGTCGCCGCGTCCTGGCGGGAGAGCCGCAGCCAGGCCTCCTGGACCACGTCCTCGGCGTCGGCGTGCGATCCGAGCATGCGGTGGGCGACCGCGCGCAACCGGTCGCGCTGGGCCTCGAACGTCTCTGCTATCGGGTCCGTCGGGCTGGTGTCGGACATGTTGTTACCTTCCTCGGCTCTGCTCCGTCATGGGGATGACGGGTCCGGAAGGGCGCAGGTAACCGATGAACCACCGATGAAGGAGTCAGACCGATGGAAGCACGTGTGAAGAGCCCGGCCAATCCCGACGTGATCACAGCAATCCAGCACCTCTACAAGGCGATTCATTCCGGGGGCGTCGACAAGCACCTGCTGTCGCTGGTCCATCTGCGTGTCAGCCAGATCAACGGTTGCAGCCCGTGCGTCTTCGCCACGATCCAGTCGGCGAAGCAGGCCGGTGAGACGGAGGAGCGGCTGCACAACGTGGTCGCGTGGCGCGAGACACCCTTCTACACCGAGGAGGAGCGGGCGGCCCTCGCCCTGACCGAGGCCGCCACCCGGCTCCAGGACGGCGCACCGGGCGTCACCGACGAGATCTGGGACGCCGCCGCTGAACACTTCAGCGAGGAGCAACTGGGCTCGATCACCCTGGAGATCGCGATGACCAACTTCTTCAACCGGATCAACCGCACGGTCCGGGAGCAGGCCGGCAAGACCTGGTGAGTCGGGCGGGGCGTCATCCCCTCGGGGGCCGCGCCTTCGGCTGGGGCCCGGCTGCGCGGCGGCAACATCAGAACCAGATTCCGTGGGGGCGGAATCCGTCACGGACATGTCCACCACACAAAACACCAGATCAGACCCCATGAATCACTGCTGAGCTGCCCATAAGCCAGTTGCCTCGCGGGTCGGTGGGACAGAGACGGGGACGTCGGTTCAGGCGGGGACGAAGATGTCTGGTGGTGACGCGTCCAGGATGAGTCCGTTGTCGAAGCGGACTCGTACCGTCACGCGGGGCCCCTGTTCCTGGAAGGCGGTCCACGCCGGTTCCAGTGCGCCGACCTTCTGCTCGAGCTGCGTCCTGCTTTGCGGGGGCATGCCGTCACCGTAGGAGTCGAGCAGCGACTTCAGTCGCTCGTACTCGCGGACGTCGGCGCTCTCGCGGACGTGCTCGATGACTTGTTCCACGGTTCCTTCGGTGCCGGCGGCGAGGGAGAGGATCCCGATGACTGCCCCGGCCACCTCGATCGGGTCGGTCAGGCGGAGGTCGGCGGCCAGCTTGACCCGCTGGCCTTCCTGCAGATTCATCGTCTCTCCCTGTTCTACGGTGCGGTTCCTGCCCGTCCCATGATCGCGCTCGTCACCCCGCCTCGTGACACCGGCTGGCCGCCCGGGATGATCTCGAGTGCCCGGTCAACATCAAGTACGACATCGACGGCACGTCGATCTCCTGCGCCTCCCAGCCTGGAGTGGTTGCCCTCATGCTGGACCAGCACGCCCTCCCCGGCGGACGCATCCTCGAACTGGGCGCCAGCACTGGCTACAACGCCGCCCTCCTCGCCTACCTGGTCGGCGACAGCGGTCACGTCAATCGACGCCGAGGCCCTGGCCGGCGTGCTGGACCAGCCACGCACCGAGGAGTGGACCGGCATGCTGGTCCGGGCCATGGAGTCGCCGGAGTGGATGGAGCTGTTCGTCTCCTGCAGCTGAGACCGAGCGCGATAGGTGGCCCCTGAGCACGCCAGTTGGCCACTGAGGGTGACATGCGCGGCTGTCCGGCCGGGTGCCGGCTCGGGTTGCCGGTGCAGGCCGCAGGCCGCAGGCGTGGGCTGGCCAGCCGCGGCCGTACGGTCTGCTTTGGGAAGACCGCCTGGGCGGGTGTAGCCCGCGCCCGGCCCGGTAAGGCCGTTGTCACAGGCGGCGGCTATGTTGCAGCTCGATACGTACGCGAGGGGGGAGTGGCAATGGTGGTCGAGGTGGGGTACGCGCAGGCGTGGGACCTGGAGACGCGCGTCCCCTGGCAGCCGATATCCGTGGAGGAGGCCCGTGAGCGGGATGCCGCCGGGCTTCCATACGTGGTGGTGTACCGGGCGGCGGGCCGGGAGGCTCCGCTGGAGGTCCGGCTCGTGTCTTGGCGGGATCACTATGTCGGGCTGTGGGTCTACGACGCGCAGGGCCGCCGTACCTACGACCTGGACATGCGGCTGCTGGACGACCCGGCTCGGCTGCTGCGCCGGTATTCCGTCGGCTGGAACTACACCGGACCGGAGATGGCGGAATTCGACGAGGCGTGTCCGCGCATCACCGTGGAGCTCTTCCCGGACGGGAGGGGCCGGAGGACGGAGGAGCCCCGGGGCAAGGGCGGGGGCGCGCACGTCACCGTGCCCAGGGTCCGCCGCGACGAGCACTGAGAGATTTTCATCCTGATTTCGCAGGTCACGGTGCTGGTGTGGGGTGGGCGCGAGGTACTCGTGCAGGCCGGAGAGATGATCGTTTGACGGAG
>NZ_JBEOXO010000071.1:0-7141 GCF_040296605.1 Streptomyces sp. NPDC002088 | reverse complement strand
GGCGAGTACTTACTGGGTGGCGCCACTTCTTCCTCGTTTCCTCTTCAGGACAACCCTATTGGGTCCCTGTCCGGAAACTTCGTGGCCCCTCACTCGCCGCCGACCTGTCCACCCACGACGGCGTCCGTGACGCCGCCCAGCGCGTCCTTGGCCAACACGACCGCATCGACGCCCTCGTGCACACCACCGGGGTGTTCACCTTCCAGGAGAGCCGCACGGCCGACGGGCTCCACCCGTTCTTCGCGGTCAACTACCTCAGCCGCTACCACCTCACGCAGCTCCTCCTGCCCGTCCTGCGCCAGGCCGGGCGGCCGGTCGTGGTCATGATGACCGCCGCGATCCCACCGACCGACGAGGCCGACTTGGCCCGGTTCCCCGAGTTCACCCCCTTCGACTTCAGCCACGACCGCAAGCCGGTCCAACTCGCCAACCACCACTACGCCGCCCACCTCACCCGCACGGAACCCGGCCTCGCCGCCGGCGTCGTCAACGCCGGCTCCGCCAAGACCGACATCCTGCGCATTGCCCCCTGGTACGTGCGGGCCACCGCCAAAGTCCTCGGACCGGTCGTCTTCGACTCCGTCAAGACCTCCGCACGCAACGTCGTGGAAGCCACCCGGCGCGACGACTGGCACTCCCCCCTCTACTGGGGCAAGCCGGGCCGCTTCGAACAGCGCACTCCGATCACCCTGGACGCCACGACCACCCAGCACCTCATGGATGCCTCCCGCAGGCTCACCGGCGCCTGACACCACACCACCCCAAGCCCCAACCCGCGCGCCCACGGCCCCAGGCGGGCACAGGTCATTTCGAAGGCCCGCGGGTCGGGCTTGCAGACGCCGATCTCGTGGGAGTAGAGGATCTGCTGTACCAGTTCGTCGAACCGGTACAGCTCCGTCTCCAACTCGCGTGCGAGGGCTCCACGTTCCTTGCTGCGGGTATTGCGAGGTCCGGGAGCCCTGACGGTGATTCAGCTGTAGTACGAGGTTTCGCGTGCCGTTCCCGGGAGCCATGGAGGGTCCCTGACGGTGCGGTGATTGGCTTCGGGAAGCTGCTGGACGCTGGATCCAACTCGGGCGTAACCATAAGGACCTCCTGTCGTTTTACCTGATACCTGCCGCGTGCTTGAAATGCGCGCGGTCCCCGCCACCGACATCGCGGCCCCTCTGTGGTGATTGGTTCAGCGTCCGGTGGGGCGGCGATCCCAGGGTGCGCCTGCTCGAAAGAGCCAGGTGCAGTCCAGACGCCGGCATCGCGTCACCGCCAGTGACGCCGCACACGGGCTCTACCCAAGGATCGGCCCGGACTCGTCCGCGCTCGTTACCGCTTCCACCCTTCGGGGTCACGCGATAACCCAGGATCCTTAAGAATTCCAGAGACGCTTCGCAGGGCCGTTATGGCCCCGTCCGAGAGCGGGGCCAAAACGGGTGGCGGGTGGATCAGTCGTGCTGGTCGGGGACGATCTCTTCGGCGGTGGTTGCCGTGGGGGCCGGGATCTCGGAGAGCCGCATGTTCCGGCAGTCCGGGGCTTTGCCCTGGCGCAGGCTGAACGCGAGGGAGTCCTTCTGGGCCGAGTCCCTGGGCGGCTGGGGGAAGACGATCTCCAGGTGGGTTCCTGAAGGAATCTTGGCGGGGTTGATGGTGGCAGTGAAGGCGCCGTTGCGGTGGTGGAAGTCGATGGTCTTGAGCGTGCTGTGGCTGAGTTCGGGGTCTTCGCCCTTGTCCACGGGGCAGGTGGGGTCGTCCTGGTAGACGCGAGCGTCCACGCCCATGCGCTGCAGGTCATGCTGGAGCTGGGTGAGGTCGGGCCGGTCGGCTCCGGCGTCGCGGATGGTCACCGTGACGGCGCCGTGGGTTCCATGGTTCAGGGTGTAGGCAACGGTGGAGATGTGCTTGGGGTAGCCACCCGCGGTGGCACGGCCGGTGGCGGTGACGGGGGAAGAGGTGTGCGGGGTGGTCTGGTGGATGGCGAGTGCGGTCCCTCCCAGGGCGGCGGCCAGGGCGACGGGGGCGGCCAGGCGGACGGCCAGGCGGCGATGTGGGTGGGCGGGGCGGGCGGGGTGGTCGTCCTGCGTGACGTTGTTCATCAGAAAGTCCACAAGCAGGCGTTGGCGGTCGTCCGGGAGAACCGGATCGCCGGGTGCCGGCAGTAGCCGAGCCAGCTCCGTGTGATCCAGCGGTTCCTGCCGCCGCCACGGATTGAAGATCATCGGTTGCTCTCCTTGTTCTCCTTGTTCGACCGGGCCGCTTCGGTGCGACCACCCCGTACTTGTCCGGTACGTTGTGCCGGTTCCGTCTTTCCTCGGTCGGCCCGCCTCTTCTTCATCTCCTGCTCGGCAAGCTTGCGCAGTCTCGACCGTGCCCGGGCCAGCCTGGAGCGGACCGTCCCCACCGGAACGCCCAGGGCCTGCGCGGCCTCGGAGTAGCTGAGCCCGGACCACACACAGGGTGAACACTTCGCGCTCGGACCGGCGAAGCTGCGCCAGAACGGACTGTGCCGCGGCAAGCTGCTCAGCATCCGCGATCCGCCCGATCAACTCGTCGGCGAAGTCCGGCACGGTCTCCTTCGCCGGCATGCGGGCCAGCGCACGGTCGTGCCGCCGTTCCGCACGCGACGTGTTGCGCAGCACGTTGGTCCCAATGCCCGTCAGCCAGGGCCGCACGCTGTCCCCTTCGTCCCGCAGTTTCCCGCGAATCCGCCAGGCCTCCAGGAACGTCAACGAGACGACGTCCTGCGCCGCCGCCCAGTCACCGGTCACGCGCACCGCATGGCGGTACACGACCGCCTGAGTGGCCCCGGCGCCGCGGGCACACGAAAAAATCCTCTGCGGCTATGGACCTGAGGTGACCTGTCCACTTACTGTCTAGACATGCCTGGACAGGTACACAAACATCAGCGCATCGCCAGCGTCCTCGCCGAGGAGATCCGAGCTGGGGTGCACACCGACGGCAGCAGACTCCCGGGCGAGCACGCGCTCACCCAGCGCTTCGGCGTCAGCCGCACCACCCTGCGGCAGGCGCTTCAGGTCCTCGGCGAGGAAGGGCTCATCTCCACCCATGCAGGGATCGGCTCCTTCGTCACCTTCGAGGGAACGCCGCTCGACAACCGCCTCGGCTGGACCAGGGCGCTGGCCGAGCAGGACACGGAACTGCAGACCGAGACCCTCCGCTTCGAGGAGGTGACCGACCGTGAGCTGGCCGATGAGCTGGGACTCGATTCGACTGCGTTCATCGCTCTGGACCGGGTGAGGCGGCTCGCCGACGGACAGGGCGTATCGCTGGAGCGTAGCAGGGTCCCCGCCGTCGGGGGCCTGGCCGGGCTGCCCGAACGCGGCCTCGACGGTGGCTCACTGAGCCGGGCGTTGATCGCCGCGGGCCGTATCTCCGACTCCGGTGAAGGCGTGGTGTCGGTGCGCGGGCTCGACGCGACGGAGGCCGCCGTGCTGCACCGCTCGCCAGGCGAGTCCTTTCTGCGGCTCAGCCAGGTGTACCGGGCCGCCGACGGCTCGGTCATCGAGCAGGTCACCAGCCTGCTCGACCCTGCCAGATTTGAATTGCACGTACGTTCAGGCCGAGGAGGCCGACTGTGACCGACCCACTCGACCGCGCCCTCGGTGCCTACTACGGACTCGCCCTCGGTGACGCTCTCGGCATGCCCACGCAGGTGATGTCCAGGGAGGACGTCGTCCGGGTCTACGGCACCCTCACCGGGTTCGAGCCCGCCCGCCCCGACAATCCGGTCAGCGCGGGCATGCCGGCCGGGTCCGTCACCGACGACACCGACCAGGCCGTCATCGTCGGCCGGCTGATCGACGAGGGCCGCGGCCGGATCGACCCCCTGCGCCTTGCCCATGAACTGCTCGAATGGGAGAAGGAGATGAAGGCCAAGGGTTCCTTCGATCTCCTCGGCCCGTCGACCAAGACCGCTCTGGACGCGGTGGCCCGTGGTGTCCCGGCTCAGGAGGCCGGCAGGCACGGCACGACGAACGGCGCGGCCATGCGCGTCACCCCGGTCGGAATCGCCTTCGCCGTCGAGCCGCTGGACGCCTTCCTGGACCATGTCGTGGAGTCCTGCCAGGTCACCCACGACACCAACATCGGGATCGCGGGCGCGGCCGCCGTCGCTGCCGCCGTCAGCACGGGTGTCGGCGGTGGCACGCTGGACGAGGCCGTGGCCGCCGCCGTGGCCGCGGCGCGCGCCGGTGCACGGCGCGGCCACTGGATCGCCGGGGCCGACATCGCGTCCCGGATCCAGTGGACTCAGGACCTCGTGCGCGATCTCCCGGAGGCCGAGGCCCTGGACCGGATCGTCGCGCTCGTCGGCACCAGCGTCGCAAGCCAGGAGTCGGTGCCCGCCGCGTTCGCGGTGCTCTCCGTGGCCGGCGGCGATCCCTGGCGCGCTGCCCTTCTTGCCGCCAACCTCGGCGGCGACAGCGACACCATCGGTGCGATCGCCGGTGCGGTCGCCGGGTCGGTCACGGGGCTCTCGGGGCTGCCACCCGAGGCCGTCCAAACGCTCCGGAACGTCAACTCCCTCGAGCTGGAACCTCTGACCGCCCGGCTGCTCACGCTCCGCTGAGCGGCCCGGAACCCAGAGCCCGGCGGGGGCCCCGAGTCCCCGCCGCTTCACCAAGCCCACGCACACACCTTCCCTTCACTCCCCACCTGCCCTTTCCACATCCTGCAAGGAGGTTCCGTCATGGCCGCTTCGAAGGCGAACGATCACGTCGGTGCCATTGAAACAAGAGGGATCGAACCGGTCCCCGACAACGAGCGGCACGGACAGGCCGGCCAGATGTTCTGGACCTGGTTCGCCGCCAACATCAGCATCCTTGGGCTCCCGCTCGGCGCGACCCTCGTGGCCTTCCGCGGCCTCAATGTCTGGCAGGCGATACTCGTTGCCGTCGTCGGTTCCTTCGGTTCCTTCGCGCTGGTGGGAGCCCTGAGCCTGGCGGGCAAGAAGGGGGGCGCGCCCGCGCTCACCCTGTCCCGCGCGGTCTTCGGACAGCGGGGCAACGCGGGTCCGACCCTGATCACCTGGCTGAGCCGGGTCGGCTGGGAGACGATCACCACCACGACCGCGGCGTACGCGCTGCTGGCGATGCTGCACACGGCCTTCGGGATCGGCCGGAACACCGTGCTCACGCTCGTCTGTCTGCTGGTCTTCATCACCTGCACGCTGCTCATCAGCGGACTCGGGCATGCCACCATCATGTGGATCAACAAGTGGGCCACGGTCGTCTTCGGCGTCCTCAACCTGGTCGTGATGGGTTTCCTCGTCGCCACCGTCGACTGGTCCAAGGTCCTCGACGTCCCGGCGGGGCCGACCAGCGGAGTGATCGCGGGCGTCGGCTTCATCGCCGCGGGCACCGGGATCGGCTGGGCCAACGCGGGGGCGGACTACGCCCGGTACCTGCCCCGGGAGATTCCCGGCCGCCGGCTGATCGGGGCCTCCGCGTTCGGCGCGGGCATCCCTCTCGTGCTGCTGATCTCCCTCGGATCGCTGCTCTCGGCGGGCGACCAGACGCTCGCCACCTCCTCCGACCCGGTCGCCGCCATCAACGCGATGCTGCCCTCCTGGATGGCGATCCCCTATCTCGTCGCGGCCTTCGGCGGGCTGCTGATGTCGAACCACCTGTCCACCTACTCCGCCGGGCTGACGATGATCACTCTGGGGCTGCGGGTGCCGCGCGTCGCCGCGGTCGCCCTCGACGTGGTGCTGATGTTCGCCGGCGGTATCTACTTCATGCTGATCGCAGACGACTTCTACGGTCCCTTCTCGACGTTCCTGACCCTGCTGGCCGTACCCATCTCGGCGTGGATCGGGGTCATCGCCGTGGACGCGCTGCGCGGGCGTACATACGACCCCGAGTCGCTGATGGACACCACCCGAACCAGCCGGTACTGGTACTCGGGCGGATTCCATCTGCCCGCCGTCCTCGGCTGGGCCTGCGCCATCGTGGCCGGCCTGCTCTTCACCAAGGCCTCGACCAGCGAGACCGACGTCTGGTTCGAAGGCCCGCTCTCCGGCACCTGGTTGGGCGTGAGCGGGCTCGGCTGGGCGATATCCATGGCCGTCGGTGCCGCGGCGTACGCGCTGTTCGCCCGCCGTGCCGACTCCGCCGCCGGCAGCGGGAACGAATCCGCAGTCCCCGATCTTCAGGAAGCCGGACGATGAGCGGCCGTCTCGTCCTCGCCGGGAACGTCATCGCCGATCTGGTCATCGAGGTTCCCGCACTACCCGAACGCGGCGGCGACGTCATCGGCACCCGCACCGAAACGACCGCCGGTGGCGGTTTCAACACCCTGGTCGCGGCCAGCCGCCTCGGCACGGAAGCGGTCTTCGCCGGGTTGCACGGCACGGGCCCGTACGGCGATCTGGTACGCGATGCGCTCGCCGACGAGGGCATCGGAACGCTGCTGCCCGCCCGTACGGACGGCGACACCGGCTTCACCGTAGCTCTGATCGACAGCGGTGGTGAACGTACCTTCGTCACCAGCTTCGGAGTCGAGGCCACACTGACTCCGTCGGACATCGACACGGTTGCCGCAGCGCTGCGTCCCGGTGATCTGCTGCAACTCTCCGGCTACGGGCTGGTGCTGCCGGCCAACGGCCCGCTGCTGTCCGGCTTCACGGCAGGGCTCCCGGCGGACATCACCGTCTGTCTCGACCCGGCGCCCCTGGTGGCCGACATCCCCGAGGCCGTTCTCGCGCCGGTCCTCGCCCGTGTGGACTGGCTCAGTGTCAACGCCCGCGAGGCCCGCCTGATGTCCGGGCACGAGGATCCGCGTGCCGCGGCAACAGCGCTGCGGGACCGGCTGGCCCCGGGCGCCGGCGTGCTGGTACGGGCCGACAAGGATGGTTGCTGGCTGGCGGCGCCCGGCCAGGCACCGACGCACGTGCCGGGTTTCCCGGTCGACGCTGTGGACAGCAACGGTGCGGGAGACGCCCACGTCGGTTCCTTCCTGGCCCTGCTCGGCCAGGGCCACGACCCCGTGACGGCAGCCCGCGGTGCCAACGCGGCGGCAGCCTACGCGGTGGGCCGCCGCGGCCCCGCCACCGCGCCGGACCGGGCGGCTCTGGCGGCGTTCCTGGGGGAGGACCCCCTCGCGCAGAGACTGTTCGGCGCCGACACCCCCT
>NZ_JBEOXO010000070.1:0-7219 GCF_040296605.1 Streptomyces sp. NPDC002088 | reverse complement strand
CCCGGCGATTCCCAATCGACTCGTTCGAGTCGACCGGATCCAGCCGAGCCCGAAATCGAATCTAATTCGGGCACGCCGAATAGAACCCCGTCGGGAGATCGTACTGGTGGTTTGTTGCCGCTACTGCGGCGGAGGTGCCGTCGAAGAACCGTTACGGCTCCCCGGCAACCCGGAGGACTATACGGATCTGAGAGGGGGCCGTCAACCGCCCGTGTCAAGATCTTTCAATCGAGGTCGCTGAGGCGGCCGTCTGCGTCCGGAAGGAGTCCGGCTCCTGCACGGTCTACTTGGCTGTCTGGAGGAAGGACAGGTGCGCGACCAGGTCCTGGAGCGAAGGGAGTCGCTGCGCCTTGGCGGCCGGCCACTCCTCGGCGCGTGACGCCCTGAGGGCGACAGCGGTATCGGCGACCGGTTGGTGGCGGACCGCCGATACCTGTCACGTCAGGCCTGTGACGTGCCGGCCCGGCCTGGAGGCCGGAGGAAGAACCGGGCCGAGTTGTCGATCCCGAACCTGGGCACGTCCAGTGTCGGCTGCACGCCGGCAGGGACCAAGCGTGGTCCGTTGACGGACGAGCCGCGGCGAAGCGGAGGTCGGCATATGACTTGCGCAAGTCTCCTGTAAGTCCAGGCGGACATATGCAGGATGGGCAGTACCAGCGGATGGTGCGGGGGCAGTGTGCGCGGGGGGACTACGTTGTCGTCGACCTTGCCACCCGACCTTTCTGAAAGGTGTCGGCTTGATGCTCAAGGGGCGGGTCAGGGAACTGGAAGTGCTCCATCGGTTCGTCGCAGACCTGCGCGACGGATTGAGCGGTGTCGTCCTCCTGTGCGGTGACGCCGGCATCGGTAAGACCGTCCTGCTGGATCATGCGGCCGCGGAGGCCGCCGACCTGCGCGTCCTGCGGGTGGCGGGTGTGGAGGCGGAGTCCGGGTTCCCTTTCGCGGCGCTGCACCGTCTGCTCGTACCGTTCTTGGACGGTCTCAAGGAGCCCGGCGCGCTTCCCGCTACCCAGCGCGCGGCGCTGCAGGTGGCCTGTGGACTGGCCGAGGGACCAGCCGCCGACCAGTTCCTGGTGGGACTCGCGACGCTCACGCTGCTTGCGCAGGCTGCGAAGCAACGGCCTCTGCTGGCCTGCGTCGATGACGCCCAGTGGCTCGACAAGGAGTCCTTGGGCGTGCTCGCCTTTGTAGGCCGGCGGGTGCACGCCGAGGGCGTCGGCCTGCTGTTCGCCGCGCGGACCGGTTTCGACGCGCCCGCGGGCCTTCCGTCCACCGAAGTCGCCGGCCTGGAGGACGAGTTCGCTCTGGAACTGCTGCGGGAGACCGTCCCCGGACAACTCGACACCCGTGTCGCGGCGCGGATCGTGGCCGCCACGGCCGGGAACCCGCTGGCACTGACTGACCTGGGACAGGAACTCTCCGCCGACCAGCTCTCCGGTGGGCTCGCGCTGCCCGAACCGCTGCCCGTCGGCGGCAGGCTGGAGGCGCACTACCTCCATCAGGTCCGCGAGCTGCCGGAGCCGACGCAGACCTGGCTGCTTCTCGCCGCCGCCGAGCCGGGCGGCGACCTCGGGTACCTCACGAGCGCGGCACGTCGGCTCGGGATCGGCACGGATGCCTCCGGCCCGGCCGAAGCCGCGCGTCTGGTGGTGCTGCACGCCGCCGCGCAGTTCCGCCACCCGCTGGTTCGGTCGGCTGTGTACAGCGGAGCCACCAGCGTCGAGCGAAGGCGTGCGCACCAGGCGCTGGCGGAGGTCACTGACCGCCCGGCCGACACCGACCGGCGGGCCTGGCATCTCGCCGCCGCCACCATCGGGACGGATGCCGCCGTCGCCGCGGAGGTAGAACGCGTGGCCGACCGGGCGGGCGCGCGGGGTGGTTACGCGGCGCGCGCCACCTTCCTGACCCGGGCAGCCGAGCTGACGCCGGAAGGCGACGTACGAGCGGGGCGGCTGCTGTCGGCGGCCGAGGCAGCGCTGCGAGCCGGGGCGCCGTTGCAGGCGGAGTCGCTGCTGGACGGGATCGACGGGGAGCTGCTCGGTGATGTCGGCCGGGGCCGGGCGCTGCTGGTCCGGGCGACCACGGGCCTCGCGCTGGGCCGCGCGGATTCGTTCGCGCAGGCGTCGGCGCTGTGCGTGCGCGCCGCCCGGTTCCTCTCCGACGGTGCTCCGGACCTGGCTCGTGAGGCGCTTTTGCGGGCGATCGACCGCGCCATCACCGCGGAGCACCTCATACGGGACACGACGCCGGCCGAGATCGCCCGGGCCGTGGAGACGCTGGTGCCGCGCACCGGTGAGGCGACCGGCGTCGACCTCGTGCTGCGCGGCTTCGCGGTCCTGGCCACCGACGGCTACGAACTCGCCGTACCGCACCTGCGGCGGGCCTGTGCCATGGTGCTGGACCCGGGCACCCCCGAGGAGGAGGTGCTGCGCGCCTATCAGCCCGCCGTCACCCTGTCGATGATCCTTTGGGATGAGCAGAAGCACACCGCTGTCATGGGGCGGGCGGCCGACGTCGCCCGGCGGACCGGCTCCCTGTGGCAACTGGACTCCGCGCTGTACTGCGCCACGATGTCCGAGACCAATCTCGGGGAGTTGGCGGCCGCCGACGACCTGTTGGCCGAGGGCCACCAGATTCGTGCGGCGATCGGCGCGAACGACGACGTGTGGGCCATCTACCGGCATCCCGAGCTGCTGGCCTGGCACGGCGAGCGCGACGACCTGGACGCCGTTCTGCGCGGATCGATGGAGGCCGGCACCTGGCTCGGCACCGGCGCGGTCGAGTCCATCGCCCGCATCGGCATGGTGGTGCTCGCCCTGAGCCGCGGCGACTACGCCGAGGCGCGCACCGTCGCGCACGAACTGATCGAGCACGATGTGCTCGGGGTGCACTCCCGGCTGCTCCCCCACCTTGTCGAGGCGGCCGTACGCTGCGGCGACCGGGTCCTCGCCACGACCGCGCTGGGGACGCTGGCCTCCCGGGCGACGGCCTCCGGCACGCCCTGGGCCCTGGGCTTGCTGGCCCGATCGAGTGCCCTGCTCGCAGCCGTCGACGACGCCGAGCCGCTGTACAACGACGCGATCACCCTGCTGTCGGGCACGAGAGCCCGCTCCGATCTCGCCGTCGCCCACCTGCTGTACGGCGAGTGGCTACGCCGCCGCAAGCGCCGCAAAGACGCCCGCGAGCACCTGCGTACGGCCGTCGCGATGTTCGACGCCATGCGGGCCACGGGATACGCGGCGCGCGCCGCCCAGGAGCTCGCCGCCACCGGGGCGCGGCCCCAGCGCGGAACGGCCGGGACGACGAGCACGCTGACCCCGCAGGAGCTCCAGATCGCCCGCCTCGCCAAGGGCGGTGCGACCAACGCCGAGATCGCCGCCCAGCTGTACATCAGCGCCAGCACCGTCGACTACCACCTGCGCAAGATCTTCCGGAAGCTCGACGTGAAGTCCCGGCGCCAACTCCACCAGGCCTGGGACGGCTGACCCCAGTCACGACTACGCGCTCCACGGGATTCGAGCACCATCCGTCCTGACCGACGCTTGGGCGACCGGACAGATCCTGCAGACGGGAGCATCCATGCCATACGTCACCGCGAGCGACGGAGCGCAGATCTACTACAAGGACTGGGGCACGGGCCGGCCGGTCGTGCTCAGCCACGGCTGGCCGCTGAACTCGGACAGCTGGGAGGCGCAGCAGCTGTTCCTCGCCTCGAACGGCTTCCGCGCCATCGCCCACGACCGTCGTGGGCACGGCCGGTCCTCCCAGACCTGGCACGGCAATGAGATGAACACCTACGCCGACGACCTCGCCACCCTCATCGACACGCTCGACCTGCGCGACGCGACGCTCGTCGGCTTCTCCACGGGCGGCGGCGAAGTCGCCCGCTACATCGGGCGCCACGGCACCGCGCGCATCGCGCAGCTCGTGCTGGTCTCCGCCGTACCGCCCTTCATGCTCAAGACCGACGACAATCCCGGTGGCGTACCGATCGAGGAGTTCGACGCGATCCGCGCCGGGTCGCTCGCCGACCGCTCGCAGCTGTACCACGACCTGGCCGACGGCCCGTTCTTCGGGAACAACCGCCCCGGCGCCGATGTCTCCCAGGGCATCCGGGACGCGTTCTGGCGCCAGAGCCTGCAGGCCGGGCACCGGGGCGCCTACGAATGCATCGCGGCCTTCTCGGCCACCGACTTCCGCGCCGACCTGGACGCCTTCGACGTACCCACGCTGGTCATCCATGGCGACGACGACCAGGTCGTGCCCTTCGAGGTCGGCGGCAAGGCGTCGGCGGCCCGCATCAAGAACGCGACGCTGAAGGTCTACCCGGGTGCGCCGCACGGCATCACGGACACGCACAAGGAAGAGCTCGGCACCGACCTGCTGGACTTCCTCAACTCCTGACCGCGGAAGGAACCATCGCATGATTCCCGAAGGTCAGCCCCGCCGTCGCGTTCTCGGCGGGCTGCTCGCGGCGGGAGCGGTCACGCTCGGCGCCGCCCCCGCCTCGGCCTCGGCCTCCGCCCGCTCGGGGAGCGAGACGAGACCGACCGTCGTGCTCGTGCACGGCGTGTTCGCCGACTCCTCCGGCTGGAACGACGTCATCGCCCGCCTGCTGAAGGCCGGATTCCCGGTCATCGCCCCCGCGAACCCGCTGCGCGACCTGGCGGGCGACTCGGCGTACGTCTCCAGCGTCATCGACACCATCCCCGGCCCGGTCATCCTGGTCGGCCACTCCTACGGCGGCGAGGTCATCACCAACGCTGGGCGCGGTCACGCCAACGTCAAGGCGCTGGTGTACGTCGGGGCTTTCGCGCCCGACGAGGGCGAGAGCGCGCTGCAACTGGCCGGCATGTTCCCGGGCAGCAAACTGCCGGACGCGCTGGTGACCCGCCCGTTCCCGCTGCCCGACGGCACCACCGGCACTGACGGCTACGTCGACCCGGCGAAGTTCCACGAGGTCTTCGCCGCGGACCTGCCGACCTCCGTGACGCGGCTCATGGCGGCCACCCAGCGCCCCGGCAGCGTAGGCGGGTTGGCGTCCGGCAGCGGCGTACCGGCCTGGAAGAGCCTGCCGTCCTGGTACGTGATCCCCACCGCCGACAACGTCATCCCGGCTGCCGCGCAGCGCTTCATGGCGGGGCGCGCCGGGAGCACGACCGTCGAGGTGAAGGGCTCCTCGCACGTCGTGATGATGTCGCACCCCGATGTTGTCGTCCGCCAGATCCTGGCCGCCTACCGAGCCATCCATTGACGCCACCTGTTGACGCCCAGGAAGGAACATCGATGAGCGCACCGGACACCATTGTCCTGATCCACGGCTTCTGGGTGACGCCGCGCAGCTGGGAGCACTGGATCGACCGCTACGAGAAGCAGGGCTACCGCGTGCTCGCGCCCGCCTATCCCGGTTTCGAGGTGGAGGTCGAGTCCCTGAACGCCGACCCGGCTCCGATCGAGAAGGTGACTGCCCCGCAGATCCTCGAGAGCCTTGCGAACGTGATCCGCGGGCTCGACAAGCCGCCCGTCCTGATCGGCCACTCCGCGGGCGGGGCGTTCATGCAGGTCCTGCTCGACCACGGCTTCGGCGCGGCCGGAGTGGCCATCAACTCCGCGCCCACCGAAGGCGTGAAAGTGATCCCCGTGAGCCAGGTGAAGTCGACCTTCCCCGTGCTCAAGAACCCCGCCAACCACCACAAGGCGGTCGGCCTCACCCATGAGCAGTGGCACTACGCCTTCACCAATACGTTCTCCGAAGAGGAGTCCCGGGCGCTCTACGAGCGTTACGCGATCCCCGCATCGGGCCGCATCCTGTGGAACAGCGTGCTGGCCAACCTCCAGCCCGGCCACCAGGACATCTGGGTGAACTACCACAACGACGACCGTGCACCGCTGCTGTTCCTCTCCGGCGAGCTGGACCATCTCATGCCGCCCCAGGTCCAGCGGTCCAACGCCCAGCACTACAAGTCGAACACCGTCACCGAGGTCAAGGTGTATCCGGGGCAACCGCACCTGATGCCGGCCTCGCCAGGCTGGGAAGAGGTCGCGGACCACGCCCTGTCGTGGGCCTTGTCGCACGCCCGATAGCCACCAGGGGGCCCGGGGCGGTTCTACCCGCCGCCCCGGGCCACCGGAAGGGATGACCGCATGACCGACGTCCGCGTCACCCACATCGGCGGTCCGACCACACTGATCGAGGTCGGCGGCTGGCAGCTGCTGACCGACCCGACGTTCGATCCGCCGGGGCGCCGCTACTCGTTCGGCTGGGGCACGTCCTCCCGTAAGACGTCCGGCCCCGCGCTCTCCGTCGCGGACCTGCCGCCGGTCGATGCCGTCCTGCTCAGTCACGATCACCACGGCGACAACCTCGACACGGCCGGGCGCTCCCTGCTGCCGACCGCGGACGTCGTGCTCACCACGCCCTCCGGCGCACGACGACTCGGCGGCAACGTCCGTGGCCTGGCGCCCTGGACGACCACACGCCTTCAGGCTCCAGGACGCACGACGATCGACATCACCGCGACCCCCGCCCGCCACGGACCGCCACTGTCCCGGCCGCTCACCGGGGACGTCACCGGCTTCGCACTCCAGTGGAAGGGACAACGGCACGGCGTGCTGTGGATCTCCGGAGACACCGTCCTCTACGACGGGGTACGACACCTTGCCCGTCGCCTGAACGTGGGCACCGCCCTGTTGCACATGGGCGGCGTGCGGTTCCCGCTGACGGGCCCGATCCGCTACACGATGACGGCAGCTCAGGCTGTAGAGCTGTGCCGACTGCTCACCCCGCGAACCGCCCTCCCCATCCACTACGAGGGCTGGCACCACTTCCGCGACAACCGAGAAGCCATCGAACGACACCTCGCCTCGGCTCCCGCCGACATCCGGGACCGCTTCCGTTGGCTGCCCGTCGGAAAAGGGGTCGACCTCAGCGTGTGACGGCGCCGGTCTGTGCTGATGCTCCTGCCGACAAGATCGCCTGTCCGGCGTATTCGCCGCCAGGGAACTGGGCGCCGAGCGCATTGGCGTCATGAGCCGGCGCGCACGCCGATTCCGCCTGCGACGAAGCCGGCGATCCGCTGGGCAACGCAAAAAGGCCCACGCCGATTACGGCGTGGGCCTTTTTTAAAATTTGTTCGGCGGCGTCCTACTCTCCCACAGGGTCCCCCCTGCAGTACCATCGGCGCTGTAAGGCTTAGCTTCCGGGTTCGGAATGTAACCG
>NZ_JBEOXO010000069.1:0-7287 GCF_040296605.1 Streptomyces sp. NPDC002088 | reverse complement strand
AAGACCACCCCGGGCAAGGGGCGTCCCACCCCCGGCAGACCCACCGGCCCCCGGCACCGAGGCTCCCGGCGCGCCGCCCTCGGGCAGGTCCCGGGCCACAAGACTTCCCGCCGTATGCCCGATGTGCGTACGGTCCCCGCCACCACCCCCACCGGGATGGTCCAGCGTCCGGCGGGGCATGACACCCAAACACCCACCCCCACCGGGCCGGTGCCAGGTCATGGAGTACCCGCCCACGCCCGGGGAGAAGACCTTCTTCCACCCGGACGCAGGCGGCTCTCACGCAGAACCTGTCGACGACGCACCCGCGCCGCCGAGCGGACCGGCTTCCACCACCTGCACGCCACCCGAGTCCACCCCCTCACCCCGAGGATCGGACCACCGGACGGCAACCGCACACGGCCACGCCGCGCCCGAAAAGCCCGGAAACCCCAGGCACACAAAGAGTTCTAGAGACGCTCGGTTCCCGGATGCCCACGGCCGCTCCGATGTCGGTCATGGTGGCGGACCGGTAGCCCTGCTCGGCGAAGAGTCGCAGCGTGGCCTGCCGGCTGCCGCGCCGGAGGCTTCAGGACGCGGCCCGCGGTGCGGGGGTGTTCGCTCCGCATGTCGGCACGCAGTGGGGTGGTCTCGGGCTGGACATGTGCGGGCAGGCAGTGGTGTTCGAAGCGGCCGGCTACTCCCTGCTGGGGCCACTCGCGCTCAACTGCGCGGCACCCGACGAGGGCAACATGCACTTGCTTGAGGTGGTGGCGACCGAGCGACAGAAGGAACGCCTGCTGCGCCCGCCGGCATCCGGTGCGGTGCGCTCCTGCTTCGCGATGACCGAGCCGGCGCCCGGCGCCGGATCCGACCCGCGGGCACTCGGTGCCGGGCAGAGGCCCCCCTCCGTGCCCCCGGGGCTTCGTACGTGGCCTACGGCCGGGGGCGCTTCCCTTCGGACGGGTTCATCCGCTGCGTCGCGTTTATCTGCCGAGCCCTTGCGGTATTTCCACCGAACCGCCGCCGATAAACCCCACAGAACCCTCTGAAACTTTTTGACTCCCCATCGGATCAGCGAACCGACCCGTAGAGCCATCGAGAGTGAGGCGAATTCCACAAAACCCTTCCCCGGCAGAAATCGGCCACACTCGTGTAACACACACCAATGAATGTCTGAAAATGATCGACCACGCCCTGTCCACTACCGGAAAAATGCTGGCCACTATCACCCCGGAAGGTTCGGAGGGATGTCCGGACGTCGCCAGGTGGCCGAATCGGCCCCTTCCTTCCCTGGCAGCCTTCGACCAACTCACCTCGCAGCGAAGCAGATTGGGGCGACAGAGGTACAGACCACTGTCGTCCGGTACCAGGCAATTTCAGCCGGAGCCTGGATAATGTCGCGAAATGCCCAGGTAATCGACACCGAACGGGCGCCACCTTTCGCTCGACTTGATCAGGAATAGCCCGTTTTGACGTTGCAGAGAAATAAATCATTAACAGCGGCATCGTTGACAGATCTCTCCCTGGTACCGACCAATTAGTGAACGGCGAATACAATTCGTCGTCGACCTGAAAAAAGTGTGGTCGACCCGTGCAACACATGGGAGACACGCAATTGAGAGTCACCGGCATATCCAGACCGGCCACCAGACGAAGAAGACCGGTCCGGACTGGGCTGACCGCCCTGGCCAGCGCCGCGGCCATCGCCGTACTGGGGCTCACCGCCCCGGCGGCGAACGCGGCGACCTCCGCGACCTCCGACGACACCACCAAGCCCTCCGTAGAGGCCTCGTGCGCCGAGCCCGGCCCCGGTGAGGTGAGCTGCTTCGCGCTGCGCCGCACCGATGTGAAGTCCGAGCAAGGCGTCCAGCCCAGCGACACCACCCCGAGCGGCTGGGGCGCCACCGCGCTGCAGGACGCCTACAACCTGCCGGCCGGCGGCGGCGCGGGTCAGACGATCGCCATCGTCGACGCCTATGACGACCCGACCGCCGAAGAGGACCTGGCGGTCTACCGGGCCCAGTACGGACTGTCCGCCTGCACCACGGACAACGGCTGCTTCAAGAAGGTCGACCAGCGGGGCGGCACCGACTACCCGGCCGCCAACAGCGGCTGGGCCGGTGAGATCTCGCTCGACCTGGACATGGTCTCGGCGGCCGCCCCGTACGCGAACATCGTCCTGGTGGAAGCCGACTCCGCAAGCTTCGACGACATCGGCGCCTCGGTCGACCAGGCGGTCGCGCAGGGCGCCAAGTTCATCTCCAACTCGTACGGCACGGGTTACACCAGCACTCCCGGCAGTGGTGAGGACCCGTCGGAGACCACCGACTTCGACGCCCACTACAACCACCCGGGTGTCGCCGTGGTCGCCTCCTCGGGCGACGACGCCTACGGAGTCGCCTACCCGGCGGCCTCGCAGTACGTGACCTCCGTGGGCGGCACCGCGCTGGAGCAGGACTCCTCCACCAGCCGAGGCTGGTCCGAGTCGGTCTGGTACAACAGCTACGGTGGTCCGGGCTCGGGCTGCTCGGTCTACGAGGCCAAGCCGGCCTGGCAGGAGAGCGTCACCACCGGCTGCGACATGCGCGCGGTCTCCGATGTCTCCGCGGTCGCCGACCCGTTGACCGGTGTCTCGGTCTACCAGACCTACGGCGGTGGCGGCTGGGCCGTCTACGGCGGCACCAGCGCCTCCTCGCCGATCATCGCCGGCGCCTACGCCGCGGCCGGCACCCCGACCGCCGGCACCTACCCCGCCGCCTACCCCTACGCGGCCGACGGCAGCGGTCTCAACGACGTCGTCGACGGGGACAACGGCTCCTGCACCCCCGCCAAGCTGTGCACGGCGGGCGACGGCTGGGACGGCCCGACCGGCCTCGGCACCCCCAACGGCGTCCAGGCCTTCCAGAACGGTCCGCACGGCGTGCTGAGCGGCACCGTCACCGACAGCACCACCGGTGACCCGATCGCCGGCGCGGAGATCACCGCGGGCGACTCCAAGGCCAAGTCCGCGGCGGACGGCAGCTACTCGCTGACCCTGGCGGCCGGTACCTACGACCTCACAGTCGACGCCTACGGCTACACCACGGCCACCCTCTCCGGGGTCGAGGTGACCGACGGGGATACGGTGACCGAGAGCTTCGCGCTCACCCCGGTCCCGACCGAGACCGTCTCCGGAAAGATCACCGACGGCTCCGGACACGGCTGGCCGCTGTACGCCGCGATCACCGTCGACGGAGTGTCGGGCGCGCCCATCCAGACCGACCCGCTCACCGGCACCTACTCGGTGAACCTCCCGGCCGGCAAGACGTACACGCTGAAGGTCACCAGCAACTACCCCGGCTACAAGAGCGCCACCAAGGACATCACCGTGGGCGACTCCGCGGTCTCCGCCAACGTGAGCCTCCCGGTGGACGCCTGGGCGGGCACCGCGGCCGGTTACACCACGGCGGACGACGGCACCACCGAGCCGTTCGACTCCACCACCTCCGCCCCCGAGGGCTGGAGTGTGGTCAACGCCGACGGCACCACCGGCGGCTGGGAGTTCGACGACCCGGGCAAGCGTAAGAACACCACCGGCGGCACCGGCGCCTTCGCCATCGTCGACAGCGACAAGGCGGGCACCGGCAAGACCCAGAACTCCACGCTGACCAGCCCGTCCTACGACTTCTCGGGCACCGACCTGCCGGAGCTGAGCTACCGGACCACCTACAAGTCGTACACCGGGCAGACCGGCAAGGTCGAGGTCAGCTCGGACGGCGGCACCACCTGGACCGTGGTCTCCTCGCACACCACCTCCGTGACCGGATCCAAGGTCACGATTCCGCTGGCCGACTACGCGGGCCAGTCCGACGTACGGGTGCGGTTCCACTTCACCGGCAAGTTCGGCTGGTGGTGGGAGGTCGACGACGTGTTCGTCGGCGCCCGCGACCTCTCGACCGTCCCCGGCGGCCTGGTCGTCGGAGAGGTCAAGGACGCCAACACCGGCGACGGCGTCACCGGAGCCACCGTGACCGGCACCGGTGACAGCGCCGTGAGCACCATCTCGGCCGCCACCCCGGACGACGCGGCCCTCGGTGACGGCTTCTACTGGGCCTTCGCGCCGGCCGGCCAGCAGACCCTGACCGCCGCCAAGTCCAAGTACACCTCGGCCGCCAAGGCCGTGACCTTCGCCGCCGACTCCACGGTCCAGAAGAACTTCTCCCTCAAGGCCGGGCAGCTGAAGATCACGCCGGCCTCGGTCGACGCCCCGGTCGCCTGGGGCGGTTCGGCGACCAAGACCGTCACGGTCAAGAACACCGGTGGCGCCGACGCCACCGTCAAACTGTCCGAGAAGACCGGCAGCTTCACCCAGGCCTCCTCGGGCGCGCCGCTGATCAGCGTGGAGGGCGACTACTCGCCGCTGTCGGCGAAGAGTCAGGCCGGCACGTCCGGTGACAGCACGGCGGCCCCGGCCGAGGGCGGCGACGCCTGGCAGACCGTGGCCAACCTGCCCGACACCATCCAGGACAACGCCGTGGCCGCCGACGACGGCAAGGTCTACTCAGCGTTCGGCTACGACGGTTCGGGCGACATCAAGTCGCTGTACTCCTACGACGCCGAGAGCGGCTGGACCCAGCTGGCCGACGCGGCCGATACCCGGGAGTCGCCGGCCCACGGCTTCATCGACGGCAAGCTGTACGCCGTCGGCGGCTGGGGCGCCAGCGGCAGCACGGACGCCAAACTGGAGATCTACGACCCGAGCTCCAACACCTGGACGACCGGCGCCTCGTCGCCGACACCGCTGGCGGGCTCGGGCTCCGCGGTCCTGGACGGCAAGCTGTACGTGGTCGGCGGCTGCACGGACACCTGCGGCTCCACCTCGGTGACGGTCTACGACCCGTCGAACGACTCCTGGTCCACCGCGGCGAACTACCCGGTGAGCATCTCCTGGGAGTCCTGTGGCGCCATCGACGGGCTGCTGTACTGCGCCGGCGGCTACGGGGGCTCCAGCGACCTGAAGTCCGCGTACGTCTACGACCCGGCCGCCGACTCCTGGTCCGCCCTGCCGGACATGCCGAAGACCCTGTGGGGCTCCGAGCACACCACGGCCAACGGCATGCTGCTGATCAGCTCCGGTGTCAGCAGCAACGCCCTCACCAACGTGAGCTATGCCTACGACCCGGCGGCCGGGACCTGGTCGTCGCTGCCCAACGCCCAGACCGCCACCTATCGCGGCGGCGGCGCCCCCGGCTTCTACAAGGTCGGCGGCGCGATCAGCAACGCCACCCCGGTCAAGACGGTCGAACTGCTCCCCGGCTACGACCAGGTCGGCGGTTCGGACGTCAGCTGGATGTCGCTGGACACCTCGCAGGTCACGCTCGCTCCGGGGGCCAGCGTCACGGTCACCGTGTCGGTGACGTCGTCGGTCGATGAGATCACCCAGCCCGGTGAGTTCACCGCCAAGATCGGCATCGCTTCCGACACGCCGTACTCGGTGGCGGCCGTCCCCGTCACCATGACCGTGGCCCCGCCGAACACCTGGGGCAAGATCACCGGCACGGTGTACGGCAAGGCGTCCGACGGCACCACGGCAGCCCTGAAGGGGGCCACCGTCCAGGTCGACTCATGGGCGCAGTCGTTCACCCTGATCACCGACAAGGACGGCCACTACGCCCTGTGGCTGGACGTCCGCAACAACCCGCTCAGCGTGATCGTCGCCAAGGACGGCTACGCGCCGACGGTGGCCACCGTCAAGGTCGTCAAGAAGGGAACGGTGACGACGAACTTCACCCTGAAGAAGGTCTAGCAACGATCCCGTAGGCGTGGCGGGCCCGGCCGGAAGCCGGTCCCGCTCCGCACCGGACATCCCCGGGGCCGCGCTCACTATGCTGAGTGCGGCCCCGGCCGGTGTCGGGCCGGTCGCATCGGCACGCCCGGCCGGCGAAGCGTCCACTCCGAGGCCGTACGACGCAGGTGTGCCGGCACCGCCCACCACTGGTCCGGACGGTCCACCACCACGGCGTCCGGGCCGACCTCCAGGAACCGGCCGAGGCGCAGCAGGTACGCCGCCACGCCCGCCGCGCCCTGCATCCAGGCCGTGCCCGGGGGCAGGAGCGGCGGCTCATTGCGGTGTTCCACGAAGCGCCAGCGGGCGCCCGCCTCGTCCCGGGTGACCCGCTCCAGCAACGCGTCACCCATCCCGCGTGCCGCCTGCACAAGGGTCTTAGGGCGTGCAGATCTTTAACGCGTGGCTTCCCGTTCGGTGGGTCGTTGCGCTGGTATGAGCGGGTTGGAAGGGCAACGGGCTGTGCTGGCAGCCAAGTTCGAGGCGATCCTGCCGCATCTGGACGAGCGGCAGCGTCGTCTGCTGATAGGGGCGGAGGCTCGGTCGCTCGGTCACGGCGGCATCAGGGCGGTGGCCCGTGCCGCAGGTGTTCGTGAGGCCACTGTGTCGCTCGGGGTGCGGGAACTCGACTCCGGAGAGGCTCCGTTGGGGCGGGTCCGCAGGGCCGGCGGCGGCCGCAAGCGCGTCGTCGACCTGAACCCGGCCCTTCGGGCGGCGCTTCTCGCTCTGGTCGAGCCCGATGTCCGCGGGGATCCGATGTCGCCGTTGCGTTGGACCACCAAGTCCACCCGGAAACTCGCAGCGGAGTTGACCCGGCAGGGCCACAGGATCTGTGCGGATACGGTGGGCGACCTGCTGCGAGAGGAGGGCTTCAGCCTGCAGAGCAACGCCAAGACTCTGGAGGGCAAGCAGCACCCCGACCGGGACGCGCAGTTCCACTATCTCAACGAGCAGGCCCGCAACCACCAGGACGGCGGGGCTCCTGTGATCAGTGTGGACACGAAGAAGAAGGAACTGGTCGGCCCTTTCAAGAACAGCGGCCGTGAATGGGAGCCGAGAGGCGAGCCGGTGCGGGTCGACACCCACGACTTCCCCGACCGTGAGCTGGGCCGGGCAGTGCCCTACGGCATCTACGACGTCGCCGCAAACACCGGCTGGGTCAACGTGGGCACCGACCACGACACCGCCGGGTTCGCTGTCGAGTCGATCCGCCGCTGGTGGAACGGCGCCGGGCAGGCTGCCTATCCGATGGCCAGCCGGCTGCTGATCACCGCCGACGCGGGCGGCTCCAACGGCTACCGCACCCGCACCTGGAAGACCGAGCTCGCCCAGTTCGCAGCCGAGTCCGGCCTGACGATCACTGTCTGCCACCTGCCTCCCGGAACTCAATGCCGTTGCTTGAACTCGTCAAGCAGTTCTCAGTGACGTTGGAGGAGCGCGGTCGTTGGGCCCGGCATGCATCCATGGGTGGGGTTGTCCGA
>NZ_JBEOXO010000068.1:0-7911 GCF_040296605.1 Streptomyces sp. NPDC002088 | reverse complement strand
CCGCTACGAGCGCAAGGCTGAACACTTCCTGGCCTTCACCGCTATCGCCTGCACCCTCATTTGCTACCGCCGACTCGCCAAATGAGACGACGTCTAAGGCGTCGCGGCCGGCGCGAGCACCCCAGTCTCGGCCCTCGCCAGCCCCATGGCCTGCAGCTTCAGGTTGGACGATGCCTATTGTCAGTGCGGTGCGTTTCACTGTCCGCCATGGAGCTCACGCAAGCGACGGTCAACGACCTGCTGGCCCAACTCGGCCCGGGGGACGGCTATATCTACCTGCCCAGCGACCTGAACCCGCAGGACCTGACCGACCTACTCAACAGCAGGTACGGCGCCCCGCGCACCCTCGTCCTCGACGGCTTCACCGATCCGACGGTCGACGAGTCCAGGGGCGCGGCTCTCCTCGTCCCCTTCGAGGACCGGGCCGTGAAGATACGGGCGTGGGCGTATGGGGATCAGTGGGTCGGCACGGGTACGGCGCGGGACGCCGAGGGGGCCGAGCGGCCGGTGTTGGTGGTCGCTCACAGGGAAGTGCCAGAACCCTTGGCGGTCGCTCCGGATGAGGACGAGGACGTCGACTGGATGGAGCGGCTCAGACGGATCACCGGCTGGACACAGCCCGCTCAGCGGCCGGACGTGGACTGGGCGGAGGTGGAGTCACGCCTGGGCACCGCGCTGCCGAGCGACTACAAGCGCATGGTCGAGACGTTCGGCACGGGCGCCTTCGACGGATATCTGGACCTGAATCAGGAGCCGTGGACGGATCTCAGAAGGGACGGTCTGCTCATCTGGGCGGGCACTGAGCACGAGGACCTGTACTGCTGGAGGGCCGACGGCGACGACCCCGACCGTTGGCCCGTCGTGGTCCGTTCCTTTGACAACAAGGACGTCCCCTTTGACTGCCAGGCCGCGGAGTTCGTCTGCCGCATCCTCATCGACCCGCACCACCCATTCACGATGGCCCGCTATTTCGACACCCACTGGTTCATGAACTACCGGGAAAGCGGCTGACCGAACCCCGCCGCCAACGGCCCCGGCTCTCCTCGGAGCCTACGAGGCACTCCAGACCCGGCATCGCGATTCCGGCGAACCGGCAACGCGCCGGATGATCACCTGCTACCGATCACGCCTACGACCGGCACGAGCATCTCAGCCCCCGCTCACGCCAGCCCCATGACCGGCGAATTCAGGTTGAACAGAGCTCAGTGCCTCTGGCGGATAGGGACGTATCGCGCGATCCTCGTGCTAGTGGCCCTCTCCATCCCGTACAGCTTCGAGGGGGACGGCAACGACTGGGCCTGCGAACAGCCGAAGAAGTCTGGCGGCGCCTTCCGGTGCCAGATCGGGAACAGTGGTCTCCTCCGGCGGGACGACCTCGAAGCTGCCCGACGACTCGCTGTTGAGCGTCCGTCCGGGACCGTGGTCGCGCACGCCCAGCTGCACCGTCACGGTGTCGCCGACCCGGCCACGCACGGTCGCCGTCACCGCTCGTAGTCGTCCTGCACATCGGTGTCTACGCGGACACCGCCGCTGGCCGCGGTCAGACCGCGGTCGGAGGTCTCGACCAGGGTCAGCGGGGCGTCGGTGCCGCGCACGGAGGTCTCGTCCAGCTGCGGAAAGTCGGCCGGCCAGTTGTACGTCAGGGTGCCGGTCAACTTTCCCGACTGCGCGGTGTAGCGGATCGAGGCGGCGGTGCGGTAGGCGGTGTGCGGCGCCGCCTTCGTGTCGAACACGCACCAGGCGGTGGTGAAGTCGTTCAACAATCCGAAGAGATCAGTAGGACCTCTGACTGCGGCAGAGCCGATACGGTCTCCGCGGCACTCTGCCGGTGGCCTCGGATGTTCGATCAGGCGTGATCACCGGCGTGTGGGACGAGGCGTGTGCATTTACTGCGGCAGAGCCGGAGGGAGGAGGCGGGTGGCGATCGAACGGGCGGCATTACGAGAGACCGGGGGCGCGTTACGGGTGTCCCGTGCCCGGGTCGTGCCGCTGTCCCGTCCCGCCACCGTCGTACGCCGCAGCGGTCGAGCGGTACCTCACCGGCCCGGGCATCGCGAAGTCCTCCGCGCGGTTCGCTCCCTGCTTTCGACCACTCGACAACTACCACGACCGAGGTCCGGCTGGCTGGGACGCCTGTCGCACCGCCGCCTCAGGTGTTCGTGACGTCCGCCGGTACGCCTTCGGGAAGTTCGGCGGCCGCCCCGGTGCCCTGCCCCGCACCCGGGCACTCGATGTCCAGCGTGTAGGAGGTCATCGAGAGCGAGCCGTAGGAGTAACCGTCGACCAGCAGCTTCGCGCCGCGACCGGACGCGGCGGCCAGTCCGGCGAGATAGAGCAGCGGGATGAAGTGGTCAGCGGTCGGCGCGGCCGTGCGGTAGTCCCGGTGGCCCTGCAGTCGCACCGATGCGGCGGGCTGGTGGAGCATCACACCCTGGGCGCTCTCGTCGAATCGCTGGGCCCAGTCGAAGCCCGCGTCCGGGTACTGCGGGTCTACGCTGCGCAGGTTGTGCACCACGTTTCCGCTGCCCAGCACGAGTACTCCGCTTTCCCGCAGCGCCGCCAGCTTCACCCCCAGCGCGAAGTGGTACTCCAGGTCCCTGTCTGCGTTGATGCTCAGCTGCACGACGGGGATATCTGCTTGGGGGAACGCGTGCCGCAGGACTGACCAGGAGCCGTGGTCGATGCCCCAGCTGTCGGCGTCGGCACCCACCCAGGTCGGCTTTACCGCTTCGCTGACCTCCTCCACCAGTTCGGGCATGCCGGGCGCCGGGTACTGCACCTCAAAGAGCTCGCGCGGGAAGCCGTAGAAGTCGTGGATGGTCCGCGGTAGCGGCATCCCGGTCACGGCGGTGGCATTGACAAACCAGTGCGCCGACACCACTAGGATCGCCCGCGGCCGGGGCACGGCCTGGCCGAAGGCGCGCCATGCGGCTGTGTAGCGGTTGTCCTCCAGGGCGTTCATGGGACTGCCATGGCCGATGAACGCCGCCGGCATCAGTCGGGTCCCGCTGGGTTCCGCGGCCGCTGGCATCATGGTCTCCCGTGTCGTGGGGCGGGGCGTGCCCACGCTTTCCCGGGGTTGGCGCAGGGCGCACGTAGGCGGGCCGGTGTCGTCGTGAATTTCACCCGGCGGCCGCACTGCAAGCCGTCGGGCCGGTTCGCGCCCCGGCGTTGTCGCGAACCAGGACTTCATGCTCCCTACCCGTGTCCGCGGCGTCCTGGGCATGGTCGTTCTTCCGCCGTCGCCGTCGCCGTCGCCGTCGCCGTCGCCGTCGCCGTCGCCGTCGCCGTCGCCGTCGTCGAGGAGCGACCCGAACCGGGGCGCAGGCTGTGGCACCACCCGGTCCCGGCCAGCGGGTCAGCGGGCGGCGACACATGGTAGTTATGCGAAAGAAGAGAACAAGTGCGTCGGATTGTCCTCACGTCCGTGTGAGGGTCGACACCAGTTGCCCTCGCCCCGCTCCGGTGCCGGGTGACACCAGGGCCGCCCTTGACCGCATTACCCAGGAGGAACCGCAATGTCCGACCGCGTCGACGATATCGTCAGCCCGATCACCGACCGCGTCCTGCCGCTGCGCAGCACGGCGGAAGAGGCGCGCGCTGCCGGGCGCGTCCCCTACGTGAAGCCGACCCCGGAGAACTCCGTCGTCCTGCTGATCGACCACCAGATCGGCCTGATGGACAGCACCCGTGATTTCGCCTCGCTGGCGACTTTGAAGGCCAACGTCATCGGTCTGGGGCAGATCGCCAAGGCAGCGGGTATCCCGGTGATGCTCTCCACCTCCAACGCCCAGTGGCAGAACGGCGACACGCTGCCCGAGCTCAAGGAGCTCTTTCCGGAGGTGCCCATCCACCGGCGCACCGGCATCATCAACTGCTACGAGGACCCGACCTTCCGGACCGCGTTCGAGGAGCTGCTGGCCTCCACCGGCCGCACCCACGTGATCATCGCGGGGGTCACGATCGGCACATGCACCGCCATGCCGACGCTGGCGATGCTCCACGACGGCTACCAGGTGTTTCCGGTGGTCGACGCCTGCGGCGCCTGGAACCCCTACGAGGCCGACGCCGCGATCGCGCGCATGGTCCGCGCCGGGGCGGAACCGGTCACCGTGTTCGCCCTGGGCTGCGAACTGCAGGCTGACTGGAAGCTCCCCTTCGGCGACGCCATGTTCGGCCCCTTCACCGACCAGCTGCCCGAGTACGGCTTCGTCATCCAGAACTTCTGGAACAACGCCAACCAGCACGTCGTCCCCGACCCCTTCGGAAACGTCAAGTAGAACCCGGTGGCGGTCCCGCCCGTCCGAGCCATCCGTCTCCGCGGTGAGCAGGGCGGGACGGGCCGAAACCTTCGCTCGTCACCAGGTAGAAGGCGGGCAGTGCGAGGAAGATCCCCAGCGCGACCAGCGGACTGACGGCCGTCCCGAGCACACCGGCCACGGCGTAGGCCCCGACACCGATCCAGGAGCGCAGGGTGCCGTGACGGAGGTAGCTGGGCTCCACCCCTTGCGCGAGGAGTTCGCTCCTGCGCCGCAGATGGTGGTAGAGGACCACCCAGCTCAGACACATCGCCGCGGCCACACAGGAGTAGAGCGCGGCCGCGGTGCGCGCATCCGGCCCGTTGGCGTCTTCGCGCAGCGCGTCGGAGACCACCGCCGTGGGGAAGGGCAGCGCCGCCGTCGTGAACAGCACCAGCAGGTTCGCGACCTGCAGTCCGCGGTCCATCGACCGGACGCGGGCGAAGGCCTGGTGGTGGTTCAGCCAGATCACCGCGACGTAGCTGAAGGACGCGAGATAGCCGAGGTAGGCGGGCCACTGCTCGAGCAGGGCGTGTGCCAGGCCCCCGGGCCGGTGCGGCGGATCGGACAGTTCCAGCACGAGGATGGTGACCGCGATGGCGAAGACGCCGTCGCTGAACGCCTCGGCACGTGTGGTGTCCGAATGCGTGAACCGCCGGCCGCGACTGTCGGTCATACGGTTGCTCCTTCGAGACGGGGCGAACTGCGCGCGTCACCGCCACCAGCCGACCACAGTCGCCATAGGCGAGCGAACCGGAAAACGGCCGCCCCCGATGCCGCTGCGCGCCCCCAACGGCGGACACGCCTTGATCAGCGATCAGCTGGTGCCGCCAGGACCCGCGGCCGCGCCCTTGTCCCATCAACGACAGGAAAAGAGTCCTACCGGCCCTGAGAGCTCGTAGCACGATCTTGTTGAGGTGTCCTGGCCGGGCGTGACCGATGTGACGATTGGGCCGTTCGGGAGGGTGTGTGTTCCGCTTCACCCATCGTCCGACGTCCATTCCGTGGTAGGCGATGCCGGGCTGGAGTTCGGTCAGTCCGGCATCGTCGCGCAGCAGCTCGCGTACGGCCGCGTAGTGCCGTTGCCAGTCGGCCGGCCAGGCCGGGTTCAAGTCCGGATCGACCTCGCTCAGCGCCCGTATCCCACTCGGGCCACCCGCCAGCGCGCCCGGGCGGCGGAGGTTGGACACGGTGAACTCCTGAGGGACGTGGTGAGTGCCCAGTGCCCCGGGCCGACCAGCGGCACGGCAGGCCGACTGTACGTCGTGGAATTCCAAGGCCCATATCAGTACGTGCTGTTGGGGCACACCAGGAACGTGTCGAAGCGGATGTCCTGCCACATCCTGGATGCTGGCCGCCACGGTTACGGGCTGCTCAATGCCTGGGTTTCTCCCCGTGCTGTCGTACGCTCAGAAACAGGAACGGGTGGCACGCCCTCGCCGATGGCTTACACGGCGCCCAGCACGTGGGTGAGCGCTTCTACGAGATGCCCTTCGACACTGCTCTCACGGTGGTCCGGGTGGCGATGGAAGCCGGTCTGCTGAGCGCTGTGCCGGACGCTGCCGCTGCGGAGCCCGTGTGAGGGCTGGACTGGGCACTGGACCGAGGCCGCGATCGACGCACAAACCCTGCCGTCGCCGGGCGGACGGAGCAGTGCATTCACTCCAAAGAGGGCACGTCGTCGGATCCCGACAAGCCGGAACGAATCACAGCCGTCCGGGCAGAGCCCGTCCCAGACCTGCCGCCTCTCATTCGAGAGCGTGTGCTGCGGCCTGAATAGCTTGGGGCTGGTTGAGTAGATCCGTGCTGTCTGTCCACTGGTCCACGCTTCCCATGAGCACCAACGTCCGAAGATCCGGGTCTGTGACCGTCTCCGCAAGCGCCTGCGCGAAACGCTCGGCGCGCAGAACCTGGAATGGGCGGGAATGGTAGGGCCGCCGCTTCGGGTCCACTGGCGTGTTGAGCCCCGATGCGTTCTGCAGAGCAGCGACAACCTCATAGGCGTCGCACAGAAGTGCCTCCCGGGTCCGGTAGTCCGTCGCGGCCAGCGCACCACGTAGAGCCGGCTTGAGCGACTTCGCCGCAAGCAGCTGGCCGAAGGCACTGCCGAGCCACTTGCTGTAGGGGGCGTAGCGGCGCTCCAGCAACAGGCAAAGGCGCATCAGATCACGAACCAGGCGAGCGGCCACGACGGCCGAACCGATGTCGTCACCGACTTCCGCGCAGCGACCCACGAACGCTTCTTCCTGCGAGATGCGCTGCCACTGGCAAGCCAGCAGATACCGCCATACCTGGCCCGGATACCACGCCAACCGCCGCCGGACGTCGGTGAGAGCACCAAGCCCGTCATGGAACACCGCTCCACCAGTGGTCTCAGCAAGCCGCTGCTGCGGCATCGCCAGCCATTCACGCGTGGTCAGCTCCGTACCGGCCGAACGCACCCCGAGCCGCTCGGCCAGCCATCCGTCCACGTCGTACACGCCTACGCGATGGTTTACCGGGCCGTCGGTCAACTGCATACGGCCGACCGGATCCAGCGGATCGTCACTCTCCTCGAAGTGGGTGGGCCAGCCCCGAACTTCCTTCGGCAGCCTTTCGGCCAGGGTGCGGCGGATGGCAACACCGTGCTGAGCCTGGTCCTCGGCTGTCAGGAAGATCTCCAGCCGCGGACCCCACTCATGATCCACCGACCGCGATGTGTCGAAGCCCAGCACCTCAGAGCCGCTACCGATCCGAGCAGCCGCGTAACGCAGCCGGGGAAACGCATCCCGAAGGATCGGCTCTACCGCCTCCTCGTACAAGACCTCAGACAACTCGATGCCAGGCATGAACGGGGCCCCGGAGATCGTCATAGCCCAACTTTGCTGGACCTACTCACCCCGAGGCCACCGGTTATCTGCGCTGACAGCCCGCCCACTCACCCATGGGGCCAGATCAACTTCGTACACGGTGGAGCCGCTTCCCACCCGTGCAGTGGAGCCCAAAGAAGGGTCTGGCGCAAGTTCCGTGAGCCGGTCACTGACCGTAATGTCAGCGGCATGTGATGAGATGACCAGACCTTGTTCGCCGCGTTGCCTGGAGACCGTCTCAATGCCTGCTGCATACCCCTCCCTGACGCGAGTCCTGGCCGAGGCCCTGGTCGATGTCCTCTGGTTCATCGAAGGCTGTGAAGACGAGCAAATGGATCCAGACGACGCCGTCAAGGTCCTGGAGAGCGTCGCTCACGTCGTGAGCAAACTGTCGCGGGAGCAGCAGGACGAGTTCCTCGACCTGCTTGGAATCATGGCCGCTGAAGAGGCCGATCCGTCGCGTCGGGCGTTCTTGGAAGAGTTCCCGGACGGCCTCGGAGTTATCGAGGACGCGGTCTGATGCGCATTCTCAAGAGGAGAGCAGGACCCGCTTGCGCAGGAGGCCGAAGCCGGCGCGTCCGAACATCTGCCGTTTGAGCATCTTGATCCGGTTGACCGCTCCTTCGACTGGATCGGAGTTCCAGTCCGTGGTCAGTCCGGCGGTCACCGCTGAGGGGCCTCGCGTTTTCCAGACAGTTGTCTGACCGTCTATTTCACGCGGCGATTCGCAACTTCTCGTACTCGGCGTGGACTTCGCATGGAGG
>NZ_JBEOXO010000067.1:0-7986 GCF_040296605.1 Streptomyces sp. NPDC002088 | reverse complement strand
GCGATCCGCCCGATCGCATGGCGGGCGGCCTCGACCGCCACCACAAACAGAACCGGGATCACCGCGTGCATACCGACGCCCAGCGGGTCCGGCCACGCCGCCGCGCCGTTGAAGGCGATGGTGGCGGCCGTCAGCAGCCAGGCCGTCTGGCGGAGCAGAGGGAAGGGGATGCGGATCCAGGTCAGCAGGAGGTCCAGGGCCAGGAGGACGCAGATGCCGGCGTCGATGCCGATCGGGAAGACGTAGGCGAAGGTGCCGAAGCCCTTTTTCATCGCCAGTTCACGGACGGCCGCGTACGAACCCGCGAAACCGATACCGGCAATGACCACAGCGCCCGCCACAACCACACCGATCAGAACCCGATGCACCCGAGTCAGCCGGGTTAACTCACTGCCCATCACCACGCCCCACCCCCCATCCCATCGTCACCACTACGCAGGCCCCACACTTCCATGCCGTTCCGGGGGCTGCTGCGCTTCAAACCTTCTCTGTCGCAAATCATCAACACAAAGCGATGTGGCACCCAACCATCTGCCCCTGTCGACGGTCGTGCAATTCCCCACGAGGCGCGCTTTCGTGTCGGCGTAATTCCCCTCCCCCGCGGTCACGAGTCCCCATGGGGACTCGTGACCGTGGCCTGTGCGCTTGGGCGTGATCGAACTAGCACGCTCTTTCCCTGTTTCGGGTGGTTTCATCGTTAGATGGCTATTCCTTGCGAATCGGTCTGGTTCCCCATGGGCATGCCGGTGCCGGGTTGAGGGTCCTGGCCATCTCGGATCCGCAGGCGTCCCTCGACCTGCGAGCCGAGAGGTCGACGGACACACCGGATGGCAAGGAGAACTTTCACCGTGGTCGACATCGTCGAGATCTACGTCCACTGGTACGCGGGCCGGTCGAAGAGCCAGCTGGCCACTTCGCTGGGAATGGACCGCAAGACGATCAGGAAGTACCTGGCGCCGGCGGAGGCGGCCGGGATGACCCCGGGCGGGCCGCCCATGAGCGAGGCGGACTAGGCCAAGCTGATCAAGAGCTGGTTCCCGGAGCTTGCCAGCCGCCGGCTGAACCAGCTGACCTGGCCGGAGATCGAGCAGCACCGCGACTACATCAAGCAGCTGCTGGAGACCACCACGGTCACCACGATCCACCAGCGGCTGAAGGACGAGCGGAAGCTGAAGGCGTCACTCACGTCGCTGCGGCGGTGGGTCCACGAGAACCTCCCCGACAAGGCGGCCCGGTCGAAGGTGACGGTGCTGCGCGAGGAGGTCGAACCGGGCTCGGAGGCACAGATCGACTACGGCTTCCTGGGGCAGTGGATCAACCCCAGGACCGGCAAACGGCACCGGATCTGGGCATTCGTGATGGTGCTGCCCTGCTCGCGGCACATGTTCGTACGTCCCGTGACCTACATGGATCAGCATGCCTGGACCCTGGCCCACGTGGACGCGTTCCGCTTCTTTGGCGGTGTCCCTCGCCGTCTGGTGCCGGACAACCTGAAGACCGGGGTGGACAAGCCCGACCTCTACGACCCGCAGATCAACAAGTCCTATGCCGAACTCGCCTCCCATTACGGGGCGTTGGTTGACCCGGCCAGGGCCTTGCATCCGAAGGACAAGCCCAGGGTGGAGCGGCCCATGCCCTACATCAGGGACTCGTTCTGGAGCGGGCGCCATTCCACCTCCCTCGACCACATGCAGGCCGAGGCCCTCACCTGGGCGAGGGAGACCGCTGGGCGCCGCCATTGCCGGCCGCTGCAGGGGGCGGCGCCGCTGGCGGTGTTCGAGGCCGCCGAGGCCGAAGCCCTCCTTCCGCTGCCCGAGACGCCGTTCGTGCTGGCGAAGTGGTCGACCGCGACCGTCGGCCCGGACATCCACATCAAGGTCGGCCGCACCCTCTACTCGGTGCCTTGGAAGCTGATCGGTCGACGCGTGGACGTCCGTTCCACCGCCGCCATGGTGCAGGTCTTCCACGACGGCGGGCTGGTCAAGACGCACGCGGCTCTCGAGCAGGGCAAGCGCACCGATGCCAGCGACTACCCGCCCGAGAAGATCGCCTTCCAGATGCGGACGCCGAGGGGTGTTCGTGTGTCCGTCCGCCTGCCTGCGCCAGTGGCAGAGGTTGTGCCGCTGTCAGCTCCAGACGGCAAGGAGTTCGGGATCGGGGGCAATGCGGGGTGGACAGGGCGCGAGCCGAGTACGGGGCTCCCGGCGTTCAGCTGTAGTAGGCGATCTTCTCGTCGAGAACTTCCATAGCCCGGCACAGAGCCGCCACCCGCTGCTCCAGGGCGGCACGGCGCTCGCGAAGGAAGGCGACCCGGTTCTGCGGAGGGTGCTCGGCGCGCAGAATGGCGACGAACTGCCGCAGGTCTGCGATGCCGAGGCCGGCCTCGCGGAAGCACGTGACCAGGCCGATCCAGAAAAGGTCGTCCTCGGTATACTCTCTGCGCCCGCCGGCGGAGCGCCGGATCGGGCCGATGAGCCCTTCGCGCTCGTAGTAGCGCAGCGTGTCGATGGAAACACCAGTACGGTCGGCGGCTGTTGCCGGGGTGACGGCGGTCATGGGGCTCCTTTGGCAGCTGCTACCGCGCTTCGTTGAAGCGCGCCAGGTGCTCGTCGCTGAGCCGCACACGGCGTGCAGCAAGTGCCTCCTCGATCTGCTCCACCCGGCTCACGCCGACGATGGGATCGATCCCCTGCCGCATCAGCCATGCCAGGACGACCTGGTTCCTCGTGGCCGAGAGCTCGTCGGCGATGTCGTCCAGGACCGCGAGCACCTGGATGGTCCCGGGGTGATCATATGTTTGCGGAAGCGGCTTGTCCGCGCGCACGTAGGAACCCCACATCAGCGAACTGTACGACCACACAGCGAGCCCCTCCGACCGCGCGAGGTCCAGGTCCTCGGCGGCGAGCATGCGGTGGCCGGCCTCCGCGAGGGGGGTGAGCGGGCGCGGCTGGACGAGTGAGTGGCGCAGTTGCAGGGCCGTCCACGGTTCCACCCGCTGCTCCCGCGCGAATGACCGTGCGCGCTCGACACGCCAGGCGGCATGGTTCGCCGCCCCGACCCGCAGAGCCAGCCCCTTTGCGGTGAGCTCGCCGAAGGCGCCGACCGTCTCCTCCAGCGGCACGGTGCGGTCCTCGGCGTGAGCCCACAGCAGATCGATGTGATCGACTCCCAGACGTCCCAGGCTCTCCTCCACGCCGGCGTGGACGGCGCGGGCGGAAAGTCCTTCGGCGCTCTTCGGCCAGGAGTGCGGGACGAGCGGGTTCTGCCGGACCTTCGTAGCGATCCGTACCGCATCGCGCGCACCCGGGCGGGCCCGAAGCCACGCGCCGATCAGGCGCTCGCTGGCACCGCCGACGCCACTGGGGTCGGTCCAGAAGGAGTAGCAGTTCGCGGTGTCGAGCCAGACACCCCCGCCGGCGACGAAGGAGTCGAGGATCGCGAAGGCCCGGTCGGGATCGACGCGGGTGCCGAAGTCCATTGTTCCAAGGACGATCTGGGGGTCGGTGGTGTTCATGCGGCCCATGCTCGTATCTGGAGCGCGCTCCAGGTCAAGAGAGCGGTTGTGACAAACGGTCCGGGGCCCGATCTCCAAGAGCCCGGCGCCGCATGCGACGGACGCGCGTGACGATGCCCCCGTCGGCGGCGATCCTGGAAAGCGGCCTACCGAACAGGTCAACAGGGCTGCTGGACAGGGACGCCGTGCAGCTCAGCTCAGGTTGCCCACGGACGCCGCAGCCGGTGACAACAGCAACGCTTCCCTTGCAGCTGGTGACAAGTAGCATGCCGACCTGGTGACAACTGCCCTGCCTCGCCGCGCCGAAGGCGCAGGGTAGTGAGGCCGTTGGTGACAACCATCCTGCTTTGGCACACTGGATGAGCCGAGGCGCGATAGGTGTCACCAAGGCAGGCTTGCTGTCACTTCGCATCGGAGCTGGCTCAGCCAGGGACGCGGTTCTGGCAACGCCGGTGGAGGCCAGTCACCTCGTACCGCACGACGTGCCGGAAGCTGATGAGAGACCGGGCGGTGTCCACGAAATCCAGCATGCCCTCCCGGCGTTCACCGCCGTCGGTCACAGGGCGGCGGCGCGGACCAGCCCCGCGACCGCTGCAGAGCGGCTGTGTGGGGGCCACGCAATGACCGTGGTGACGTGGGGGGCGTCGAGGACCGGTACGGCGGTGAGGCCCTCGCGCAAGCCGGTGCCGCCCGACTCCGGGACGACCGCGCAGGCGCGGCCGAGGGCGATGAGCTGGGTGAGTTGCGTGTGGTCGCGCACTTGCGGTCCGGGGCCGTCCGGGAAGGAGCCGTCGGGGCGTGGCCAGCGGGGCAGGGGCAGGTCGGGAAGGTCGGTGACCTCGGCGAGCCGCACGTGGGGGCGGGCGCTGAGAGGGTGGCCCGCCGGGAGGATCGCGACCTGACCCTCGGTGTGCAGGTCCTCGGTGTCGAAGCCGGCCGTGTCGTCGAATGGCCGATGCAGCAGGGCTACGTCGGCCCGGCCGTCGCGCAGCACCCGTGCCTGCTCGCCTGGCCCGCACAACACGACGTCCACGGCGACGGCGCCGGGCTCGGCGGCGTAGGCGTCGAGGAGTTTCGCCAGCAGTTCACCGGAGGCGCCCGCCTTCGCGGCCAGGACCACGGCGGGGCGGCCGGTCGCGGCGAGGGCGGCCCGGCGAGTGCGCCGTTCGGCGGCCTCGACGGCGTCCAGCGCCGCCCGCGCCTCCCGCAGCAGCACCGCCCCCGCCCCGGTCAGGGCGATGCCCCGGCTGCCGCGCTCCAACAGGACGGTGCCCAGGCGCCGTTCGAGCCCGGCAATCGCCCGCGACAGCGGGGGCTGGGCGATCCCGAGCCGCTGCGCGGCCCGGCCGAAGTGCAGCTCTTCGGCGACCGCGACGAAGTACCGCAGCTCACGTGTCTCCACCCCGCCAGCCTAACCGGGCCGGCCAGGAGCGATACCCCAGCGGTATCGCAGTCCACCCAGTCGGTCTTGGACGCCCTGCCCGGCGGGGAGAAGTATCGATGTCATGAGTGAGACGAACACCGTGAACCACCACAAGGTCGCGCTGGTGACCGGAGCCAACAAGGGCATCGGGTACGAGATCGCCGCCGGGCTCGGCGCCCTCGGCTGGTCCGTCGGGGTCGGCGCGCGGAACGAGGAGCGGCGCGAGGACGCTGTGGACAAGCTGCGCGCGGCCGGGGCCGACGCGTTCGGCGTGCCGCTGGACGTGACCGACGACGCGAGCGTGACAGCGGCGGCCCGGCTGATGCAGGAGCGGGCCGGGCGGCTCGACGCGCTCGTCAACAATGCGGGGATCACCGGGGGCGGACCGCAGGAGCCCACCACGGTCGACGTGAACCGGGTACGGGCGGCCGTGGAGACCAACGTGATCGGCGTCATCCGCGTCACCAACGCCCTGCTGCCGCTGCTGCGCCGCTCACCGTCGCCGCGGATCGTGAACGTTTCCAGCAGCGTCGGCTCCCTCACGCTCCAGACCACGCCGGGCGCCGAGACGGGCCCCATCGCTATCGCCTACGCTCCGTCGAAGACGTTCCTCAACGCCGTCACCGTGCAGTACGCCAAGGAACTGGCCGACACCCACATCCTGATCAACGCCGTCTGCCCCGGCTTCACGGCGACCGACCTCAACGGCTTCCGGGGAGTGCGCACCCCCCAACAGGGTGCAGCCGCCGCGATCCGGCTGGCCACCGTGCCGGCCGACGGGCCGACGGGCCGCTTCTTCGACGACGAGGGAGAGGTGCCCTGGTGACGCGCACTCGGCCCGCGCCACTCGGGAGAGATGGCGCATGCGCGTCCTCGTGACGGCGCTGTCACGCTATATCGGTACGGCCGCCGAGCCCGAGCCCGAGCCGCCGGCGACGGACTACGGGTTGAGGGATCGAAAAGGCACCGAGCCTCTGTGACAAGTAGCCCGCCTTCCAGGTGACAACCAGGCTGCTTCGGCCCGGCCCTTCTGCCAGCTTATTGGCTCCGCCGGTGACAACTATCGAGCCTCGGCACAGACCGGCCGCTCTGGCCAGGATTGATTCGTCGGTGGTTGGGGGCATCGAAGTCTGAGCAACCGTACGCGGCGCGGCAGGGCCGTGCTGGGTCGCCGCAGCACGCGGCGACCCAGGGAGCAGTCCGAGACCGCGAACCGCGTCGCGGCAGGCGGTCAAGCCCCGTTGACTGATGCCTCAGTCCGCCGCAGGTACTCCTGGACGGCCGATTCTGGAATCCTGTGGGTTTGTCCGACCCGGATGGCCGGCAAAGCCCGCTGGTGCACGAGCAGGTAGACATCCATCTTCGACACCCGCAGCACACTGGCGGTTTCCGCGATGGTGAGAAACTTGGTGTCGGCGGGCTGGTTCGATGGACTGTCGGGGATCGAGGGAACCTCGTCCGTGTCGGCGGGGGTGTCACGCAGGTACTGGTGGACGGCTTGCTCGGGAATGCGGAAGGATCTGCCGACTCGAATGGCGGGAAGATGCCCGCTGTTCACGAGCCGGTAGATGGTCATCTTCGATACCCGCAGCACACTGGCGGTCTCCGCAACGGTGAGGAACACGACCTCGGACAACGGCCGCTCCCCGGACTTGGATGACAGCCGTTCCCCGAGAGAGTCTCCGACGTAGGCAGGATCGGCATTGCGCGAGGGCTCCTGCCTGATCTGCTCCTGCAGCCTGGTGAGGCGTTCCTGCGTGCCAGCAGGGTCGGCCCACAACCCTTCCACGGCGCGGGCCACATCCCGCAGCTGATCTTCGATGCTCATCGTGCACCTCCGTCTACACCCGCGAGGAGCGTCTCGAGTGTGGCACGAGCGTGGTGTAAGTGCGTTTTTCACCGAGCCGGTCGTGATGCCCATGATCTCCGCGATCTCGTGCAACGGGCAGTCGTGCTGAAGTTGAAGCGCTATCGCGGTGGCCTGTCGCGGAGGCAGCTTGCGGACAGCTTCCAGAATGGTGAGCTGTTCTTCCCTCAGCGCCAGGGCGTCACGACCGCCTGCCGTCTGGCCCGGAAGCTCATGCGGATCCGTGCTCAGGCCCTGATGCTGCCTGGTCATCTGTGCTCGGCTCAGCCGTTGGCGGGCGATTTTGAACAGCCAGCCCCTCACGTTTTCTAGCGTCTGGATCCGGCTCCAATACCGATGCGCGGCGATCATTGCTTCTTGCGCCGCGTCGTCGATCAAGGCGAGATCGCCTTCCAACCAGATCAGATAGCGCCGGACTTGAGGTTCCCACTGAGTGAAGAATCGAGCGAACTCCTCCGCTCCTGGGTCCACGCGTGCACCCCTCTCCCCCTGCCGCCCGCTCAACCAGGAGACCGCTCCCTGACGCTGTCTCCCGCGATGACCGTGCGACGACCCTGGGCTGTATCTTCCACCCTCAATCCGTTGCCGGGCAGCCGATCGAGCATGACGACCAAAGTGGCCCGGCGCTCTCGCTCTAGTCCAGCTCGGGCCCGGCCTCGCGCGAGCTCGTGCAGGACGTCCCAGAGATTCGAGCTTCCAGCGCGGGACCGCAAGATCAGCCCCACTACGGCCAGAAGTACAGGGATCCCTATCGGGACCAGAACCTCAACACTCACCGGGCGACTCCGCCTGCATCCCGCTGTGGCCCCATGCCACAGCCCTCCCCTACTACAGGGCCAGCGAGCCAGAGCGGTTGAAAGCCCGAGCAAGATTTTTTTGGTCTCGGAAGAAGAACATCAACTCCGCGTCGTGATTTTCAGTTCTCCTAACGGGTCGATCGCCGCTCACCCGTGGTCGGGGCATCTGGTGTTCAGTTACGGCGCTTGAACAGCGCTGTGAGAAGACCTGGGGGCTGTCGGGACAAGTCCGTCCGGCAGTCGGGGCAGTGGCGGCCGCCTCGGGTGGGACGTCGTTGTAGCGGAGGCCAGGTTGCCCGGTGCGGGGCTGCCCGCACCGCTCGCACGGTTCCGGCTCGGGTGGTGCGGGGCGACGCGCGGCGGGCAGCTGCTCCAGGCGCTCGTG
>NZ_JBEOXO010000066.1:0-9255 GCF_040296605.1 Streptomyces sp. NPDC002088 | reverse complement strand
TTTGCTACTCCATGCATATGCCCTTCGGTGGTTTGAGGCCATCGGAACGCCTCCGGTGGGCTGGCCGCCCGCTTCTCGTGGTCGGTCGGCCGGGGGCGGGCGCTCGGGCCGCCGGCATTGTGTCGGTGGCGTGGACCGTGGTGCGAGAAATTGCGCTGGTGGCAGGCCGGGCGCCGGGGCCGGGCGCCGGGTGTTTCGGGAGCGGCTCGCGGAGGGAGGGGGCCGGGCGTCGGCGGGCGCAGGCGCCGGATGGCGGTGCGCACGGTGGGTGGTGAGCGGGCCGGGGGTACCGGCCGCTCGCAGGCGTGTGTCGGTGGCGTGGAATGTCGCCGCAGCGCCGGTTCCGTGCGCTTGTGCGTCCTTCGGCTCGTCCGCTCGTCCGCTCGTCCGCTCGTCCGCTCGTCCGCACGGACGCCCGACGGCCACGGCCGGGTCGTTTGCGGGGCGGACGGAGCAGTCCGGGCGTGGCGATGCTCCTGCTCGGCGTCCTGCCGGTGATCCGGGACGGCTGCGCGGCAGTCCCGGGTCACGCCGGAGGGTCGAGCTCCAGCAGCAGTCGCTCCGCCCGCTGGCCCGGTGTGACGATCAGGGACAGTGGGCGGCAGCGGCCGTCCGCGCTCAAATGAAGCTTGCTGATGAACCCGCCGCGCGAGCGGCCCGGGCCCTTACTTCCCGCACCACCTCCACCAGGCGGGCGTGCAGGCTCTGCCACCGCGTTTCGCCCTGGTGTTCTGCCGCTTCGTCCCCTTTCGGCGCGGCACCTGGCGGAGGATCGGTGCGGGCGCCGGCCGGGGCCGTCATCGCCCTGCTGCGCCGAAGCCGGACTTGACCCTGCTCGATGGCGAGCCAGCCGAAGCGGTCGCCGCCGCCCGGGCCGCCGTCGACGCGCCGGACGGACTGGGCACCATCGCCTGCTACGCGACCGAGGTGGCGCTGCCCGCCACCGGAACATGGAACGCACCGGGCAAGGGCGGCGCCCAGCCGGACATCGTGCGCGGTCGCGAGGGGGCGGGGCCATGTCGCCGGAGGCGGACCGGCCGGCGCGGGAGATCGCCGCCCACATCTCGTCGGGGAACTGACGACGCACGCCCTCTGGCCGGGCGGCTGAGCCGATGATGCCCGGCGCCGCGTCGGGCTGGCATCTGCTGCAGGCGAGCAGTCCTGCAGCGGGCAGGCGGCGGGCTTCGCCGGGGTCGACGGGGCGTCGTGGCAGTCGCCGACTGGACCTGGACGGGCAGGAGGCCAGCTCCGACACCGAGCTCGACCACGCGGGCGGCCGCTGGGACGGTGCGGAGCCAGGCGCAGGGTACAAGTCCGGCCACAGGGCTGCCGGGAGGGCGTGCCGGAGGTGGTACAGCGGGGTGAAGTGGGTTTCGCGGCTGCCAGGGCGGGCGATGCGGCGGTGCCCCAGGTGGAGAAGCTGGTTAAGTGGCCGCCTCCGGGGAGAATTGAGTGACCGTTGACAAGCCTTGATCCCGACCTACGTCCCCCTCGTCGGCCGGACGAGGTCGTCGTCACCACCTCAAGAAGTTCGGCGCGAGCTCGTCACCGCGCTCAAGACGCTGCTTCACTCCAGCGACTGAGCGTCTCGCTCCCGCCGTCATAGGTAAGCCAGGTCCCGTCCCCGAGTGGGCGCACATAGCTGTCCACCGGCCCCTTGGGATATGCGACCGTCCCACGTATCTCCAGGGTTCGGGCGTCCAACAGCCAGTGGCGGGCCCGTTCCCGGTCCTCGTCGGATTCGACCGTCGAGGCGATGACGGTGTCGGCGTCGACGAAGCCGCAGCCGTAGTCCCAGCAGAGCGGCTCATCGTCCCCCGGCTCCGACACCCCCCTGGCGAGCACGGTGCCGTCCATGGCGTGCAGTTCCAGGTCTGCTCCGTAGTGCTCGACCGTCAAGAAGCCCGGATGGCCGGCATGGACATCCATCAGGATGCGGTCCATGCTCTCGTTGAGGTCCCAGCCGATCAGCTTCTCGCCGTCCCAGCGCGCCCAATGGAGCAAGATGCCGTCCTGGCCCATTCCGATGCAGAGACCCATGTGGATACCGTCCGGATGGGAAAGGTGGTGCGAACCGGAGGCCGCACTGTCCAGTGGCAGCCGTGCCAGTTCTCGTCCGTCCCGGGCGTCCAGGACGACCCAGCGCTCCTGCCAGTCCTGCTCCTCCAACTCGACCACGACATGCGCCCAGACGAGTCGGCCGTCGTCGGAGACCCGGCAGGATCCGTGCTCGAGGCCGCGGCACACCTCCTGCTCATCCCCTGTGTGCGTGTGACCGATCTCGGGCCCCCAGCAGCCATGCCGGTACGTCCACAGCGTCTCTCCGCCCGCGCCCACGGCCCTTACCGCGCGCTGGCCCGAGAACACCGCGAACGAGCCGTCGGGGCTTATCGAGTGGACACCGCGGTCCCATCCCGGCCAGGGAACAGGGAAGACAGCGGTCGGCGCGCGCTCCCCCGCGAAGACCTCGTACAGGTTGTAGACCTCCAGCTCGCGCCCGTTTTGGAGAAGGGCGCGGCGCGGCCCGTCCCCGCGGCTCTCGAAGGCGAATCCATTGACCAGTGCGTCTCCACCCGGCAGCCTCACCGAGTCGTGCAGTTGTGCGGTGATCGACATGGCCCGAAGGTAACGGACCTCGCTGACAGCGTGGCTACTGGCAGCCGCAAAAGCGGGTGTCGGCAGACGGGGTCTGAGCACACCTCATGCGTGCGGCGCGCCCGGCCGTGGGTCTGTCCAATGAGCGGCTCTGTCCCGGCGCTTGAGCGGGAGATCTCCTCCTCGTGCTGACGAACCACGAAGTCGCACGCTGACATCACGATCGGCACCGCAAAGGGACGGGGGCTCCAGGATCAGGGGAGATTCAGGCCCCACGTCTGCAGGGCATAGGGCCGTCCCTTTTCCTCACCCTTGATCAGCGGCACGTCGAGCAGGCTGAAGCCCGCCTTGGTGGCCACGGCGACGCTGGCGGCGTTTTCGGCCTCCAACTCCAGGATCACCTGTTCCACGCCCAGCTGCTCGAAGGCATACACAGCCATCACCCGCACCGCCCGCGCAGCCAGCCCCTGGCCGCGGTGCGCCGGGCCGATCGCGTAGCCGAGCTCTATGCCCTCGGGGGCACGCCGCAGCATCACCTCGCCGAGCGGTGCGCGACCGTCGACGGTGATGGCGAGCAGGATGGTCGTGCCCTCCGCCCGCAGCTGCCGGTCCCGGTCCAGTCGTGCGCGGGCGGCCGCTTCGTCGAAGGGGGAGACGATCGGCGTCCAGTACGCGATGTCGGGGTGGTCGAACAGATCCGGCATCGCGGCCAGGTCCGCTTCTGTCCAGTCGCGCAGGACGAGACCTTCCCCCGTGAGCTCGATCCGATCGGGAAAGGGCAACGTGGTGCTGCTCATGGTGAGGGGCCTCCCTGGCCTGTTCAGGACAAGGCAGGATAACCGGGGCAGGCAGCGGCTCACCAGATTTTCCGGGGGACTCTCACAGTCGGCCGTGGGACAACGCAGGATGGGCACGATCACACCTGGGGCGCTGCGTGAGTGGGGCGAGCGCCATGTCACTCCTGCTCGCTCCGCACGCTGACGGTGCTCCCCGCACTCTTCTTCAGCCAGAGCGTCGGCGCGTAGGCGCTCTGGGCATCGGCGGCAAGGCCGAGCGACGGGCGGCGTGAGTGGTATCTCGCCGCAGGGCGAGCGACGCCAGACGGTCCAGTCGTCGTCCGTCGCGCTTCCGGCCCTCGCCGCGGCCCGTGCTCGGTTCCCGTAAATCCGTTCGGGCCGCACCAGGGCGGCGGTACGGCGCTCGGTGCTCCCGGGGCCACGGCGTGCTCGCCGGGATCACACCTGCACCGTCGAGCAGCATCACCATCGTGCGTTCGTGTGACTCGGCGAGGTCGGACCATGGCAGTGTGGACGGAAACCAGGTTTTCGGTGGGGCCCAGCCGGTGGATGCGCTCGAGGTGGCGCCGACGGCCAGGACGGCGGTGGCGTGGCTCCCGCCGCGGGAGCTCTGGCCGGCGATCCAGGACATCCGCTGGGAGCACGATCCGCAGGTACGAAGATGGCCGCCGCACGTGAATCTGCTGTTCGGCTTCGTACCGGAGGAGGAGTTCGCGCTGGCTGTGCCGCTGCTCTGCGCCGCCGCGGCGGAGAGCGCGGCGTTCACCGCGCGTCTGGCCGGCGTGCGGTACTTCCGGCACCGCCATGACGCGACGCTGTGGCTCGATCCGGCCGCGGCGGGTCTGGCGCCGTGGGCCCGTCTCCACAGGATGCTGGGGCTGCGGTTCCCGCTGTGCTACGGGCGCGGCGGCCGCTTCACCCCGCACCTGTCCCTCGGCCGCACACGGGATCCGCAGCGTCTGGCTGCCGAGTGCGCCGTGCGGCTCGGCGCACTGCCGGCCGTGGTGGAGGAGGGGGTCCTGCTCTCCCGGCGCGGCGAGGAATCCATGCGGCCCCGGGCCGTGATCACGCTGGGCACGGGCGCAGTCCGCCGACTGCCGGGGCACTGAGGTGGGCCCGGGATACACGTTGGTCAGGCACGACTTTCTGGTAGAGCCGGCTCAAGGCGTTCTTGATCTTCACGAAGTGGGACCACTCCGGCTCGTCACCGTGGTGCCGCTGAACCGTCCGGCCACATCGGGGAGGGCGCCCGCAGCACCATCGGCAGCACCTTCCCGTTCCGGCAGTGCTACCGCTGCACGTGCAGCGACCGGTGCCCCACCCTGCACGTGGTTCTGGCGGGCAGACTCGAGCACCTGCGCCCTCCGGAACGTTCGGGCCGCACGGGTAGGTCGATGTACTGGCCTGGCCGCCGGTGCGGTGAGAGGTGGTGAGGGGCAGCAGGAAGGACAGAGGCAGGAGCGCTGGCCATTCCTGGGCCCTTTACCCTGCCGGGAAGTGGCCGTTCGGCTGTTTGACTGCGGTGAGCGTCGCGTAGACCACGACGTTGCCCTGGTATCCACTGCCCTTGACGTAGCCGCCGCAGGTGATCACCCGTAGTTCGGGCAGGTCGGAGCTGCCGTAGACCTTCTCGTTGGGGAATCTCTCCTTGTCGTAGGCCTCCACGGCGCCGACGGTGAATACGGCCGTGCGCCCGTCTGCCCGGCTGATCTCGATCATGTCGCCCTTGACCAGGGCGCCGAGCTCGTAGAAAACGCCGGGGCTGCCAGTGGGCAGGTCCACGTGCCCTGTGGTCAGGGCTGTGCCTGTTGAACCTGGTGGCGTGCCCTCGCCGTACCAGCCGGCAAGGTTGGGGTTGTCGGCGGGCGGGGGCTGCAGCGCCCCCGCCCGGTCGAGGTCCAGCTTTGTCAGGGGAGCGTTGACGTTGATGGCGGGGATGCGAAGCCGGACGGGCTTTGCGGGGGGCAGCGGCTGGACGGCGGGGAGTGTTGCTGGGGCAGTGCGGCCGGGTGTGCCGCCTGCTGAGGGGGTGGAGAAGGCCTGGCCGGCCGAGGGCTGCGGTGGCTGCCTGTCGAGCATCGCGCCGATCACCAGCACGCTACCTGTCACCAGTGCCAGGGCCAGATACTTGACCGGGGGGACGAACGTGGGTGGGGGCGCGCCGGCCTTGTGCCGGGGTTCCCTCACGGTTGAGCCTCTTGCCTGCAGCCGGGTGGGGTTCATTCCCGCGGTCCTCGGGGCGAATGCGGCGTCGGGCCGGTGTGGCGGGGTCTTGGCGGTCAGGTTCGGCTGCTGTGCGAACGGCTGCGCATCCTGACCAGACACCCGGCGGCGGCTGCGGCGAGCAGCACACCGCCCACGGCGATTTGGGTATCGGTGTCCTTGGCGTCTCCGAAGCCGGCTTCGACGGCGCCGTTCGGTTGCCGGCCGGTGATCCGGTAGGTATCCGCGATCTTGGTCCGTGGCGGGCACTTCACGGTGACGGTGTCGGTGTCGACCCTTCCCCCTTCCGGGATCTGGAACTCGCCGGTGAGCTCGCCCTCGCGGTCACCTTCGAAAAGGTGGAACGACCCCCCCGCCTCCGACTCGCCCTTGCCGTAGGTCACGTCCGGGCCGCAGGCCGTGGTGGTGACGGTGACCGTGGAGCCAGGGGAGGCATTCCTCGGCCGGATGTGGAGATCTGAGTCATCGGCGGCGGCAGCGGCCGGACTCTGCAGAGCCAGGACACCGATGACCAGGCCGATACCAGCGCCAACGTGGGTGTTTCGCAAGGGAATCCTCCGACGAAGCAGGGGCCGGCCTGTCTGCGCGGCGCCGCTGTTGTGCTCCACCGACGAGGCAACCGACACTCCGTCAGCCTCGCAACAGGAGGCATCGGCACATGCGTCACCCGGGCAGGCGTAGTAACTGCTCTCGCATGAACATTTACGCAGGTCGCTGGAGCAGCGACCGACACGGTGGAGGTATTGCCACAGGAGAGCGGATGGGCTAACGACCCTCAGTTCCAGGCAGGCCCCTGGCGCACGGTGGCGGTACCAGCCCAGCCGCGGCGACGTCCGTCTCTTGGCGGGTGTGTGTCGGGCTGTCGGCGAACGCGCACGACCAGATCGTGCGCTTTTCGGCGTACGGCCCGCCCGCCGGAGCGCGGTTACGTCGACGCCGTGCTCCCTGGGACGACCGCACTGCGGGCCACCACGGGGACACCACGGATCACGGACGACGGGAGTCGGCGGACGATCAGCGTCCAGGAGGCACTGGCCGAGCTGGAGAAGTCCCGATGATGCCGCGCCTGGTGACGGTACGCCATCACCGTCCCGACGGCCGCCGGCTGCGGCTGTACGTCCCTGTCCTGCCGGTCCTGCTGGTGCTGTCCCCGCTACTGCTGCTCACCGTGCTGGCTGGACTGGTCGCATGTCTCGCCACCCGGGTGAGCCCGGTGGGCGCGCTGTGCGGCACCGGGCAACTGCTGTGGGCGCTGCCCGGCACCCGGTTCGCGATCGAGCAGGGTCGAACAGCTGTGCTGGTAAGCGTCAGATGAGTCAGAGGGGAAGAGCAACAATGAACGAGCAGCGCCAGATCCTGCAGATGCCGGCCGAGGGAAGGATCACCGCCCACGAGGCCGAGCGGCTGATCGGCGCCCTTGAGCGAGAGCAGCCCGCCTCGCCGCCGGCAGCCGCGCCCCGCCCGAAAACCCGACCCAAGTACCTGCGCGTGGTGGTGACCTGGACGGACGACTCCGGCGGCGACGGGCCAGGCCGCGTCAACGTCCAGATCCCGCTACAGCCGCTGCGTGCCGGGGTCCGGCTCGCGAGCCTCATCCCTCCGCAGGCGCTCACCCGGGTCAACGCGGAGCTGAACAAGTCAGGGGTACCGCTCGACCTCACGAGCTCAAGACGCAGCATCTCGAGGAGCTCATCGATCAGCTCGACGAGGTCACCGTCGACGTCGACCAGCCCGACGGAAAGGCGCAGGTGTTCTGCGAGTGACACCCGCCACGGCGCCGGACGCCGGCCTGGGCCACAAGGTCGGCCGCCCGGCTGGCGGCTGCGGGCGTTCAACCCGTCACGCTGCACCGGCGGGTGCGACAGCCCGACGGCGTCCGCATCCACGAATGCAGTAAGGGTCCGGAGTTCGCAGTAGGGGACGGGCTCGTCGGTAGGACGACAGCACAGGGCGGTGATCAGCGTTTTTCGGACCGCGGCGAGCAGACGTGCCGTCCAGCCGTGCGCCGCCCCCGTGGCCTGGGCGGCGTGCCAGGCCCGGAGACATGGTCGACCGGGCGGTGTCGGCACCCGCGAGGCGGGCTGGCGCCGCAGGGCGGCGGACCTGGTGCGGGTGCTGTGGTTCACCCGCGGCCCGGAAGAGTGACCGGGCACCCGGCCGGACCAGCGTGCACAGGGCGCCGGGCGTCCTCGGCGGTGTCCCGCGTTCGGTGGCGGTTTGCCCTCCGCCGACTCGCCTCCGGCACGCTCGCCCGCAGGTGGCAGCCCCGAACCAGCGCCCGCGGCCGCGTCCCAGGCAGGTAATATCACGGGGTGAACACCTACTGGCACGTCGCTCTGCCGCCGCTCTGCGCCTGACCGGGCGCAGACACTGACGGTTTGATCCCCGGCCCCGACCGACCCGCGGGGCGGTCAGGGGCTCTTGTCGTGCGCCCGTTTCGGATCGAGTCCCAGACAGCATTCGACGACGGAAGATCACGACTGTGCCGAACCGCACTACCCCTCTGACTCCCACGCGCCCGGCCGCCCCCGGCGCGCGCCCTTCTCGCCTCGGTCTCCTCGGCGGCCCCACACCCATCCTCACCTCGGCCGTGCTGTGGGGGACGACCGGGACCGCCAGTTCTCTGGCACCCGTCGGCGCACCGGCGGCGGCCATCGGCTGCGCCGGTCTCACCCTCGGCGGCATCCTGCTGTTCCTCACCTCCCGCGGCGCGCGCTCGCTGCCCGCCGCCTGCACGCGCCCCGAGCGGTGGCTGCTCGTCCTCGGTGCGCTGGCGGTGGCCGGCTATCCGGTCACGTTCTACCCGGCGGTGGCCCGCACCGGCGTGGCGGTGGCCACCGTGATCGCGCTGGGCAGCGCGCCGGTTTTTGCCGGACTGCTGTCCTGGAGCACCGGACAGGCGCGGCCGACCGCACGCTGGGCCGGCGCCACCGCAGCCGCCGTGCTGGGCTGCACCCTTCTGGTACTGGGCCCCCAGCTCACCGGCCACGCCACGCCGATCGACCTGACAGGCGTCGCGCTCGCTGCATGCGCCGGACTGTCGTACGCCGCCTACTCGCTGATCGGCGGCAGGCTCATCACCCGCGGGCATCCTTCCGACGCGGTGATGGGCGTGCTGTTCGGCGCGGCCGGGCTGATTGTTCTGCCGCTCGTCCTGTCCGTCGACATGCATTGGCTCGCCACCAGCCGCGGCGTCGCAGTGGCTGTGTATCTCGCCCTGTTCACCGTCTACCTGGCCTACCGCCTTTTCGGGCACGGACTGCGCCGCACCCCGGCATCGGTGGCCACCTCGCTGACCCTGGCTGAGCCCGCCGTTGCAGCGGTCCTGGGCGTCACCGTCCTCGATGAACGCCTGCCGTCCGCCTCCTGGTGCGGGCTGGCTGTCCTCGCTCTGGGCCTGGCCCTCCTGACCATCCCCCTCGGCGCAAGCAGCCGGGACCGATAGCCACCGGGCGCTCTTCCGGTCCGGTCCGGGCCCAGCGGACCGAATGGAAGTTGCCCTCGAAGGGCACCAGGGCCGGAGGGGTGACCGTTGCGCTCGATGACTAGGGTGCGTTTCAGAAGTCGATCAAGCTCTGTGATGATCACCGTGTGGGACGTGGGGATCTGACGAGCGCGCAGTGGGCCAGGCTGGAGCCGT
>NZ_JBEOXO010000065.1:0-9271 GCF_040296605.1 Streptomyces sp. NPDC002088 | reverse complement strand
TCTGTCTGCTCAGCGGCTTTGGTGTCGCGGCTCTTGGAGGGGTCGGCGGGCAGGACCTCGACGGTGGTGTCGGCGCGGTCGGCGGCGATGAACTGAATGCGTCCCGCGGGGATGTCCAGGACGGCGGAGATCGGAGCTGGGGTGTCGAACTTCTGCATCGTGCTCTCCCGTGACTCGTCGTTTCTAATGACGGAAAAGCTACGTTGCATTCAATAATCCTTCAACAGACTCGTTGCACACAACCACCATCACCGCAGATCAATGACAGGAAATTGTGGAAATTGTTGCAATGGTTTGAAATTTAACGCAACAACGGCCACCCCACTGCGTTGCAATGAATTGGAAATGAACGCCACGCCGGAGGCATCCAACGAGCACGACACGGCACCAAGGAGACCGCGGTGCCAGAACGCCAGCAGACCGCGTCAGGGCCGGCCGACAGCCTCGCCTACACGGAGATCGCCAGACGCCTCGACCATCACCCGCGAGGTGATGGGCAACAGCGGCCCCACCGCCTACCTAACCCACCACCCCACCGAACACCGCACCCACCGGCCCAGGCAGACCACGCCCCATCCGGCGGAGGCACCCCCCTCAGCGCCTGCCCGAAACGCGGGCCGCGACCGGGCGCTGCGCCAGATCTGCGCAATGCCCCGACCACGGGCCCGCCCACGGCCACCCCAGGACCCCGACCGCAAACCCCACCATTGCAGGTCACGGCGTTGCGCAGCCGATCGCACACCGACTGCGCAGCCACAGCCCGCCTCTGCCGGACGCCCATTGCGCAGCCCACCGCCCCCCTGCTGCGCAGTTGACGCTCACTGCCGGTTGCGCACCACGCCCGTTAGGAGTGCCGCGCTTCGCACTCGCACGCATCTCGTCGGCCTGACCGTGATCTGCGTGGCTCTGTGCACGAGAACGGGTTCTGGCTCAACCTCTGTGGTGGGGTCACGTCGCGTAAGTGGCCGCCATGGCGTTGGCGAGCTGTGTGACAGGGTCACCGATGATCTGGTGACGGGACTGCTGCGTCGGCCAGGTGGAGAACCCATCGTCCGTCCAGCGCGGAACTACGTGGAAGTGCAGATGGGGTACTGACTGCTCCGAGCCGGGGCCGCTGGCGTTCAGGATGTTCACGCCTGTGGCCTTCAACCCGGTCCGCATCTCCCGGGCAAGGTGCTGGACCAGCGCCATCGTGTGCGCCAAGACCTCTGGGGGAGTGTCGAAGATGTCCGCCCAGTGAGACGTGGGAATTACCAGGGTGTGCCCTGGCGCGAGGGGGTTCAGCGGAGCGAATGCGCTGGCCACGGGCCCGCGCGTCACCCACCGGGCGGCGTCGTCCCGGATCAGGTGGCAGAAGGTGCAGTCCATGTGGTCTGACCTTGGCAGAACCAGCACGGTGCCCGCCAACCGTTCCTGGTTGGCGCGAATCCGCGGCAACCTGGACCATCGACAGGCAGGTCACCACCGGCAGCACCGGACAGGCCGGCCAGCTCACCGAGACCCGCCAGAGCGAACTCCCCATCGGCGAAGCCCAGGCCGTCAACTAACCATCGCGGCCTGCGCAATGGACACGCTTACGCAGCCCCAGCCACGCCTACCCGGCAACCGGCCCCCAGCAGGTCACAGCCCTGCGCAGTCGGCGCGCAGCCACTGCGCAGGCTCACGGCCAAGGAGTTCTAGAAGCCGGTACCCCCTGCGCCCAACGGGCGGCGGCCTGGCGGTGATGCCTGTGCCACCGCGTCCTCGACAGCTGGGGCGAGCGTTTCGGCAGCGGCCCGCTCCGCGGCTGTACGGCCGCGTGAGTCGCTCGTTGGTGACTGCTCCTGAGTGGGGCGGGGGCCGGTGCCCAGAGGACGGCGCATGGTGTGCATCGGGTGAGTCTGCCAGGCAGTGACCTACTCGGAGGGCACACGGGCGCGGGTGGTTCGGGGCAGGCCGGACCACAGCCACCCGGATCCCGACCACAGGCCCGACCATTGCAGGTCACGGCGTTGCGCAGCCGATCGCGCACCGATTGCGCAGCCTGCCTCTGCAGGGCGGCAGACTGCGCAGCCATCCCTCCCGCGGCGGTAGTCTGCGCAGTCTGGTCGGCACCGGTTGCGCAGCACCGTTGGCCGCCCTCCCCCTGGTGCGCACTCGGCTGCGCAGCCCACCGCCCCCGATACGCAGTCGACGCTCACCGTCGGCTGCGGCCGCGGTGTTCAGAACTCCTGGTGGGCGCGGTGGCACGGTTCACGACCAGCGCGGCCGGCCTGCTTGGACCGCGCGGGCCTGCGCCCCGGCTTGGGGATCATGGAACACAGACCGCACCACATCGTCACCCACCCACCAGCCTTACCGCCACGCTACGCCGGGGCAGACGCCCTGATGTCCCAGACGCCGCCCCGCCCAGAGCCGGCGCGCGGGCGTCCGCAGGGTCAGGGGGCGGGCCGGCTGCCGGTGAGCAGGGTCCGCAGGTAGGCGCGCTGGGCTGCCAGGAGGCGGATCGTGCGGTCGGTGCCGCCGGGGAGGAACGGCAGGAGCACCATGGCGGGGATCGTTGCGGCGAGGGCGGCCAGGACGGCGGGGGTCAGCAGGGCGACCAGGAGGACGCGCTGCAGCGTGGCCAGTGTCCGCGGGGAGGGCAGCAGGGTGGGCAGGAGGTGCATGGTGGTCTCCTCGCGGTCGGCGTGCCCGGGGCCGGGCGCGGCAGATGTTGAGGAGTTGGTGCCGCAGGGTTTGGTTGTCCAGGCCCGTCCGGGCTGTTGCCGCAGGTAAAGTCCGGAAAAGCAGGGTGTTGTCCCGGGATAGCGGGCAGTGTCCGGGGGGCGGGAGCGGGGCGCGATGACGGGGAAGCAACGCGGCGGCAGGCCGTGGGGAGAGATCAGAGCGGCGAGCACGGAGGCGCACGAGCTCGCGGAGTTCCTGCGGGCGCGGGTGAGGGCCAGCGGCAAGACGCTTGCGGTTTTGGAGGGTGAGATCAGCTACTCCCGCTCACAGATCTCCCTCTATCTGGGCGGCCAGGTGCCCGAGAGAGTGTTCATCGAGGCGCTGCTGTGCGCGACCGTCCCACCCGCGCTGCGTGACCGCCTCCAGGCTGAAGCGCAGAAGCTGTTACAGGCGGCACGCAATCCGCGGCCAGTCGGCAGGCCTGCCGGTTCCGGTGGCGGCGCCAGCGATCTGGCCGGGGAGTTGGCCGCGGTGCGGGCCCAGCAGGTGGAGACCTACGAACGGCTCACCCGCGCGCTGGAACAGCAGAACGAGCTGCGCCAGGCCGCGGACAACTCCGCGAAACTCACCATGGTCCTCCTCGCCATGATCAGCAGGCTGGAGCGGCGGATCACGGACCTGACCAGCGAACGCGAGCGGCTGCTGGCCGCATCGGCCGACGACACCCGCGTGAGTTTGACCGAGCAGCAGCTCACCCGCGCCCAGGAACAGGAACTACGCGCCCAGCAGGAACTCCGGCGAACCCAGGACAAACTCGCGCGGGCAGAAGGCCTCGCCGCAGTAGTCCAAGCGAAGGTCGACCAGCTCGAGACCGAACTCGACGGACTGTTCGGCACCAACAGGCGCAACCCCACAGACGACTCAGACGCCCTCCGGACACCGCCCTCCGGCACACGGGCCGGCGCGTTCGCTGATCCCACGGCAGACGACATCGACCAGGCCCTCGCGCAGAGCGCCGTCGTCAACGACCGTGACGACCAGACTCTCCAACGCATCACCCACGACCTCGGCCACACTCCAAACAGCCCCGGCATTGTCCAGGACAACCACCCGGACAAGCACTCCACCAACGCAGTCACCGCAGACAACCCACCCGGGGTCTGGCTCAACACCAAGGGACCCTTCTGGCGAGCCGATCAGAGCGCACAAGCCCTGACCGCGACCGCCAGAGGCGACATCCACGAAGCAGCCCGCATCTACCGCTCACTCAACAGGCTCAACACCCGGTTCGGCCCCGAACACGCCAGCACTCTCCTCGCCCTGCGTCAGGAGGTCATCTCCCGCGGCGAGCAAGGCGGCTACGCCCGCGCGGCAGAGGAACTCGCCGGACTCACCACCGCCTGCGAGCGCATCCTCGGCCCGCAACACCTCGACACCCTCACTACCCGGCACTACCACGCCTACTTCCACGGTCTGGCCGGCAACTACAAGGACGCGGTGGACGCCATCGCCAGACTCGTCCGCGACTTCACGCACGTCCGGGGCGCAGAACACCCCGACACCCTCCACGCCCGGCGCAACCAAGACCATTTCTTCGGACTGGCCGGCGGCTACGCCCGCGCGGAACGTTCCCTCGCCACCCTCGGAGCCGTCTACGAACGCGTCCTCGGCCTCCAGCACGCCGACACTCTCTACATCTGGCAATGCCACGCCTCCTTCCGCGGCAAGGCCGGCGACTACACCGGCGCGGCAGAGCAGCTCACCACACTGTGCCTCGGCTTCGACCGCATCCTCGGCCCAGACCATCCCGAGACCCTCCACACCCGGCGCATCCTCGCCTGCTTCCACGGCATGGCCGGCGACTACACCGGCGCCGCACGTACCCTCGCCGAACTCGGAGCCCTCAACGAACGCGTCCTCGGCAAAAGACACCCCGACACCCTCACCGCCCAGCACCGTCACGCCTACTTCCACGGCCTGGCCGGCAACTACAAAGACGCGGCGTACGCCCTCGCCGGCCTCGGCCACAACTTCGAGAGCGTCTTCGGCCGTCAACACCCCTACACCCTGCGCACCGGGCGAGACCACGCCTACTTCCGCGGACTGGCCGGCGACCACCACCACGCGGTGCGCGAGCTCGCCTCACTGCTCAGCGAGCACGAACACGCCCTCGGCCCACGGCATCCCGACACCCTCCACACCCGACGCAGCCTCGCACACCTGCGCGGATTGGCCGACAGCTACACGGACGCGGTCGACGAGTTCGCTGAGCTCGTCTCCCTCTACGAGCGCATCCTCGGCCCTGGACACCCCGACACCCTCCACACCGTGCGCCACCACGCCTACTTCCGCGGACTAGCCGGAGACCTCGTCGGCGCACTGAACGAATTCGCCGAACTCGCCCCCCACTGCGAGCGCATCCTCGGCCCTGAACACCCCGACACCCTCACCACCATGCACCACCACGCCTACTTCCGCGGACTAGCCGGAGACCTCGTCGGCGCACTGAACGAATTCGCCGAACTCCTCCCCCACTGCGAGCACATCCTCGGCCCTGAACACCCCGACACCCTCCACACCCAGCGCCACCACGCCCACCTGCTCGCGCTGACCGTACAAAGAGACCGTGCCGAAAGGCTGCTCGACGAGCTCGTCCGCCGCTTCGAGCGCGTCCTCGGTCCAGGACACCCAGGCACCATCCGCGCCATGGACAGCCTCGCCTACCTCCGGAGCCGGCCCCCTCACAACGTCACAGCAGAAGAACTCGCCGAACTCGACACCCCGTACGGGCCCTATATCCGCTCCCGACACCAGCACCCCAGGACCGCGGACCATCAACTCCCCGACCATCAGCTCCCCGCCCCCACAGCAACCCCCAACAGCAGCGTCCTCCGCAGAATCGCCACCTACCTCGGATACCCGCCCAAGAACCCGTTCCAGCAATGACGGGTGGAGGGTCCAGGAGCAGACACCAGAAGAGAACGGCGGACACGAGGGCAATGGCGGCCAGCTCGCGCACGGACATGCTGAGGATGTCGCCGTAGACGGACCTGAGCCGTCACGCCACAAGGCCAGGTACACGCCGCGGGAGTGCACCGGGTGAGCGGAGTCCCGCCCAAGCCCTTCAAGATTTTTTGCCGGTAGGTCCGCCGCCCGGGACCGAGAGGTGAACGAACCGCGCACTGAAGGAGCACGTCACCTTGTCCACCCCTTCCACCCGTTGCCTTGATGATGCGATCGACAGCGCCTTCGATCCGGGGGGCGATCGAGCTGGCGATGCTGATGCATATCGCCAACAACCCAGAGAAATCTCCCGCGTCCACCGAGGAGCCGGGGACCGCGCGGGACATCAGGGGCAGCGAGGCCAGTCTCAACCTGGTCCCTGCCCCCGGCTGGCTGAAGCAGGACGCCGAAACCGTGTTGCCGGGCTCGCCCCTCCCCTCCGACCACGCCCCCGACCTGGTCGAGGCCCTGCGCACCCAGTACATGATCACCGTGGTGACCGATCCGCAGCTCACCGTGGAGCTCGTGAACGCGCTCGCCGTACGGACGCTCGTCTTTCGCCGTAGTGAACGGTGGTGTGAGGCGGTCTCCACCGCGCTGCTCGGCACCTGGAGCGACCCTCTGTGGTCCGACGGCCACCTGCCCACGACAGCGATCGGCGCCCTCAAGGCGGAGGCCCGCACGGTGCATCGGCAGCTGATACCGGTGTGGGAGCGCCGGACCCGGCACGGCCGGGTGCTGTCCCTGGACGCGGATCTGGGCGGCGGGCTGTCGCTGCACGACCTGGTCGTGGACGACGTCGACCTGCTGGCACACACGGCGGGCGGGGTGTACGAGGACGAGCGGCTCAACACCGTCCTGCGCGCCCTCGACCCGGCTGAGCGGCAAGTCGTGTTCGCGTACGCCGACGGCGAGGGGACCACCTGGGCGGAGTCCGCGGCCGCCGCCGGCGCCACCGACCCGGACGCATTCGGCGAACGGGTCCGCCGCAAGGCCAAGCGGCAGGCCGACGAACAACGGCGCCGCGCCACACATCGACAGACCGGCCCGACGGCCCCCTGATCCGACCTCACCTCCCGTGCCGGAGCGCCGAGTTCCCCACCTCACCCGCATGACGTTCCTCACATGCAGGGGCGCATGAGCCCCCTAAACCCGACTCCGTGTAGGGGCCGCAGGCTCTGCGGGGCACGTTCAAGTGCCCCCCACGGGCGTGGAACGCCTTCGCCGCCCCGCAGGTTGGCCGCCCACTTGTCGTCCTGCGTGCGCTTCACCAGCCGCTCCTCCTCGGTGGCAGGGGCTAGGGAGAACGGGGTACAGCCGGACGGAGGACGCAGGTGCCACGGTACGAGGGCGTGCGGGAGGTGGCTAATCATCGGCCCGGCCGTCGGGATGTGCCCGTCAGGCCCTTGACCGGGTGCCGCTTCGACGGAGGATGGGGGAAGAGAGCGGGTCTGCGTGGTGAAGTGTGGGCCTCTGATAACTCCGACAGCAGGGAGCGTTTCTTCCGATGACCGCACAGCCCGCACGCCCTGAGCGCAGCGGTCCCGAGACCGCCTCGGTCATGGATGTCTCGCCGTTCAAGACCTCTCTCGTCAAAGCGGTGTTCAGGGACGTGACCCCGATGCACGTCTCTCGGTCGGCCGCGTGGGCCGCCGCGTCGGTGACGCGGACAGTGCTGACGGAGATCATCGACGGCGCGAGGAGAGCGGCGGCGGCGGAGGCCCGGAAGAAGCTGATTCCCGGGGACCTTCTCTCGGCGATCGACCGGAACGTCGAGCTCGAGGTGGGGGACAAGTGGTACGACCACAGCCCGACGTTTCAAGGCCTGACCGGTGTCCTGTACGACGCCGAGGGTGTCATCGTGTCTTCTCGTAAGCGCAGCAGGTCGCGCAAACCGAGTGCTGTGGTCGGCGCCCACAGGTTCGAGGCCGGGGTCAAGAAGCTGCTGTGGAGCCAGGGGGCGACGGCCGTCCCGGCGATGGTCCGCGACCTGGACGGAATCGCGAGCGTGTTCCTGACGGACCTCGCCCGGGACGCGGCCATGATCGTCCGCGAGGGCGGGGTCAAACGTTTCGGTACGGTCACCCTAGTGATGTCGGGCGAACCGGCCCCACCCCCGTTCCTCAAGGATTCCCTCCGGGCCCTGTCCGCCCGCAGGGGGGACGGGCGGACCATCGGCAGGGATGACATCCTGGCCGCCACCACGATTCAGTTGTTCGGCGGCAACCTCAGGCAGCGAGCCCTCACCGAGGCACGCGAGGCGACACAGAACACTTCGGCCGGCTGAGCTTCGCTTTTATCCCTGTGCTCGGCCCGTGGACGGTTGGTTGGGCGAGGTGGGGGACACGGGAGCCTGCCCACCGCGCCGCCGGGCATGCTGCGCAGTCCGGCCGGCACCGGTTGCGCAGCACCGTCGGCCACCGCCTCCTGATTCGCACTCGGCTGCGCAGCCCACCGCCTCGCTGGCAGCTGCCTCCGAGGTGCCGCTGGCATTGCCCGCAGGCGCTTGGCGATCAGGGACGGGGCCATCTGCCGCGCTCCGCGGCCAGCAGCATTCCTGAGAAGCGGCCTTAGGTCAGGACCATCCACCGTCGGCCGTCGATGAGTTCTCGTGCCGCATCGAGATGGCCGGCGTGGCACGCGGTCTCGGTGATGACGTGCAGCAGGACGTCCCGAGCGGTGTGCAAGTGTGGTTCCCCGAAGAGGTGGTGGGGCCACCAGGCCAAGGGAGTGTCCGCGGCCGCAGCGATGATGACGGCGTTGGCGAGGTCAGCCTCCGTGCGGTACCGGTCGAGGACCTCGGTGTGTGGGACGTCGGGCGCCACCTGCCAGGCGTCGTCAATGTCGTCCAGAGCTTTGATGACGGCCGGGTCACCGGTGATGACGGCGCGGAACCAGAACCGCTCGACGTCGAGCGCGAGGTGCTGGACGAGCCCCAGGCAGCTCCACCCGGATGGCAGCGCGGGCCGCCGCAGTGCCTCCGTGTCGAGCCCGTCGAGTATGCCGAGGACGTGGCGGCGCTGTCCCTCCAGGACGGACAGGAGTGCCCGGATCTCGGCGTTCGATGCCGCGGTTGTGGTCGTGGTCATTGTGCAATCTCCCAGATGTGGCCGCCCGGATCACGGAAGCTGGCGGTCCGTATTCCCCAGGGCCGGTCCATCGGACCGTTCAGCAGCGTCACACCGCGGGCGGCTAGTTCCTTGCACATCGCGTCCACGTCGTCCACGGGGAGGGTGAGTTGCAGGCGGGAACCAGAGTCCGGACTGGCGACGCGCGCGGGGTCGATCAGTTCGTACGCTGCAGTGGTGCGCAGCAGATTGATGAGGGTGTTTCCGAAGCCGAACACGGCCGAGTTGTCGTCCTCGAAAGTCACCGGCAGACCGAAGACCTCACGGTAGAACCGCTTCGTGGCCTCCAAGTCCTCGACGAATAGGGTGATGGCACCGACGTTTCCGGGCCAGGCGGTATCGCTTGTCGCATGGGTCACGGCTACAAAGGATCTACGAGTGGCCGCGCCCTGAACAGGCGTGGGGGGGGGGGGGGGCCGGGGGGCGCCCGGGTTGGGGGGTGTTGGGGGGGGGCCGCCCAACCGGGGGTAGATGTAGGTGTAGGAGGGGGA
>NZ_JBEOXO010000064.1:0-9529 GCF_040296605.1 Streptomyces sp. NPDC002088 | reverse complement strand
TCGGACAACCCCACCCATGGATGCATGCCGGGCCCAACGACCGCGCTCCTCCAACGTCACTGAGAACTGCTTGACGAGTTCAAGCAACGGCATTGTGTGCCAGGAGGAAAGTGACACACCGTGATCGTCAGGCCCGTCTCGGCGGCCAGGGCAGCCAGTTCGCTCTTCCAGACCCGGTAGCGGTAGCCATTGGAGCCGCCTGCGTCCGAGGTGATCAGCAGCCGTGACGCCTTCGGGTAGTCGAGGCTGCCGCGACAGCGCCACCAGCGGCGGATGGACTCGACCGCGAAGACCGACGTGTCGTGGTCGATACCGACGTTGACCCAGCCGGTGTTGCGGGCGATGTCGTAGATCCCGTACGGGATCGCCTGCTGAACGTCCGGGCCGCTGAAGAAGAAGTGGTGGTCCTCCACCTCGACCGGCTCGCCCCTGGGCCGCCACTCGCGGCCGGCCATGGGCAGCCGTCCGATCTGCTCCCGCTTCTTCGTGTCCACGCTGATCACCGGCTCGCCGTCGCCCTGGTGCTGTTTCACCTGCTCGTTGATGTAGCGGAACTGGGCATCCCGGTCGGGATGTTGAGAGCCCTCAAGGGTCTTCACATTCGCCTGCAGACTGAAGCCCTCCTGCTTGAGCAGCCGCCCCACCGTCGGCGCGGACACCGGGTGCCCCTGCCGCGTCAGCTCCTCGGCCAGGTTCCGCAGCGACTTCGTCGTCCACCGCAGCGGCGACATCGGATCACCCCGCTCGTCCGGCTCGACCAGGCCCAACAAGGCTTTGAGCAGGGCGGGATCGCTGGCTTCGGCCCGCTTGCGGCCCCCACCTGGCGCACGCACCCGGCCGCCCGGCAGCGGCCCGGCCCCCGCTTCCAGTTCCAACACTCCACGACGCACGGTCGTCTCGCTGACCTGCGCGATCCTTGCCACCGCCCGTACGCCGCCATGCCCGATCAGCCTGGCCTCGGTAGCCAGGGCCAGACGCCGCTGCCGCTCGTTCAGATGCGGCAACAACACCGAGAATCTGCACTGAAGTTGAGAACAGACATCCTCCGGAACCGCCATACCCTGACAACGAGCCCGCACGTGTAAAGCAGCACCTTGATTCTTTACGGCTTCTGTGAACCCAGCACCTTTGATGCCGTGCTGCCGGGAACACCTCGGCCAGTGCCCTCCACAGGCCCATCGCGCCGTCCCCGACCACGAGCTCCGGGTCGCGCATGCCGCGTCGGCGGCAGTCGCGCAGCAGGTCGGCCCACGACTCCGTGGACTCCCGCAGCCCCTCGGCCAGTGCGACCAGCTCCTTCGTGCCGTCCAGGCGGACGCCGAGCAGGACCAGCACGCACGAGTGCGCCTGGCCAAGCCGGACCTTGGGGTGCACTCCGTCGGCCCACACGTAGACGAAGTCGCGGTCCGACAGGTCGCGCTGTTGGAAGGCGGCGTGGTCGTCGCTCCACTGCTTGGTCAGCCGGGTCACGGTCGCCGGCGACAGGCCGGCCGTGCTACCAAGGAACTGCTCCAGGGCCGGGACGAAGTCCCCGGACGACAGGCCGTGCAGGTAGAGCAGCGGCAGCACCTCGGAGATCTTCGGCGACTTGCGGCACCACGGCGGAAGGATCTTGGAGGAGAACCGCTTGCGTTCGCCGGTCCGCTCGTCGACGCGTCGGTCGTTGATCCGCGGCGCCTTCACCTCAACGGGTCCGGCCGCGGTGACCACGGTCCGGGAACGGTGGTGACCGTTGCGGACGACCAAGCGGCGGCCAGCCTCGTCGGTCTCGGCGGCCAACTCGGCTATGTACTGATTGACTTCCGTTTCCAGTGCGGCGGCCAGCATCCGGCGGGCGCCCTCGCGGACGATCTCGTCGATCAAGGAGCCGGACTGGGTGGAGCCGTCCTCGGTGACTACGCTGAGCACGGGCGTGCCTTCCCGACCCGCGCTGCGAACGCGGGCCTACTCGGAGACCTTCAAAGGATCATTCGGGAAGGTACGCCCTTCACGTGCCCTCCCGGAACCGATCCACAAGTCCTGAGCATTGCTCGAGCTCGGGCGGGCACGATAGTGCGATGAAGCGCGACGGGGCGACAGCAGGGTTGGGCGGGGGCAGACCTGCAAGGGGGAATCGGCTGATTCCACGGCCCGCGGTCCCGCCGGGCCTCTGCGCACGCTGAAAAGTCTGGTCTACGAGGGGTATGTCGCGGCTGGGGCGCCGACGCTGGACGAGATGGCGCGAGCTGTGGCTGCGGATGACGAGCTTAAATCCAGCCCGTCTCGAGACACGATCAACCGTCTGGTCGGCGATGCCGCGATTCCTGCGAAGCAAGCGGATGTCGTTGCTCTCGTCACGGTGCTGACCCGCATGACGGGCGGTGATGGAGATCAATCCGGGCGCGAAGCGGCTTCGCCTGCTCCCTCGCCAAGCCGAGCGAGCGGGCGCGGGCGCTGACCGAGTTGGCCGGGGCGGTGGCCAGGGCCGGTGGCCGTGAACGGGCGGCCGCGCTGGCCGCCGATGCCGAGCACATCGCCCGCACTATCACCAACCCGTACCAGCAGGCGCAGGCAATGACCGAGTTGGCAAAGACAGTCGGTCTTCCGCGGGCTGATTACTTGTTGGGGAGGGCATTCGCGCTGGGGTCATGGCTGACGCCCCTGCTGGTGTTGGCAAAGATCCACCCGCAGCAGGTGATCCGTATCGCAGACGCGGTATACACAGACGATCGTTCATGAGACACGAAGATCATCGTCGCATCCCTGCAGACCACCACTGTTAGGCATACCGTGTTATGAGACGGCAAGAGTCTCTGTAGGCCAGACCCAACTCTGTTGGAAATTCGGCGCCTGCTATCGCAAACCCGGAAGCGACGCCGCAGGCGCCCTTGACGGGCCGTCGCGGCCTGGACGCTGAGCGAGCGGACCACCCCGGGCCATCATCGTTCCGCCGCTCGTCGAACGTCCCCACTCGCTTGACGGCTTGTGCAAGTGAGGCGAGGAGTAGCCCTGGCCATTTCCAAGAATCCGCATCAACGAAGGCATTCGTGATCCTCGACGGCACCCTCCTGCCCATCGACCACATCGCCGCGGACCGGCCCTTCTACTCGGGGAAACACAAGAAGCACGGGATGAACGTGCAGATTCTCACCGATCCGATCGGCCGACTGCTGTGGGCCTCACCAGCTCTTCCCGGCGCCATCCACGACGTCCGCGCGGCTCGCGAACACGGCGTCGTCGACGCCCTCGCCACAATCGGCATCAAGTGCTGGGCGGACAAGGCGTACCGGGGTGCCGGCGGAACCGTCCGCACTCCCTACTGGGGCTCGCTGGGAGACCCTGTCCACCGGTCAGAAGGCCGTCAACCGGTCCCACGCGAAGATCCGCGCACTCGTCGAGCAGGCCATGGCCACCCTCAAAGCCTGGAGGCTCCTCCGCAAACTCCGTCGAACCTGGTCACGGGGCCTCGAAATTGGTCACGGTTAGCGCCTTGTCCCACCGAGCGGCGGCCAGGTCGTCGTGGCGGATCATAAATTTCGTGTAGTACTCCGTGTAGACCCGTCCTTCATTGGCGAGCGGTATCCATTCGCTCGCCAGCTGGAGCGCGTCCTCGTCCAGATAGGAAAACCATTCTCCCTTCGCGAGGGTCTTCGCCGTGATGCTGCCGACCGTCGCCTCGTCATCGGCGTACCCGCCGATGACGAGGTAGGCGCCGGACGACCAGAGGCCGTAGGCCAGAGACCGAAGTTCGTCCAGGTGCGGCAGTTCACGCTCCATGTACCGGGCCAACTGCTGCTGGAAGGGCGACATGTCGTCCCACTCGAGATCCTCCCAGAACTCGTGCCAGTCCTCGTCCTCGTCGCCTTCCTCGAGCCAAAGGGGCAGATCGGCTCTGAGCTCGGCGCAGACGTCGATCTGCTCGCTGACACACGCGGAGTTGGGGGGTTCCGCGACCGCGGTTTCGGTGCCGTCCGGTACATACACGACTCGCGCGTACTGCCCCGGATCGGCCCGCAATTCGCCAAAGTCCATCTCTCGGTGAACGAAGAAGAGCAGCGTCCCGTCCGCCGGCAGGTCGAAGCCGACGACCCTCGGCAGCGCCCCACAATCGACGGAAAGGAGCAACGGCAACGGAAGGTCCCCGGCGGACGGCCACTTCATGCCCACCGGCAGCCGGGGCAACCCACCGATGTGCCCGACCGGAGAACCATCGCCACCCCCGGACAACCCGATCGCCAAACGAAGGTGCTGGCTGAACCTGCTGACCTCGTCGTCCGGGATGCCCAACTCAAACGCTGCCCGACGAAACTCTCCCTGATGATCCATGTCCGAGAAGATAAACCCTTTCCAACCCGGCTGTGCCATCGCGGTGTTGGTGGGCATGGGTTGTACGTGGTGGATGCGAGCGGTCAGTCACCTTGGATCATCCCAGCGGATCCGCCTCCAGGAAGCCGCGCAGCTCCAAGGCGAGGTCGCATGTCCTCTCCGGGGGCGTGATCAGTCCTGACTTCGAAGTGCCACTTGTCGCCGGGGAATGGATGGTGCAGCCCCCATGTCCGTTGGACATGGGATCCCACGCGCTTGGCTGAGACTGTCAGATCTCGTTCCAAGGAACACGAGGTTCGGGCACCGTTCACCCACGAAAATCTTCCGCCAGCTCTGCCAAAAACACATTGAGTCCATCACCGCCCCACACCGTCACCGGGAGTGAGGTTGAAAAAGGCTCAGTAGGTTCGGACATGGGCTGGTCCCTTTCTCCCATTTGCGGTGCGACAAGTGACAGGGGCTGTCAGGCCACCGTGGCCTGCTCCCGCTCGACGAGGACGCCGTTTGCGAACGTGGCGCCGGCGCGGACCAGCGCGACGAGGTGGGCGCCGGTGATCGCGCGCCAGCGGGCCTGGGCGGATTCGACGAGTTTGAACACCATCGCCAGGGCCGCGGCCGGGCTGCCGGCGCCGCGGGTGACCTTGGTGCGGAGTTTGACGGTGGAGAAGGTCGACTCGATGGGGTTCGTGGTCCGCAGGTGGATCCAGTGCTCGGCAGGGAAGTCGTAGAACGCCAGCAGCTCCTCGGCGTCCTCAGTGATCTTCGCGACGGCCTTGGGGAACTTGGCGCCGTTCAGCAGGGCGATCAGGGAGCGGCCGGACAGTGCGGCGCGGATCCGCTCGTCTCCCTCGTCGGCGACCTGCGGCGGCAAGGGCGATGCGCCAGTTCGGGGACGGCCTGGACGCCGCGGTGCAGAAGGCGTTCACCCGCCCGGCGCCCAAGAGCGCGGGTGCGCAGATGCGGTACCTGGTCAAGCAGCTCAAGGGCACCAAGGCGGTCGCCCAGATGCTGCGGGTCTCCCAGCGCACCGTTGAGCGGTACGTGAAGGACCAGATCAAGAAGCCGCGCCCGGACCTCGCCGCGCGCCTGGAGCGCGAGGTGAAGAGGCGGTGGCAGCCGCAGATCCGCGCGAAGGCGCGGCAGAAGGCGGCGACCACCGGCGGCATCGTCATCGACACCCGGGCCCGGATCGGCTACACCGCGCCGATCGGCTCGACTGACGAGGACCGGCTCCGCCACCTCACCGTCGCGCTGCCACCGCAGTACGCCGCCCGCCTCTTCGACGCCCAGGAACAGGGCGCCACCGACCAGCGCCTGCAGGAGATCGCCGCCGAAGCGCTCAAGGAGGTGTACTTCCAGGACAGCGGCCGCCGCGCCGGCCAACTGGAAGAGGTCCGCTTCACCGGCATTGAGCACCTCGAGTTCGATCTGTAGCTCCTCCCCGAACAGCCGCAAAGGGCCGGATGTTGTGACTGAGCCCTCCACGTGGCGGATGAGCATCTGAGTTGGCGGGTCTGAGCGTCAGAGTTGGCGAGCAGAGTAGTTGCCCGGTCCGGCTGGTGATCCTTCTTCCGGTAACGGAGCACGGGCGGCTGTACGCCAGGCTGTGCCCGAGGGCATGACCACGCTCGGCACGCTGTCCGCGCGCCGCAGACTGAAGAGCCTCAGTCACACGAATCCACTGATCACGAAACCGCACAGCCGTACCGTCTCAGCTGCGATACCAGACTCCGGCGGTGCAGGCCCGTGAGATGCACGGCGCTGAGCGCTGTGATGTTCTGGAAGAGTCCGAGGGTCCAGCTCGGGGTGGGCCGACCGCACCTACGGAGCCACCGGACATGACACAGAGCGCCTGCTTAAGAATCGCCCTCGCCGCGGCACTGGTGGTGCCTTCTGGACTTTCCGTGAGCCTGCCGCCCATGCCTGCCGCCGCAGCTACTACGTGCCCGGTTCACTTCCTGGGCCTGCACGGCTTGAATGAGGAGAGCGATCTGCGCTCTCTGCCCATCAACGCGACCTGGGAGACGTTCGAGTCTGCGGTCGCCGCGAAGACGGCCCGACCAATTCGGGATCTCATCTTCTTCCCCAAGGTGACGACGCAGGAATTCCTGGACAAGACGTCCAAGAGCCGGACCGGGGTTGAGCCGGATGTGAACGCAGGCGTCTCGGCCGTCCAGCGCGCCATGGACCGGGCTGTCAGACAGTGCCCGTCCGCGAAGTTCGTGCTCGTCGGCTACTCCCTGGGGGCATGGGTCGTCGACAGATTCCTGCTCACCGACTCTCGCCGCCGGCCCCTCGTACTCGCCGCGCAACTGTATGGTGACCCACAGTGGAACGACCCCGGAAAGGGGCAGGGGTTGGCCGTCATCCTCGGCCGCGGCCTGCGTACCCCCTACCCTCCGTTCCCCGATCGGGTACAGAGCCTGTGCAACCACCGTGACCCGATCTGCGGCACCGGTTACCGAGCCGGGACCCTGGATCTGACACTCCGGCTGGTGGATGCACCGAAGGAGGCGAAGTGCCCCGGCCACACTCACTGCTACTCCGGTAGGTCCACTACGCAGGGCGGGCCGTTCCTGGCATCCAGAGTCAACGTTGACTGGAATAACCGCACTTACGGCCTCACCTGTGACGACATCGTCGGCAAGGCAGTGCCGGTCACGGTACGCAACGGCAAGGGGACCGCGCGAGGAAGCGGCATCGGGGACTATGACCGCTGGGAGGTGCAGACTCAGCGAATTGCCCGGGGTACCGTGCCGCGCCTCGGTGATGTGACTGCCGTGCTGTTCTCTTGCAGCCCCCAGCCGAGCAACTTCAGGCTCCAGGAGCTGCGTGTCTACCGAACGACTGACGGTCGGGAGGTCGGCCGCACACCAACGTTCCAGGTCGACGGACTGTCCCCGCAGTACCAACCGGACACCGTGAGGTTCAGCAAGGGGCACCTCCTCGCAGACGTCAAGTTCTACGGCCCCGGCGACAGCCATGCCACCGGCCCGTCCATACTCCGCCACGTCACCTGGCGCTGGGATGGCAGCCGGTTCGTCAAGCAGTCTGAGATCGATGCCAGGAAACCCGAACGGACTGATCTGAGCAGACACCGCGTCACTGTCAACGGAATTGGTCCCCTGCGAATGGGCATGACCCGCAGTGAAGCAGAGCAGTCGATCGGATCCCGCATCCCCGAAGGGCCAGGCGGCCCGGACTGTAAGGACCTGTCCATCGAAGGGGGGCCGGAGGGCCTGCTGCTGCGTTTCAGCAACGACGACCGACTCGTCGCGATCTCTGTCCTCTCACCCGCGTCAATCTCGACCGCATCGGGAATCCATCGGGGCAGCACACGAGACGAGGTACTGACGACATACGCCGGGGAAATCAAGGAGCCAAACACGGACGAACTCGTCTTCACGCCGAGCGGAGCACAGTTCCAAGGCAAGGTCATCACCTTCGCCTTGAACGACAACGGCGACGTAGACCGCTTCATAGCAGGGGAAGAGGAGTTCGCTGTTCCCCTGCCCTGCGGTAGCGATTGAGGCCGATCTGATTCCGTTACCACTGGTGACGTCGTCAGCAGGAACAGCTACGTCGTAACGGCTTGCGCGCACTCAGTCACAGATTTTCACACTGGCGACGTCGTGTCCGACGCGGCACGCGCGGCCGGCACCACGGTGTCCGGCTGCGCGGCGGCGAGCGCCTTGCCGACGAAGTCCCGTACGAGCGCCACGGTCTCGGGCACCGTGACGTCCTTCGTCCACGTCTCGCTGTGCCACCAGCATTCCAGCTCAAAGCGGTGCGCGCCGTGGGCGAGTTCCACGTGCCTGACCCACGTCTGGCGTCGGCATCGGCGGCCGCGGTGGCGATGGCGCTCGGTCGCCTCCAGATGCTTCTGGGCGATGCCGACGTGGTACCGGCCGGGCAGGATCCGCCGTTCCAGGCAGCCGCGGCACTCCAGCAGGTGCAGCACGGCAGCTTCCTGCCGCTCCAGGAAGCTGCGCGGGGAGCTCTTGCCCTCGAAGGTGTTGCAGCTGCCGCATAGAGGCCCGCGTACAAAGCCGTGGTCATGGCAGTGATCCCAGGCCGCCGCCCGGGTCTCAGCGCACAGGCGGCACAGGTAGTCGTCGGCGCGGGTGCCTCGCACGCGGGGCGAGTCGTACGGCACGCCACGCAGGTGACTAGTGTACCGCTGGAAGGCGGCTCCCGAGCACGGCGGGCACAGGGTGACGTAGCCGAGCGGGCTCTGCGTACGCCAGCCACCCCAGCGCGGGCCCCGAGCGGCACAGGCCTTGCAGGTCCGGGCCCGGGCAACCAGGTCCTCCTCCACCTGCTCCCACCGGTCCAGGAGTTCGGCATAGGCCCTCGGCAGGAACAGACTGCCTCCGGAGAAGGTCATCAGCTCCAGCGGCCGGGTATTGGCGATGTTCTCCCGCAGCCGAGCCCCGCTGCGCGCCGCGACGAATTCGTCCCAGGTCAGCTCGCCGGGCAGCCCGCCGGCGCCGATGCGCTTCCAGCTGTCGTCCCACTCTTCGTAGGGCCGCCCCTCCTGGTGCTTGTGGCGGGCCTGCCAGAACAGCCAGGACGCGATCTTCCGCCGCCAGTCGGTCCGGCCCCGGTCCTCCGGGTCCTGCTCGTCGTGGTCGCGGTAGGCAGGGAGCTGCACCTCCACGGCGTCGTCGACGTCCAGGGGGAAGTCCGCGAACTCCTGGGCGGCGCGGCGGATGTCGCGTTCGTCGTACGTCCACTTCGACTTGTTCTTGTAGCAGCGCAGCGCGATGTCGCCGATGACGACATGGTTGTGACGGCGCAGGTCCATCATGTGCAGGAGGTCGTCGAAGTCCAGCGGGACGGCGGAGCCCGCGGAGATCTCCGTGAAGTAGGCGTGGGCGAGCTTGGGGCTGATCTGGGCCATGGCCGGATGGTGGCAGTGGGGTCTGACATCGCCTGCCACGAGCCCGTACGCAGGTTTGCTTTTCCGGGCTTTCGTTCGAAAACGGCGTAACCCTGGCGTACTCCCAGTGGATGCGTCGCTTGGCGCCGACCTCGATCCGCAGGGGATAGCGCGTGAGCGGAATCCGCCGGCGCCTGGTTCCATGGCCCTGCCACCACGGCGATCGAAGGAGAAACGTGGAAGAGATCTAGGGTGCGTTTCAGAAGTCGATCAAGCTCTGTGATGATCACCGTGTGGGACGTGGGGATCTGACGAGCGCGCAGTGGGCCAGGCTGGAGCCGT
>NZ_JBEOXO010000063.1:0-10349 GCF_040296605.1 Streptomyces sp. NPDC002088 | reverse complement strand
CTCCGTCAAACGATCATCTCTCCGGCCTGCACGAGTACCTCGCGCCCACCCCACACCAGCACCGTGACCTGCGAAATCAGGATGAAAATCTCTCACTGACCGCGACCGGCACCCCGGTCGGCACCCCGGCCTGGATGGCCCCGGAGCAAGCCCGCGGTGAGCGGGTCACGGCGGCAGCCGACGTCTACGCCTGGGGGTTGGTCATCGCGTTCGCCGCACTCGGCCGCTCCCCTCGCTCGGCCAGCGACCTTACAGAACTCCCCGGGCGGCTGCGCGAGGGAATCGAATACGCACTCGGAGAGAACCCGCAGGACCGCCCCGGCCTTCTGGAACTCGCCGGCATCGTGCTGGGCGAGGAACCACCGGAGGCGTCCGCGCTCCGCGGCCGCGTGCAGCGGATCCTGGCCGATCGCTGGCGCCCGCACGTCGACCCCTCGCCCTACGTCCGGGCCGCCTCTCAACTGCTCGACGCAGGCGATGCACGGGAAGCGGCCACACCGGCAGCTCTGCGGATCCTGCGCTTCGTGACGGCCCACGTACGGCCCCAGCCCGAATCGCCTGGCTACCACGACACGATGACCGCGCTCCTGGCCGCCGAGTTCATGCTCGCAGGCCTCTGCCTCGACGCCGGCCAGGAGGAGGCCGATCGTCACTTTCTGCAGATCACCCGCCTGGACCCCAACGCCCGCTGGCTCGAAGGACGGGCCGCCTACGCCCTTGGCTCCTGGTGCCTGAGGCAGAACGACCACACCGCGGCATGTACCTATCTGCGGCGTGCAGCCCAGGACTCCGCGTACACGCTGCGGGCCGCCGGGTGGCTGGTCGAGTTGCTCTGGCACACGGCACCGGACGAGGCGCTCTGGTGGATCGAGATCGCTAGGAGTGGAGAGGAAGAAGGGGCAAACGCTCTATTCGCCGCGGTCCGCATTTACGGTGAGCGCGGCCAGGCGCAGCGGGCGCGCGAGGCATACCAGGAGTGGTACGACAGGTATCCGGCGCAGCGTCTGCCGGCCAAGATGGCTCTGGCCTGGGCACTGCACCTGTCCGCCCAGCCCGAAGCCTCGAACACACTGTTCCAGGAGGTGCACGACGACCCGCGCTTCGCGCAGCAGGAACCAGAGCTGCGGGCGCTGGTCGAGGAACGGCTACGGCAGTCCGCGGACAGCGCAGGTCAGGCTCGCTCGGAGTAGATCAGCCCGAGCGCCCGTACTTCCCGGCCGGCTATCACCACCCGCGTGTCCGGCAGCCGGACACGCTGCTCGCTGCCATCCGTCCTCTCCGTCACCCGAACGATTGGCGCCCCCAGGATAAGTTCCCGCCGGTCCACGTCGAGGGTGTTGGAGATCCGGACCAACTCGCCCCGCAGCACCGTCCCGTCGCAGAGCCGGACCGTCGCGATCTGCCGCACGTCGCGCAGCCCCAACGGCACCTGCTCCCAACTGCGCACCCAGCCGCTGACAACCTCGAACCGCTTGCCCCGCCCGCGGGAACCGAAGAGCCGGGCGCCCAGGACACGGTCGGCCAGCAGCACGAGAGCCAACACCACGGCCAGTTCAGCCGCCACCGTCCACACCGGCAACACCACGGAATCAGCGGCAGTATGTCGCCCACACACCCAGCGGTCGAGCGCACGCACCATACCGGCATTGACGAGCCACAGACCCCCCAGTACCAGCACAGTGGACAGCGCACTGAAAACCGCACTGGCAAGGGCGATCGATCCGCTCTCCCGGAACGCCGACTCCGGCCTGGGAGCCCGCTGGCTGTCACCCAGCCGCGCCCACAGGACACCAGGGGCCACGAAGAAGACAAAGCCGAGAACGGCCCCGAACGTGCCGAGACTCACCGCGCCGACGCGCCCGGCTGCTCCAGGTCGGGCTCCGGGGCCCGCTCCTGATCGGTCGGCGCCAGCAGCTCCTCCACCGTCTCGGGCGCCGTCGGCTCGGGCGATGGTGTCACCTCCGAGTCGCCCGCCTGCGGCAGTTCACTCGGAAAGACAGGCACTGGGCGCCGTCTCCTCACCACTGGAGCACCCCCCGGTTGTCGGTGCGGCCGACTCTGCCAGCCAGCAGTAGCGTACTCAGAAACCGCTGCGCCGGCCTGCCCGTTGGGCCCACCGATCCCTGGGCGCGCAAGCAGCGGCGGCTTCGTTTCAGGCGGCTCCCACCACGCTTCGGTGTGCACCGTCGTCTGCACGCTGGGGACCCTTGCAGGCGACGTCAGACCGGGGCGGGCTCTTGGCGCTGGCCTGTGGGCGTGTCATTCCGATGTGGCCCATTCGCGACGGCAGCAGCATGGTCGTCATCGGTCTTCGTGATGCGGCGGGGAGCTGGAGGCACGCCCATACCTGGGTGCCGTCTTTGTCGGTGGCCGCCTGCCAGCGGATGGCCAGGGCTTCGACGAGATGCAGCCCGCGTCCGCCCTCGGTGTCTTCGGTCGTTGTGCATGCGGTGAATAGGAGTGTGGGAGCGGCCTTGGTCGGCGTCGCTCAACAGCGAGGAGGCACCAGGTGGTCACGGTTGGATACATGGTCTCGTACCGGGGGCATCCGGCGTGGGAGTCTGGGGTGTTCGAGGGCCGCCGAGCAGGGAAGTGGTGGGGAGGGTGAGCGGGAACCGGCTGGCGGGGGCGGGGTTCCTGGCCGCGGCGGGAGCCGTGGTGGTGGGCGCGCCTTCAGTGTTGGCGGCGGCCGGGGTGACGGACTGGCGATGGCTGGGCGTAGCGGCGATGGTTGGTCCTGCGGCGGCCCTGCTGTCGGGGGTATGGCGCGCGCGGTTCGAGGGGGCCGTGCAGGCACGTGACGACCGGGCGCGAGAGTTGGCGGAGGGCAGCTACATGCCGCGGGGGAAACTGCCGCGGGTGCGTGAGGTTGATCCGGTCACGCTCGGGGTCCATCCCGCGCCAGCGAGGGAGGCGGATACTGGGCCTGCCCTTCCAGACGGTGGAACCAGCCGGGATCGGGTTCCTGCGTACATCGAGCGGGACGCCGATCGGGAGTTGCGGGCGCAGCTGGGTGTCTCGGGGTTTGTGCTGCTGGTGGGCGACTCTACCGCGGGGAAGACACGGGCGGCGTTCGAAGCGGTCCGGGCTGTGCTGCCCGGGCATGTGCTGGTCGTCCCGCAGGGCCGCGGAGGAGTGGCGGCCGCGGCACTCACGGCGGGGACGATACGGCGGTGCGTGTTGTGGCTGGACGATCTGGAATTCTACGTTGGAGCAGGCGGTCTGTCGCGCCATCAGGTCGCCGCGCTGCTCGCTGGGAATGGGCACCACCGGGTGATCGTCGCGACGTTGCGGACCGCGGAGGAGGACCGGCTCGCAGCCGCGGGTGAAGACGAAACGATCCGACAGGTACACCGCGACGTCCAAGCGGTTCTCGGCCTGGCTCATCGGATCTTCCTCGAACGGACGTTCACGGCAGCGGAGCGGAGTCGGGCAGGGGAGCTGGCGGGTGAGGATCCTCGGATCGCTGACGCGCTGGCCCACGCCGGCACCTACGGCATCGCCGAATACCTGGCGTGCGGGCCACGGCTGTTGCAGGAGTGGGAGAACGCCTGGTCCCGGGGGGCACATCCGCGGGGAGCGGCACTGATCTCGGCGGCCGTCGACCTGCGTCGTGCGGGTTACCTCACGGGCGCGCCCGTGCAACTCCTGGAAGAAGCACACACCGCCTACCTGGAAGCTCGGGGCGGTGCCCGGCTCCGCCCCGAGACCATGGAGGAGGCATGGCGGTGGGCCACCGAAGTCCGGCAGGCAGGCAACCCCCTGCTCCAGCCCGCCGAGGCCGACCGTGTTGAGGTGTTCGACTACCTTTTGGACGTTACTCAACGCCACAGCCCGGCCGGACGGCACGTCCCGGCTGAGGTGGTCACCGCCGCGCTGGGGTATGCCGATGCCTCCCAAGCCGCTGACCTCGCGGCTACTGCCTACGGCGATGGCCGCTACCAACTCGCCGCCACCGCCTACCGGCAAGCTCTCGCCTCCAACATCGACCAGCATGGCCCCGATCATCCCGATGCCCTGACCAGCCGCAGCGATCTCGCTCTTGTGCTCTGGGCGCTGGGTCGGCCTGCCGAGTCCGAAACCGAGAACCGGACGGTCCTGCGGACCCGGACGCGGTTGCTGGGCCCTGATCACCCCGACACCTTGACCAGCCGCGGCAACCTTGCCTCTGGTCCTATGGGAGCTGGGCCGATTGACTGAGGCCGAGACCGAGAACCGCGCTGTCCTGGAGGCTCAGGCGCGGATCCTCGGCCCTGATCACCCCGATACGCTGATCAGCCGCCCCAACCTCGCCAACGTCCTGCGGGACCGAGGAAGGTGGGCGGAGGCGGAGGCCATGAACCGGGCGGTCCTGGAGACACGAACAAATCTGTTGGGCCCTGATCACCCCGACACGCTGACCAGCCGCCACAACTTCGCCACTGTCCTACGGGACCTGGGGCGGTGGGCGGAGGCCGAGGCCGAACACAGGACGGTCCTGGAAAGTCGGATACGACTGCTCGGAGCGAACCACCCCGCCACATTGGCCAGTCACAGCAGTCACGCGAAGGTGCTGCGGGACCTGGGTCGGCTGGCGGAGGCAGAGGCAGAGCACCGGGCTGAGATGGAGGCCGGCGTGCGGTTGTTCGGGGTCGATCACCCCGATGTGCTGGGCAGCCGCAGCGATCTCGCTGTCGTGCTGCATGACCTGGGCCGGTGGACGGAGGCCGAAGTTGAGCACCGGGCGGTCCTGGCGGCCCGAATGGGATTGTTCGGAGCTGAAGCCCCCGACACGCTGATCAGCCGCTGCAATCTCGCCGTCGTGTTGCGGGACCTGGGCCGATTGGAGGAAGCCGAGACCGAGAACCGCGCTGTCGTGGAGGCACAGATGCGGGTGCTCGGTACCGATCACCCCCACACGAGTCCGAGCTTCGGGCGGCCTTGGAGGCTCAGCTACGGGTACTCGGTACTGATCACCCCCACACTCTGGCCAGCCGCGGCAACCTCGCCCTTCTCATGCGTGACCTGGGCCCCCGGGAAGAAGCCGACCAGCTCACTGACCCAGAGGGACGGCAATCGTGACGACGACGGTCACTGCAGAAGAGCTACACCCAAGTCGATTGGGCCGATCCGGGTCGGTGCCGTACAGTTCACCGTATCGACGCGGGGTGGAGCAGCTCGGTAGCTCGCTGGGCTCATAACCCAGAGGTCGCAGGTTCAAATCCTGTCCCCGCTACTCAGACGTGAAGGCCCGGTATCCACCGGGCCTTCACTGCGTGTGGGCCGGTTCGGACCTGGTTCTTGTCGAACAGGGCACCGAGGTCGCACAAGGCGTCAACGTACTGGGCTGCACCGAAGCCGTACGCCGCCTCGGTAATCTGCCCCCGCGACCCGGGGCAGGTCGTTGAGTCGACCAACTCCTCAACGGCTCGGGCACGGAGGTGCGCAATGCAGGATCCGCGATTCCGGGAGCACCGTCGGCTGATCATGAGCACTGTCCGAGCAAATCCGGGTGATCACTGAGCACCGGATCCGGCGGAAGCGGACGCTGTGATCCTCGGTCGCGCTGGCGAACTGAGATCGGGACGTTGACGAGCCCGAACACGAGGGAGCCGCTCCACACGCTCGGCATGGCACACCTCCAGGGCAGCCCCGAGCAGCACCAGCCTAAGCCGCGGGCGCGGCCCGTAGGAGGAAGGCCCGCCTGCGCCCGCAGTCCTACGCCTCGGGCGCCTGGCGCAGGTCCAGGAAGCAGCGCAGCTGGATGCCGGGCTCGCCAGGCTCCCGGATTGTTCGGTCCGCCGGAGAGATCGCGCAGCGCGCGGCGAGCAGCGCCTGGACGGTGAGGGCTGTCTGGTCGTCGCAGGCCGCGATCTTCACCACGGCCAGCCCTGGCTTCGCCACATTCGCTTGGTTGATCGGCCTCATGCACGGCACTACGCGCCGGCGCCTGGCTGGTGGCCAACCCGCTCGCCTCGCCAGAAATTATCGGGGACTTGGACGGCTGGACCTTGCACCGGCTGCGGTACTGCGCACTCACCCACGACTCCGAGGGCGGCATCTCTACTCCAGTGCTGTTGGCCCGCTCCCGGCGTGCCTCCGTCCGCTCCCTGGAGCGGTAGGCCCGACACGTCGCCGAGCGTGACCCGGCCGCCCGCCGCAGGTAAACCCGAGTACCTCAGGGCTTCAAGATCATCCCTTTGCCTGTTTGATGCGTATCTCACACCCCCTCAGGTGTGTGTCGGCGGTGTCGCGGACTCGGCCGCTGCGGGGGCTGCGGGGGTGGTGGTGCGACGGGAGGTCATCGCGGCGGCGGCGATCGCGGTCGCGGACAGGATCGCCCCGGCGGTGGCCAGGGCGGCTTGCGCGGCGGCGCGTGGCGCCTGTGCGCCGGCAAGGTAGATGCCGCCGGCGACCGCGACGCCGAGCGTGCCGCCGAGTTGCTGGACGGCGTTGAGGAGCCCGGCGGCGGAGCCGGTCTCCTGCGGTCCGACGCCGCGCAGCGCGGTGGTGAAGAACGGCGGCGTGAACAGGCCGGTGCCCAGGCCCGCGACGGCGAGCGCGAACGGCAGCGCTGCGGGGTACGCGTCGGGGGCGCTTGCCCGGTAGGCGAGGACGGCCGAGGCCAGGCCGGTGGCGAGGGTGGCGATGCCGGCGTGCATGACGCGGGTTCCGTGGCGCGGGACCAGATAGGCGCCCGCGGCCCATGACCCGGCGGCCAGTCCGGTCGACCACGGCAGCAGCGTCAGGCCTGCAGTGAGCGGGCCGCGGTCGAGGCCCAGTTCCAGGTGCAGCACCACGGTGATCATGACGGCGTTCATTACGGCGAAGAACAGCGTCGAGGTGGCCAGCGCCGCCGGGAATGCGCGTCCGCGCAGCAGTGCCGGTTCGATCAACGGGGCCCGGCCCAGGCGGGCGGTGCGGCGCTGGTGGGCGATGAACAGCGCGAGGACGGCGGCGCCTGCTGCGGCGGTCGCCCACGCCACCGGGCTCGGGGTGCCAGTGGCCAGCGGGCACACCACCAGGGCAGTGCCGGTCATCGCCAGCACGGTCCCGGCCGGGTCCAGGCGCGGGCGGGACGGGGCGCGGTCCTCGCGCAGTTGCGGCGCGATCGCCAGTACAGCGGCGGCGAGGGGGAGGTTGACGAGGAAGACCGCGCGCCACGACGACCCGAACACGTCGGCGTGCGTCAGGACTCCGCCGAGCACCGGTCCAAGCACCGCGGACAGGCCCATGACCGGGCCGATGGTGCCGAGTGCCTTGGGCAGTTCGTCGCCGTCGAACATCGCCCGGATCAGTCCGAACGTCTGAGGGATGATCAGCGCTGCGGCGGCGCCCTGCAGCACGCGCAGCCCGATCAGAGCCTCGGGGGTCGGGGTGAGCGCGCACGCCAGCGAGGTGGCGGCGAACGCGGCGACGCCGATGCGGAAGACGCGGCGGCGGCCGGCGATGTCGCCCAGCCGGGCGCCGGTCAGCAGCCCGAGTGCGAACGCGAGGGTATAGGAGGCGCTGAACCACGGGATGGCGGCGTCCGCGCCGCCGAGGTCGGTGTGGATGACGGGGCCAGCGACCTGGACGATCGTCGCGTCGAGGAGGTTCATGGCTTCGGCGACCAGCACCGCGGCCAAGGCGAGCCACCGCCACCGGTACGCGGGCTCCGACGCCACGGCCGCAGGCACAGACTCGGGCGTCGGCTCGGTCGCGGCGTCCACGTCCGGGCCCGGATTCTGGCTCGGGTCGGCGGGTGTGCTGCGGTGCGTGGCGCGGGACATGCTCTCTCCCCCTGCGGTGTCCGGGACGGCGGCCCGCCCCGGTGGAGCGGCCAGTGACCACCGTGCCAACCCACCCGTACCGGCTTCCAATCTCGAAGCCGGGATGGGTAATTATTTCCATCAAGGTCGGCTAGTTTGATGAATATGCTTGTACTGGACGACCTGGACCGCAGTCTGATCCACGCCCTGCAGGTGGACGCGCGGGCGCCGTTCACGCTCGTCGCCGACGTCCTCGGCTCCTCCACGCAGACCGTGGTGCGCCGCTACCGCCGCCTGTACGCGCAGGCTGGCCTGCGCGTGGTCACGCTGCCCGCGCCGCGCAGCTCCGGCACCCACCAGTGGTTCGTGCGGCTGACCGCCGCGACGCGCAACGCGCACGACATCGCCGTCGCGCTCGCGCGCCGCCCCGACACTTCGTGGGTACGGCTGACCTCCGGCGGCACCGAAATCGTGGCGATCATCCACACCACGCCCGCGGGCCCGGACGCCCACGCGCTGCTGCTGCGCGACATCCCGCGCACCGCGGGGATCACCGCGGTCTCCGCGCACTACCTGCTGCACACCTACCTCGGCGGGCCGACCGCGTGGCGCGGCCGTGTCGACACCCTCGACGCCGCACAGCAGGCGCGGCTGCGCGCCGAGAGCGGCGCAGGCCCCGGAGCGGACACCGCCCGCACGCACACCACCACGGCGGCCCACGGCGAGTCGGCGGCAGGAGCCGGGCCGGAACCGGGGCCGGGAGCGCCCGCGTACCTGCTCACCGACGCCGACCGACTGCTGCTAGACGCGCTGCGCGACGACGCCCGCACCAGCTACGCCGACCTTGCCGCCGCGACCGGCTCGACCGCGTCCACGGTGGCCCGCAGGCTCGCCGAACTGCGTGCGCGCGGTGCGCTGTTCTTCGACGTGGACATCGACCCGGCGCTCCTGGGCGTCACCGTCTCGGCGCTGCTGTGGATGCAGGTGGCGCCCGCGCACCTGGACGACGTTGCCACCGCGCTGGCCGGGCACGAGGAACTGGCGGTGGTCGCGGCGACGACCGGTCCGACGAACCTGGTCGCGCACGCGCTGTGCCGGGACGCCGAGGAACTGCACCACTACCTGACCCGGAAGGTGGCGTTGGACGCGATCGCGCGGATTGAGACCGCGCCGGTGCTGCGCACCTACAAGGCTGCGGCGACGCTGCGGACCGGCTGAGTAGGGTCGCAGGCTGGCGCGGTGGCTGATGCCCCGTTTCCAGTCCCCGACCCTACCGATGCCCGAACCGCCCGCACCTGCTGGGACCTGGACCGTTTCTCCGTTGTCCGCTGACTCGTTGGGCTGAACCAGTGAACGGGGCAAGGGAAACGAGAGGGGCACCCGAACGTGGGGCGGGATCTGGGTCTGGATGGGGTGGTGGACCACTTCATCTTGTCCGGCGACGAGGCAGGCTGGTTACGGAACATAACCGGGGCCACGAGGCTGGGATTCGCTGTCCAGCTCAAGTTCCTGACCTGGCGCGGCCGGTTCCCCGGGATGCGCCTGGAGCTACCGCCCGATGCAGTCGAGCACGTCGCCGAGCAGGTCGGCGTCGCCGCGTCCGAACTGGAAGCCTACGACTTCACCTCCCGCGCCGCGAAACGGCACCGCAGCGAGCTGCGGGACCTGACCGGTTGCACAAGTGCACGAAGACCGACTTGGTCAAGCTCGTCTCGCACCTGGTGGACGTGATCTGGCACGACGAACGCCGCGAGGAGCAGGTGCGGGCCGAGCTGCTGCGGCAGATGCGCGTGGACCTGATCGAGCCGCCGACCGCGGCCCAGGTCACCACGACGTTCCGCGCTGCACCACGCCGACGAGCGTGCCGTCGCCGAGGTCGCCGCACGGCTCGCGCAGACGGAGGGCCGTCCCCGTCGGCTGGATGCGCTGGCCTTCACCGACTCGACCGGCGACGACCCCGAGCAGGGCGACGGTGCGGCCGTGGACGGCGACACCTCGGACGAGGACGAAGACGACGTGGAGTCGGTGCTGGTCGACATCAAGGCCCATCCGGGGAACGTCAGCCTCAACTCGCTGCTGGACGAGATCAAGAAGCTCAAGCAGGTTCGCGCCGGGCGAAACTGCGCCATCTTGCCGGGGGCGTGCTACGGCTTGGGGTGGGTCGTGGGAGTGTGAGAGCTGGTCAGTTGTATGGCTGGGATGGGGGTGGGGCGTGGCTGCGGGGGACCGTGGGATACCCGAGCTGACTCGGGTGCATTGGGTTCTGATCGGTGTGGTTGTGGCGGGCGTTGTGGTCATTGCGGGTATCGGTTTCGCGGGTTCGTACGTGGCGGTCCGTGAACTGGCGGTGAAGAAGGGCTTCGGCACCTTCGCCTACGTCTTCCCGATCGGCATCGACGCCGGTATCTGCGTCCTCCTGGCGCTGGACCTGCTGCTGACCTGGATCCGCATCCCGTTCCCGCTCCTGCGGCAGACGGCGTGGCTGCTGACGGCGGCGACGATCGCCTTCAATGGCGCGGCGGCCTGGCCGGACCCGCTGGGCGTCGGTATGCACGCGGTGATCCCGGTTCTGTTTGTGGTGGCGGTCGAGGCCGCCCGCCATGCGATCGGGCGGATCGC
>NZ_JBEOXO010000062.1:0-11846 GCF_040296605.1 Streptomyces sp. NPDC002088 | reverse complement strand
CCGGCGGCCAGGACCGTCACACCGAGCGCTGCCCCGACCACCTTGCCGTACCAGCCCCGCGCGCCGCCGTGCCGTGCCATGTCCGCCCCACTTTCCCGCAGTTCCTCGCCGACCCTTGGTCGTCTTGCGACCACCTGGCAGGACGAGGGGCGGCGGCCACGGGATGCGTCCGTTACCGATCACGGACAATTCCGGGGGAGTTCACGGACAACTCGGCGAGCAGCGGCGGGATCGGGCCGGTTGGCCCGATCCCCGCGGGCGCGGGGAGCAGGAGTACGACCTGTGCGACGAGCACGGAAGCAAGGGACCATCCCCGCGGGCGTGGGGAGCAGGGCAAGGACGACCGGGATTCGGCGTCGGCGCAGGGACCATCCCCGCGGGCGCGGGGAGCAGGCTGGATGACCTGCTGCTTTACCGAGGCCAGTGCCGCTTTGTGACCACTTTCTCCGATTCCGGCGAATGGTTCATAGCGGGCGCTCGTTGTCAGCTTCTGCCGAAGCGTCGACGTTTGGAGGCTCTACTCCAGCCGGTTGGTGAACTCTGCGTGCTGTTCGGTGAGGTGGGGTCGGGGCGGCGGATGAGGGTAATGCCTTCGTGGTCGGTGGGGTGCCAGGCGTGGTCGTGGGTACGGAAGGTGAACCCCTGTTCGTTGTTGGTGGTGTGGGCGAGCAGGGCACGGCCCTGTCCAGCGTATTGCTGGACTTCGTCCCACAGGACGTCGCGGATACGGGCGGAGGGGTTGCCGACGAACACGCCTGCGGAGATTTCCAGCAGCCAGCGGGTGAGGAAGCCGCGGAGGCCGGCGGGGCAGTTGGTGAGAACGATGACGGTCACCAGAGGATGTCCGCATAGGCGTCGGGCCCGTCGTAGTTGATCCCGGAGGCGACGTGGTGGCCGCCGTCGCTCTGGAGCATGACCATGTCCCAGTCATCGCCTGCGGGGGCGGAGCCGGTCGTGTCTGGCAACAGGAGCTGCTTGATGTCGTCGACACACTGGTTGAGGAGGGAGGTTTCATTGATGCGGTCACGTAGGGCGCGGCAGGTACGGGAGCCGATGTCCTCGTCGCCGAGGGCGGCGACGTCGAAGGCGACGGGAATGCCGATTTGGGTCTTGTAGAGGTCGGCGATGTCGAGGACAAATGAGAGTTCGTGGCCAGAGTGGACGAAGCCAAGAGCGGGGCTGCAGCCCAGTGAGGTGACAACGGCGTGGGCGATGCCGTACATGCATTGGGCAGCGGCTGTGATGGCCTGGTTGACGGCGTCGCCGCTGGTGAAATCGCCTGGGGTATAGCGACGGCCACGCCAGGGAATGCCGGTGCGGGCGGCCTGGGCGCGGTAGCAGCCCTTGACCCGCTTGCCTTCGTGGCCGAGGAGTTCACGTCGGGTGAGGCCGGCGGAGTCCTCATCGGGAAAGCGCAGGCGATACATCTCGCGTGCGACGCTGAGGCGGTTGCGGGGGTTGGCCCATTGCAGGGCCTGGGCTTCCATCAAGGTGGAGGAGCGGCTGAGGGCGCGGCCCGAGGCATAGTAGCGCACGCCGTGTTCGCCGACCCAGGCGACGGCGGCGCCGACCTATGGACCTGGCTGATCATCACCGTTCACACCCAGCTCCGCCTCGCCCGCCCCCTCGCCGAGGACCTCCGCCGCCCCTGGGAAAGGCCACGCCCGCCACATCGGCTCACCCCTGCCCGGGTCCGCCGGGGGTTCCGGCACATCCGCGTGAACACCGCGAGGCTGTCGCACGGCTCCTGCCCGGTGAAGGTCAAGAGTCCTTCTTGGGCGTGTGTTTGATGAGCTTGTTGAGGTTGTGCACCGTGCCGAGGAGCTTGATCTCGGCGTCCACCGCCTGGCGGCCGCGGTAGTTGAGGTGTCGCCCGAAGCGTTGGAAGATCTGGGCGAATCCCGGCTCGACCAGGGCACTGCGTTGACGGTACTGGACCCGTCCTGTTGGGGTGGCGAGGCGGGCCGCCATGCCCTGCTGGCCGGCAGGGGCCTGCTGACGTTTCGCGGGAAAGCCTGCCTGGTCGGCATCGCTGGTGACCGAGACCAGTAGCGGGAGGTCGGCGAGGGCCTCGAAGGACGCGGCGGAGGCGTACCCGCTGTCGGCGAGCCAGAGTTGGATGTCGCCGGGGAGCCGTGCGGCCTGATGATTGCGCTGGGTCTTCTTCACCATCGGAACGAGGGCCGTCCTGTCCGAGGGATTGTCGTGCGCTTCGATGGCCAGCAGGAACTGACGGCGGGCGCACACGATCTGGATGTTGTATCCCTGCAGGTAGCCGCCGCGTTTGCCGGGAATCAGCCGGGAGTCGGGGTCGCTCAGGCAGGCACGGGACTCCGGGGAGGGGACCGGTCGGGGTGTGCGGGCCCGCTCCAGCCAGGCCCGCATCTTCACCAGTCGCGTTCGCTGGCGAACGAGGACGGTCTTGTGCTCCATCGGGACCGGCGGCCGTCCGTTGGCTCCGCGACGTCCTGCCGCCCGGTCCTTTTGGACGCGAAGCTTGTACTTCTTCAGCTTCTCCTGGTGAGCCTCGGTCTCGGCGGCCAGGCGCTTCTCCGCGCGGGCCACCATCCGCTCGGCGGCTTCGACCTTGATCCGGATCTCGGCGGGTGAAGGCATAGCCCGTTCATGCAGTCTGTCCCTGGCCAAGTGGGCCCGGGTGAGCCGGTCGCACAGCCGGGACAGGCGAGGCCAGTTGTCGCACGCGTCCTCGCCATCGCCCTGTGCCCCCGAGCCATCGGCCTCGACCCTCAGCGCGTGGTCGACTACATCCTCCATCAGCGCGTGGATCTCTTTCTCGCACTGGGAGATGGTCTCCTCCAGGCGATGGAGCCGCTGGTTGGCGTCGCGTGAGGCGTTCGCCTCCATCGGTGAGCCATCCACGGCCACCGCCGAAAGATCGACCAGGCCACGTCGGCCGCACAGCGACAACACCTGCACGAACAGCGAGTTCAAGGCGGCACGGTGGCGTCGTACGAACCGCGCGACGGTGGAGTGGTCCACTCGGCGGTTCGCGGTGATGATTCGGCAGCCTACGTCGTCCCAGCAAGCCTGCTCGATGCGACGGGAGGAGCGTACTCCCTTGCTGTAGCAGTACAGGAGCAACGCAATCAGGCTCGCGGGAGGGTAGGCCACCCCGCCCCGCCCGTCGTCACGGTAGCTGTTCTCGAACGCCGACAGGTCAAGTAGCTCGACGACGTCGAGCACCTTCCAGCACAGGTGCTCGGGCGGCAGCCACTCCTGTACATCCCGCGGCATCTCAAGATCACGTTCACGGTCGCCCGACAAGAAGTTCCGCCCCACCAGCCAAGATTCCGACGCCTCCCTGATCCTCGGAACCGAACAACGAATCGCACTTGACCTTCACCGGGCAGGAGCCGTGCGACAGCCTCCCGCCCGTCCCGCCGCAGTGCCGAAAACCTCAAGACCCGGACCAGGACAACCACTTGGCTCAAGAAACCGCAGACCGGCTCCACGCTACGAGCCCGGGAAGACCGTGAAGCGCCTCGAAACTCGAACAGAATATCTCCGCGCAAAACGCGAGCAATGTTAAAAATCAAGCTCAGGTTCGACGTTGGCGAGCGGCCCCGCCTTAGCGCTTGCCACGGATCGCGCGGATGATTTCCGCGACGGCGGACAGAACCGCCGCACGGTGTTCCGACGCAGTGCCGCTAAGGGCAAATCTCGCCACAAGCACCGCCCACCGGCACGAATCCCACCGCACGGGCGCGAAAGGACCATTTAGGAATCAAGTCGGTGGACCCAGGCTCAGTTGGCCTCGCCGGGCTTGATCAGGCCGCTTTCGTAGGCGAAAACGACGGCCTGAGCCCGGTCTCGCAGCGCGAGTTTTTCGAAGATTCGGCTGACGTGCGTCTTGACGGTCTGCTCAGCCAGGAACAGGTCTGCCGCGATCTCGGTGTTCGATCGACCGCGGGCGACCAGGACGAGGACCTCGGTCTCCCGCGGAGTCAGCCCGTTGAGCCGGGCCGAGGCCGGGAACGCGCGCGGGCGACTGCGGACGAAGCCCTCGATCAGCCGCCGGGTGACCGACGGCGCGAGGAGCGCGTCGCCGGCCGCGACGACCCGCACCGCTGCGATCAGGTCGGCGGGCGGAGCATCCTTGAGCAGGAAGCCGCTGGCCCCGGCGGCCAGCGCCTCATAGACATAGTCGTCGATGTCGAAGGTCGTGAGCATCAGTACCCGAGGCCGGTGCTTGACGCCGCGTGGCGGGTTCATCAGGCGCCGGGTTGCCTCCAGACCGTCCAGGACCGGCATGCGCACATCCATGATCACGACGTCGGGTCGTGAGCGATGGGCGAGCTCGACGCCCTCCTGACCGTTGGCTGTCTCGGCAATTACCTCAATGTCGGGCTGGGCGTTCAGCAATGCGGCGAAGCCCGCGCGGATCATGGCCTGGTCGTCTACAACGAGAACCTTGATGGTCATGGTGTTCCCGACAAGGGAAGGACGGCGGTGAGGTGGAAGCCGCCGTCGGGAAGAGCCTGGGCGGTCAGCTCGCCGTCGAGCATGGCGACGCGTTCCCGCATCCCGACCAGGCCATGCCCGCCCGCCCGGGTCTCCACGGCGGGTCGGGCTCCGGTCGCGCTGGAGTTGACCACGCCAATCCGTACAGCGCCGTCGACGTAGTCGACGCTGACGTGCGCGCGGGCGCCTGGAGCATGGCGCACCACGTTGCTCAACGCTTCCTGGACCAGGCGGTAGGCGGACAACCCTACGACGGCAGGGAGTTCAGCACCGGTCGGCACATCATCGGCCACGACCAGACGGGCGTCGATGCCCGCGCGGCCGGTCGTCTCGATGAGAGTGGGGAGATCGGGCAGACCGGGCTGCGGGGCGTGCTCACCGTCGGGTGACTCCTCGCTGCGCAGCACGTGAAGCAGACGTCGCATCTCAGCCAGGGACCGTCGCGCCTCGGTGGCGATGGCCGCGAACTCCGCGGTGGCGGCCGCGGGCACATCGGGTATCCGATACGGCGCGCTATCGGCCTGGACGGTGATCACCGACATATGGTGGGCGACAACGTCGTGCAGTTCCCTGGCGATGCGCGCGCGCTCTGCCAGCAGTGTCGCCCTCGCCTGCTCGGTGACACTGATCTGCTCGGCGGCCGCAAGCCGGGCCTCGGCCTCGCCACGGCCGCGAACGGCATCAGCCGTGACCGCCGCAACCGCGAGGAACACGCTCATCGGGAGCAGTGCGATCCACCCGTCGCGAGTCGGGACCAGTGCGATGAGCAGTGCCCCGGCGGCCAGAACCTCCAACCACATCGCGAACGTGGCGCGACGCGTTGTCCGCAAGCCGACCACGGCGAGCACGACGGCAACGGTCAGCAGCGAGGTCACGGCCCATGGCCACGGTTCGGAACTGGAATGGGGCCGACTCAGCGCAGCCGTCGTAACCGCCGCCGTCAGCTCCGTCCACCAGGCAGTCCGGGGCCGACTGGGCACGAGGACGAGCGGGGCGGCCCGGGCGACGGTCAACGCCATCGCCGGGCCACAGCCAAGGTTGTAATGCTGCGTCAAGTCCAAAGTTCCGATGAAGCAGACCCCAACGGCCAGGATCCACAGCATTCGAAGTCCCCACCGGCCACCCGGGACGGACACCGACGGCCGGGCCAGGTTGCCCCACACTGCCTGCCCGCAGAAGGCCAGCAGGGACCGGCGCCGGAGGTCAGGAAGGTGGATCTTCATCGCGGGACATGATACGTCCGGCCTCACAACTGGTGAATCCAGGCGATGACCAGCGCGACCCCGCCGACGGAGGCCGCCGCCGTGGTGATGAAGGGTCCGAGCCCGACCTTGCGGCCCCATATCCAGCCCGCCAGGCGGGAGTGCAGGCGCCCCAACAGCCACAGGGCGCCCACCCCGGCAACCGCTAACGGCACGCCGACGCCGAAGTGCGCCAGCCAGGCCCCACCGACGCTCGGACCGCCCCAGGAGTGGTTGTAAGGGCCGCGGTCGACCAGCGGGTAGAGGACCCCGCGAAGAACGAACAAGATTTCGACGCCCACGGGGATCAGCGCCAGCAGCCCGAGCGGCACGCACAACAGGGCATGTGCCAGCAGACGCGCCGCGCCAGGTCGCCCACTCGACGTCTGCGTTGCCAAGCCCTGCTCACCGGCCCGGGCCCACCACTCACACGCCCTGTCCGAACTCCCGACCGCAACCGCACCGACCGTCGCGACCGAGGCCGGAAGCAGCACTGCCGCGTACCCGACCCGCCGCGCGAATCCCGGACGAATGACCGCTGAACCGGACTCGGAAGTGTTGCCGACGCGCTGCGAAGCCCTGAATGACATTGTCTTTTCCTCCACTCTCTGGCCGACTCGCTGCCGACGACCAGAAAGTTAGAGCCAAGGCCCCATCCGCCACGTCACACCACAGTGCCAAACTGGCCCCCTACCCCAGTAGGGGGCCAGGGTTTGAACTCGGTGAGGGCCTGGCGCAGGTCGCGTTCGAAGTCGTCCTTATGGTCGCCCAGTTGGGCGGGGCTGGGGTAGCTGTAGGAGAACTGCAGGCGACGACCTCGTCCAGGGTGCGGATCACGGTGTTGGGGGCTCCTTGAAAATCGCAGCCTTGCTTGGCCAGGTGGCTTGAGGTTCACCCGAACAGCGGGGGAACCTCAAGCCACGACCGCGTGGGCGTCAACCGCTGTGGGCGTACCCGCCCGCGTCGTCGGGAACTGCAGCGACATAGCCGCCGACGCCCCGCGACGCTAAGGTGGCCGACGGCAACGAACGGGGCTGGTCGTCGCTACGAGGCGGCTCACCTCCAAACGTGCCTGGTGCCGTCACCGATACGGTCGGCGCCGAGGGAGCCTGCGTCGCCTCCCGCTTGCCCTCTTGTGCGCCGACCAGCAAGTAGAACGCTGCGAGTGCTCCGCATCCGACGAGGATGGCCGATCCGATTCGCTCGTTGCAGTAGGCCGCGAATGCTGCGACGCTGACGAGCGATAGGGCCACAATGGCCGTGAGGGGCATACGTGTCCTTCCGTCAACGCCCGGCCGTCGTGTACCGCCAAGTCCCCGACGGCCGGGCGTACCTGTGTTGCCGGTCCAGACTGTCGCCGGCAGGACTTCCTGATCTCCAGGGGAACTGCTGGCCAACTATCGCTGAGCTGAGAGGCCGCCTGAGGTTGAGTGCGCCCTCGACCTGCGATTTTGGCCTTGCGTCCTCAATCCCCAGACTAGGAGCGGGTGATGCGAGTGGGGAAGAGGGGATGTCATCGGCGGCCTCCTGTGACAGACACGCTCGATTGAGTACGTAGCGGGTAAGCGGCCGGTAGTAATCAGTCCGCACAGTGTCATCAAGTGGGATGGCGGCGGCCAGGGCCCCTCGGCCTCCCTCACGAAGAGGGCGAGGCCGTCAGTGTCAGCCAGCCCGATGGTCTCAAACCCCAGCTGGCCTGCCCGGCAGACCCGGCTGGGGTCCCCGATCACCCGCTCCGGCGACGACCCTCGCCCTCCACCGCCACGGCCAGTGCAGGGGAAACCGGGAGCAGCGAGTGTGTGTGCGCACCGGGCTCACAATCGGGGCGAGAGGCGCCGGGTTCCCGCACCAGCGCGACTCCTCGTACGTGGTCGAGGTTGTACGTGCGTAGGCCGAACCGGGTCGTCATGTCGACCCGGCAACCATGCGCCGATGTGAGAACGGTACATCCAGCCGCTGACAGTGCGTCCGTCAAGGCAGCGTAGAAACCGAGCAGGACCTGGCGTGTGCCTTGGATCGGCCGAAACCACGCACTTGTCCGCCATCAACGCGATCAGATCCCGCTCCCCCACGCCCATTCGGAGGCGATGCCGATGAGCACGCGGGGGTCCCGAGCGCCGAAGAGCCGGTAACTCCGGAGGCTCTCCTGCCCGGAGGTGAGCACGGAGTCGGCGAGGCTTGCGGCCAGGAGGTGGGTGCGGAGGGTTGTGGGGGTGAGCACGGGTGTGACGGTGGGGGATGAGGAGTGGGAGGCGGAGGCAAACGGGGAAACTACGCACAGACGGCGTAACACTGAGCAGGTGGACGCTGGCGGCACCTCGTCAGCGGCGGAAGGGGCACCCGCCCCCGGCCAGTCGGGCCAACGTCAGATCACGACAAGGCCCAGCAATGGTGCAGCCGACCCGCGAAGTTCACCGCGTGCAGCACCTCCCCGCGCCAAGCGGCCTCCGCCGCCCCCACCGACTGCCCCGCGATCAGCGTCGACTCACCTCGTACATCCCGGCGACCGCGGGATCGTCCAGCGTTCCCAGCCCGTACGGCTGGTCCGCCGCCCCGGGATTCGCCAACGCGGCCTTTACCTCCTCGGTGTAGTCCTCCCGGTGGATCAGCCGCAGCGTCGACTCCCCGCCGTTTTTGCCGCGACCACCTCCACCTCACGGTCGAGCCCGAAGGCGTCGACCAGTCTCGTGGTTAGGGCGAGCCGGACCGGGTCCATCGGATGGCCCGGACCGAAGTCGTAACCCGTTACTGTCTCGTCCCACATCAGCTGTGCGCGGCCGCTCATGCCCGTCGCCGTATCGGTCCGGCCGCGAAGTGAACGACCGGCCGTGCACCAGCGTCACCAGCGCCAACGCGCCATCGGGTAAGAACATGGCCTCGCGGGAACTCCAGGCACCCCGACTGCCCGGCCAACGGCGAACCGATCAAGAACCGCACGTAGTTGAACGAGCCGCGCAACAGCTGGGGAGGTGACCGACATGACGAGAGGAGATGCCGCGCCAGTGATCGCGATCAGCGCACCGGCGGGCGAACACCTTCGCCCAGCCTGGCGTAGCTGACCGACCAGGACTCGGCGGCCGAGCAGCCCGCTGGATCGGCATCGGCACCGGCTGCTGCTGAACAGACCGAGCAGGGGCGCCCGTTGGTCCTCATCGCAAGTCTCGGCGAGCTACCCAAGCCCGCGCTCGACCCCGAGGTCAAGGTCGCTCAGCGCGCCCAGCTCAATCGGGCCGCCGGCGGCCGTCTCGTCCAGCTCGCGCATCACCAGATTGCTCGCATACCCACTCACCCGGACCGTGTGCTCTGCCAGGACAAAGGCCCGCTCATCTCGTTCAGGAGAAGGACCAGGTCTCCCATGGCGGGGCGCATATGCCTGGTGCGCGACACATTAGTCACACCGCTGAAGGCCCGCGAACCGGAAGGTGAGCGCCCCGTCAGGGTGAAGGAGGGCTCTGGGCCGGCAGGGCCACAGCGTTCTCCCCCAATTTGCGCAACCGTTCGAGGAGACGAGCGTTCTGGGTCTCCAGTTCGGCGTTGCGCAAGGTCAGGACCTGCATCTGGTTGGCGTAGGCGGCCACAGTGTCCTTCAGTTCGCGGATCTCGGCGGCGTGCTCGCTGCGAAGCCCGCGCTCTGCCTTCTTCAGCCGGGATACCGCCGCCCGCAGTTCCTCCGGTTCCGGGCGGCGGGTCTGCGGCACTTCCAGGATCTCCTTCACTGCCTGTGCCACCGGCGAGCGGTACTAGGAGGCGCGGGAGACGCCGGCCTCAGTGCACAGATTCACGAGTGTGATCTTGCCGTCGGTGAGCTCGGGCAGACCGTGCATCAGCCGCTCGAACGCCTCCATCAGCGAGCGGTCGATGGCGGTGAGCACTCTGCCGCTGGTCGAGAGCCGGTCGAATGTGTGCCGGATGCGCAGCCGTGTCTCGTCGTTCACGCCGACTTCGCGCCTTCCTTGGTGTCCTCCGTGGTGATGCTCTGGATGAGTTCATCGAGTTCGGTGGCGTAGTCAGTCAGGGCGATCACCTGCAGCCGGGGCAGGGCCTCGCGTTGTTTCCTGGGCAGGTCCAGCACCGTCAGGGCCTGGTCCCGTGCGGTGGTGAGCCGGGGCAAGTGCACCGCCGACCGGCGGGCATTGGGGCAGTGCAGGCACATGTTGTGCAGTGGCAGGGGACGGCCGAGGGCCTTGGCCCGCTTGCGGCAGAGGGCGGTGGCGGCCTGGTAGAAGCAGTCGTTGAGCACTCCGGGGTGCAGCATCTTGGTCAGGTGCTGCAGCATCGTCCGCAGCCGGGCGGACGACGAGACCACCCCGGGCAGATCCCCGAGTTCGCGGCGGATCCGCTCGAACTCCGCCGAGATCCGCTCCGCGGCCCCGCCGGAGGCGCCGCCGCCGTCGTTCCAGTCCCGGTAGAGGTCTTCGAGGTAGTCCAGCCGGGCGGCTGCTTCGTTGCTGGCCACCTCGGCGGCGAACCCGGACTCCGACGTCCCTAACGGTGGAGTCGGGTATTGGAACCGTCCGAATGCCTCCCCGCGAGTAGGTGTTGAAAGGCGTTCGTCGTGGTGCCGACGCCAGCCGGAGCCGCGACTTCCACTGTTGTCGGCATACACCCCTTGAACTCCCCAGCCGCGTACGGATGAACGTCCCCAGTGAGATGGCCCCTGAGGTCGATCCGCGGCTCGTCAGCGCGGCAGGAAGAGCGGGTCAGCGACTTGGATTTGGCGCGCCAGGAGGTCGCGGTCGTGGAATGCGTCGCGGAGCACGTCGCCCAGCCGCTTGAGCGCGGTTAGGTCGGTGCTGGAGACGACGAAGGTGCCAGACTCCGACCCGAAGTCCAGTCGGTCGGCGAGTTCGGGCATGAACGAGTGGACCAGCGACTGGGCAAGGCACTCCCAGCCGTGCCCATTGCCTTCGGCATTGTGCTCCTCGAAGACGTCCTCGACTTCTTCCATGTCGCCGTCGAAGAGCATCAGGCAGTGCGAGGTCTGAGCGGCCTCCGCCTCATCGAGGATGAAGGGGGCCAGGGGCGATTGATCGGTCACGACGTGATCGTAGAGGTCGGCTCAGACAGTTGACGTGACTGCTGTGACGAGGGTTCTGTGCGTCCGGTCATGCGGCGTCAGTGTCGCGTTCGATGGCCGCGAGCCGGTACTTCAGCCGGTAGCTGGGACCGTTGATGGAAATGACGTCGCAATGGTGGAGGAGCCGGTCGAGGATGGCGGTGGCGAGGACCTCGTCGCCGAAGACCTGCCCCCATTCATCTGAAGGTCTTGTTCGAGGTGAGGATGATCGAACCCTTTTCATACTGCTTTGAGATGACCTGGAAGACCAGGTTCGCTTCTCCGCGTTCGAGGATCTCGTAGCCCACCTCGTCGACCACGAGGACGCCCGGCCGCAGGTAGGTGCCCAGCTTGTTGGCCAGGCGCCCGGCGGCTTCAGCAGCTTTGAGGTTGCGGACCATGTCGTCGAGGCTGGTGAAGTAGACCGAGTAGCCAGCCTGGCAAGCCGCAACGGCGAGCGCGACGGCAACATGCGTCTTGCCCACCCCCGGCGGACCCAGGAGAGCCGCGTTCGCCTTGACTTCGACGAACGAGAGGGTGGCGAGGTCCTTGTGAGGTGTCCCCCGGAGTGTGGACACACAGGGGTTCATGCCGCGATTGAGGTGACCCCCTCTGTGTGGACACTCTGACAATGGATCTTGTGGATCCGAGGAAGGGTGTCTTGGTGGGACGTAAGTCTCCGTATCCGGCGGAGTTCAGGAATGACGCGGTGGCGTTGTACCGCGCGGCGGGCGGGAAGCGTACGTATGCGGCGGTCGCGGCGGATGTCGGGGTGACCGGCGAGACGCTGCGCAGTTGGGTACGGCAGGCCGATGAGCGGGCGGGCCGCGGCAGCAGCGACGAGCGGGCCGCCGAGAGCAGGGACGAGGAACTGGCCCGGCTGCGTGCGGAGAACGGCCGGCTGCGCAGGGCCGAGAAGGAGTGGGAACTCGAGCGGAAAATCCTGCGCCGGGCGGCCCAATATTTCGCCAAGGATTGTGTCCTGAACACGAAGGGGAGTTGACAGTAGGAAAGCTTCCGAGAGTGGTGCTGTGCGGATGATGAAGGTCTTGTGGCCCTTCGAAGCC
>NZ_JBEOXO010000061.1:0-12644 GCF_040296605.1 Streptomyces sp. NPDC002088 | reverse complement strand
CTTCGGGCGGATCCGCCCGAAGCGACGACTGGGCCACAGGTACCGCCCGCCGTACGGTGGTCGTATGGGCAGGGACGGGGTACCCCGGTTGCGTCTGGTCGTCGTCGCGGTCGACGGGGGCGGGCCGCGGTTGTGCCGGGGGTGCGGTGGGCCGTTGATGCCGTTGGCCAAGTCGACGGCGGTGTTCTGTGAGGCGGCCTGCCGTTCGAGGCACTGGCGGCGGATGCGTCGGGCGAGGGCTCGGACCGAGGCGGTGACGGCCGGCGTGACGGCCTCGTGTCCGCAGTGCGCAACGGTGTGGACGGTCGGGGTCGACCGCCTGGTCTCGACGGTCTGCTGCTCTCCCGCCTGCCGCAAACGGTCATGGCACGCGCGGCCGATTTCAGCAGTGCTTTGACCTCCGCGACGACTCTGTTGCTCAATTCGTCTGGGCTCGGGGACCGCTGATGCTCGAGGGTGACTTGCCCGGTTCTTGACGTTGTGATGGTGAGGCTGCGGGCACGGGAGGCGCTGACGAACCAGATGCTCAGGAACAAGGAGTTGCGGGCAGCGGCCCGGCTGACCGAGGAGCTTGGAGACCCGTTGCCGCGGTGCAGGCCGTTAGCCTGTCGGTATGTCAGAGCGTGTCATGCCCGGTCGCACGGACGGCCTGATCACCCTGGGTGCCGCGGACGCTCTGTGGGTCGATTTGACGGCCGACAGTGCTGTGCCGACGGCTTCTGGGGCATTCACCTGCTCTCCTTCCCATGCCCAGGTGGGGTACGTCCTGCTCGGCGGCCATGTGGTGGCGACTGTGAGGGCGAGCGGCGGTCAGTGGAGTGTTCCGGAGGTTGAGGTGCGCCGGGCGGCCGCGGAACTGAACGCGGTGGGAATGGATCGGCAGGACCTGGTCCGCATCGGTCCGTTTCGTGGGGCGCCGAGGCAGGAGTGCAACGAGGAAACGCCGCTGCGTTGGCGCCAGCGCATCACGCGGGAACTGCAGGAGCTGGGCGGCCCCGCGCGGGCAGCACGACGTGAAGTCGGCCGGCCGTACCATCTGGCGGGGATCGACTGGCGACAGATGCTCGTGGAGCAGACCCGCGACGGGACGCAGCGGACGTGGTGGCTGCCGCGCGCTGTGGTCAGACTGCTGGATGCGGCCGAGCACACCGAAACGCAGTGGGTGCAAACCGCGCGGACCCGCCAGGCAGGCGCAGCCGTCACCGAGCCGCCCTCCCACCCCCGGCAGGCCCGAGACGCCGGCGGTCGGCAGACGACAAGCCCCGAGAGCCCCACCGCCTCACTGCGCCCGTACAACGCAGAGCTGGAAGGCCAGCTGTACTCGGTGCTCAGCAGGAAGCCCAGTACCTCCCGCAGGGTGGCTGGGTGGGCGTGCGCCGTCTGCCGCACCGCGCCCGCCACAGTCCTCGACCACTGCCACGAACACGGCTACGTCCGCGCCCCCCTTTGCCAGTCCTGCAACACACTAGAACGCCCCGACCACCTGTACAGCAACGACATCCGCGTGGCGAACCGCTACACACGCCTCTTCCACACCGACACCAACGACTGGCTCCGCCACTGGCACCGCTGCCCCGGCTGCCGCGCACGCACCACCCTGCCCCTGCCGCACCTCGCCGCATGGACCGCCCACATAGCCTGCCGATCGCTGCGCCCGACCCACCGCGCACCCCGCGGGCGCACACCCTGCGGTGTCCTGCGCGTGTCCTGGACGGGCAGTCACAAGGCGCCCCGTTCCTGCCTGCTCACGGTCGCCGTCGACTTCTGCCCCTCCGGCGAACACCGTGTCCTGGCGCGAGTCCCCTACCGCGAAGCCGCCGAGCGGTTTCGCATCTGGCTGGCCGAGACGGCCCCTGCCGTGGCCGCCGCGGCCGGTCCTGACCGCTTGGACGGCCTCCCTGCCCAGTTCCGGCCAGTCATCGCGGACACCAGCGGCGAGGGCCTAGCACTGTTCTGAGCGAGCACCGGGAGACCTGACGCCCCAACGTCACCTCGCAGCCGTTGGCCTGGCTTCGTTCATCGTTTCCACCTACAAAGCCATGCACGCCAACCGGTTCGGCGGAGTCGGCGAAAAGGTGCGGGACGATCTCGCGCCGGATCTCCTCGGCGTCCCGCAGGAACACCTTCAGCAAGTCGGCGCGGCTCACCACGCCCTTCAGCAGGCCGTCCGCGTCGACCACCGGAAGCCGCTTGACCCCGTGCCGTGCCATCGTGCGGGCGGCCTCGGGCAGCGTGGCTTCGAGGCGGACGGTGACGGCCGGAGCGGTCATCAGCTCCTCGGCGGTCAGCGCCGCGGCCTTGACGCGGGCGGGCTCACGCCGGCGATTCCGGGCATCGCCGTGGGCCTCCTCCTTGCGCAGCAGGTTGGCCTCCGAGACAACGCCGGCGACGCGCCCGTCCTCATCCAGGACAGGAGCCGCGCTCACCTGCCACTGCTGCAGGGCCTTCACGATGTCACTGAAGGCCGCGCCGGGGCGCAGGGCGAGGACGGTGTGGGTCATCAACGTCGCTCACGACGTGTGGAGTGCCCGTCATGGCGACCTCCAGGGTTCGACTGCCGTAGTCCGACACCCTCAGACTCGGTCACCCATCCGCGGAGGGCATGGGCCTAACGGTCCCCTTCCCGGTCCCGGTCGTCCCCGGCCGGGAAGGGGAGGCAGGCCCGCGCGGCTGCTACGGCTTCGCCACCGGCACCCGCCACACCAGCGTCGTACCGCCTCCGTCTGGGCAGTCCCACTCCAGTAGGCCGCCGAGTTCCTCCGCCCGCTCCGCCATGTTGCGCAGACCGCTCCGGCGGCCTTCGGGCGGGATGCCGACGCCGTCGTCCCTGACCGTCAGCACCAGTTCGCGCCCGTCGGTCGTCAGAACGACCTCGGCGCGGTCGGCGCGGGCGTGCCGGGCGACGTTGGTCAGGGCCTCGGAAAGAACGGCGACGGCGTGATCGGCGATCTCCTTGGGTACGTCGGTGTCGATCAGCCCTTCCATGCGCACGCTCGGCGCGAATCCGAGCGTCGGGGCCGCCTCGCCGGCCACCCGCACGGCACGGCCCCGAAGCCCGGTGCCGGAGGTCCCCTCGCGGGCCCGCAGCCCGAAGATGGTCGACCTGATGATCTTGATGGTCTCGTCCAGGTCGTCCACGGCCCGCAACACCCGCTCGGACGCTTCGGTGTGCTCGATGAAGCGTCCGGCACTCTGCAGGGTCATCCCGGTGGCGAACAGCCGCTGGATCGCCAGGTCGTGCAGATCCCGCGCGATCCGGTCGCGGTCCTGCAGCACCGCGATCTCCTCGGCGTCCCGCCGCCGCTCCGCCAGCTCCATCGCGATGGCCGCCTGGGCCGCGAAGGCCTGGAGCGGCTCGGTCTCCTTGCCGGTGTACGGCGGCCGGCCCACCTCGCGCGCCAGCAGCACCACGCCGCGCGCACCGGCTTCACCCCGGCCGATGGGGATGGCCACGGCAGGGCCGAGCCCTCGAAAGCGCGGCGGCTCGGGCGAGACCCGTTCATCGTGGACGACATCCGCGCTGGTCACCGCGGCACCTCGGGAGAACGCCAGTCCCATCAGGGTCTTGTCAAGAGGCAGCACCAGCCCCCGGTGCTCGTCCGCGTCCATGCCAACGGCGATCTCCACGGTGAGCGAGTCGGTGTCCGGCATCGGCGTCGCGACGGCGGCCAGCGCCGAGCCGGTGATCTCCCTGGCCTGCTCGGCGATCAGCCCAAGGGCTTCGGCGATCTCACTGCCGGACATCAGGCTGTGGGTGATCTCCGTGCTCGCCCGCAGCCAGCGCTCGCGCAGCCGGGACTCCTCGTAAAGCCGGGCGTTGTCGATCGCCACGCCTGCCGCCACCGCCAGCGTCGACGTCACCGACACGTCGTCCTCGTCGAACTGCGCCCCGCCCCGCTTCTCGGTCAGGTACAGATTGCCGAAGACCTGGTCGCGTACCCGGATCGGGACGCCCAGGAAGGTGTTCATGGACGGGTGGTTCGGCGGGAAGCCGTACGAAACGGGGTGTTCTGAGATCTTCGCCAGGCGCAGTGGCTCCGGGTGACGGATCAGCTCTCCCAGGATGCCGTGTCCCTCCGGGTACGGCCCGATCGCGGCGATCTGCTCCTCGCTCACTCCGACCGTGTGGAACGCCGACAGCCGCCTGCCGTCCGGCCCGATCACGCCCAGGGCGGCGTACTCGGCGTCGACCAGCACGGCCGCCGCTTCCACGATGCTGTGCAGGGCCTGCTCCAGGTCCAGCTCCCGGCCGACCGAGAGGACCGCCTCCAGGAGGCTGTGCACCCGGTCGCGGGTGCCGCGCGCTGCGTCCAGCCGCGCCTGCAGCTCTTCGAGCAGCTCGTCAAGCCTGAGCTGCGGCAGCCGTATGCGGGCAGCCTCGGGGCTCTCCACCGTGCTCCTCCCGATCCCGTCGACTCGTACACCGGCAGGTCCGGTCAGTGCCACCGTAATGGGCGGCGACTGGGGTGGACACCTGGATCGGGTCAAGTCGTCAGCGTCCCCCAATAGGGCCGATAGGCCCTGCCGAAGGGACGCGCAGCACCTGCCTCCGCGATGCCTCGCCGTTCGACGCTGGGACCGCACCGACACCGCAGTGCGACGGAGGAGACCGCGTCATGGTCCATTACGTGTACGACTTCGCGGAGGGCGGCCGCGAGATGGCCGGCCTGCTCGGCGGCAAGGGCGCGAACCTCGCCGAGATGACCCGGCTGGGGCTGCCGGTCCCGCCCGGGTTCATCGTGTCCACCGAGGCATGCCGGGCCTTCCTTGCCACCGGCGACGAGCCGGAGGGCATGTCCGAGGAGGTCTCCCGCCATCTGTCCGCGCTGGGGACCGTGGCCGGACGCCGACTGGGACACCCGGACGACCCCCTGCTCCTGTCGGTCCGCTCCGGGGCCCGGTTCTCCATGCCCGGGATGATGGAGACGGTCCTCGACATCGGCCTCAACGACGACTCCGTCCTGGGGCTGGCCAAGGCATCCGGCAGTGACCGCTTCGCCTGGGACTCCTACCGCCGGCTGGTCCAGATGTTCGGCAGCACGGTGATGGGCGTAGACCCAGCCTTGTTCGAGGAGGCCATCAGGCTCCTCAAGGAGACCCGCGGCGCCCCGGACGACGTCCATCTGGACGCGAGCGACCCGGCCGGGCTGGTGGAGTCGTACAAGAGCGTCTCTAGAACTCTGTGTGTGCCTGTGGTGTGCGGGCTTTTCGGGCGCGGCGTGGCCGTGTGCGGTTGCTGTCCGGTGGTCCGATCCTCGGGGTGAGGGGGTGGGCCGGGGTGGCGTGCAGGTGGTGGAAGCCGGTCCGCTCGGCGGCGCGGGTGCGTCGTCAACAGGTTCTGCGTGAGAGCCGCCTGCGTCCGGCCGGAGGAAGGTCTTCCGCCGGCCGGACATGGGCGGGTACTCCATGACCTGGCACCGGCCCGAAGGGAGCTGGTGCCTGGGTGTCATGCCGCGCCGGACGCTGGACCACCCCGGTGGGGGTGGTGGCGGGGACGGGGACCGTACGCACATCGGGCATACGGCGGAAAGTCTTGTGGCCCGGGACCTGCCCCTGGGCGGCGCGCCGGGAGCCTCGGTGCCGGGGGCCGGTGGGTCTGCTGGGGGTGGGACGCCCCTTGCCCGGGCTGGTCTTCGGCCCGTTGGGGCGGGGCGGTGCCTGCTCCGCCTGACGTTGGCGGCGCAGGCGGCGGGTGGTCTTCTTCGGGCGGCGCACCAGGGTCACGGTGCCGTCCACGGTGGTGCGGATGGCGCGGGTGTGGGTGGCGCGGTCGGTGCTGGTGTGGGCTTGGGCGAGCAGGCCGCGGGAGACGATCCGGCGGGCGGCAGCATGATCGCGGTCCATCGACAGCCCGCACCCGGTGCAGTGCGCCCACTTCCAGCCGCGTTCATCCAGCCGGTCGGGGGCGGGATGGTGGGTGAGCTTGCCGAGGCAGCCGGGGCACAGCCGGGAGGTGCCTCGGGCCGGGACGGTGACCACCGCGATACCCGCCCGCGCACCCAGATGCCCGATCGCCTCGGCCACCATGCCGCGCACCTGCCCCGACAGGCGGGCATTACCGCGCCGGTGGCCACGCGCCTCCAGGGTGGCCAGGTCTTCCAGGTAGAGGACGCTCGCGCCGAGCGCTGCCGCCTGGTCGACGGCCCAGCGGGCCGCCGCCCACGCCACCGCATGGTTCAGATGCCGGATTCGGGCACACACCCGCCCGTGCTCGACCTCGTGCCGGGACGGGTCGCCGACCGCGATGACCGCGATGCGCGTGGGGACGCTCATGGTGTCTTTCCCTCCAGGCGGGTGCCTCCAGCGCGCGGGTCGGCGATTCCGGCTCGCATGGGCCGAAGGGCCCTGATCGGATCCGAGCGGCCCGTGGTGACGGGGCGGGCACGCGCTCACGCTGGAAGCAGAGACCATGAAGGGAGCCTGTGTGATGACTTCCGCCACCACCATGACCACGGCCTTGCCTGCCGAGCACCGCGAACGGCTGATGCGCCTTGCACGCGAGGTCTCCTTCGATGCCGGCACTCGCCTGTTCGAGGAGGGCCGGCGCGCCGACCGCTTCTGGATCGTGCGAACCGGCACCGTCGCCCTCGACCTGCACGTGCCCGGCCGCCGTCCCGCCGTCATCGAGTCCCTTGGCCACGGCGAACTGGTCGGCTGGTCCTGGCACTTCCCGCCGCACCTCTGGCACCTGGGCGCCGAGGCGATGAGCTCGGTGCGGGCCTGGGAGTTCGACGCCGAGACGGTCCGGGCGATGTGCGCGGCGGACGCCGAGTTCGGCCGGGCGATCGCGGTCTGGGTCGGGCGCGTGGTCGCCCAGCGGCTGCACGCCTCCCGCATCCGGCTGCTCGACCTCTACGCCCCCTACGGCAGCGGCGGCCTGACCTGACCCGTCGGCCCCGTGAGGAGGAGAGCATGCAGAGCAGCCCGCACCGGGTGGGCGACGTGATGACGCGTGCCGTCGTCGCAGTGAGCCGCAAGGCACGCATGGGGGTCCTGCCCGCCGGATCGGCCCGATCCGCGCTCTTGCGCAGCAGGTCGCCCTCGGACACCACCCCCATGGGGCGGTCCAGATCGTCCACCACGGGCACAGCAGTGACGTCGTTCTTCGCCAGGAGCCTGACGAGCTCCTTGAACGGCGTGTCGCGCCGAGCCCGGACGACGTCCCGGGTCATGAGCTCCTCGACCGTTCGGTGGTGCATGGTGCCTCCCGGATGCGGACCGCCCACCTCGCGGACGCGGGGCTCTCGCCCCATGCGGCGGTCTGTCCCGCGTGGCAGGTTGGATACAGCACCACTCTGAGAAGAGGGCGACGATCATGCGAGCTCACCTCGGCGACCAACTCGTCATCGAAAGTCCGACGACCGGCGCCGCCAGGCGCGACGGCGAGATCGTCGGCCTCCATCACGAGGACGGAACGCCGCCCTACGACGTGCGCTGGTCGGACACCGACGAGGTGACGCTCGTGTTCCCCGGGCCCGACGCACACATCCACCACCTGGAACACGGACAGGCCGAGGCCACGAGCGACTCACATGAGGACACGGGTGAGGCGGCGGCCGCGTCTACGGCTGCCCCACCGAGCGGGGCAACCAACCCCGGCGACATCGGCCGACGCGTGGCCGCCGAGCGCCGGAGACACGGGATCAGCCGGGAGGAAGCAGCCCACCGCGCCCGGATGTCGCCCGACTACCTCACCTACCTCGAGGAACGACCCGCGGATCCGACCCTGGCGGCTCTCATCAGGCTGGCCGACGCACTGGGCACCACGGTCGCCGCTCTGCGCGGCGGCGGCGTCGATCTCCCACCCGGCCAGGGATATGCATTGCTCCACCCTCAGCTACGGGACCTCAGCCCGGAGGAGTGCCGCACCCTCCTCTCCACACACGGCGTGGGGCGCGTCGCAGTGTCAGCGTCCGACGGCCACCCAGCGGTCGTCCCGGTCAACTACGAGGTCATCGATGACGCCATCGTCTTTCGGACCGCGCCGGGCTCCGTGACCGCAGCGGCTGCGGACAAGGAGGTCGCCTTCGAGGTCGACCACGTGGACGATGCTCTGAGCCAGGGCTGGAGCGTGCTCGCTGTCGGCCCTGCGAGCGTCGTGACGGATCCCGACACCGTGCGCAGGCTCACCCAACACGCCCACACCACGCCATGGGCGGGCGGGAAGCGCGAGATGTGGGTCGCGATCCGGCCCACAAGCCTCACGGGTCGTCGGATCACTCCGGCCGATCAATAGGCCCGGGGCTACTCCGGGCGCGCGGGCCGTGGCGTCCGGGTGCGTCACGTCCTCGTCGGGCGGGACCCCGTCATACCGCGGTGCGACGAGCCGCCAGGTCCACCTGGCCTGCTCGGCGGCGTACTCCGGACGGGACCTGCGTGGGGCCTCGGCGATCCGGACCAGCTCGGCCACGTGCCTCCTGCTCGCTCTGTCGGCGACGAAGTCCGGGGTGGCACCCTCGCTGCGTGCGTACTCGCGCAGGGCGTCGGCCAACGATGAGGGAAATGGGTCCGCGAGGAACGGCCCGCGTACCGTGTGGGCGTCGCCGCAGGGCACCGAACAGGCGCTGGTCGTCGGAGGTGGGGTGGTGGTACGCGCCCCACGTCACCTGGGCGAGGAACGCGGGAGATACTCGACGACCGGGGTCAAGCCACGGTGGCGCATGGCGAGCCGGATGTTGAAAAGGGCGGCCTCACAGCTGATGACCGTTTCCCTGCCCGAAGGGTCTGTGAGGAGCAGTCTCCGGGCGGCGTCCGCGTGCACCTCGATGCCCCTGTCCCGGCCCTCGGGCGACGAAGATCCAGGGCTGCGTGTTCTACGGAAACGGAGCGGTGACGGCGGCGCGGACCAGGTAGGCGGACGCATGGCAGAGGTCTGCGCGGACGACGGACATGACGGGTGCCACCCCTTCTCCAGTTTGGCTCTGGACTGGTTCGAGGGAGGGGCGCAGCCTGATGAGTGGGGGAACCCGTGCGCGGAGGTGATCACCGTGGAAGCCAAGCAGTGGACCGTGCAGATCTACATCACCGAGGACGGCGACGATACGCACGCGCGTGCCGTGCTGACCACCCGGGACACGTCGACCGTCACCGGCAGGGGTGAGGCGCGGCGCAATCCGATCGACCGGCCGATTCCCGAAATTGGTGACGAACTCGCCACCAGCCGCGCCCTGGAGGACCTCGCCATCCGGCTGCACGACGTCGCCGCCGATGACATCGTCCAACTGGCCGGTCCGATCCAGGCCTGACGGCACCCACTCTCCGCAGAGCTCAGGCTTACGTGAAGATCAGGGCGAGTACTCGGTCCGGTCGGGGCTGTCCGACCGCAGGACGGCCAGTCGGTGCCAGTACTCGTCCTCGTCGACCTCCGCGCGCGAACCGCTCGGCCGGCAGCGTTCCGGTGTGGTTCGAGAAGCACGCGTGTGCGTATCCGTGCTGCTGCGGTTCAGGGCCCGCAAGAGCAGGACGCCGACGGCGATCAGGAGTGCCCACAAGAAGACCGTGCTCAGCGACATGGCGAGCCAGCCCCAGTCGTTCATATGGTCCGAGTTCCAGTACACGGCGTCAGTCCCTTCCCAGGTGGGCGGCGCGGGTCGCCGGACGCAGCCCGCCACCGTCAGTCGTGCGGGACCAGCACGACCGGCCGGTTCACGTGATGAATCAGTGCATGGGCCACCGGACTGGTGTGCGAGACGACCGCAGTACGCCGCCTCCGGCGGCCGACCACCAGCAGTCCGGCCCCGCTCGCGGCGCGTACGAGGACGTGGGCCGCACGGCCCTCGTGGAGGTTCTCGCGGACGACCACGTCGGGGTACTTCGCACGCCATGGTTCGAGCAGCTCCGTGAGTTCGTGCTCTGCCTCCTCCCTGATCCGCGTGTGCTCCTCGACGCCAGGGACGCCCCGGCGGAGCGGCACGTGCCAGGCGTGCACGGCGCGCAGCGGCGCCTGCCGAAGTTCGGCGGCGCGGAACACGAAGTCCAGGACCTCGTCGCAGGGTCCGCCGACGTCCACGGCGACCGCGACCGCGACCGCGACGTCACGGTAGGGCGTACGGGCCGAAGCCGTCCCCGAGTCGCCGGGGAGGTGTTCCTCCGCCGCCGTCTCGCCCGCCCGAACAAGCACGACCGGCCGGTCGACATGGCCACGGTGGCCATGGCGAGCGACCCTGACATGGACCCGCCGACGCCGCTCATCCCCTGACTCCCGATGACCAGCAGCTCCGACCGTCACCTCTTTTGTCCGTCCGTTCCTTTGCCCGTCCCTGCTGTTGCCGGTTCTTCGACGAGAGGCCCGGCAACAGCACGCCGAGGCTCCTGGACATGGGGCACGACGGCCACGGGGCAGCCGACGTGGTGGATCGCGGCGTGGGTGACGGGTCCGGTGCGGGGGCCTTCCGGCCGTTCAGCGAGGCGGTGCCCGACGACGAGAAGGCTCGCTCCGGTCGAGACGTCGGGCGCAGAGCATGCCGAGTCCGGTGACTATGGCCAGGCCCGCGACCGAGCCTACCCACACGGCGGTGGTGTGGTCGGCGTGTTCGCTGATTCCAGCAGCCTCCGTCCAGGAGGCGGGTACGGCGAGTCCGACCACGTGTCCGGCGATCACCAAGAAGGCACCGAGGTGGAAGAGCGGGCTGCTCCAGCGCAGCCAGCGGTACTCAAGGAGCTGGCTTGTGTGGGAGGTCCAGCCGAACTGGTCGTGCCGGTAGCGCCAGACGTGCCCGACGGCGAACACGGCCAGACAGGCGTAGGGGAAGACGACCCAGAGGAAGAGATCAGCTCTGGAGGTGTTCATCTGTGCTTCTCCATGGTTGGTGGGACCGCCTCGGGCGGGGTGAGGGAACCTGGCGGGGCGAACAGCCCGCCCGCGTACGGGTCGAGGCCGACGTCCTCGGCAGGCGGGCCCTGCGCGGCCAGCTCGGCCACGGCCGCGCGGTCGGCCGCGGGAGCATGCTGAGCAGCGCGGCAAGAACGTGCCGGTAGGGCGAGTCGGCGTCCGTCAGCGCCCGGTGGATCAGCTGGAGCCCGCGCCGGTGCCGACGCAGGGGCGCCTCGCCCGCCCCGGTACCGGCCAGGGCGGCGAACTCCAGGACGACCGGCAGGTGGTCGGACAGTTCGCCGTCCGTGAACTCCCATCCGCCCGCCCGATAGGTCTGGGCCAGGGTGTGCAGGGCCATGCCCCGGCGGCGGGTGTCGCCGTGCAGGTAGTAGGTCAGGTAGAGGCTGCTTCTGCGCCGTAGGTCGAATGTCGCGACGTAGTTGCGTTCGAGTGTGTGGGGGTCCTGTGCGGTGAACCACGCGGTGAACGTGGCGAGTTCGGTGGCGGCGGGCGACGCCGGCAGTACCGCGACGGCCTAGGCCACGGCGGAGCGGGAGGCGGTCAGTTCGGCGTCGGGGTACTGGAGCAACAGAGACATCAGCCGCAGCAGCCGTGCGCGCCGTTCGGCCTGCACCGGGTCGGCCGTGCGACGCCGGCGAGCGGTGGCCGCGCGGATGCGGGTGCGAACGATGGCCGGGACGGTGGCGGGCAGCGGGACCTCCGGTGGACCAGCGGCGCAGCGTAGGCATGCCGAGTTGCACACGGCGGTCGGACGGACTCGACAGGTCTCGGTTCCCCAGCGCAGACCGGCTCGCCTCGTTCTCAGGCGTCGCGCCTGTCCCCCGCGATTCCGGCAACGTGAACGGCAACCTGCACCGCCCCCGCCGCTACCACCGCGGCCTCCAACGCGTCTTCTACCGCTCCGCGATGATCAGCATCCGCGCCTGCCCGGAGTCCCGAGCCTTCTACGACCGCAAGCGGGCCGCGAAGAAGACACACAAGCACGCCGTCCTCGCGCTCGCCTGGCGTCGCGTCAACATCCTGTTCACCATGATCCGTGACCGAAAGATCTACCAATCAGCATCCAGCGTCACAACTGCGGCTTGACAACAACATGAGGAGGTGTCACCGGGCCCGAGGGATGCCATTGGAGACCCTGATGAGAGGTCCAACTACCGCCTGGCCGGGCGCAATGCCCGGCACCTCGTGGGCGGCAGGTCTGCATAACGTGGATGCGCGCGTAGGCGCCAACTCCCTGGCCACCACCGCCCCGAAGCAGTTGGGAGCACGATGTTCGACACCAGCGACGTGGGCGTCTTCCTCGGCCTGGACGTCGGCAAGACCGCCCACCACGGTCACGGCCTCACCCCGGCCGGCAAGAAAGTCTTCGACAAACCGCTGCCCAACAGCGAGCCGAAGCTGCGGGCCGTCTTCGACAAGCTGGCCGCGAAGTTCGGCACCGTCCTGGTCATCGTGGACCAGCCCGCCTCCATCGGCGCCCTGCCGCTGACCGTCGCCCGCGACGCAGGCTGCAAGGTGGCCTACCTGCCGGGACTTGCCATGCGGCGGATCGCCGACTTGTATCCCGGCAAGGCCGAGACCGACGCGAAGGACGCGGCCGTGGCCCTTTTCGGCGTGAACGAGGCGGGCGACCCTGTCCGCCCCGACCGGCAAGTTCGCCGAACGGGCCCGCGCCCACCACGAACTCGTCCACGAACTCCTCGCCCAGGGCATGAGTGAGGGGCCACGAAGTTTCCGGACAGGGACCCAATAGGGTTGTCCTGAAGAGGAAACGAGGAAGAAGTGGCGCCACCCAGTAAGTACTCGCCGG
>NZ_JBEOXO010000060.1:0-14755 GCF_040296605.1 Streptomyces sp. NPDC002088 | reverse complement strand
CTGCAGTACCGGCACGGCATCCTCGGCGGATTCCTCGCCGGGACGGGCCTCGCTCTCGACAGACCGGACTGACCCTAATACGCCGAAGTCAGTAACAGCTCGCGCAGGTCCGCATGCTCGCCCATCGACAGCAGGCCGGGAGGAGCGTGAGCGAGACTAAGAGCTAGGAACGGCTCGGCCGCCTTGGACACGCCGTCAGATGAGAGTTCGTCGATGAGGGTAGACATCGCCCGTGGAGTGCTCAGCAGTACCTCGGCAAAGAACTCGACGGAGTAGTCGGCAGCGAGCCGCGCCGCCCCGCACGCCCTGGCCACCCGCGCGGCATACACCTTGAGTGCTCCCTCGTCCGGGAACGCTTTCTCGAGAGTTCCGACGACTTCCAGCCGGGCAACGTGATCGACCTGCGCTGCATAGGTTCTGGTTTCGTCCTGGGCGCCGTCGAGGGCGACGTAGCGGCAGGTGACCGGGGTCTGTCCGGGCCCTCCGGCCGCGCACCGTTGTTCGAAGTACTGTCTGACATCGTCGTGGAGTGCGGACAGGTCCGGGTGTACATCGGGCGCGTGGCGTTCCAGCCATTCCAGCACTACATGGGAGAACACCCCGCTTCCAACCGCGGGGTCGTGTTCTGCAGCCTGGCCGTCGCGGGAGGCATGAAGCAGGAACTGCTCGGCCGTCTCGCGGCCCGGGTTAGGGAAGGGCATGACGACTGGAGCGGACTCCGTCCGGTAGTCCTCCACGAAGGTGGCGCAGGAGTCGAAGAAGAAGACCTGCTGGATGAATCCGCGAGAGACCATGTGGGTCAGGTACATCCGCAGGTCTTCAACGCTGAGGCAGACCTTGTCCCCTTCCGAGGCGTCAGGGAGGAAGAGCAGCCGACTGTCTTCTCCTAGGACACCGTGTCCGCCCCAGTAGACGTACAGCAGGTTACCCGCCGCGCCTTTCAGTTCCTGGACGAAGACTTCTCTGATGTCGTTGCCCGAAGTCACAGTGCGCCACTGCAGACCTGTTTCGGCGGCGGCCGCTTCGATGGACGACTTCCCCTCCCCCGCAGGGGACAGAAGCAGCTTGATGTTCCGCCCTGGTACGCCGCCCTGGCGCAGCCAGCGCGCGAAGCGCAAGGCGTCGTCCCCGGCCCCGCGGAGGTTCCAGTTGCGCGGGGCTCTGGGATAGTGCTCCAGCCCTACCACGACGGCGTGGATGTCTTTCGGATCGACGCGGTTCAGTCCAGCCATGTGCCGATGGCGTCCCATACCGTGCTGTTGGACCAGTACGCGCTGTGCGCGAATGGGAATGGCTGCCCGTTGCTGACTTCCACGTCATAAGCCTGTTGCGGGAACACCTTCGCGGCGCGGTAGGCCAGCAGGTCCCACGGATCGTAGATGTTCAGCCAGCGGCGCGGGAAATGCCCCGGTAGCGTGTGTGGGTATTCGACGGAGGTCAGGGCGCCGCACTCGTAGAAGAAGGGTGCCTGGGATCCGACAGTGATTAGCTGATCGACCCGCCTGCCGAGATCTTCCATGGCCAGCAGGTCCACACAAGCGACGCCGCCCAGGCTGTGGGCCAGCACAGTGATAGCTTCCCCCGGCACGTGCTCGATCGTCCGCTTGATCAGCTGCCGCGTTCCGTTCCCGCGGGCCTGGTATCGGAGGATGTCTCCGGTTATGGGCACAACGCCGTCACTGAGCAGACCACGCCTGTCTACGGCTTTCCGCGTTAGGACCCGCAGAGCCGGCGTCGCAGCAGCCTTCCATACCTTGCCGGGCAGCGCCCGACCCTGGGAGTGTAAGTCGGAACTGAGCGCAGCGAGCAAGGCGTCACGAGCGATGCCATCCACCGCGTTTGCCCCACGCTCTACCGCTGCCGACAGCGTGGCAGCCACGACCGCACGTGCCACAGCATGCCGGTGCTCGTAGCCGTTCTCGTCAACCGTGGCCGCAGCGTCACGCAACTCGGGTGACTCCTGCACGATGCGCAGTGCTTCGTCAAGCTCATCGAGCAACCCGCATCTCCGGAAGGCCGCTACGGCAGCGGTGGAGGGCCGGTATGTGCGGATCGAGGTGAGGAACTTCCTGGACGGCGGGGCCCCTCGCCCCATGCCCGAAGCCGGCGGGGGCCGCAGACTGAGCAGCCGTAGTTCGTATCCCGGGTCTCCGTAGAGCACTCCCCATACTGCGATGTCCTCGTCATCGGCGACGGGTACACCGCCCCCCGCCTCTCCGTATCCCGGTACCGAAGCCCCGCCGCAGGCGAACTTGGCGCCCTCTTCCCGACCCCAGAAACAGCCCCGTACATCCCAGCCGGGCCGAAGCTTGCCAAGAGCCTCCCGTATCACTGCGAACGTCGCGTTGTACGATTCGGCGCGCACACCCGTCCCGTGCACGAAAAGAACCGAACGCTCCACAGACCCCCCCCATCCTGCCTGCGGAGTCGCTCAAATGGGCGCCTCGCCGCAGCCTAATCCGATGGTAACGATGTTGAGTCCCCTAAGCACCTGCAACGCATCTATCTGTCCACCCTGCTGAGCATCCGTCACGGCTGGCGGGGCGTGCGATGTGCCGGTTTGGTGTCAGTGGGTGGGTGTCAGTGACGGTATGTCAGGCCGGGGTGTTCCCGGCACCTGGGCTGGGACCTCAACACTGTGCTGCGCTATGCGAGCGTCCCGCACTGGTAGAACACCCTCCGCGAGAACCGGCCCAGGCCCAGCCGGCTGGACCCCTACAAGCCCTATCTGGAACGACGGTTGGCCGAAGGCTGCACGAGCGTCACCCAGCTGCACCGTGAACTGCTCGCCGGGAACGCCCCCGTCACCTACCAGATGGTCCGCGCCTACATCGCCAGCCTGCGCGCCTCTCCGTCCCATGCACCGCCGCCACCACCACCGACGGTGCGGCAGGTGACCGGCTGGCTCACCCGCCATCCCGCGGCCTGAGCGAGGAGGATCGCGCCGGTTTGAAGGATGTCCTGGCCCGCTGCCCCGGACTGGACACCGCAGCCGGACACATCCGCGAGTTCGGCGAGATCGTCACCGACCGCCGCGGCGCCATGCTCCCCACCTGGATCGGCGCTGTCGACGCCAGCCAACCACCCGGCCTCACCGGCTTCGCACTCCACTTGCTTCGAGACATCGACGGCGTGACGGCCGGACTCACCCTCGAATGGAGCTCTGGCGGCACCGAGGGCGCCGTGAACCGCATCAAGAAGATCAAAAGGCGGCTCTACGGACGCGCGAGAGATTCGAACTGCTCCGCAATGGCCAGGGCGTTCACTAGCTGGGTCTGGCTCAACTTGTGTGACGCGGTCACTCTCTGTGACAGCCGAGAGCGAGTCGGGGACCCTGGCAGGCGTCTTGATACCGCTCCTGGTCGCGTGTGTGCCGCCAGGCGCTTGACCTGCGCTGTTACAGGGCAATCAGACCGGCTGCGGTCTCCTTGAAGCCGCAGGCGCCGAAATAGAACGGACGAAGATGCTCCTCGAAGTCGACGTGAAGCCATTCGCACTTCGCGGCACGGGCTTCACGCGCTGCCGCTGCAACCAGCGCGGCCCCAACTCCTTGCGCCCGGTGATGCTGGGCGACCACCGTATCCAGGATGAAAGCGTGGGCTCCACCGTCCCAGACGACGTTGACGAAGCCGATCAGGGAGTCTTCTTCCCACGCGCAGACCCAGCCCAAGCTGTGGCGCTCAAGCCGTGTTCGCCAGTCGGTCTGAGCGACCGGGTGTCCGAAGCCCACACCGCAGCGACCTGCCCGTTCCCATGACCCCCAGCACTTTGAATCAGCCCTGCCGCCGGACACGGTCTTGACCTCTACTGCCGGATTTAACGCACTACCGGTAACGGGGTGGTCGGCCCTCCTGGGCAGTCCCTTTGGCTTCGCTGCCGAAGCGACAGCCGCCCTTTGGAACATCCGTCGCCGAGACCCGCTTCCAGTTGCGGGCATGAGCTGTGGGCCGACCGGCGGAATGCGGATAGTGATCGCGTGGATCACATCGGAGCATGGTGCTCGGACTCCGATGCGTCGCCAGGAGGTGTTCATGTGACGACTTCCCCAGGGACCGACTCAGGGGCCGGCTCCGGCTCGCACGTGATGGTGCGCGGGCACCTGCCGAAATCTAAATGCGTGCTGGCAGAAATGGCAGGGGTCGCGTTGGTCCTACTCCTGACGGCGTTGCCAGTGGGCTGGTGTGGCCTCCAGGATTTCAGCGCGGCCCTGACTTTCTCGGGTTGCGTCACCGGTGTGGCCCTCATGTTGGCGGCCCTCGTTATGGTCGTGGGTGTTGCCGCGGTCGTGGACCTTTGGATCCGGGGGCCGATTTCCAACTTTAGAGTGGTCGCGCTGATCAGTACCGGCGTGGCGTTGTTGACGAACGTCTTGCTCGCGTTTCAGACATGGAATGACGGCGAGAGGGTCGGGTATAAGGTAGCGTGCATTGTGCTAAGCGTGGGTTCGCTATGGACTGTCATCGCGGTGTGGCGGAGACTGGACGAGATCCCCACTCCGAAGCGGGTGGCTGTGGCAGTGATTGTCACCACAATTGTGGCAGTCGCCAATTTCAGTTACCAGTACCTCTATCAGCCGTACCGGAGCGAGGTCACCCCTCTCGTGCAGCTGAACGTGGGCAAGGCGGTGCTCACCGAGGACCGCAAGGCGTTCACCGTGCCGGTCGACATCAAGCTCGTGAACCACAGTGATGCGAGTTTCTATGTGCTGGGCGCCGAGTTCCATGCCATGGGAGAGGACGTGGAGGTGAAATCGAAGGACCTGGACCACTTGGACTGGCGGGAGCAAGCCGAGCAATGGGTCAAATACCGGGAGAAGCACCCGCTCACCCGCAGGGAGGTCTACCAGCCTGGCAAGCTGGTGGCGGGGCAGCCGTGGATTCCCGCCGGAAACTGGGTCCAGGCAAACGACGAGTCGGTCACGCGCACCGTTGTTCAGCTCCCCATCGATACGCATTTCGACAAGTTGACGTTCTACGCCACCCTGAGTCTGGCACGTAAAGAGCGGCTCGTCATGGAGAAATTCGGAGGGCTTGATTACTCCTGGCAGGGCGCCAAGCTGCCCCAGTGGATGCCAGGGCAGAAAGAGAACGACACCATCGTCCAAACGGCCGAGATGCAAGAAAACAATGCGATCGATCGTTATACGAGGAAACAGCGCCGCGTCACTACCTATTGGCGCTTTGGTTCACATGGTGTAGACGTGTTGCCGGTCATCGCGCCCAAGGGCGAGGAAGGTCGCCCACTTTCCAACGAAATGATCCGCGAGGTGCAGAACCGCTACGGTCTGCTCGACGTCTGGGCGGGCCCGATGGAACAGACGCTGGACGAGATCAAGAGCCGGCGCTGACCAGCTCCTCCAGCCACATCACCAGGGCGAGAGAGCTGTTCACGCGATCCCAGGAGTACGAGTCCCCGATACCCAGCCGAGCCTCCCGCACGGCCCGGCACAGCGTCTCGACGTCGAACATCTCTTGGACGAGTGGATGTCTCGCGGAGCGGCACAGGTCGATGAGTTCGTCGCCGTGCATCCGCAAGCCGCGGGCGTACAGCTCGTTGAAGGGGATTTTGACGGCTCGGTCGCGGATACGGGACGGAAGTAGATCTGCCATCGCCTCGCGCAGAACCGCCTTCGGACGTCCCGGACAGAATGTCGCCTCGGCGGGAAGGCGGCGCATCAGGGCGATGACCTCCTGGTCGAGGAAGGGGTGCGAGAGGAAGTACCCGTCCTCCCGTGCGCGATGCCAGGACAGCAGGTCGGGAGCGGCAAGGTAGTTGGCCGCGTCGTAGAGCGATTGTTCCGGTGCGCGTCCGAAGACGAACCGAGTCTCCGCGATGCTGGCCTCACGGTAGCCGTGCGCCCGCGCGAATCTGGATCGCAGCCACGGGGGACGGCCGAAGGTGCCGAGACCGCCGAGCACCGTTCCGCGGCGAACGAGCATGTCGATCCGTTCGGCCGCCAGAGGAAGAGTCGGCTGCATGACGTAGGCGTGGACGATGTCCCGCAGGCCCCGCTCGCTGCCCTGGGCCCAGGCGCGTGCCTGCCGCGTCAGCCGGCGCAGCCGTCCCGTGCGGGCCAGCCGGTGCAGGTGAAACGGGTTGGCGTCCGCGATTGGATCAGCCCCGCACCCTGTCATGAGGATGTCACAGCCCAGCTCGGCCGCAGCGGCATGAAGCCTGCTCCAGAACGGGGCACGGAAGGCGTGCGCATGCGGTTCGTCCGAGTCTCCGGCATGGTGCCGGAAGTCGTCGAAGTCGGCCACGTCGCCGGCATCGACGATCACCGGGCGAGCCCCGGGTGCGTGACGGCGGATCTCCTCCAACGCCTCGTCCAGGTACGGCCGCTCCGCGGCCAGTTCTCCGCTGCCGAAGCGCCCGGAGAGCAGGACGAGATCCCCAGGTCGGCTGCCTTCTCCTGCCAGTGTCCGCGCGGCGAGCAAGGCGACGCTGGTGGAATCCATGCCGCCGGAGACGTGGCATGCAGTCGTCGTGCCCATGCGGCGGGAGACAGCGTTTTCCAGCGCGCGGCGCAGGTCCTTCGCCGCTGTGCCGGGGTGGGCCCCGCCCGCCGCCGGCGGCAAGGGTCCGCTGGAATGGGAGACGCGTCGCGGAACGCGGCCGCGCAGCTGCCCGGTGGGGGACAGCTCCACCACCTCGCCGCCCAGGATCCGGTGTACCCCGGTGAACGGGGTGAGTTCCGTGTGTGGCTGCGCCATGTTCCCGGTCAGATAGCGGCAGAAGTAGCGTCGCTCCAGCTCTGCGCCGTCGCCGAGGCGACGTGCCGAGGTGCTGGCCGCCCTCACCCGGTCATCGGACTCCCTGAAGAACAGGGGGATGCGTGCGGACTCGTCCCGCATCAGCAGAATGCGGTCGCGGTACACGAGGACAGCCGCATAGTCGCCACTCGGCAGATGTGGTCCGGCTCCCGGTCGACCGAAGGCGTCGAGGAGGCGGTGCGCACCCGCCACGCGGTCACGGAACGAGCCGACCCAGCCGACGACCATCGCGGTGCCGGCCTGGGAGGAGACCGTCGTCACCAGCCCCTGGCCCGCCATGTCCGCAGCCGCCCGGAGTTTCGGTGCGCCCCCGGCCCACTCGAGGCGGACCGCTTCCATGTCACCGCCCTCCGCGGCCGATGGAGAGAATCGGTGCGAACGTGTGCCCCCGCGGCTCGGCGTCGGGGATGCACAACCCCGCCGCCGACGTCCAGGCGTGTAGGGCGAACGGGTGCTCGCGCACGCCGACGTGTAGTTCGGCCTGGAGGCCGGACCGCCGCAGCAGGACGAAAGCCGTCACGGCTTCCGCCTTGCAGTCGTCGTTGACGAACCAGCTGGTGCGGCCGTGTGATTGCACCGCCCGCTTGAGCCGCGCCACAGCCTCGGTCTCGGGGGGCTCCGCACGGGCGTAGTCCGGGGCCGCCAAGGAGAGGAACCGAAGGGCGCGTCCGAATCCCACGGTCCGGATCAGCAGGTGCACTCCGCGGAGCCAGAGGCCGACCTCGACGTCGGCATAGTCCCGCCGGCGGCCTGCCGTGCACCCGGCACGGACGAGAGCGGTGAGGAGTTCCGCGCGTTCCTCGGCGGTTCCGTCGGCGAACTTCCGGACGTCTGCCGTCGTCATGCCGAGAAAGCGGGTCCGCCTCCAGTCCGCGATCAGAGCTCCGCCGGACATCTGGATGACGCGGCAATATGGCGAGAGAATCCGCCTCACCGCCACCAGGGCCTCGGTGTCCTCTGCCACCGCACATCCTCCCGTACGACCGGTGGACGGTGTCAGGACTGGTACCCGTGTCCGTCGTACATGCCGCCGCTGAAGCCGCGAATCAGGCGGCCATTGCCGAGAAGGAGAAGCCTGTGCGGCCTACGACGACGCCGCAGCATTCGGATGAACATCGCCTACCTCCGGAATCGTGACAGGAACGGTCGATCCCAGGATACTCTGTCCCAAATTGCCTGCAAATTTGGGACACGGTCCCCCTCGGCCGCCGCAAGACCAGCTGTTGGTGATTTGTCAGATGACGCCCGCCCAGGGGCGTTTGCAGCCCATGGTGACCCTGCAGGGCCCGTACCGACCGGCCTGGACGCCCCCGCTCGCCTGCACCTCGGCGCCCACGGAAGGCGCCGAGCTCGCGCGGGGCGGCTCCGGCGTCCTGGTGACAGGGGCCGACGAGGAGATGCTGGTCCTGGAGGTCACGGCGGCCGATCGCACCGTCCTGGCATGCCGCTGCGCCACCTGCTCCCGTATCTGGGGGGCAGTCAAAAAGACAGCGTCGGGCGGGAGTGGATGAGCCTCACTGGCGCAACAGCCGCCTCAGCCAGTTCAGATGGGACGCACGGGCCGTCCGGGACAGGGCCGCCTGGGGAGCGAAGCCGCCGAGGCCATGGAAGCCTCCGGGCCAGACGTGGAGTTCGACCGCGCCGCCGCACCGCCAGATGCGGGAACGTAGCCCACGACCTCGTCGCGGAAGGTCTCCGCGGAGCCGACGTCGAGGAAGGCCGGAGGCAGGCCGGACGGATCGGTCGCGCGGGCGGGAGCGGGGTTGGGGGAGACGCCGGGGCCGCCCCGGCGGTCGCCGAGCAGCGCCGTCCAGCCGGTCTCGTTGGCGGCGCGGTCCCAGACGCCGACACCCGCCATCTGATGGCCGGAGACGGTGTCGTTACGGTCGTCGAGCATCGGGTACATCAGGAGCTGGTCGATGACTGGCGGTCCCTGGCGGTCCCGCAGGAGTAGGGCGAGCGCCGCGGTCAGGCTGCCGCTGGCGCTGGCGCCCGCGATGACGATCCGGTCCGGGTCGCCACCGATTTCCTTGGCGTGGCGCGCCGTCCAGAGAAGACCGGTGTACATGTCGTCGATCGGCGCCGGGTGCGGGTGCTCGGGCGCGAGGTGGTACTCCACCGACACGACGACCGCGCCCAGCTCGCGCGCCCAGGCCAGCGGGCCGTCCACGCCGGCCTTGGCTGCGTAGCTCTCAACGAGTTTTCGACAGCACTGGGGCACTTGGGGGAGTTGCGGAGTATCGGCCTAGTAGGACTCCGTTAGGTTGCTCTGGCTCTTGGGGTTTGGGCTGGTGGTGGATGTTCGGGGCAGGGGGCGGTGGCAGGTGGTGCAGGTGCCGGTCCAGCAGTTCAGCAGGTCTTGGATGGCGTCGAGGATCTGGTAGAGGGTAAGTCCGCTGTATCGGCTTTTGGGGCCAGGCGCTGTTCGGTGAGGAACGCGTGGGCTGCGGTGACCAGGGTGACGTGGTGATGCCACCCCGCCCAGGAACGTCCCTCGAAGTGGTCCAGGCCGAGGCCGTGCTTGAGTTCCCGGTAGTCGTGCTCGATGCGCCAGCGGATCTTGGCCAGACGGACCAGTTCAGCCACCGGGGTGCCGGCGGGCAGGTTGGACAGCCAGTAGTCGCTGGGTGCTTCGGCGCCTTCGGGCCATTCGACCAGCAGCGTCACTTCGGGCAGGACACCGTCCCAGTGGCCGTGTTCAGCGGTGGCGGCGGCCTGGGCCAGACGGCGGGCCCGGACTCCGGCCGGCCGCACCCCCAGCGCCAGAAAGTGCGAGCGCATCGGCCGGCGGGAGCCTTCACGCCAGGTGACCTCGGTGAACGTCTGCCGTCCCTGGCCAGCCGCCAGCGCGGCCACCGGGGACGGCTTGTCCCGGTAGCGGGGCTGCGGCTTGCGGCCGTTGCCCGACCACGGCGGCGTGAGGGGCTCGGCGCCGTGCGGGTGGACGGTCACGTCCGAACGGACCGCCACGACATAGCCGATGCCCCGCTCGCTCAGGCCGTCGCGGAAGTCAGCGTTCTGCCCGTAACCGGCGTCGGCCACCACCACCGGCGGCACCAGACCCCACCCGGCCAACTCGTCGAAGGTGTCCAATGCCAGGCGCCACTTCTCCCGGTGCCCGACCCCCTCCGGCATCCCGGTCTTCTGCCGCCGTACGGCATCGTGCGCCCACTCCTGGGGCACGAACAACCGCCACTGCAGCGGACAAGAGGCAGTGTCGGAGACCGCGTGCACGCTCACCGCGACCTGGCAGTTGGCCTGCTTGCCCAAAGCGCCGCAGTACTGGGGCGCGACCGCCACCGACATCCGGCCGTCCTTGGGGAACGACACATCATCGACCGCCCAGGCATCCGGGCCGATCTGCGGCACCATCCGCTCCGCAATCCGCCGCCGCACCAACACCGGATCCCAGGTCGACTGGTTCACGAACTGCTGAAGGTTCTGCTCGTTGCCGTCCGGCAGCCGCTCCGCCATGGCCTGGATGGACTTGCGCCGCCCGTCCAGCATCAGTCCCCGCAGATAGCAGTCACTCTTCGCCCGCTGATCCTTGCGCGGCACCGACGCGAACACATCAGCGACGAATAACGCCAACTTCGCCCGAGCACGGTTCACTTCATGTATGTCCACACCCCCACCATGCCCTCAAACAGGACCACGAGACAGACCTAACGGAGTCCTACTAGATGATTGATTCCAAGGGGTTCGGTGGTCGTAGGCGGTCAGTGAGCGCAGGACGGGCTGTCCGGTGCGGTCGTTGCGCCAGATCGCGGTGGTCAGCGTGAGGATCCGCTGTAGGAGGCGGACAGCCACGCCCTCGGGTGCCACCAGCGCCACGTACGCCGCGAGCGCGGCAGTGGCAGGGAAATGTGTAGCCCTCGGGGTGCAGCGGACCGTACCGTCGCCTCCATGAAGCTGCTCTCCGTCAATGTCGGCAGGCCCCGCCCCAACCCTTGGAAGGGTCTCAGCGCGACAGGCATCGACAAGCGGCCCGTCGACGGCCCGGTTACTGTCGTCACCCCCGGCCCCAAGGGCACCGGCGCGGTCGGTCTCGTCGGCGACCGGGTTTACGACGTGAAGCACCACGGCGGCTCCGACCAGGCCGTCTACGCCTATGCCCGCGAGGACCTCGACGGATGGGAGGCTGAGTTGGGCAGGCCGCTTGCGAACGGCGTCTTTGGGGAGAACCTCACGACCGTCGGCCTCGACGTCAACGGCGCCCTGATCGGTGAGCGTTGGCGCATCGGGCCAGACGTCGTCCTGGAGGTGTCGTGCGCGCGGATCCCGTGCACTACGTTCCAGGGCTGGCTGGAGCGTGACGGTTGGATCAGGCGGTTCACGCAGGCCGCACGGCCGGGCGCGTATCTTCGCGTGATCGAGCCGGGGGACATACGCGCTGCCGATCCGGTCGAGATCGTGCACCGGCCTGACCACGATGTGACCGTCGCACTCGTCTTCCGCGCGATGACACGTGAACCAGAGCTGCTGCCGCGGCTGCTGGTCGCCGACGCGCTGCCGGAGGAGGGCAAGGATCTGGCCCGCAGGCGTACGACCGCATAGATGATCGATTTCAGGGGGATCGTCTGCACGCGTGAGACGACGGAGTCCAAAGTTCGGTTGTGACGCCAGATTTGGACTCCCTCGCCACCGCGCTGTACGTGACGACAGACGACCTGCTGAAGGAATCGCCGCGTCTCGCTCCGTGGCGGCCTGCCGTAGGGATCGCGCCGCAGCTCAACGATGCCGAGCTGACCACGATCGCGATGCTGCAGGCCATGCTCGGTTTCACCTCCGAGGCCAGGTGGCTCCGCCATGCCCGGGTTCATCTGCGGCACCTCTTCCCCTATCTGCCGCAGCAGCCCGGCTACAACAAGCGGCTGCGCAAGGCCGCCGAACTGCTCCGCCAGGTCACCCGGATCCTGGCCACCAGACCAGCACCTCCGTGTGGAGCGACGACGTGTGGATCGTGGACTCCACACCCGTGGAATGCGGCCGCTCGCGGGAGACCGTGAAACGCTCCGACCTGCCCGGATGGGACGAGTACGGGTACTGCGCCAGTCACAGCCGCTTCTTCTGGGGCCTGCGGCTGCACCTGGTGCGTACCCTGCAGGGCCTGCCCGTCGCCTTCGCCCTGACCGGAGCCAAGGCCGACGAGCGCGAGACCCTGTTGGACCTGCTCGCAGCCGAACCAAACCTCGTCGCCGCCCGGCCCGGTCAGACACTCATCGGCGACAAGAACTACTTCGGCCGCACCTTCGAACAAGAACTCGCCCAACAGGACATCCAGTTGCTGCGGCCTACCCGCAAGGGCGAACGGCAGCGGCCCGGCGCATCCCTGTTCAAGCCGTTGCGGCAGGTCATCGAGTCGGTCAACGAGACCTTCAAGGGACAGCTCAACCTCGAACAGCACCGAGGCCGCACACCTCGCGGTGTCATCGCCCGTGTCATGCAGCGAATACTCGCGCTGACCGCCGCGATCTTGCACAACACCGAACAAACCACCCTCCGTTCACTCACCTCATACGATCCCTGACCCGGGAAACTGATCGCCGGTTCGACTTCGGGTCGGGCCAGCTGCCTTCACCGCGAGTTTTGGCGGACAGCCCCGGAACGGGCACAGCGGCCTGCCAGGATGACCGGATGGACAGCAGCATGGCGGTGCGTCGACTCGACCTGGGCTACTTCGTCCGACCTGCGTCGGAGACCGGTGGCCCACAGCCGCGAGTTGAACCCGTACTCGCCTATTTGGTGCAGCGCGACGAAGGACTGATCCTCTTCGACACCGGTATCGGCGCCGCCGACCCCGAGACCGAAGCCCACTATCGACCCCAACGCAGGGCCCTGGAGGGCGCCCTCGCGGCCACGGGAGTCACCCTCGCGGATGTCTCCCTGGTCGTGAACTGCCACCTCCACTTCGACCACTGCGGAGGGAACCCCTTGCTGGCCGGCAAGCCAATCCTGGTACAGGCCGTGGAGTTGGCTACCGCCCGCCAAGGCGGCCACACCATCGAAGAACTCATCGACTTCCGCGGCGCGACCTACGAGGAGATCGCTGGCGAAGCCGAGGTCTGGCCCGGGGTCTGGATCATCCCAACTCCCGGGCATACCGATGGGCACCAGTCGCTGGTGGTCCAGCATAGCGATGGCACCGTGGTCCTCGCCGGTCAGGCACACGACTTCGCATCCCATTTCGCATCGGACCACCTGGCTCGCCACGCCACCCTCCAAGGTCTGGATCAGCCGCTTCCCACCTATCAACGATGGCTGGAGCGGCTTAGCGACTTCGACCCACGACGAGTGCTCTTCGCACACGACTGCTCAGTCTGGGAACCGCCCCATCGGAGCGGCTGAGACCATCCACCTCAGACCTCGATGCTCCACCGCCGAAAGGGACGGTGGAGGGAAGGGACTCGCCGACGATCCCCAGAACCGCGAGGGCCACCGCCGCGCCAAGACCCGCGAACACGGCAAAGCCGACCAGGAAGGCCCATACGGTGACATCCACCTGTGTGTCGAATTCATTGGGGCCGAATTCATTGCCGAGAGGGCTGCTGAGGCCGACGATCACCCCCACTGGAACGGCGATCGTCAGCGCCAGCACTGCCTCGCGCGGCGCATGCCTCCGACCCGGCACTGCGGACTGCCGCCTCGCTGTCCATGCCGGGCCGCGTGACAGCACCGCATACCCCATGCAGACTCCGGCTGTGAATGCCGCCATGGCCATGGGCACCGCGAAATCGGAGTGCCGTTTCCACTGCCCCCACACCAGGCTGACCGCGGTCGCGACGCCTCCCAGAAGGAGGACCGGCCTCAGGGAGCGCAGCGGCCACGGCAGAGCCAGGGTGAGGTCCCACCATGCCAGATCGCGGGTGCGCCGTCGCTCCATGTGGCGGGCGAGGAAGCCGAGCCAGCGTCGGGCGTCGTCGCCGTCTGGGGTAGGGGCGTCGCGGAAGGCGGCGGGGACGAAGGCGTCGAGGAGGTGCTGTTCCAGGACGGCCGGGTCGTGGAAGCGGGGGGCGAGGAGTTCGGCGGGGTCGGCGCCGGTGTCGTCGTAGACGGTGCGGGCCATGGCCGCCATCAGCGGGCTGGTGAGCACCTGGCACAGCGCCCGGCTGGCTGGCTCGTCGGGGCGGGAGCGCAGGTGGTCCAGGATCGGGTCCCAGCAAGTGGCCCGCTGGCCGTCGGGTCCCCGGGCGGCGCGGGCGGTGCGCTGGAGGTAGTTGCGGATGTCTTCGAAGGTCAGGGGTTGCAGTTCGACCACCGCGGCCAGGGTGAACACGTCCCCGCGCTCGACGACGTCGGTGTACACCCCGGTACGGCAGGTCAGCAGGACCGGGGCGCCGGCGTCGAGTTCGGCGTTCAACCGCCGTACCGCGTGCGCCTGCAAGGGCGCGGGGATCTCGTCCAGGCCGTCCAGGACCAGCAGGACCCGCCCGGCGGCCAGCAGTTCGCGGCCCCAGGTGGCCCCGGGGTAGGTGGCGGCCAGGGAGGCCGCCATCCATTCCCGCAGGCTTGCCTGGTCCGGCTGCCAGTTGGACAGGGAGAACACCACAGGGACGGGGTCCTCGGGTCGGCGGCGCTCCAGCAGGTCCAGGGTGAAACGCAGCGCCAGGACCGTCTTGCCGCTTCCCGGCTCGCCCAGCACCACCAGCCGCCGGGACGGAACGCGGGCGAAGACCTCGGCGACCTCCTTCAGCCGGGCGCTGAGATCCTCCGGGCCGCCGACGTTCTCCCGGTGATCGGCCAACCGCGCCTCGGCCGAGGCCCAACGCACCTGCGCGGAGCCGGGTCCTGCAGCCGCCGCAGCCGCCACTCCGCCTGCCACTGCTCCTGGACAACGCCGGCCAGCTGCTCGGTGAGGCGGTCGAGGCGCTCCTGCGGTGAGGGCCCTGAGGGGCCTCGCGTTTTCCAGACAGTTGTCTGACCGTCTATTTCACGCGGCGATTCGCAACTTCTCGTACTCGGCGTGGACTTCGCATGGAGGG
>NZ_JBEOXO010000059.1:0-15724 GCF_040296605.1 Streptomyces sp. NPDC002088 | reverse complement strand
GCAACAGGTCAACCGGGAATTGGACTGCTCACTTGAAATGGAGACGACTCAGCTCATCAACCAGCTCCTCAACGGCCCGGGCACGGCGGTACGCATGTTCCGGAAAAACGCGAGCAATTCCCAGTGACCGACTGAGCACTGTCTGAGAGTTCGTTTTCACCTGGTTTGAACCGCCTCACTCGCCTCGGTTCTGCACTCGCGCCTCGCATGTATCGGGTTCGTGCGCGGTACGGCGAGGGTAGTCGCCGATATAGGCGCCTCTTGGAGTGAGACAGACTTCACGGGATGAGACGGGCAATGCGGGCTCCCATTGACTCTCGTCAGCCACGCTGGTGCACTCCCGCCCCGGAAGTCGCACCTCGACACGGGAACGAGTTGGGATTAAACGGACTTCAAAGGTGAAAACGACCTCTGAGTAGGTGTTTTTGATCCCTGGCCGTGAGGTGCGTGCGCCTGGATGATCTGTGGTGTGGGGGCTGGCAGGACGGCTCGGCGGTATTGCCGGGAGTGCGGTGATCCGCTGCCGCAGACGATGGCGGCGGAAGCGGTGTTCTGCTCGGGCCGGTGCAGGTCACGGCAGTGGCGGAGGCTTCAGCGGACCCGGCAGCGGGTGGCCGCGATACAGCGAGGAGAGCAGGCGGAGTGCCCGGTGTGCGGGCGGTCGTGGACGGTGGGGGTGGAGCGGTCGAAGGCGGCGGTGTACTGCTCGGACCGTTGCCGGGTGCGCGCCTGCCGCCAGCGGCGGGCGTCGCGGAACGGCGTTACGGAAACGCCGTAGCCGAACGCCTCGCGAACAGCTCAAACACTCCAGGTTTTGCAGGGTAGTTGGGAACGATAGGCGTGCGCTTCGAGCGCCCCTGGCTCACGCCCTACCCCGGTGTGTCGCGCCCGCGTCACGGTGGATGGCGACCGGGGCTGGCGCCCCTTTGACCGGTCACGCGTGGTGGCCGGGCCGGACCCGGGCGAGGGCGGTGGTCATCATGACCGACGTGGCCGACCGGATCGGGAACGTCACCCGGCAGCGTTACGAACAGCTCGTCACCCAGGCCAATGAGCTGATCGCGCAGGTCGCCCGCGCGCAGTTCGCCCTGGGGGACATGGCGTTGGAGATCGAGCCGATGAGGTCGGTGGGCGGGTCGATGCCGAACGGCACGGACGACCTGTTCACCGTCATGGAGTCGTTGCAGCTGTTCGCGGACGATATCGGCGTCGAGCGCCGGACGGTGGAGGACTGGCGATACACCGCCAACCGCTGGCCGAAGGGGAAGCGGAAGGAGGGCGTGTCGTTCACCGTCCACCGCATTCTGGCCTCGGTCGTCGACGAGGACGAACGGTGGGCCGCGATCGAGGACGCGCCGTTCAACCCGCGCACCGGAGCCCGGCAGTGGACACCGGACGGCGCGAAACGCGTCGTCGGACAGTGGGTCGACCGGCCGGTGACGGTGGATGAGAAGGTCCAGGCCGTGGCCGATCTGACCCGGGACGACGAGGTCGCAGCCCAGGTCGCCACCGACCTGCTGAAGCGACCGGCGGTCACCGAGCACGTCACCCCGGCCGAACGGGTCCGGGTCGTCACGGAGCTGACCAGGGACGACACCGTCGCCCAGCAGGTGACCACCGACCTGCTGCGCCGCCCGGCCGTCGCCCGGAAGACGATGCGGGACGATTATCCGGACTACGAGCTGACGGCATGAACCCCGGGGCGATCCGCAGCGTGAACGGTTAATCGGTTGATCACGCCTGAGGCCGGGCGGAACACTGTCGCGGTGCTGTACCTGTAGTTGATACCGCCGCCTCGGGAGTGTCCTCCATTGCCAGATCTCGTGCCAGGGCTGCCGCCGGGATACCGAGCGCGGCCGGTCACCGCTGACGACACCGGTGATATCCATCGCTTGGTCGCGGCCTGCGAGCGCGAGCTCTTCGGGCGGGTGCAGACCGATCTCGGTCGCATCGCCGCCGACTTCGCAAGACCTGGCCTGGTCCCGGAGCTGGATACCCGGCTGATCCATGACCGGGCGGGGCAGTCGGTCGCTCGGGCCTGGGTGAATCGGCGCTTCGAGGTGGACGTGCACCCCGAGCACCGGGGCCGTGGCCTGGGCAGTGCGCTCCTGGCCTGGGCCGAGGCCCGGGCCAGGCAGGCGGGCAGTGCACGCATCGTCCAGACCATCCCGGACAGCAACACGAACGCTGTCGCGCTGCTGCGCTCGCGCGCATACGAACCGATGGTGACCGAGTGGCTGCTGGAGTTCCTCATGCCGGAGGAGCCGGCCGTGCCCGAGCCGTCTGCGGGCATCACGGTCCGACCGTTCCGGGTCGGTGACGAGCACGACGCACACCAGCTCGTCGAGGACGCCTTCGACGAATGGCAGCAACGGCGTAAGAGCTACCAGGAGTGGGCCCGGCACACTGTCGAACGCCCCACCTTCGCCCCCGCGATGTCAGCGCTGGCGTTCGCCGACGGCCAACTGGTGGGCGCTGTGCTTTCGCTGGACCTCCCGGACACTGACGAGGGTTACATCGAGGAGGTCGCGGTGCGCCGCGACTACCGCAATCGGGGTATCGCCTGCCTCCTGCTCCGGCACGCATTCCGCGCCTTTTATCAGCAGGGGCGGCGGGCCTGTACCCTCGGGACGCACTCAGACACTGGCGCGTTGAACCTGTACCTGCGCGTCGGGATGGCGGTCCGGCACAGCTCCACGGTCTTCCGAAAAGATCTGTGAGACGGGGCGTCATTGTTGGCCCAGGATCACGGGCATGCCGAGGTCTGTGGGACCGCTCATGCCGTTGCCGCGAGCTCGTTCCAGACTGCGGTCGAGGGCGGTGAGCTTTCCCTTGGCCTTGGTGAGGCTGATTTGAAGTCCTTGAACTTCGCCGAGCCAGCCGTTCGTCCGCGCTTCTGCGATGCGCTCGGAGAGGTTGCGGATGATCTCGATCAACCGGGGCCGCTGCCTGGGGGAAGCCCGTAGCATCGGGCAGCGCAGGCAGGAGTGCTCGTGCTGGCACGGGGTTCCGTAGGGCCGTGCGCAGTCGCCGAGTTCCAGCTTGCGGGTGTTTCTGTGGAATCTGATCTGTCAAGGCGGCTCTGGATCAATCCCACTCGGCGTCGACGTAACCGAGGCGCCGGTTCATCTCGATGGCGGTCATGTTTTCCGGATGGTGGACTGTCCGAATCTTGTCCACGCCGCAGAGGCGGGCGAATTCGATGCCGTACGTCTTCATCGCGACCGAGAGGCCCTGACTGCGGTAGGGCGTTCTGACACCGGTCATCTCGTTGAAGACGAAGCCGGCGGTTCGCCAGTCCGATGTCGCGGCGAGCCCGCACCACGTGTCGCCGTCGAGGGCAACCACGACACCACGCGGGTCGTAGGAGGGAACCTCGATTCTGCGCTTGAGATACTCGTCGAAGGTGTAGAACTCGCCTCGGCCTGGGATGTCCGCGGAGCACTCCTTGTTGAGCTCATAGAGCGCGCGCCGATGAGGTGGGGTGTCGCCCAGATCGGCTAGCGTCGTCAATCGGATCCCGGCGCTTCGGCAACGCTCCAAGTACCTCTCGAAGCGCGCCGCGTCGAAGGTGCTCGCATCGAGTTCCAGCTTGACCCAGCGGTCTGACACTGTGGGGCTCCCCTTCGGCGGATCCATGAGCCTGGACGTCCATTTCAGGTGCTAGTGGCCAAGAAGTCGGCCAGGTCAACCTATCTGCCGGTCGATGGGCTCGGCCAGAGCCCCGTTTGTGCTGGTCAAGAACCTGCGGTCTTGCCCTGGCGGACATCGACGATCGGCAGCAACGTCGCGGTGGCGGGAACGCCGATCTGACGCGGGGTCGGCCCGGAGGGGGTCGGGACGTCGGTGAGACGTTCCAGGAGCTGGTTGAGGGCGGCCTGGCCATCGTCGACGGCGGCGCGTTCGTCGTCGGTGAGCGGGATGCTCGCCAGCATCTTCTGCAGGTTCTCCTTCGCTTCAAGGAGCTGGCCCTTGCTGGAGTCTTTGGGGGTGTAGAAGTCGCAGCGTGCGCAGGCCATGCGGTGCTGGCACTGCTCGAAGAAGGTGTAGGTGCACCAGCCGTGGCCGAGGTCGAAGTACTGCCAGGGTTCGCTGCTGGCGGCGGCGCCGGAGGTGACCGCGTCGCGGTCGACGAGGACTTCTATGGTGCGGACGTTCCGGGCGAAGTATCCGGCGTCGTTGTAGGCCCTGGCCAGGGTGTTCGGGGTGAGCTTCGCGTAGTGCGTGGTCGCTTCGGGCGTCCGGTGCCCGAGCCATTCCTGCAGCTCGAAGAGCGTCATGGGCTCCTTGGCGTTGTAGAGCTGGCTGGCGATGGTGGAGCGTGCCCGGTGGCTGGTGATGTTGCCGCGGACGTCGGCGGTGGGGACGCCGGCCTTGCGGCAGAGCATCGGGATGATCGCTGTGTTGATGTAGTGCTTGGCGACCCGGCGGGCCCGGTGGGCGAACAGGAAGTCGGCGTACTCATTGGTCTTGCGGTCGAGTATCTGCGGCTGCGTCGGCCTGACGGTCTGCCATGCCTCGATGGCCTGGCCCAAGAGCGGATCGACGGGCTTGGTGAACGCGGTGCCGGTCTTGTGCGTCGGCACGTCCAGCAGGCAGACGGCGTCGCGGGCGAGGACCTCGCCGGAATCTCCGGGAATGGGCAGGCCGTCGTGCTGCCAGCGGATGCACCCCACCCGGAACCGGGCGATCTCGTCGCTGCGTTGACCGGCGAACAGCCAGGTCAGGGTGATGGCCCGGATCAGCTCGACCGGATAGGTGCGGCCGTCCGCGGTCGGCAGATCGTCGAGTTCGACGTTCAGGCCCGCCCAGAGCAACTTGGCCCAGATGTCATCGGCGATCACCCGCGGGTCCGGCCCCATCAGGGCGCGAACGCTTTGCGGGGTTCTCAGGGCATGGGCAGGGTCGAACCTGCGTGGGATCAACTCCCATTCGTGCAGGTCGCGGAAGAACGCGCGGGGGACTTTGAGATAGCCGGACTTCGTCTGCGGCGTGAGCAGTTTCCCCAAGCGGTTCTGCGAGCGCATGCCGTGGGTCCACTGCGAGAAGTCGCCGACGGCCATCCGGTCCACGGCCGCGCCCCAGGACGCGCACGTCTGGCGGGTCCACTGACTGGGCCCGGTGATCTCGGGGTGCTCGGCAGCCAACCAGCGGCCGATCTTCGCGAGCACGCTGCGATAGCCTCTGCCGATCTTCGGAGTCAGCGTCGAGGTCGCGTACCAATGCTCAACCGACGCCGCCCACGGGGCTGGAACTCCCTCCATCGCGGCCGGTCCGGCATCATGCCCTGACGGTGGCGGGTCCGCGTGGCCGAGTGCCGCGACAGCCCGGTGAAGGCCGTAGAGGTCCTTGCCCCACTGCCCGCTCATCGCCGGGTGAACACGCAGTGCGGCCAAGGCCTCGGTGGACAGGTCCTCCAGCAGCGGGCTGCGGTTCAGCAGCAGCATCTGGCAGATCACCGCGGCCAGCTCGGCGGCGTCACGGCGATAGCCCCAGTCGGCCAGAACCTTGCAGATCCGCCGGACGGCATCGTCGATGAGATCGGCCCCGAAGACCCGACGGGCCAGGGTCGGCCGCATGAAGCGACCGAGCCGGTCGAAGGCCGTGAACTCGCCGAGCAGGTAGGCGTAGACGAGCACGAACGGCCGGGCGTTGGGGCCGATCTGGCCGCCCCACGAGCGCCGGAAGTCGGCGCCGCTGGCGTTGATCAGGCCCACCCAGTCGTCCACTGACCAGCCCCAAAAGGCTCGGCGAAGCTCGCCGCAGCGGATCAGCACCAGCCCGGCCGCGTCCCGCGCGAACCGCCGCTGGTGACGGTCGTCCGGCGGCCAGTGCAGACCGGCGAGAGCGTCCGCCAACGGCCTCACCAGCCGGGCCACCGGCCGAAGCGGCACCGCGTCGAGACTGAGACCATCGAGCCGAAACTGATCGATGCTGAGCCTGTTGAGTGCTTCCGCCTCAGCCTCGGTGAGCAGGCCGCGACGGTCATAGTGGGCAAGGTTGACGAGCGATGCCCAGGTCGGAGTGCTTGTCGGCCGTGTGGCCGTCGTCCTCGGTTGTGCGATCACTCGGCGACCGCCTCAGAGGTATGGGAAGCACGGGTGAGCATGTCCACGCGCCAGGAATGGATCTGCTGCATGCCCCGGTTCAGTTTCTCGGCCAGGTCGCGGCCCGAGAGGTGGATGTAGGTCAGCGTCGACTCGGTGCTGCGATGCCCGGCAAAAGAGGCGATGGCGTGCAGTTCCCAGCCCATCCGGGCCAGGTCGGTCAAGCACAGATGCCGCGTGGTGTGAGTCGAGAACCTCGGCAGGTCGGCGGCGAGACCAACGCGCCGAATCACCTTCGACCAGGTCCACAGGGTCAGCGGCTGGCCGTAGTTGCGGCGTGACTCGGACAAGAACAGCGGTCCGCGGGCCCGGCTGATCGTGGCCCGATGCGTGAGATAGCCGGACAGCAGAACCCCGGTCGCCGCCGAGTAGGGGACGACGCGCTCCCGCCGGGTCTTGGTCGTCTCGGCCCGAATCCGCAGGGTCCGGTGGGCCGGGTCGAGGTCATCGGTCCGCAGTGAGCACAGTTCCTCGCGCCGCAGGGCCGCGTCGTAGGCGAGAGCGAGCATGACACGGTTGCGTACGGGTTCCTCGCGCGCGACGTCCAGCAGGTCGAGCCACTGCTGTTCGCTCGGGATCCACGGCAGTTTCGTCAGCCGGGGTACCAGCCCTCGCTGGTGTCCGCCGAACTTCCGGCCGGGCGTGTAGCGGCCTCGGCCGACCGGATTGGACTCTCGCAGACCCTCCTCGATGAGGTAGTCGTAGAACAGCCGCACCGGCACCAAGCGTTGCTGCAGCGTCGCGTTCGCCAGGCCGGCCCCGGAGTCCAGCACGACGACATTGCCTCCCCGACGGCTCGGCCGCGTTGCCAGCTCCTTCACGAACGCCGCCACGTGCAGACGCTTCGCGGTAATCGGGTCGATTCCATCTCGCTCGCAGACCAGCAGGTACTCAGCCAGTCCCCGCGCGTACGCGTCGATGGTCCGGGGTGCCCGCCCCAGATCCGTCCATATTCGCAGCCACTCGGCCGCCCTCTCGTGCCGGCCAAGGACCGGCCACTTCTCCTCCAACACCACCGCGCTGCCCAACGGATCTCCTCAGTACGTGGGGACGCCGCAGGATACGAGCTGCATCCCGCGGCGCGTGATTCCACGTAACTAGGCCGTGTTTTAGGTAGCGCGGGTGGCCAGCCATTTGGTGAGGTCGCCCGCGATCTGGTCGATGCTTGTCTCGACGGTGACGTCGTGCTCGCGGCGGCTGGTGTCACGCCGGACGATCTCGTAGCCGCCCGTCTCCAGGACGGCGACGGAGGCGAACCAGGCGGGATCGTCCTCGTCGGGCTGGATGACGACGAAGGTGTTGTCTGTGCCGTTCAGGTCGCTGACCAGCTCGAACAGGGCGTCTTCGGACGGGTCGTCGACGTGGTCGCCGTTCTCGCTGTCCGCGCAGTAGTAATCAGCGGCCACCGGACCTCCCCATGCGTGTGCTGCTCGAATTGCCGGGGCCAGCATGGCACGGCCGCCTGACCGCCCGACGGCTCACAACCACTGGTGGATCGCCGCGACGTGAACCGTCGCCTCGTACCGAACCGCGAGCTTGTCGAATCGGGTGGCCACTGCCCGGTGCTGCTTGAGACGGCTGATCCCGCACTCGACCGCGTGGCGCTCGCGGTAGTCGATCTTGTCGAACTTCGGCGGTCGGCCGCCTCGTGAACCACGCTTCTTGCGGTGGCGGACTTGATCGGCCTTCTCCGGGATCGTGCATCCGATGCCGCGTCTGCGTAGGTAGGCGCGGTTCGCGCGGGAGCCGTAGGCCTTGTCCGCCCGGACCTTGTCCGGCCGGGATCGCGGCCGGCCAGGACCGGTCCGAGGCACCCGGATGGCCTCCAGGACTGGCTGGAACTGCGGACTGTCGTGCCGGTGCCCGGCGGTGACCAGCAGCGACAACGGCCTCTGACCCTGCTCGCAGGCCAGGTGGAGCTTCGTGGTGAACCCACCCCTTGACCGGCCCAGCCCGTGGTCGTCGGGCTCGATGGCGACACCACCAGGCGCCTCCTTCTGCCCCGCGCCGTCCCGGCGGGCACCGGCCGCGTGCTGGTGAGCCCGGCAGATCGTGGAATCGACGTTGACCTCCCACGTGATCAGCCCTGCCTCATCGGCCCGCGCCTGTAACAGCGTCAGCAGCCGGGCCCACACCCCCTGCCGCTGCCATCGCCGGAAACCCGTACACGGTCTGCCAGGCTCCGTACTCAGGCGGCAGGTCACGCCACGGAACACCCGTCCGCACCCGCCAACGCACACCATCCACCAGCCGTCGCCGCCCCGGCCACCTGCGACTCACACCCGCCGCAGGCAGCAACGACTCCAGCACTGACCACTGCTCATCAGAAAGATCCCCACGCCCCACGCGGTGATCATGACGGCACGAGGCATGGACCGGAACCCGGACCTAAAACACGGCCTAATAGGGAGACGGTTTACGGGTTCTTCTGGAGGTGGAACCGGGCCGGGGTCGTCACCTACATCCGCGACCAGCTCCGCCGGAGGATCCGTACAGGAAAGGGCCGCTGCCCGCACCCGGTGACGCTTATCGTGGACTCCCAGTCGGTCAAGGGCGCCTCCACCGTCGGCAAGGACAGCCGCGGCTACGACGCCGCAAAGAAGATCAACGGCCGCAAACGCCATATCACCGTGGACACGCTCGGACTGCCCGTGATGATCACGGTGACGCCCGCCGACATCCAGGACCGCGACGCCGCCCGCGACGTGTTCTGGCGCCTGCGTCTCACCCAGCCGCAGATCACCCAGATCTGGGCCGACCGCGGCTACGCCGGCGAACTCGTGGACTGGGCCCGCGAACGCCTTTGGCTCACCCTGCGCATCGTCTCCCGGCCCAAAGGTGTCAAGGGCTTCGTCGTCCTGCCCCGCCGTTGGAAAGTCGAGCGCACGATGCAACCGGCTGGTGCATGAACGCCCACTGCAACGCACGCGACTACGAACGCCTTCCTCAGCACTCTGAAGCCCACCTGAACTGGGCACTCATCACCATGATGACCCGACGCCTGACCCGGAAGAAGCCCGCCCCCGGGTGGGCGAAGAAGGAGAAGCCCACCGGCTGAACCGTTCGCCAGAAGGCGCGGAAACTCCGACGCGGCTTTGGGTCCCGCTCCGAGGAAGGGGCGGGACCCAAGTCGCGTCGGAGTTGCTCGCCCGTACCGGCCGGTGAGGCCGTGGTGCGCGTGTGTGGGGGTCACATGCCGCGTCCGCCGATGGCGCCGTCGGGGGCGATCTCGTCGATGCGGGCGACATCGTCGGCGGTCAGCTTCAGGTCGGCGGCGGCGATGTTCTGCGCGACCCGGTCGGGGTTGCGCGAGCCGGGGATGGGGACGATGTAGTCCTTCTTCGCCAGCAGCCACGCCAGGGCGAGCTGGGAGAGGCTGACGCCCTTGCTCTCCGCGAGCTTGGTGAGCTCACCCGCGAGGGCGACGTTCTGGTCGAAGTTCTCTGGGGCCCACCAGGGGATCATCTGGCGGATATCGCTCGCGTCGTAGTGGTCGCGGGACTTCACGGCGCCGCTGAGGAAGCCGCGGGCGAGCGGGGAGTAGGCGACGAGGCCGATGCCGAGTTCCTCCAGGATGGGGAAGAACTGCTCGGAGTCGTGGGCAAAGATCGAGTACTCGTGTTGAAGGACCGAGATCGGGTGCACCGCGTGGGCGCGGCGGATGGCGTCGGCGTCGGTGTTGGACAGGCCCAGGTACTTGACCTTGCCGGCGTCGACGAATTCCTTCATCACACCGACCACGTCCTCGACCGGGACCTCGGGGTCGGGGCCGTGCTGGTAGAGCACGTCGATCACGTCGGTGTTCAGGTTGCGGAGACTGTTGTCGACGACTTCACGGATGTGCTCCGGCTTCGAGTTCGGAGCGAAGGTCGGGGTGAGGCCGAACTTGGTCGCGATCGTCACCTCGTCACGGATCGGCGCGAGGGCGTTGCCGAGCAGTTTCTCGCCCTCTCCCCAGCCGTACATCTCCGCGGTGTCGAAGTGGGTCACGCCCAGCTCGTGGGCGCGGCGGATCGCGGCGATGGACCCGGTGTCGTCCGAGGGGCCGTAGCCGAACGCGGTGCCCATCGCGCCGTAGCTGATCTCGGAGACGGTCAGGCCCTGGCGGCCCAGAGTGCGCTGTTGCATGAGGTTCTCCTGTACTGCAGTTCTACATCAGACCGAACGTTTCGGTTCGAGCGTACACACGCCAGCCGCCGACGTCGAACCGAACGTTTCGGTTGGGTAGTCTGGGCGCGTGACCCGTAACAGCACCGATGCCACCAGCGACCGCATCATTGCCGCGGCTACCGCCGAGTTCGCCCGCCACGGCATCGCGGGAGCACGGGTCGAGCGGATAGCCAAGGAAGCGCGAACCGGCAAAGAACGCGTGTATGCGTACTTCCGCAGCAAGGAAGCGCTCTACCGCTTCGTCGCCGGCCGGGAACTCGCGGCCATGGCCGATGCCGTCCAGCTGGATCCCACCGACCTTCCGGGCTACGCCGGCCGCATGCATGATCACGCCGTCCGCCATCCCGAACGCCACCGGCTGATGCTGTGGGGCCAACTGGAACTTCCGGCCGGGCAGGCTCCCGCCGATGACCCGCTACAGGAGTCCTTGCGCCGCAAGGTCGAGTTGCTGCGCAAGGCGCAGGACGCCGGTCACCTGGATCCCGCCTGGGCGCCGGAAGACATCCTTGTGTTCGTCAGCCAGCTGGCCCTGTCGTGGGCCGGTCAAACCGACCTCACGCCCGTCGGTGAGGAACGTGATGCCTTCCTGGCGGCCCGCCGGGCAGCCATCGTCGCCGCCGTCCAGCGCCTCTTCCCCGCCACCGGCAGCGATGCAACCCCGACAGCTGCTGGCTCTTAACAGAGCACTTCGTCCGAAGCGAGGATCAAAAACACCTACTGAGCAATTCCGGGTGAGCACTGACTCAACGACCTGCCCCGGGTCGCTGGGGCAGATTACCGAGGCGGCGTACGGCTTCGGTGCAGCCCAGGACGTTGACGCCTTCTGCGACCTCGGTGCCCTGTTCGCCAAGAACCAGGTCCGAACCGGCCCACACGCAGTGAAGGCCCGGTGGATACCGGGCCTTCACGTCTGAGTAGCGGGGACAGGATTTGAACCTGCGACCTCTGGGTTATGAGCCCAGCGAGCTACCGAGCTGCTCCACCCCGCGTCGATACGGTGAACTGTACGGCACCGACCCGGATCGACCCAACCGACTTTCGCCTGCGCTCCGACCGAGCCCGATTGCTCATGCTCGACCGACACGGCCGCTGCTCACCCAGTCCGGATTCTGACGTTCCCGCAGGAACGAGTGCTCACGGAACTGCGGACTACAGCGTAAGGCCCTGTAGGCATTCGTGCGCAGGGGTGCACGGTGCGCACTACGAGCTGGGGGCGACGTCCCAGGCCGCGTAGGCGAGCAGCTCATTCAGGGCCACCTGGTTGGAGGCGGGCGGCCGGGTGCGCCACTCCGCCAGTGTTTCCCGTACGGTCTGCGCAACCGCGTGCGCGTGCCGGGCCAGACCGTCGTCCAGGGCGGCCACTGCCCCGTTCTGAGTACGTCCGGTGACGACGACCGGCCCATGCACCGGGTGCAGGGCCATGCCTCGCCAGTCGCTCGCCAGGGCCCATGCGGCGATGTTCTGCGCGAGCCCCATCGCGCGTCCGTTGCTGTGGATGTGCAGGAGGGCCCGCCGGTGGTGCACGCCTTGATCAACCGTGCCGGTCGTTGCGATGTGATCCCGGATCGGGGAGTGCGCATCGGTCTCGGGCAGGTCGAGTTCCGTGACGGTGGTGTCGGGGGTGATGCGCAGGGCGCGCATGGGTCCTCCTGGCTCGGTGACGGGGCGAGCGGTGCGCAGTGCGCAGACCGCTGTGCGCGCTGGCTGCGCAATGAGTGGTGTGCATCGTGAATTCGCAGGTCACGGGTCTGGTGTGAGTGACGATCCGGGTACTCGCGCTGGTCGGTGGCCGACCATGGTGTAGATCATCGGGCGAGTCCGGTTCCGGCGGGATGCCGGGTTCGGCTGCGCCCGCCGACCCCCGCCTACGATCCGTCAGCAGGTCGGCACGCCATGAGACCGCGGGAGGCTGCGGGGATGCAGGAGCGGCAGTGGATCACCGCTCGCCGGAGCGAACTGGACGCCCTCGCCGAGCAGTTGACCAAGCAGCTTCAGGAAGTCCAGGTCGAGCGGGACGAACTGGCGATCGCGGAGCGGGTGTTGAACCGCAGCAGGGACTACCCGGCGCAGTACCCGTACAACGCGGCCGACACGTCCGCCCTGAACAACGTGACCAGCGGCAGCAACGGCTCCTGCTCCACCAGCTACTTCTGCACCGCGACGTCGGGCTACGACGGCCCGACCGGCTGGGGCACCCCCGAGGGCCTGGACGCCTTCACCGGCTGAACGCAGGCCGGAACGGACTGAGCACGACCTCCCTGTCGGTCACGGGGAGCCGCCTGGATGAGGAGTACGTGGGGCCTCCTCGGCGGCATGGAAAGGGAAACGGGTCACGGCAGCCGACCGCGGACCGTTTTCCCGTCACAATGACCGGACTCGCATACAGCCCCGCCGTTCCGACGTGACGGCGCATCGGGCACCATCGTCCGGAGAACGCCGCCCAACCCACGACGTCCCGGGGGAAGACCACATGAAGCGCACGCTCGCAGTCCTGCTCACCGTCGCCGCACTCACCGCGCCACTGGCCGGTTGCAGCAGCAAGTCGAAGACCGTCACCGGCACTGTCGTCAGCAAGGACACGGACTACGAGTGCAAGACGAAGAAGAAGGGCACGAAGAAGACCCGCAGCTGCCACACCGAGTACGAAATGACGGTCCGCACGAAGGACGGGGACGAGGAAGAGATCGACGTCAGCAGCAGCGCCTACGGCAACTGCGTCGAGGGGTCGAGCTACCCCAAGTGCACCACGCGCTAGCAGTGAGCACGGTACATCGTGAAAACTGCACGTCAGTCGGCCTGGTGTGCGTAGGCGTAGGGAGGCTCGGGCAGGTCCGGGGCGGCAGTCCACCGACAAGATCATCCGTCAGCGGGCGACTTCCCGGTTCGTCGGCACCAGCAGGGCCCGGACCAGCGCGGTCGCCCACCTCGGGTCGGTGCGGACCTTGCCGAGGACGCGCCAGTTCTTCAGATGAGCGAAGCCGTGCTCGACCGGGGCCCGCACCGCGGCCAGTGCCTTGTTGGACAGTTTCTGGCCACGGGTCAGGGGCCGGTTCCGGGCTGCCTTGTAGCCGGTGATCACCGCCGGGTCGGTGTCCGGACCGCTGTCGTCGAGGCCGACGAAGCCCAGGTCGGCGATCGCGCCGAGCCCGGCCGTCCGCAGCTTGGCGGTGAGCCTGTCGTGCCGGCAGGCAGTGATCTCCGACGTGCGTCCGGGCCGGACCGCTGAGACCCACACCAGGCGGCCCCGATCGTCGGTGAGGGCGATCACGAGCAGGCCATGGCATTTGTGCTTGCCGGAGTAGTTCCTCCGGTTCTCTGTCCCAGTGCGCCGCCGGGTGCGTATCAGCGTGCCGTCCAGCAGGACCACCCCGCCGCCCTTTCGGGCGATCTTCTTGAGGGCGCGGTCCAGCCTGGGGGCGCGGGCGGCCAGCAGGCCGACGACCTCTTTGACCCACCGCGTCACGGTGGTGCGGTGCACCCCGTTGCCGCCGGCCAGATCGCCGGGCCGCTGGTCACAGCGCAGCACCGCCAGCACAATTCCGGCGATCCTTCCGGCGGGCAGGGCCCGCCACCGTGAGCCGATCTTCTTCAAGTGGCCGCGTATCAGGTCGGCGAGCCAGTTCAGGGTGGCGCTCGACAGCGGCAGGCGGGCGGTGTAGACAAGGCCGTCAGGGCCCTCGGTGAGACCGTTGTTTTGCTTCACACCAAACTCAACTGCCGCCGGGGGCCCGCCAGTTACGCCACCGTCGACACTCGCCCCGTGCGGCTACCGGCGCGCGACGAACCGCCCATCAGGCCGTTTGTGCAGCCAGCCACGATCGGCGAGCTTGGTCATCTTCGCGCGCAGCGGCTCCAGCTTCCCGCGCACCGCCACCTGAAGACCCATTTCCTCACCCACCGCCTTGACCTGCACCGGACCGTCGGCGGCCCGCACGATCGCCAGGATCTTGCGGTAACCACCGGGCAGCGCGGCCTCATCGGGCTCCTCGCCGCGATGCGGGATCAGCAGCACCGCACGCCCCGCCACCCGGGCCGGAGTCGCAGCCACGACCCCGGCGGCCTCCGCCTCGGACCGGTCCTGCTCGGCCAGCCGGTGCAGGACCCGCTCGGCGACCACCAGCTCCTCCCGCTCGGCCTGGACCTCCCCAAGCTGCTTGGTCAACTCCTCGGCGACTACGTCCAGTTCACTCCGGCGAGCGGTGATTCGCTCCAGCTCCCGCATCCCTGCACCCTCCCCACGATCTCCCGGCGTACCGGCCCGGTGACGGATCGTAGAAGCGGCATCACGGCGAGCGCAGCAGAACCCGAGAACCACTCAGGCCGACCAGCCAAACGATCTCCGCCGTGGACACCGGCCGACAACCAGCACGAGCACGCTGAAATCCGCGCACACCAGCCCACCTGACGTGCAGTTTTCACGATGCACACTGCTCAATGGGCGTCACGTCTACGCAATGCTGGCCTGACCTGCGACTTCTCTTGATTGCGCAGCCGGTTGGTGCAGTCTGGATTGCTGGTGCGCAGTGGGCAGGCAGGACGCACTTTCTCACTGCTGTGACTGCGCGTGGTGGCGGGTCAGTGCCTGCCAGCGCCGCTCGAAGTCGACGGCCTGTTCGGCGATGTAGTCGGTAGTGAGGGGCTTGTTGTGCTGCGCGGTGATCCCGTGGGCTGCGCACTCCTGCGCAATGGCTTCGGGCGACGGGGCTTCGTTGCGCACCCGCTGTTCGGCCCAGAGGGTGTAGACACGAAACGGCAAGAGGTAGCGGCGCAGGGTGGACGGGCTGACCGGCTTTCCGCCGCGGCCGTTCATGCCCTTCCTGCTTGCGAGGTAGGCGGAGAGCTGCTCGGCCTTGGGTTCGTCGCCGTGCTCGGTCTGGTAGTCCGTCCAGGCGAGGTAGTAGCGGTCGACGGTGGTGAGCGCGGCGGGCTCCGCGGTCGCGTCGTCCTCGGCCGGCGGGTCGTCGATGGCGGCGTTCACCCTGGGACTGCGTTGCTCCTTGGCGGGGTGCGCGCCGATGCCGGCCGGTGTCTCCTCGGGCTCGTCCTCGTTGCGGAGGGGATCACCGGAGGGCGCCTGCGTGGCGGGCTCGGTGGCTTCCTCGCCGGTGGGCGGCTGCGTCTCGTCGAACTCTCGGTGCCGGAAGGTGGAGACGAAGTACTCCAGGTCGCCGCCCGTGATGGGCCGGCCGTTGGCGCCGGTGATCTGGTCTCGCTCGTAGACGTACGTGGCGAGGGCGGCGGCATCGGGGTAGGCCCCGTGCTCCTGCGCGTACGCGAGCCATGCGTTGTAGAAGTAGTCACCCCATCCGTCGTCCGCGTCGTGCGGGGCTTGGGGTGCGGTCCCGTTCTCAGCTGAGGGCGTGTGACGCTGCTTGAGGAGCCGCATCAGGGGGTCGAGTTGCTCGTCGGACAGCGGCCCGCCGGCCGCGGTGGCGATGCCGTACTGG
>NZ_JBEOXO010000058.1:0-18997 GCF_040296605.1 Streptomyces sp. NPDC002088 | reverse complement strand
CGCCCCCTGCCCAATGCCTTAGGGGCGCGCACGGGTCCCGGGGGGCGGCCGCCGCCCCCCGCCGCCCCCCCCCGCGTCCACTCACCTCATGACCCGCCCCCCAACAAGCCGGCCGCCCGCGCCCACCGGGCGGTGTTCCGCCCGGGCGACACCCCCCGGACCCCGGCCGATTCCCCACGCGGCCCGTTCACCGCAGCACCCCCGCCGCCCGCGCCCACCGGTACTTCGCGCCCAGTACGGCCACCGGCTTCTCGGTCGTGTACGGGTACGCCACGACCCCCCGCTCGTACAGGTACTGGCAGGCCTCCTCGACCTCGACGTCGCCGGCGAGCGAGGCCACCACGGGCTTCTCGATCCCGCGCTCGCGGAATTCGGCCACCACGCGCGCGGTGAGCTCGGCGAAGACCATCGGGGGAGTGACGATGGTGTGCCAGTAGCCGAGGACGAGCGCGTGGATGCGCGGATCCTCCAGACCCAGCCGGATCGTCGCCTCGTACGTCGACGGCGGCTCGCCCCCGGTGATGTCCACCGGGTTGCCCGCGGCCCCGAACGGCGGGATGAACTTCCGGAAGGACGCGTCCAGATCCGGCGGGATCTCCATCAGCGACAGGCCGTTGTCCGTCACCGCGTCCGACAGCAGTACGCCACTGCCGCCGGCCCCCGTGATGATCACCACGTTGTCGCCCTTGGGGGTGGGCAGCACCGGCAACGCACGCGCGTACTCCAGCATCTCGTTGAGCCCCGGCGCCCGGATGACGCCGGCCTGCCGGAGGATGTCGTCGTACACGGCGTCGTCGCCCGCGAGTGCGCCCGTGTGCGAGCCGGCGGCCTTCGCGCCGGCCGCCGTACGGCCGGCCTTGAGGACGACAACAGGCTTCTTGCGGATGGTGTTTCGCGCCGCCTCCACGAACGCGCGCCCGTCCTTGAGGTCCTCCAGGTGCATCGCGATGCACTCGGTGTGCGGGTCCTCGCCGAACCAGGTCAGCAGGTCGTCCTCGTCCAGGTCCGACTTGTTGCCCAGGCCGACGATCGCCGACACGCCCGTCTTCGTGGTGCGGGCGAAGCCCAGGATGGCCATCCCTATGCCACCGGACTGCGAGGTGAGCGCCACCCCGCCCTTGACGTCGTACGGCGTGCAGAACGTGGCGCACAGGTCCTGCCACGTCGAGTAGTAGCCGTAGATGTTCGGACCGAGCAGACGGACGCCGTGTCGCTCGGCGATCGCCACGATCTCGTCCTGGAGTTCGTGCTCGCCGGTCTCCGCGAACCCGGAGGGGATCAGTACGGCGTTGGGGATCCCCTTGCGTCCCACCTCCTCCAGGGCCGAGGCCACGAACTTGGCGGGGATCGCGAAGACCGCCACATCCACCTCACCGGGAACGTCGATGACACTCTTGTACGCCTTGCGGCCCAGAATGTCATCGGCCTTGGGATTCACCGGATGGATCTCACCGGCGAAACCGCCGTCGACGAGGTTGCGCATCACCGAGTTGCCGATCTTGCCCTGCTCGTTGGACGCGCCGATCACGGCGACGGAGCTCGGCTGCATCAGCCGGCGCATGGTCGTCAGTATCTCGTCGCGTGTATACCGCCGACGGGATGGTGGCTGCGAATCGGCCAGGATGACGCGGATGTCGGCGGCGACCGCCCCCTCCGCTGTCGCGATCACCGGATTGAGGTCGACCTCCGCGATCTCGGGGAAGTCCGCGACCAGTTGGGACACCCGGCGGATCTGCTCGGCGATCGCCCACCGGTCCACGGCCGCGGCGCCGCGCACCCCGCGCAGGATCTCCGCCGCGCGGATCGAGTCCAGCATGGACAGCGCCTCGTCGGCGTCCACGGGAGCCAGCCGGAACGTGACGTCCTTGAGCACCTCGACGAGCACCCCGCCGAGCCCGAACGCCACGACCTTCCCGAACGTCGGATCGGTCACCGCGCCGACGATGACCTCCTGCCCCTGCGGGAGCAACTCCTGCACCTGCACGCCCTCGATGCGCGCCCGCGGGTCGTACGCCCGCGCGTTCTCGACGATCCGGAGGAACGCGCCCCGTACGTCCGTCGCGCCCTCGACCCCGACGATCACACCGCCGGCGTCGGTCTTGTGCAGGATGTCGGGGGAGACGATCTTCATCACGACCGGCCCGCCGAAGCGCGCGGCGTACGCCACCGCCTCGTCGACGTCGATCGCCAACTCCTCGCCCGGTACGGCGATCCCGTACGCGTCGGCGATCACCTTGCCCTCGGGCGCGGTGAGCGCGGTCCGCCCCTGAGCCCGTACGCTGTCCAGGAGCGCGCGCACCCTCAGCAGCCGGTCTTCGGCCATCACGTCAGATCACCCCGTTCGACTTGAGCAGGCGCAGCTCCTCGTCACCGAGGCCGAGCTCGCCGACGTAGACCTCTTCGTTGTGCTCCCCGAGCAGGGGTGAACTCGTCACGTCCACGGGGGAGTCCGAGAGCTTGAGCGGGCTGCCGACGGTCACGAACTCGCCGCGCTCGGGGTGGGGGACCGTGACGACCATCTCGTTGGCGACCAGCGAGTCGTCCTCGATGATCTCCCGGGTGGACAGGATCGGCCCGCACGGGATGTTGTGGGCGTTGAGCTTCTCCAGCACCTCCCACTTGGGCAGGGTCGAGGACCACTCCTCGATCAGCTGGAACATCTTGTTCAGCTTCGGCAGGCGGGCCTCCGGCGTCGCCCACTCGGGGTCGTCGGCCAGTTCGGGCCGGCCGATGAGCTCACTGAGCGGTTGCCAGCCGACGGGTTGCACGATGACGTACACGTAGTCGTTCGGGCCGCCCGGCGCGCACTTGACCGCCCAGCCGGGCTGGCCGCCGCCGGACGCGTTCCCGGACCGGGGAACCTCCGTGCCGAAGTCGTCGTTGGGATATTCAGCGAGCGGCCCGTGTGCCAGGCGTTGCTGGTCCCGCAGCTTCACCCGGCACAGGTTGAGTACAGCGTGCTGCATGGCCACGTTGACCCGCTGCCCACGCCCGGTGTGCTCCCGCTGATACAGCGCCGCGAGTATCCCCGCCACGGCGTGCACACCTGTCCCCGAGTCCCCGATCTGGGCCCCCGTCGCCAGCGGCGGCCCGTCCTCGAAACCGGTGGTCGACATCGACCCGCCCATGGCCTGAGCGACGACCTCGTACGCCTTGAAGTTGGTGTACGGGCCGTCCCCGAACCCCTTGATGGAGGCGTAGACGATCCGCGGATTGATCTCCTGGATGCGGTCCCAGGTGAAGCCCATACGGTCGACCGCGCCCGGCCCGAAGTTCTCGACCATGACGTCGGAGCGCCGGATCAGCTCGGTGAGGATCTCCTTGCCGCGCTCGGTCTTGGTGTTGAGGGTGATGCTCCGCTTGTTGCAGTTGAGCATCGTGAAGTAAAGGGAGTCCACGTCCGGGAGGTCACGCAGCTGCTTGCGCGTGATGTCCCCGGTCGGCGCCTCCAGCTTGACGACGTCCGCCCCGAGCCAGGCGAGCAGCTGGGTCGCGGAGGGTCCGGACTGCACATGGGTCATGTCCAGGACGCGGATGCCTTCGAGTGCCTTGGGCGGCGTTCCGGTCGTTGAAGTCATGAAGGCCACCTCACTTGTACATGGTCTGGTTCATGGTTCCGGGGGCGTACGCGTCCGGGTCGACCCAGACGTTGATCAGCGACGGCTTGCCCGACTCGCGGGCACGCTGCAGCGCCGGGCCGATGTCGGCGGGGTCACGGACCTCCTCGCCGTAACCGCCCAGCATCTGCGCGAACTTGTCGTAGTGGACGTCGCCGAGGGTGTTGCCCACCCGCTCGCGCTCCAGGCCGTACTTCTGGGCCTGGCCGTAGCGGATCTGGTTCATGGAGGAGTTGTTGCCGACGATGCCGACGAAGGGGAGGTCGTAGCGGACGAGGGTCTCGAAGTCCCAGCCGGTGAGGGAGAAGGCGCCGTCGCCGAAGAGGGCCACCACTTCCTTGTCGGGCCGTGCCTGCTTCGCCGCCAGCACGAAGGGGACGCCGACGCCGAGGGTGCCCAACGGGCCCGGGTCCATCCAGTGGCCCGGCGACTTGGGCTGCACGACCTGCCCGGAGAAGGTGACGATGTCGCCGCCGTCGCCGATGTAGATCGAGTCCTCGGTGAGGAAGTCGTTGATCTCGCTGACCAGGCGGTAGGGGTGGATCGGTGAGGCGTCCGACTTCAGGCTCGGAAGCCGCTTCTCGAGGGCGGTCTGCTCGGCCGCACGCAGCTCGTCGAGCCACTCCTTGCGCTTGGACGCGCCCCCATTGATGCGCCCGGAGGCGGCCTCCGTCACCGACTTCAGCACCAGGCCCGCGTCGCCGACGATCCCGAGGTCGACGTCCCGGTTCTTGCCGACGGTGCGGTAGTCGAGGTCGATCTGCACGACGGTCGCATCCGGGGAGAGCCGCTTGCCGTAGCCCATGCGGAAGTCGAAGGGCGTGCCGACGATCACGATGACATCGGCGTTGGAGAACGCGTACCGGCGCGACAGCTGGAAGTGGTGCGGGTCGCCGGGCGGCAGAGTGCCGCGGCCCGCTCCGTTCATGTACGCGGGGATGTTGAGGCTTCGTACGAGCTCGATGGCCGCCTCGGTGCCCCGGGTCGTCCACACCTGGCTGCCCAGCAGGATCGCGGGCTTCTCGGCGTGCACCAGCAGGTCGGCGAGCTTCTCGATGGCCTCGGGGTCGCCGGCCGAGCGGGTCGAGGCGCGGTAGGCGCCGGGCTTCGGCACCCGTGCCTTGGCCGCGGGCACCTTGGCGTCGAGGACGTCGCGCGGGATCTCCAGGAAGGAGGGGCCGGGCGCGCCGTGGTAGCACTCGCGGAACGCCATCGACACCATGTCGGCCGCGCGCGCCGTGTCGGGCACGGTCGCCGCGAACTTGGTGATCGGCGCCATCATGTCGACGTGCGGCAGGTCCTGGAGGGACCCCATCTTGTGCTGGGTGAGGGCCCCCTGGCCGCCGATCAGCAGCATGGGGGACTCCGCGCGGAAGGCGTTCGCCACGCCGGTGACGGCATCCGTCGTACCGGGACCGGCGGTGACGACCGCGCAGCCGGGCTTTCCGGTGAGGCGTGCGTAGCCGTCGGCCGCGTGGGCCGCGACCTGCTCATGGCGGACGTCGACGACTTCTATGCCCTCGTCGACGCAGCCGTCGTAGATGTCGATGATGTGGCCGCCGCACAGCGTGTAGATGCGGTCGACCCCCTCGGCCTTGAGTGCCTTGGCAACGAGATGGCCGCCGGAAATCACGTCCTGCGTGTCGTCGGGCATGGCGAAGTCCTGTCCCTTCGTAGGGGTGGGAACGCTTTTGCGGTACTGCATTCGGTAGATTGCATACAGTCGACGAATACTGTATGAAGATTGTTATCCCGCATCCGGTGGGTGGTGTCCAGGGGGCGTGCGGCACTTTTCCGGGGTCTGGGGTCGCTCCCCGGACGGACGCAGCAGACAGGAGCCGAGATGGACCTGTACGAACACCAGGCAAGGGAACTCTTCGAGGAACACGGGATCTTGGTGCCGCGGGCCGAGGTCACCGACTCGCCCAAGGAGGCGCGCGGGATCGCCCGCCGGCTGGGCGGCCGCGTCGTCGTCAAGGCGCAGGTCAAGACCGGCGGACGCGGCAAGGCCGGCGGCGTGAAGCTCGCCGCGGACCCGGCCGCCGCCGAACTGACGGCCCGCCAGATACTCGGCATGGACATCAAGGGCCACAGGGTCAGCACGGTGATGCTGGCCCAACCCGTCGACATCGAGACCGAGTTCTACGTCTCCTACGTACTCGACCGCGCGGCCGGCCGCTTCCTCGCGATCGCCTCCGCCGAGGGCGGCATGGACATCGAGGAGGTCGCCGCCTCCCGGCCCGAGGCCGTGGCACGCGTCCCCGTCGACCCGGCCGAGGGCGTCACCTCGGCGAAGGCCGGCGAGATCGCCGAGGCGGCCGGCCTGCCCGCGCAGACCGTCGACGTACTCGTACGGCTCTGGGAGGTGTTGGTCGCGGAGGACGCCCTCCTCGTCGAGGTCAATCCGCTCGTCCGCACGAAACAGGGCCAGATCCTCGCTCTCGACGGCAAGGTCACCCTCGACGACAACGCCCGTTTCCGGCAGCAGCGTTGGGGCGCCGACGCCGCCGCGCACGAGGACCCGCTCGAGGCGGCGGCCGCCGCGAAGGGCCTCAACTACGTCAAGCTCGACGGCGAGGTCGGCATCATCGGCAACGGCGCGGGCCTCGTCATGTCGACGCTCGACGTGGTCGCGGGCTGCGGAGCCCGACCCGCCAACTTCCTCGACATCGGCGGCGGGGCCTCCGCCCGGATCATGGCCGACGGGCTGTCCGTCATCCTCTCCGACCCGGCGGTGAAGTCCGTCTTCGTTAATGTCTTCGGCGGCATCACCGCGTGCGACGCGGTCGCCGACGGCATCGTGCAGGCCCTGGACAGCGTCCAGTTGACCAAACCGCTGGTCGTCCGCCTCGACGGGAACAACGCGGCCCGCGGCCGCGCCATCCTCGACGAGCACGCCCATCCCCGGGTCCAGCAGGTCACCACCATGGACGGCGCCGCCCGCCGGGCCGCCCAACTCGCCACCGAAGCCTGAGGAGACGGGACGACATGGCCATTTACCTCACCAAGGAAAGCAAGGTCCTCGTCCAGGGCATGACCGGCGGCGAGGGCATGAAGCACACCCGGCGCATGATCGCGGCCGGCACGAACGTGGTCGGCGGCGTCAACCCGCGCAAGGCGGGCCGCACCGTCGACTTCGACGACCGGGCCGTCCCGGTCTTCGGCTCGGTCGGCGAAGGGATGGCGGCGACCGGTGCCGACGTCACCGTCGTCTTCGTCCCGCCCGCGTTCGCCAGGGCGGCCGTCGTCGAGGCCGCGGACGCCGGCATCGCCCTCGCCGTCGTCATCACCGAGGGCATCCCGGTGCACGACGCCGTCGCCTTCACCGCGTACGCGAAGCGGCAGGGGACGAGGATCGTCGGCCCCAACTGCCCCGGCCTGATCACCCCCGGCCAGTCCAACGCGGGCATCATCCCCGCCGACATCACCAAGCCCGGCCGCATCGGCCTGGTGTCCAAGTCCGGCACCCTGACCTACCAGCTCATGTACGAACTACGGGACGTCGGTTTCTCGACGTGCGTCGGCATCGGCGGCGACCCCGTCGTCGGCACCACCCACATCGACTGCCTCGCCGCCTTCCAGGACGACCCCGACACCGAACTGATCGTCCTCATCGGGGAGATCGGCGGCGACGCGGAGGAACGCGCGGCCGCGTACATCCGCGCACACGTCACCAAACCGGTCGTCGGCTACATCGCCGGCTTCACCGCTCCCGAAGGCAAGACCATGGGGCACGCGGGCGCGATCGTCTCCGGTTCGTCCGGCACGGCGCAGGCGAAGAAGGAGGCGCTGGAGGCGGTCGGGGTGAGCGTGGGAGGCACGCCGACGGAGACCGCGCAACTCGTACTGTCCGTACTGTCCCGGCTCGAGGGCAACCGTGACGTCACTCATAGTTGATGTGAGGTGACTGTCACCCACCGGGCGGTGTCACTACGTTCCCCTGTACGAGACGCTCATGCGTACGACTGCACGAGACGCTCATTTGTACGACGTCCGCGCACGGCGGTGCGAACCCGTGCGCCGGGCGAGCCATCCACCTCCCGCCCCCGACTGTGCACCGAGAGCGGAGTTCAACCATGGCGCCCACCCTCAACCCCGACGCGAGTCCCGGCCCGCGGACTCTCACCCTCAAATCAGGTACGTCCTGGTCCGACGCCTGGCAGCGCTGCCTGACCGTCGCCCCCGAGGCCTTCCGGGACGACCGCGTCCTCAACCTCTGGCACTCCGCCTGGCACGCGGACGGCCGGGCCCTGCCTGCCACGAGCCCGGTCGACGGCAGCCCCATCGCGGGCCCGCCACGCCTGGACCAGGACACCGCCCGGCAGGCCGTCCGCGCCTCGCTCGATCAGCACCGCGCGTGGCTGCACATACCGCTCGACGAACGGCGTGCCCGCGTCGCCGCCACCCTCGACGCCCTCACCGAGCACCGCGAACTCCTCGCCCTGCTGCTCGTCTGGGAGATCGGCAAACCCTGGCGGCTCGCCCAGGCGGACGTCGACCGGGCCATCGACGGCGTGCGCTGGTACGTCGACGGCATCGAGTCGATGGTGGCCGGCCGGGCCCCGCTTCAGGGCCCGGTGTCCAACATCGCGAGCTGGAACTACCCGATGAGCGTGCTCGTTCACGCATTGCTGGTACAGGCATTGGCAGGCAACGCGGTCATCGCCAAGACCCCGACCGACGGCGGTGTCGCGTGTCTGACGCTGGCCTGCGCGCTCGCCGCCCGCGGGGGAATCCCCGTCACCCTCGTCAGCGGCAGCGGAGGCGAGCTGTCGGAGGCGCTGGTGCGGGCGCCCGAGGTCGGCTGTGTCTCCTTCGTCGGTGGCCGCGACACCGGCGCCGCGGTGGCCACGGCCGTCGCCGACCTCGGCAAGCGGCACGTGCTCGAACAGGAGGGACTCAACACCTGGGGCATCTGGAACTACACGGACTGGGACGCACTCACGGCCGTCGTCCCCAAGCTCTTCGACTACGGCAAGCAGCGCTGCACGGCGTACCCGCGCTTCGTCGTCCAGCGTGGGCTGTTCGACGCGTTCCTGGCGGCGTACCTCCCGGCGGTCCGCACGCTCAGGGTCGGTCACCCGCTGGCGGTCGACCGGCGCGACGACCCCTACCCCGAACTGGACTTCGGGCCGGTGATCAATGCGGCCAAGGCCAAGGAACTGCACGACCAGGTCGCCGAGGCCATCGACCGCGGCGCCGTCCCGTTGCACCGCGGCAAGCTGTCCGACGCCCGCTTCCTGCCCGGCCAGGACACATCGGCGTACGTACAGCCGGTCACGCTCCTCAACCCGCCCCCGTCGTCACCCCTGCACCACGCGGAACCGTTCGGCCCGGTCGACACCATCGTCCTGGTCGACACCGAGGCGGAGCTGCTGGCCGCGATGAACGCGTCCAACGGCGCGCTGGTCGCCACGCTGTCCACGGACGACCGGGCGACCTACGACCGGCTGGCCCCGCAGATCCGCGCCTTCAAGGTCGGCCATGGCAAGCCCCGCTCCCGCGGTGACCGCGACGAGTTGTTCGGCGGCTTCGGCGCGTCCTGGAGCGGTGCGTTCGTCGGCGGGGAACTGCTGGTGCGCGCGGTGACTCAGGGTCCGGCGGGGGAGCGGCTGCCGGGGAACTTCCCGGAGTACCACCTCATGCCGTGACCGGCCGGGCGGTGGCGGTGGCGGTACGGCCTTCGGCGATCGCATCCGGCGATCGCCGTCGGGTGGGACACGGCCCCGGCGACCGTGCCGCCGCCGGGGCCGTGTCCCACCCCGGCCGCCCCTCGCCACCCCCTTCTGGAACGCACAGGGTGGTGGCGAGAGGGGCCGTCCATCCGCACTCGTCCGATCACCCACAGTTACGCTACTGCCCGCTGTCGACGCGCGTCACCCGCGGACGTCCCCAGGGTGGATACGCAGGTGAAACGCACTCCGAAACCTTGGTATTGTTGTCCATGTCGCCGCGGGGAACACGCCCCGCAAGGCGGCAGACACCTAGTCCGGGTGGCGGAATGGCAGACGCGCTAGCTTGAGGTGCTAGTGCCCTTTATCGGGCGTGGGGGTTCAAGTCCCCCCTCGGACACAACCGTTGACGATACGGTGACGAGGGCCTCGACCTTACGGTCGCGGTCCTCGTTGCGTGTTCGTAGCTGATCGTGATGCCCAGGGCTTCGTAGAGTGGGCTTTTCTTGTCGGCGGCGGCCGTGTGGATGCGCTGTGCGATTTCTCCAAGACTCTCAGTGATCTCTCGGATCTGTTGAGCGTTGAGTGGGGATTCTTCCGGGTGACGGTGGGGAGCGCGTCGAGTTTCTCTCGGGCCGCTTCCTTGTCTCTCTGCGCCTCGTTGATCCACTGGGTGACGACGGCCTGGGGCGGCTCCGGCGGCGAGGGCTGCCTGGTAGCGCGCGAGCCGCCGCTCACAGTCCTTGATGGCCTGGCGGCCTTGGGCCTGCTTGGGGGTGTGGATCTCTGCGGTGCTGGCTGCGATGCTCGCGGCGCTGAGTGCTTCGATGGTGGCGGTGAGCCGGTCGGGGGCGAAGGCCCGGGCGATCCACTGATCCAGGGCCCGGCAGACGACGCCCTCGCGGAGATTGACGGTGCGCGGGTGGGAGAGGTCGGGGTAGAGGGCGGCTTCCTGGTCCTTGAACTCGCAGCGGTAGTAGACGCGGTTGCGGATGGTGGCGGGTTGCATCTTTCGCCCGCACAGGCTGCATCGGACCCTTCCACGCAGGGCGTAGGGGCGGGCGCCCTGCTTTCCGGCTCGTTCCTGTCAGCGTCGTCCGGTGAAGCGCCGCAGGGATGCCCACTGCCGTAGCTCGGCGTCGGTGTGCTCGACAGAGATCCGGGCCGAGGACTGCCGCCGTCGTGCTTCGCGCCAGGCCCGCATTTCACCGTCGCACGCCTCGTCCTTGGGCTTCTTCGGCGGGGCGGTGACCTGGCCGGGGAACTCCTTGGCCAGCCCGGCGTATCCGGAGTCGACCTTGGCCTTCACGTTCGGCCTGAGGCGGAACTGCTCGGCGATGCCCTCGCTCCGCACGGCCGTCCGGTCATGCATACGGCCGGGCCGCATCACACCGGCCAGCAGCATCCGGCCCTGCCCGTCGCTGAACGTGGTCGACTTGATGGTGTTCTGCCTACGCTTGCCGGACACGAAGGCCCGGCGTCCGGGGCGTGACGCCTGCGGGCGTCGTACTTGGGTCTCGGCACCGTCGAGCCTCAGCTCGATGCCCTCGGCTTCGGCGTAGGCGAACACGTCCTCCAGTGTCTTCAGCCGAACCCCGGGCCGGTCGGGGCACGGCGAAGCCACGGGCCGCGAGCAATGGTCGGACCTGCCGAACGGCCTCGGAGACAGTGGAGCGGTCCACCTCGGACAGCTCGGCGAGGACCTCGTGCGGCAACTGGTGGCGCAGGATCACCAGGGTGATCAGCAGCCGGTCGAAGAACACCAGCTTCGGCTTGCGTCCGGCCCCGGGCGCCCGTCGGCGTTGGCCACCTCGTGCCGTCCGCAGCGCGGACTGCCGTGCGGCCTCCCACGGACCGGCGAGCTCGGTGAACAACTCGCCGAAGTGTGCGCGGGAGACCCCGGACAGGGCAGGATGGGAGCAGGCCGTGCGGGCCCAGGTTCAGCTTCACAACTCACCCAACCCGCACGGCCCTTCTCATGTCACGACCGACCACCCCAGCCGGTATTTCCCCCGAGGTCGTTACAGGGCGAGTTCGCCCTCTATTCGGCGATGGCCCCAGCTGCTGTTCTCGCGGGCCAAGCGCAGGAAGAGCCGCTTGACGGCCGGCGCGGTGGAGGGTCGGCCGGGGCGCCGGTGCTGGGGAAATGTCCATTTACGCGTGACGAGTTGCCGGTGCCAGCGCAGCAGCGTGTTCGGGGTGACCGCGAAGACCTCGCGCTATTGCTCGCGAGGAACCAACCGCGACAGCGCGGCGAGCCAGGTACTTATTGCCGGTCTCCGCCAGATACCCGGCGATCAAGCGCCGGTAGGGGCCGGTCACGTCGGCCGGATGCGTCGTGCGCCGTTGTTCGATCAGGTCCTGGAGCAGGTACTTACCCAGGTCGTCAAGGTGGTCGACGGCTACCTGCCAGGCGTCATCGTGCTGTCCGGTCTCTTGCAGGCACAAGATCAGTTCCCGGGCACCGGCGGGGTTGGCCGGTAGCCGTTCGCGCAGCAGGCCGAGCGCCCACTGAATGGTCTGTGGATTTCCGATGCGGATGGCGGTGGCCTGCAGCGGATGGAAGACCGCGTGTACGGGGGTGCGCTCGAAGGCCGCAGTGCCTCCTCTTCGTTGCCCGCTCGTGTGAGCAGGTCCACCAGGGCATCGCGCAGCGGCGGCAGGTAAGGGCTGGTGGGGTGGGCGGCCAGACCGCGGCGCGCCCAGACGGTCGCCTCCTCGGTGCGGGCAGCGTCCAGCAGCGCCTCGGTGATCTTCGGATACTGGCCCGGGGTGCGCAGGTCGCGCGCCACCACGCCGATGTACCGGTCCGTGTCGCCGACGTTCGCGGCCAGCTGTTCACGCAGATCCTGAATGTGCAGAGTGGCCCCGTACCGGTCCTCATCATTAAGGCCGGACGCCCGGTCCTCGACCAAGAGGAGTACCAGCGCGAAGCGGAGCCATCCGTCCCCGCCGGGCTGGCCGAGCTGACCGGGCCGCAGCGGGCCCTCGCGGACTTCCTGCGCGTCCCGCAGGACCTGCTCGCCGTCGCAGCGTCCGACAGCGCTCCAGCCACCGAGTCGGCGGCCGCCCCGGACAGGCTCGCCGCCTTCATCGCCGGACTTCCGGCGCCCGAGAAGGACACCCTGGTGCTCCAGGCAGCCCTCGGCACAAGCCCCCCAGCTCGGCCCCGGACTCCTGGCCCGCTTTCGGCAATGCCTACGCACCAGCGAGGGCGGCCCCGGGGTACGCCGCAGCGCGGCCCAGCTCCTGGACGCGGCCCACCGCCACCGCACCGTGCGCGCCCAGCGGGAGCGCGCCGCACGCGGGGCGGCGGAGCAAGCCCGAGCACGGGCAGTCGCCGAGGCCCGCGACGCGCGGCTGGACCACTTGGCCCGCGACCAGACGACCGCCTGGCGTACCGTCGACGACCTCATCGCCCAGCGCAAACCGGCCGCCTACGACCAGGCCGTCGCGCTGCTCAGCGACCGGCGCGCACTCCACGCACGTCAGGGCAGCGCCGCCGACTTCGACCGCAGATCCGGCGAACTGCGCACCGCCCACCGAGGAAAGCCCTCTCTCATGCGCCGATTCGACGCCCTGGGCTTCCCCAACCCCTGACCGTCCGGCCGGGCGAGCCGAGCCAAGGCGCCTTCATGCATGGGTGTGTGAACCAGTCAGTTGACGAGGGTTGCCGTCTTGCCGGTATCGACCGCCGAGGTTGCCTCGTCGCCGGCGTCTTCGGTCTCCATGGCGTCCCTTCGGTTATGTCCGCGGTAGGTCAGGTGGAGTGCTGCCACGGTGGCGGCGGAGATGATCAGAACGATGCCGTAGAGGCGATAGAGATCCTCGGGCATGAAGCCGCGATCCTCCAGGAAGGTCGCGATGTTGGGAGCGAAGAAGGCGACGATCCGGCCGACGCCCATCATCATGCCGACGGCGGTCGTACGGATCGCAGTCGGGTAGATCGACGGGCTGATCGCGTAGTAAGCGGCGACTCCGCCGTTGACTGCCAGGCCGACCAGGACCGCGAGGACCAGGACCGCGGTCCTGTTGTCGAAGTAAGCGGCGAAGGCGAAGAAGACCACGAAACCGGCGATGCCGATGAGAGCCGTCACCAGGCGCGGGTGAACCTTGCGGGAGACCGCGGCGAAGAGCAGCGCACCGATGACGCCACCTGTGGCGACCAGCGACTGGGCGCGGATACCGAAGTCCGGGTTGCCGGTGGTCTGGGTGACCAATTTCGCGGTCAGGCCGTTGGCGAAGTAGAAGGCACCGATCACGAGGGCGTAGGACACCCACAGCAGGAGGGTGCGGGGCAGCATGACGCCTCGCCACATTCCACCTGTGAACGTCACCCTCCGAGCGTCTGGAGCTACTGCGGGGAGCGCATCGGCAGGCGGGGCGCCGACCTTCGCGGCGATGCGGTTGTACTCCTGGAGCGCGCCGGTTGGGCGCTTCTCGACCAGGTACCCGACCGACTCGGGAAGCATCGCGGACGCGAGTACGAGGAGCAGCGCGGTGATGATCGCGGCGAAGAAGAACGGGCCACGCCAGGTGAAGGTGTCGATCAGCCACACCGAGAGGAACCCGCCGACGGCCGCGCCGAGCGGCAGACCAATGCCGTAGACGCCCATGACGGCTCCGCGACGCCGCTTGTTGGAGAACTCGGCACAGAGCACGCTGACGCTTGGCACGATCGCCCCGAGGAAGAGCCCCCCGAAGAAGCGGAAGGCGAGGAACAGCTCGAAGGACGGCGCCAGCCCGCTGAGGACCATGCCCACCACGATCAGTGCGAGCGCGCCGACGATGTGCCGGCGACGGCCGATCCGGTCGGCGATCGGACTCAGGAAGACTGCTCCGACACCCATGCCAAGCGTTCCGAAAGAAGCGACGAGGCCCTGCTGTCCCGTGTTCAGTGACCAGTGCTCGGTCAGGGCGGGCAGGGTGTACGAGGTGATCAGGATCTCGTACCCGTCGATCATCGTCAGCAGAATGCAGATCGCCACGACCACCCATTGGAAGCGGGTCATCGTGTTCTTCCGGATCGCGTCTCTGAGGTCCATCTAGCTCTCCTGTGCAAATATCGCACGGCCTCGTGCATTTACTGAGCGTCGCTGGCGTCATGCCGTGTTGTCAAGACGTCGCCGTGTTCCGCTTGAGCTCAGTGCATGGCTGAGACATCCCGCTCCGTCGGCGTCCGGACTCTCGCTCGAGGCCTACGGGCGCTCGAGCTGGTAACCGCGGCCCATGACGGACTCACGGTCCAGGAAGTCGCCGAGCGGCTCGACTTGCATCGCTCGATCACTTCGAGCCTGCTCAGTACACTTGCCGACTCTCATCTCGTAGCGCGTGGCGGCGAAGGTCGCTATAGCGCCGGTGTCGGCCTGGCTGCGTTCGCCGGAGGCACCCGTGCGACGCTCCGGGCGGCGGCCGAACCGGTCATGCGTGAACTCGCAACCGAGCTCGGCGCCACGATCTCTCTGTTGGTGATTGAAGGGGCCGACGCGGCCGCGCTCCTGGTGATGGAGCCCCGGCCGCGACCAACCTTCTCTCATTCCATACCGGTAGTCGGCATCCGCTCGGATGGTGTCCCACCCCGTGTCACGCCAAGGGACACGACCTCCGCGAACGCTTCCCGCCCGTCCCGCTCCGCAAGGCTCCGTCGGTGCATGATTCTAGGCGCACGACGTGTTCGTCCACCTCCTCGAGGACCTGCTGCACGACCGGATCTGAGCCCGTGGCTCGCGGTGGCACGGGCCTCGGCCGGTCCAGGGTGGCCGTCGCCGCGGCCGTCAGGTATCGGCGCCCCAGCGGCTGAGTGCAGTGATCGCCTGTGCGGCGGCGCAGGGGGCCCGGGTCAGGCGCGAGAGAGCGGACACCGGGTGTCACCGGGTGTGCCTGCGGCGGCCGGCGAGGCCGATGGTCGCCGTTGGCGAGCCCAGCCGGTACCGCCGACTCCCGACTCGACGAGCTGTAGCCGGACAGGTGTCGCGAAGGGGCCCGGCACGGGTCGCACCCCGGGCGGACGGGCAGCACGCCAGCGACGGCACTCCGACCGCCGTGCTCCTGCTGCCCAGAACACGGTGGTCAAGTGCCGTTCGACATCCGGGGGTTCACTTGTTCGGGTGATTGGTTCATGTTTGGGGGACGCCTGGTCGTGGGTCTGGAAGTCTGCTCAGTCAGGGAGGGCGTCCCGCATGTGGGCGCGGCGCACATGAACAACCAGGGGCGGACATGGGGAAACGCAGACTCACCGCGCAGAAGCAGGCTGACCGTGCGCTGTGTCCCGTCGATGTCTCGAACCTGCTCGGGCTGAAGGTCCACGACGTCGCACGGACCATGCGCGCCCACGGTGTCACGCAGCCGCTGGAGGCGGCGCAGGCCAGGCAGTGGCGGCAGGACCCGCGCAGCGCACCGGACTGGCTGGCCGCACTCTTCGCCGAGACGGCCGTGCGCGCGGCGCAGGTGCAGGCCCGGTGGGAGCGCAGTGCCCTGGAGGAGGAGCACCGCATGCTGCTTCTGCGGAACGCGGTCGAGCGGCGGCTGCTCGCCGGAGAGCGTATTCCTGCGGGGTACGACGCCGAGCTGATCGCGCAGGACATCGCGTTCGGTGCGTCGAAGGAACTGGTGCGTGGCTGCGGTCCGGTGTGCGGCGGCCCGGCCGACGAAGTGCTGCTTCCCGTCGAACTGGCGGCGCTGCGCTGGGCCGGTGTCGATCCGGACGATCACGACACCTGGGAGATCCACCGGGGAGACTGCCCGGACGTGGCCGACGGGCCGTCGCCCTGGGACTGAGCCGCCAAGGCAGGCAGTCCTCTGGTAAACCGCACCGTCCAGTGTCGTTCATCAGGGAGAATGACCGGACGGTGATGCCGTCACTACAGGGTTTCGAACCGTCCGACGACTACGCCGCATTCACTCATCTGACGGTGCCCAACGCCGCGCTCTACCGTGCGTGATGGGCGTTTTCGTCGCCGCCAAGGAGCGGTTCACGGTGCATCTGCGGCCCGAGGACGTGCACGACGCCCTGCCCGCCGAGCAGCGGCCGGCCGCGGTGGGAGGACGTGGCCAAGGCGGTGGAGAGCCTGGTCGGGTGGGGGAATCTGCGGGCCGACCCCGACACCGCGCGGGTCACCGCGGTCGAGGACTTCTACCGCAAGCGGTTCATCTACCAGCTCACCCGGGCCGGCGAGGCCGCCTAGGAGGCGCTCGGTGTCTTCGGCGAGGCGCTGGGGCGGCGCGACGCGCTGCAGGCCGTGGCGCTGCACGACATCGTCACACAGCTGCGGGCGCTGCTCGTGCTCGCCGCGGAGTCCGAGCCCGATCCGGCCAGGACGTATCTTGCCCTCGACGCGCTCAGCAGCCGGTTTGCCGCGCTCGCCGAGAACGCGCGGGCGTTCATGGGCTCCCTCAGCGCACCATCGACCTGCACGAGGTGGAGGTCGACGACTTCCTCGCCTACAAGGACCGGCTGATCCAGTACCTGGAGCGGTTCATCCAGGACCTGATCACCCTCGGCGGGCGGATCTCCCTGCTCCTGACCGAACTTGATGGGCTCGACGGGCTCGACGGAGTTGACGGGACGGACGTCGGGGTGGAGCCGCTGCTACGGATCGCCGCCGCACGTGAGGCCGCCGACGCCTCGCCCGGGGAGGCCGAGCGTGCGGAGAAGGCCGCCCTTGAGCAGTGGCGGGATCGCTGGGCGGGGCTTCGCGCCTGGTTCCTCTCCGGTCCCGAGGGCGAGGGGCGCCCCTCGCAGGCGCGGCTGCTGCGCGGGCAGGCGCTCAGCGCGATTCCGCAACTCCTCGCCGTCGTGAGGATGTTGAACGAGCACCGGTCGGGGCGTTCGGACCGGTCCGCGGACTTCCGGGTACTCGCCCGCTGGTTCGCCGAGGCACCCGACGACGCGGCACGGCATCGGCTGTGGCGCACCGCGTTCGGCCAGCTCAGGCCGGCCACGCTGTCACGGTCGACCGTCTCCCGGCACTCGGGAGCACCGGCCGACGCCGGACCGAGTGCGGCGGTCAGGACTATGACGGCGCCTGTCGCGAAGGCCCCCGTAGGACCGTACGGCCCTCGGTCGGCAGGCGCGGGGCAAGGACCCACACCCCGACCGGCTCGACTGGGGCGCGGAGGGTCGACCAGCAAGAATCCTCCCCCTGCGCGTCGGTCACCCGGCAGGATCGAGTACGACCGGAAGCTCCGCCAGGCCGCGGAAGGCCGGGAAGGGAACCTCCAGCCACCGCGTCTCGGCGCGGGGGTCGGCCAAAGTCATCCTCGGGAACCGGTCGAACAGGGCGGTGAGCGCCAGCCGCATCTCCAGCCGGGCCAGCGGGGCTCCCAGGCAGTAGTGGCTGCCGTGCCCGAACCCCAGATGCGCGTCCTGCGCATTGCCCGTACGCATCACATTCAACTCGTCCGGGGCGTCGAACTTCAGCGGATCGCGGTTGGCCGAACTGATCGCGACCTGGACCAGGGCGCCCTTGGGAATCCGGGTCCCGCTGTACTCCACGTCCTCGGTCGCGTAACGGAACGTCGCGCTCTCCACGGAGCCGTCGTAGCGCACCAGTTCCTCGACCGCGGCACGCATCAGCTCCCCGTTCTCCCGCACGGCGCGCAGCTGTTCGGGATGGGACAGGAGGTGATGCACGGCGTTGCCGATCAGGTACGCGGTCGTCTTGTGACCCGCGAACATCAGCAGGAACGCCGTGGAGACAAGCTCGTTCTCGGTCAGCCCGCCGTCGTCGTCCCGGACCGCGGTGAGCGCGCTCAGGAGATCGTCACCCGGACGCCTCCGCTTGGCGGCGATGAGATCCGAGAAGTACGCGTGCAGATCCTCCTCCGCCTTCTGCTGGGCCCGCTTGGCCTCCTCGTTGAAGCCGCTCTGAGCCACCGCGGAGGACAGGTTCTGCATCCGCGACCGCTCCTGGGGCGGTACACCGAGCAGATCGCAGATCACGATGATCGGTAGCGGGAACGCGAAGACCGGCAACAGGTCGAAGGGCTCCCGGGTCGGGCACTCGTCGAGCAGGCCCCGGACGATGTCCTGGATCTTCGGCCGCAGAGCCTCCACCCGCCGTGGGGTGAACGCGGAGTTGACCAGCCTGCGCAGCCGCGTGTGCTTGGGCGCGTCGGAGTTGAGCATGTTGTCGTCCAGCGCGACGGACGAATCACCGAAGATCCTCCGGTAGGCGTCCATGGCCCCGTACATGTCCTTGCTCAACCGCGGATCCGACAGGGCGGCCCGCGCGTCCTCGTACCGGGTGATCAGGTACGTCTCGTTTCCGTGCGGCGGTCTCATCGGGCAGACCGGGGCCGCGTCGCGGAGATGGGCGTAGACCGTGTGAGGGTCCCGCCGGAACTCCGGAGTGCAGCGTTCGGCCGCGGTGACGGCCTCTTGCGTGGTGGTCACGGACGGCTCCTGAGGTCGAAGAGGGCCTCGGCGTTGCCACCGAGGATGATCTGCTGCGACGCCCTGTCGACAGGCAACTTCTCGATCATGCGGATCTGCTCCTCCAGCGGCACGGCCAACGGTGGTGAGTCGGTACCGAACAGCATCCGCTCGGGCCCCAGCACCTCCGCGTTCAGGCTCAGATGCGCCGAACTGAACGGGCTCGTGTCGACGTACATGCGCTGCAGCGCCGCGGCCGGGTCGACCGCCGGTCCCTGGGCCGCCGACGGGGCCGAGGCCGCCTCGGGCCGGCCGGAGGGCGGCGCGCCCCCGGC
>NZ_JBEOXO010000057.1:0-19963 GCF_040296605.1 Streptomyces sp. NPDC002088 | reverse complement strand
TTCTCCCGTGGGGGTGCGTCGCGCGGGGCTGCGGGGCCGGCGGGGGGGCCCGGCCCCCCCCCCCGCGCCCGCGCCCGGGGCCGGAAGTGCTTCTTCACCGGCCGGCATGCGTACGGTGGCCTCGACGACTGGTGTCGTCCGGCTGGCGGGGAGGTCTCGGCAGGGGGTCGCTGTAGTGGTGGGCCGCGATCCGGGCGTCGTGCTGTGCGTTGAGCAGGCGGATCACGAGTATCCCGATGCCGGTCGCGAGGATGATCGCCGCGATGAGGACGAGGGTCTCCATGGAGCTCACCTCCACGTGTTGCCGGGCAGCGGGAGGGCGCGCCTGTCCATCGGGCTTCCGAAGGGGGACATGCAGGCCCCGCCCTCGCTTTCCCAGCTGGCCTCCCGGCGCAGGGTGTCGCGGATGCCGCGCCCGATCACGGCTTCATCGGCCATCAGAACGCCGGCGGTGAGGACGCTCCCGGGGATTGCTGCGGCGGCCATCAGGCGGGCCGCGGCGGCGGGCTCCGTCTCGGGCGGGATCACCAGCAGGTCCCAGCGACCGACGGTGTAGGAGAGCAGAATCAGCTTGTCGGGGTGCTGTTCGGTGAACCAGCCCACATGCACGGCGTGCCCTGCCACAGGCACCTTGTACGGGATGACGGGCCAGCGGGTGGGGTTCACGGTGACGCGTGTGATGCGTCCCCAGACTTTGTCGAGTGCGGCCGCGAGCGGCGGAAGTTCCGCCACGAGATTGCGTGAATAGGGCCACCAGGCCCCGTCGAGCTGGCCGGCGAGGGTGGTCTTCGGGGTGAGAGACAAGCGTGCCGGGAGCTCTGCGGCGAGGTCGCGCGGCGCGGTCCGGTCGAGGGTGGTGGTCATGATGGGGACCTGCCCCCGGGCTGCCCGTCGGCAGCCCGGTTTTTCGTGATCGCCGGAAACGACACCCGCGTGGAAGCCGGTGTGCGAAGTACTCCCGGTACTTTCACCGTACGCCCGTTCGGCAGGCTTTGACCGTTCTGACCAGGTATTTTCTGGTGAACGATGCAGCGGACGTGCTGCGACGAGGGAGGCGGGGGTACCGTGAAATGACGGTAGGCCCCGCATGTTGCCGACCGGGCACCGGCAGAGGTGCCCACCCGCGACGAGGCGACAGCCGTACTTCGTAGACGGGCGGACCCACCATGGCTGACTCCGCCCCCCAGACACCCCGCTGCTCCTGCCGTACGCGATCCACCGGGCGGTGAAACCCGGGTATGGCCCTGCTGCGGCTGGAGACCACGAGCTCCCGAGGGGGAGTCCTGGACGGCGTGTGGTGGCCGCGTACACGCCACATCGAAGCCGAACTCAGGCTGCAACGCCAGCGCCAGCCAGAAGTGGACCATTCCGACTCTCGGAACCTCCCTCGGCACTCGTCCGCCCGGTTGGCGGGCCCAGGCAGGGCCCGCCAACCGGGCACTGCGGGCGCCCGGACCGATGTGCCGCCGGCACTCGCGTCAAAGAGGGCAGAAGACAACGAACAAGCCCACGCGGCTGCGGATTTCCTTTCGTTCTCGGAAGTTTCCGTACCGCGGACGACTCCGGCGGCACCTACGGCTCGCCGAAGAACTGGATCAGGCTGGTCCGGCAGGGCTGGCGGGTCTCGGTGAACACCATCGCGAAGATCATGGCCGAGCTCGGTCTGGTCGCGCGGAAGGTGTGCAGACGCCGGGGGCTGACCCGCCCGGGGAAGCGGTCGGCTGCCCTGGACTTCGTGCGGCGGGACTTCACCGCCGAGGCACCCAACCTGGTCTTGTGCGGGGACATGACGGAGATCGAAACTGGCCAGGACAAGCTGTACTTGGCCACGGTCATCGACCTCTTCTCCCGGCGTCTGCTGGGCTACGCGATGGGGGCACGTCACGATGCCGAACTGGTCGTCGCTGCCTTGCACATGGCCGCCGCGACCCTCGGCGGCGAGGTCCGCGGCGTGATCTTCTACAGCGATCGCGGCAGCGAGGTACGCCTCGCGGAAGTTCCGCCGCGCCTGCCGCCGGCTGGGCATTGTCCCGTCCAGGGTCGGGTCGGCTCGTGCTTCGACTGTTTCGCCGGGGCGGCCTGAGTGGTGTTATGACTGACCCTTCGGGTGTCCTAGCTGTTGATCTGTCGGTCGCTCCGACTGCGGGCTCGTTTCGGGCCGTCGGCTGCGCGGGCAATGACCGAATAGGAGCCTGCTCCACGAGGGAGGCCCGCCTATCTCGTGGGGCAGCTGTCCCTGCCGCGTATGTGGGCCCACCCCAGGCGTGTCGATGTTCCTGCAGGGCGCCGGGCAGGAATGGGGACACCTCCCGCGCATGCGCGGCGGCCACGGTCCGGGATCCAGCATCTCCTCACCCTGTGCTGAGGATGGCCCCGGAGTTGCTCGCCTTGATTCCCTCGGGCATGCACGTGCTGATCTGAGGGTGGATGCCGAACTGGAGGGCTGGCCCCGGGCCGGGTGGCTGGCTGGGCACGATGGCTGGGACGGGGCGGTCCGGGTATGTGGGGCTTCTCTTGTAGGCGGCGACAGGTGGCGTGGGAGCGGGCTCAGGGTTCGATGTCGAGGTGCTCGATGAGGTCGTCGCGGAGCGTGAACTGGTAGCGGAGATCGATGGTGCCTCCGGGGAAGTTGCCTTCGAGGTGGTGTGTGGCGATGTAGTGGGCCGTGTCGGTCTGCTGGGTGCCGGTTAGGTGGATGGTGTAGGTGAATTCGGTGGCGGATCGGTCCAGCCATCGCTCGATCGCGGCGGTGCCCTGGTAGGTGTTGCCGTCGTCGATCACTGTGGCGTCGTCGGTGAACGCCGTGACCGCGGTGGCGGTGTCATGGGCGTGGTGCGCTGTGAGGTAGCGGGTGATCACCTTGGGCAGGGCGTCCGGGGTGATGGTCCGGGGCTGGTTGTCGTGCATGACATTCCTGATGGCGGTGGCGGGTTCAGACGGTGGGGGTGGTGCCGCCGTCGATGACGTGTTCCGCGCCGACGATGGCCGAGGCGCGGTCGGAGACGAGGAAGGCGACGAGTTCGGCAACTTCCTCGGGCTGGTTGGGACGGCCGAGCGGGATGCCTCCCAGGGAGTCCATGAGCCGGCCCAGCGCCGCTTCCTGGGTGATACCGGCGTCGTGGGCGATCCGGGCGACGAGGTTGTCGGCGGCCGAGGTCTGGACGAAGCCGGGTGAGACGGTGTTGACGCGGACGCCGCGGGGGGCGACCTCGTTGGCCAGGCCCTTGCTGTAGGTCGTTAGGGCGGCTTTGGCGGCGGCGTAGGCCAGGGTTCCGTTCCACAGCGGCATGCGGCGCTGGATCGAGGTAACGTGCACGACCGCACCCCTGCCTTTGGCGATCATGTGCGGGAGGAGGGCGCGGTCCAGGCGGACGGCGGCCAGCAGATTCGTGTTCAGCTCCCTGGCCCAGTCGTCCTCGCCGAGCGCGGCGAATCCTCCTGCCGGTGCCTCGGAGCCGCCGAGGGTGTTGACCAGGATGTCGACGCCTCCCACGCGGGCGTCCACCTCGGAGGCGACGTGGGCGGCGCCCTGGGCGGTGGACAGGTCGGCGGCGATGAACGTCTTCTCCTCGACGTCGTCGGGGCGGCTGCGGGCGGTGACCAGCACGGTCGCGCCGGCCTCGGCGAGCCGTCGGGCGATCGCGGCTCCGGTGCCCTTGGTGCCGCCGGTGACCAGAGCGCGTCGGCCTTCGAGGGATTCGCTGATGGATGTGGTCACGTTGTGCTCCGTTCCCGGGCGCGGGCATACGAGACGCCGCTCCCATCATTACTGCTAAAATAGAAGCCAGTAACTTCGACTTTAGCAGTAACCGAGGGGAATGGTCGCCGTGGCAAGTCGGATCAGGCTGGAGGACCGGGAGTGCCCGCTGTCCACGACGGTGGAACACGTCGGCGAGTGGTGGACACTGCTGATCCTCCACGACGCCTTCGACGGCTACACCCGCTTCGACCAGTTCCAGGAGAGCCTGGGCATCTCCTCCAGCATGCTCACCACCCGGCTGAAGACTCTCGTCGCGGACGGTCTGCTGGAGCGCCGGCCCTACCAGACCAGCCCCGTCCGGCACGAGTACGTACTCACCAAACTCGGGCGCTCCCTGCGCCCGGTGATCGTCGCCCTGGCCGCGTGGGGCAACTCCCGCCTCACGCCGACGGAGCGCAGCGTGATCCTCATCGACGCGCACACCGGCGAGGAAGTCGAGCCCGTCGTCGTCGACGCCAAAACCGGCCGCCGACTCGACGACAGCTCGACCTACGTCTTCACCGCAGGCCCCGCAGCCAGCGACGCGATGCGCAACCGCTACGGGACACGGCCGGCCATTCCCGCGGAAGAGGCGTAAGACTGCCTAGTGTCTCGTGATCCTGATTGCGTTACTTCGCGTTGTTATTGACGAGTTTCTTCACGCTGGTCTGGACGAGTCGGACCTTGACGAGGATCTCGTCGGTGGTGGCGGTCCAGGTGAAGGGTTTCGCGTTCTCGTTCCAGGAGTCGATGTAGTCGCGGATCTGTTTGGCCAGGACGTTGACGCTCGTGAACGTGCCGCGGCGGATGGACTGCCGGGTGATGATCCCGAACCAGATCTCGATCTGGTTCAACCATGAGGACCCGACGGGCGTGAAATGGAAGTGAACCTGCGGGTTCTTCGCCAGCCACGCCTTCACGTCCGGGGTGGTGTGCGTGGAGAGGTTGTCCAGGACGATATGGATTTCCTTCCCCGTATGTGGCTTGACGGCCTTCTTCAGAAACGCCAGGAAGGTCGCGCCGTTCCGGTTCGGCCTGCACTCGCCCAGCACTTCACCGGTCGTGACGTTCAGCGCGGCGAACAGGTTCGTGGTGCCGTGCCGCACATAGTCGTGGGTGCGCTTCTCGGTGGCCGCGAAGGCCACCGGCAGCACGGGCTGGGTCCGGTCCAGGGCCTGCACCTGCGTCTTCTCATCGATCGACAGCACCACGGCGCCGCCGGGCGGGGCCAGGTACAAACCGACGACATCGGCGACCTTCTCCGCGAACGCCGGGTCTTTCGAGATCTTGAAGGTGCCCGAGCGGTGCGGCTTCAGATTCTCCTCACGCCAGACGCGGGCGACGTAATGCCACGACACCGAGATGCCCTCCCGCTGCTTCAGGTGGTCGGCCAGCGTCCGCGTCGACCAGTGCGACAGGCCGGATTCCGCCGGCGGGGACATCTTCGTCAAAGCGATCACCCGGGCCCGCACCTGCGGCGGCACCTGGGTACGCGGCCCGCCGCGGCGCTTCTCCTCCAAACCAGCAAGGCCCCGCGCGGCATAACGGGCCTTGCAGCGGTCCACCGTCAGCGGCGCCACACCGGCGAGCCCGGCAATGTCCTTGCGCCGGCGTCCTTCGCCGGACCACAACACGATCCGTGCGCGAAGCGCCACATCGGCCGGAACATCCCGCGACCCTGCCAACTCCCGCAGTTCTGCCATCTGTTCAGAGGTGAGATCCACACCAGACTCAACGATCACAGAAGCCGCAGGTTCCATGACCAGGATCACGAGACACTAGTCGACGCCCTCGCCGATGGCTGGAACCTGGACGCGGTCCACACCTTCGAGGAGGGCGAGCTGCCCCGCCGCCTGTGGCGCGTCACCCAGACCGTGCCGCGATGAGCGTTCGGCGGCGGCCGCTGCTGGTGCTGTCGTGAGACGCCGCGTCCTCGCACCCAAGCGCGGCCGCTGTCACCCGTGTCCCAGTCCGAAGGCGCCGCCCTCGATGAGGATGAGCAGGCCGATGCCGATCAGGACGACGGGCAGCAGGATGTGGCCCCAGCGGGCGAGGGTCTTGGCGATGACGGGGCGGGTGGCGAAGTAGCGGCCAGCCACGACCCATACCGCGACCAGGATCAGGAAGACGACCACGTAGACGCTCATGGGGTGTGACCGAGATACGCGCCAAAGGGGCAACGGGATGATCTTGAAGCCCTGATCCGCTCGGATTTACGTGCGGCGACGTGCCGGGCGACTGAGTCGACGCTGGGGCGGGCGTACCGCTCCAGGGAACGGACGGAGGCATGGCGGGAGCGGGCCAGCAGCATCGGGGTGGAGGTGCCGTCTTCCGCGTCGTGCGTCAGGGCACTGTGCCGGAGCCTGTGCAGGGTCCAGCCGTCCAGGTCCTCGATATCCTCGGGTGAGGCGAGCGGGTTGGCCAGCAGCCGGGTGTTCTCCTCGAAGATCTCCTCAGCGCGGCGGTAGGAGAGCCGGGCCCGTCCGGTCTCCGGACACACGTCGAGCGTCGGCGTTCCGGCCGGGGCCTTGCGGTCGGTGAGGAACAGCGGGCCGCGAGTGTGGCGAGCGATCAGGCGGGGCAGGAGCTGGGCGGTGCCGGACTGCCAGTGAATCCACTCGGTCGCCCCGCCCTTGGCGGTGATCTTCCCGCGTTTGTCCTGCGGGTACAGGTCTTCCACGTTGAGGCACAGCACCTCGTCGGCCCGAGCGGCGGACTCGTAGAGCATCTTCCACTGCGTCTTCTCCCGCAGGGCCACGTCCAGCCGCCATAGGGCGGCGATCTGGTTCTCCGCCAGGGCCTTGGCGCGGTCCGGCAGTGCCGGCCGCCGCTCGATGCCGATCGTGGGATCGCCTTCGATCCAGCCCTGGCGCTGCCACCAGCCGATCGCCTTGCGCGCGATGGACAGCTCCCGGTTGACGGTGTCGGCGTCCATCTCGTCAGCCCTCGCCGCCGCCAACCCGGCCAGCACCTCCGGCAGCGCCGGGTCGTCGATCGCGGCGACGGGGAAGTTGGGCGGCTTCGCGCCCCGAGGGACGGGTCCGGTCGGAGCCGGTTCGCCGGCGAGCATCCATCCCCACGTCGTCAGCGAGATCCGGTAAATCCGCGCGGACGACTTCGCGATGCCCGCGCCGGTGAGGTACCGCTCGACCGCCGCGGCGTACGACGCCGGAGCGGGGGACAGGGGCACCACCCGGGCGCGCGGCAGCCGGAGCGCGCTCCCACTCACGGACTCGGTCACCGGTTCGATCGTCACGTCAGTCCCGCCCTTCCGGAACAGCCGCAGTAAATGCGTACACCTCGCCTGTTGCGGCCGGAGAGTCCGCCGCAGGTCGCGAAGATCACCGTAGAGGCTCTGCCGCAGTAAATCCGGCATTCACTGCGGCAGCAATACCGACTGGCCGGCAGCGGCCGGGTTCATGCTTGGTTCATGAGTTGAGTCCGGAATCTCCGATTGGGGTACTCAGGGTGTCGGTGGAACGGCGACGGCCCGCAAGGATTGCAGGTTGGCTGCCAGGAAGTCGTCGAATGTGCGCGCTGGCCGGCCGGTTATATCGCGGACTGTGGTCGTGGTCGTGGCCTGGGATCCGGCGGCGACCTCCTTAACCAGGAAGGCGAGATCGTCGGCAAATCGGGGCGGTAGGCCCTGGGACCTCATGGCGGCGGCTAGAGAGTCGGGGGGCAGTTCCGCACGTCCCACAGGCCGGCCGAGCGCGGACGAAACCTTGTCGGCGACCTCGGCGTCGGTGAGCGCCTCAGGGCCGGTGAGTACGAAAGCCTTCTCCTGGGCCAGCGACCCTGCCAGCAGGACGGCCGCGCAGGCCGCGATGTCATGGCAGTCGATGTGGGCGACGGGAGTGCTGCCGTAGCTGCTGATCAGGTTTCCGTCAGGGGTGAACGCTTCCGGCGTGAGGAAGTTCTGCATGAAGCCAGCGGGCTGCAGCAGCGACCAGGCGAGACCAGACGCCTGCAGATATTCCTCGATTTCCCAGTGCGCGCCCTGGGAGAGCTTCGCCCCCTGGCGAGCCTGCCAGACCGACACCTTCACCACATGCGTGATGCCGGTCCCGCGCGCTGCGTCGATCACGGTCTTCTGCTGACGGATCATCGGCTGCTCCCCGTCCACCGGCTGGGCGCCCGCACTGTTGAGGAACAGCCGGTCCGCGCCGTCAAGCGCTGCGATGATCGAGTTTGGGTCGTCGAAGTCGCCGACGACGAAATCGCACCCCATTGCCCGCCCCTTGGCCTCGTCGCGGACCAGCGCCCGAAACGCCGCGCCGGCCTGACGCAGCTGGCCCGCCAAAGACCTGCCGATGGAGCCGGTGGCTCCCGTTATCAAGATCATGTAAGTCCCCTCAACGGGTACGGCGGCCCCCAAATCCGCTAACCTGAGGGACCCTCGGAAAGAGTTAACCTGAGGCTTCCTCGAATTAGCAAGGAGCGAAGAAGATGACCGAGCCCCCGCGCCGCCGGCCGCGTGCCGACGCTCGGCGCAACCGCGATCGCCTCCTGGCCGAGGCCGACGCGGTCTTCCGTCAAGAGGGCACGGACGCGCCCTTGGAGAGCGTCGCCCGACGGGCCGGCGTCGCGATCGGCACGCTGTACGGCCATTTCCCCAACCGTCGCGCCCTCGTCGGCTCACTGCTACGCGAACGCAATCAGGCCCTTTTCCAGCACGGGCAGGAACTGCTCACCAGTTCCCCGCCCGTGCAAGCGCTCATCCGGTGGGTGTACGCGGTAGTCGAGCACGCCGCCGCCTACCAGGGGCTGGCCGCTGTGCTGGCCGACGGCCTGGGTGACCAGGAGTCCGAACTCCATGCCTCTTGCGTGCGTATGACAGACATCAGCGACCAGCTGATCGTCAACGCCCGAGCGGTCGGCGCCCTCCGCCGGGACGTGACCGGCGCCGACATCTTCGCCCTGATGAACGCCGCCGCCTGGACCCGCGAGCACATGCCCCTTGAGCAGGCGGACCGGCTCGTGGCACTGACCATGGACGGCATGTTGACCCGGTCACCGAGCAGGAACACAACGACGAAGCAAGATCGATTCCAGACGCTTGGTCAGGTTCTTGAAGTGTGACCAGGTCGGGCCCTTGGCGGGCTTCTTCAGCCGGTTGAACAGCGTCGTCCCGTCGCTGTCGCGCTCCTCCAGCAGCCGCATGAGCCCCGCCCGCTGAGCGGCGCTCATGCGGTCGTGGATACCCGCGCGGATCGAGGCGTTCACCTCGGTGCGGATTTTCGAGGCCATCTTGTCGAAGGTCGAGAACCCCGGCAGCTCCAGCCCGGCCTCCACCACCTTCTCCAGCGCGATGTTGCTCAGATCCGCCGGGCGGTTCTTCGCCGCGGCCTCCTTGCGGATCGACTGCTCGACGATCCCCCGGGCCTTGGCCTGGTCGTATGTCACGCCGGCCTGCTTGCGGACCAGACCACGGTGATGCTTGGCAGTCCGCTCCGCCCGGTACACCGGCGGCGTGCCTTCCGGTAGCTCCACCGCCCGCCGTACGAAGTCCACCACCATCTCCGGGACGTCATCCAGCGCCGGGAAACACCCCATACGCCGGTACGACTTCAGCATCAACAGCAAGGCCAGCAGATGCTCATCGCAGTCCGTGGCATCGGCCGCCCACTCCAGCTCATCGCGACTCGGGGAGAAGAATAGATGCAGCTCATGCGCGGTGATCAGCCGCTTGAACCGCGGATACGCAGTCCGTTCAATCGATGTCACAACCCACCCCAGGCCCTGCCTGCTTCCACCACCGCGACCGCCGACAGCAGCCCGCCCGGTACCCGCTGACCACCGGGATGCACGATCAGGGCCACCATGCCCGGTCAGGGCGCTGACCAGGCATGGTGGGGGTTACCGGGCGCATGGCGAGGGCCGTGGTGGGGCCAGGAGGCGGTGCCTTGGAGCGGTCATTCGCGAATCGCGGGCACCCGCAGTATGTGCCCAGCCATTGCCTGCTCGTGAGGGGTCTTCATGCACGCCAGCTACCGTGCCGCGTCATCCGTGCTGTTCGCCGCGGTTCCTGGCGGGCTGCTCGCCGGCCGCAACGGGCGGATCTGCCGCGTCCCCGGGCGCGGTGGGCAGACGGTCGACGAACTCCTCACCGCCCTGGAGGAAGCCTCCGGACGCGGTGGGGCAGAAGGCGGTCCGAAGCTCAACGCACTGCCGGTCATCCGGGCCCACCGGCGTCACGCCACGGCGGCCTGCTTCGCCAGCGCCGCGAGCGGGGAGCGCCGGCCTTTCTCGACTGAACGCAGCTGCTCCCAGTCGACATCGGTCCGCGCGGCGAGTGCGTCGACGGACTCGGTCGTGTAGAGCGCGACGTCGACGGCCCCGGCCCGGGAGGTGCCGAAACGGACCTCGACCGATTCGGCGGGCCTGATCCACGTCAGGCGCAGCATCCAGTCGAATTCGACCCTGCGGACCCCGAGCCGTTCGGCTGCCTGCTCCGGTCCGAGCGGGGTGTCGGCGCTGGATGGTGACGACCATCTGCGGCTACGCGGCCACCGTCACGATCGCCGTCATCAACGAGTGGCTCTGATCTTGCTCGCCAGGCTCGGTCAGAGAAACCAGGTATCGCTGCAGGCAACAAGGCATCTAGCCTGTGGCGCATGCATCAGCTCCGAAGACGCGATCGGCGCCTGGCTCGCCGTGTGCCGTCGGAGCCGGCCCAGCGCCGGGCGTTCCGACTCACGGCCGTGGGCGCTGATGTAGTCCTGGTCGGCTACTTCTCTGCGAAGCAGAAGGACTTCGAAACGCTCATGGCGTCGGCAGCCACAGAACTGGCAGCGCACGGCGCTCGGGTCGTCGCACAGATTGTGCAACGGCGAGGCGTCTCGGACGGCGGGGTCCGGAAGATGGGTCTGCCCTACTCCTCACGGACTCTGCTGAGCTACGGGAAAGTCCGCGAGGTAGCTCAGGCCTGTGACCAGGCCAACGCTGACGCAGTGATCTTCGTTGCCTCCTTGACCGAGCGCCAACAGCGCGTGCTGACAGACATACTTGACCGCCCCGCTGTGAGTCTCTCCGACATCCTCGCCACCGACTGACAGCTCACTCGAAGCGGGCTTTTGAAACACGCCCTACCGCCCAGGTCCGTCCACATTCCACTCCTGCGGCAGGATCCCGTTGCAGAAGACACAGACGAAGTCGGCCTCACGCACGATGTTGATCTGTTGGCAGGATGGGCACCGCCGGAAGATCACCTCGTGCGTGAAGCCGGACGGTCGGGCGACGCCGGCGCGATCCAGCGCCTCAGCAACGGACGGCCACGAGCTGATGTCCGGGCAGTAGCCGGTCGATTGGTTGCTGATCTCATCGACAGCCCACCGACCGGGCTCTGCGCGGAAGCTGATCTCGCCAGCGCTCAGGACTGCGTCTCCGCCGGCACACACCACGTGCTCACTACGGCGGGAGGCGAGCCGCAGGACCCCGGCGGCATCGACAACGAAGGTGAAGGGCTCTGCGAACTCCTCCGCGGGCCGGCTCGATGCCCACTCGTCGAAGTCCGCCGGCGAGCGCATGCTCTGGCCCTCGCCGCCCGCTCGGATGAGGGTCCTCAGGTCGTCAGGTCCCACGTAGCGATAGCTCCACCCCCGTACACTCATAAGGGCAAACCTAGCCCCATCCACCGCGAGGGCAACGACTGTCGCCGTACGCACCTGGCACTAAGAAGTCATCTCATTTGGGTGTTCGATAAGCTTCGGGCGTGGGGATCGTTGAGCGGCTGGTGCCGGATGAGCTGTGGGAGTTGTTCCAGCGTGTGGTGCCGGAGGCTCCGAGTCGGCCTCAGGGAGGTGGTCGGCGTCGGCACGGAGATCGGGAGGTGCTGGCCGCGATCGTGTTCGTGGCCACATCGGGCTGCACGTGGCAGCAACTGCCGTCCGCCTCGTTCGGCCCTTCGGGACCCACGGCTCACCGGCGTTTCACCGAGTGGTCGAGGGCCCGGGTGTGGGCGAAGCTCCATCGCCTGGTCCTTGACGAGCTCGGTGCCCGCGGAGAACTGGACTGGTCTCGCTGTGTGATCGACTCGGTGAACATGCGGGCCCTGAAAAAGGGGACCTGACAGGTCCGAATCCTGTGGACCGGGGCAAGTACGGGTCGAAGATCCACTTGATCACCGAGCGGACTGGCCTACCCCTGTCGGTGGGCATCTCGGGTGCGAACATGCACGACAGCCAGGGCCTGGAGCCGCTCGTGCGGGGTATCCCGCCGATCCGTTCGCGACGCGGTCCGCGCCGCCGCAAGCCCGGCAAGCTGCACGGCGACAAGGGCTACGACTACCGCCACCTGCGGCAATGGCTCCGCAGCCGGGGCATCACACACCGCCTGGCCCGACGCGGCATCGAGTCCTCCACCCACCTGGGCCGCCACCGCTGGGTCGTAGAACGGTCCGTCGCCTGGCTCGCCGGCTGCCGCAGACTCCACCGCCGCTACGAACGCAAAGCCGAACACTTCCTTGCCTTCGCCGCCATTGCCTGCACCCTCATCTGCTACCGCCGACTCACCAGATGAGGCAGACCAAACAACTTCAGAGTCTGCGCAAGCCCGCGCCCCACAGAGCAGAATCCTGCATGGCCTCGGCCCGGCTGTCTGCGCTCAACACCCTGCACAGGAACTCCGTCATGCCGCAGTCAAAGCGCGTCCAGGTGTCTTCGCCGTGGCTGAAGAGCACCACCGGCCAGTCGTCGGGTTCGCCGTGGGCGAGCCAGCAGTAGAGGTCGGCACTACCATCCGCTCCCCAGGCCACCAGATCCTCGGCTGCCGCATTGATGTCGTTGTGTTCGGTGTCCACCCACGTAGCTCGAGTGTCCGCGGTGATGAACCCCATGCCGCCTTTCGGTGCGCCCGGCTCGTCACAGGTCTCAGGAGTCACGGCGGAAGGAACCAGCACACTGAGATCCAGATCCGACAGGCCATCACCGTAGTGCGCGAGGAACCCTTTGAAGTCTGAGGGGAACACGAGCCCCCAGGCCCTTTGCACAGCCTCCCAGTCGACCATCGCCCCCGCTCCGACCGGCGGAGGCAACAAGCGGATCAGACCGGCGAGGCCATCTCGGTCGTCCATGTCCCTGCTCCGTCCGCCTCAACGGGTGCGTACTGAACCAGGGCTCGCACCGCTCTGACGCACCGCCTGGTCCATCCATCCACTGGGGCGAACTGCACCGACACCCCTGTGAGTCAACCGCGACCGACACCTTATCCCGACCAAATGAGATGACTTCTAAGCACCCCATGGGGCCAGTCACAGCACGCGAGCGGGGGCTGATGTCGTTGCTGACCCATCCCTGAACGCGATCCGGACCGCCGGTGCCGCAGTTGCTCTCCGGCGTCACCCGTCCAAAGACCTGAGCAGTGCCCTATAGCTCGCGCAGCCTACTGAGCACCCTCTCCATCAGCGTGACGTCCGGCCGTGCCAGGCCGCGTTCGTCGCCGACGGGGTCGTTGAGGGCGACAAGTCCGGCCTCCGCTAGGTCGGCAACGAGGATCCGGGCAACACCAAGGGGAATGTTCAGGATCGCTGAGATCTCCGCGACTGATTTGACCTCGCGGCACAGGTGGCAGATCCGTTGATGTTCGGGTAGCAGCCCTTGCATCTGGGCGGGGTCAGCTGTTGTGACAACCAGCGCTTCCACGGCCAGTCGATAGCGAGGCCGTGTGCGCCCCCCGGTCATCGCATACGGGACGACGCGCGGGGAGTCTCCTTCGCCTGCCAGCTCATGCCCGGTGGCCAGGCGGACTGCGCCGCCCTCGGCGGCAGCCTCTGCTGCGCTGCTGTGGTTGCCGAGTTCACGCAAGACGGCCGCGGCTTGGCTGTGGGCTTCGGTAGCTTCATTGGGGCGGTGCGCCTGGGCGAGGGCGGTGCCGAGGCTGTTTAGCGCCCTGGCTTCGCTGTGGTGGTCGCCGAGTTCGCGGAAGACAGAGGCGGCTCGGCTGTGGGCTTCGATGGCTTCATCGAACCGTCCCACCTCGGTGAGGGCAGTGCCGAGATTGCTCAGCAACGTAACTTCGTTGTGGCGATCGCCGGTCTCGCGGGAGGCGGCCAAGGCGGTGGTGGTAATGGCGATCCAGTCGTCGAACAATTCGCGGTCGCTTAGGTATCGGGCGAGCGCGGAGGCGAGCGTGGTACTGGTGCCGGGGTGGCCGAGGCTAGGGGCCGTGGTGACGGTGGCGATCAGATTGAGGCGTTCGCTGTCGAGCCAGGCCAAGGCGGCGGCGCGGTCGGGGAACCGGGACGACGGCGCAGCGGGCCGGGCGTCCAGGAGAGCGTCGGCGGCGTGGGCGGTGTCCCGGTAGTACTCGAAGAGACGGGCGCGGGCCGCCTCGCGCCGGTCAGTGTTGGCGTGTTCAACCCCCTGCTGGTCGGCGTAGAGGCGGACTAGGTCGTGCAGGCGCCAGCGGCCCCAGCTGGGTCCGGGCTCGATCAGGTGGGCACGTGCCAGATCCCGCAGAAGCTCCTCGAGCTGCGATGGCTCGGCGCCAGCGAGGTGGGCGGCGGCTTCGGTAGACAGATCGGGGCCGGGGTTGAGTGGGAGCAGCCGGAAAAGGCGGGCGTGCTCATCGTCAAGGAGCTGGTAGGACAGGTCGAAGGCGGCGAGCACCGTGCGGTTCTCGCGGCGCAGCTGCTCCAGCCGGGTGTTGGCGTTCTGCAGGGCCTGGGCGAAGGAGGCCAGGGGACGGGTGGGGGTGTCGGCGAGCAGGCTGGCTGCGATGCGCAGGGCCAGCGGGTGGCCCGCGCACAGCTGGGCGATGGTCGAAGCCGCTTCTGGGGCGTCTTCGATGCGCGTGTCGCCTGCGCCGCGTGCCTGGTGGAGAGCCTGGCGGAGCACCTCGATGGAGGCATGCTCGTCGAGGAAGGCCAAGTCGAAATGGCGGGCTTCAAGATCGAGGGAATGTCGGGAGGTGAGCAGGGCCGCGGTAATGCCGTCGGTGGGCAGCAGGAGGCGGGCCTGCTCCGCGGTGGCGGCGTTGTCGATGACGACCAGGATCCGCCGGCCTTGTTCGGCAAAGGCCGCGAGCACGCTGCGGTAGAGACGGACGCGGTCTTGCAGGTCGGGAGGGATGTGGGTAGCGGGCATGCCCAGGGCGCGCAACAGGCCTTCCAGAGCGCGCTCGGGGGAGAGACGGCGTTCGGTGTCGTAGCCGAACAGGTCGACGAACAGCACCCCACCGGGGAACCAGCCCTGCTGTAGGGACCGGTTGGTGGCTTGCACGACGAGTTCGGTCTTACCAACCCCGGCCAGCCCGGCCACCAGCAGCGGCTGTTGCCGTGCCACATCGGGGGCCAGGGATGCGAGCAGTTCCTGCACCTGTCTCTCGCGGCCGGTAAAGGCCGGCGAGGCGGGCGGCAGGCCCGACAGCGATAGGGAGATGCGTGAGGGCAGTTGCACGGGGATGTCCTGGCCCTGCATCACCGTGTGGAAGAAGATGCCGCCATTTTGTGATCCGTGCCGTTCGCGAGCAGCTGCGGTTTCCTCCAGAAATTCTCCCTCGGTTGGTTGCTCTGCTGACGGGTCAGGGATGCGGCCGATGGAGCCGTCGTCTCCGGCATGGTTCTGGTCGGCTTGGCTGGCGGAAGGCGGGAGCTGTGGCTCCTGTATGCGTGCTGTGGACGGCTTCAGTACATGGAGGATGGTGACTGCTGCTGTTGCTGCTGCGTTTTCGGCGGCACGGCGGTGCGCGGTTGTGGGGCTGGTTGGCTGCTTCGAGTCGGCCGTGCCGCTGATGCCGCAGATGATCAGGGTGTCGGCGAGGTGGGTGGCCTGGGTGATGCCAGTGCCCTCCATGTCGACGGCGGCGGCGTCGTTGTAGTGCTCGGCGAGGTGGCGGGCGATCGCGGAGGTGGCGTCGGAGAAGGCGACGTGGCCGACGGCGATCGGCTTGAAGTGGGCCTGGCCGCGCAAGGCATGGCGGGCAGCCTCCTCCAGGTGCTTAGAGGAGCGCCAGGCTTGGGGACGTACGGAAAAGCCTTCGGCAGTCTGGTTGACGCCGCTGATGTGGTAGGCCTTGGTGGCGACGACGACGTCGCCGATCTTGATGTTGTCCTTCAGCCCGCCCGCGACGCTGACGAAGAAAAGCGCCTGCGGCTTCAGCCAGGTCTGGATGCGCTCGATGATGGTGGCGGCGGTCGAGGCACCCTCGCTGATCTGCGTCAGGGCGACGTACCAGGGGGTGCCGGGCAGGCGGCCGCGCCTGGCGCGGGTGCCGGTGGGTGCGTGCACGAGTGTCTCGGTGTCGGTGAGGTGGGTGTGCACGGCCTCGTATGTGAGGGGGTGGGCCGTTAGGACCACCACAGTGGGATGTGGCCCGGCCGCGCGGTGGTTCTCAAGGTCGGGTTCGGGGAGATCGGGGTTGTTGCCGCGTCCGAGGCGGGTTAGCAGAGACTGTCCGATGTGCGCGAAGGGCTGGGGCCGGTCTGTGAGAGGGAGTTTCTGGATTGGCTGCAGCAGCCAGGCGGGGAAGTCCGGGGAGCGGCCCACGAGACGCTCCATCCGCTCGCCGACACGGCGGCTGCACGAGATGAGTTCCGCTGTCGCTACCGTGTCCAGCAGCAGGTCCTTAGCTTCGGCGGTGAAGTCGAAGAGGCGGTGTCTGATGCCAGCTGGCGACTGCCCTGCCTGAGCGAGGGGCTTGAGCAGGCCGCCGAGGAAGACTTCGGCGAGGGCTGTGGTTCGGTCGCTGCCGGGCAGGCAGGAGTGGACCAGCTGCATGACGGGCACGGTCAGGGGTGCCATGGCCGCGAGGTGGGCGGCGAGCCGGACTGCTTGAGGGGAGGCGGTGCGACTGAAGGCTCGGGCCGTGGCGGCGGCGGTCGGCCGGGCGGGCGCGGAGCGGGGTTCCCACAAGCGCAGCGGGACGGGTTGGCCGAGGGTGGTGAGCGCGGTGGCCCAGGAGGCGAGCCCGGGCGGTGTCAGCTCGATCACGGGGATGGGGGGCGTGGGGAATCCGGAGAGTGCCGGCGGCAGGATCGGGTGGGTCACGTGCCAATCGGTGTTGGGTGCCCCTGGGCGTGGTGTGGTGATGTGCCATGTGTCTCCGGCGACGCCCGTGCCCGCCCACAGATGGCGTGGCAGGACTTGGATCAGCGCGGTGGGACCCGCAGTGGCCCAGTTCTTCAGCACAGCGTGCATCCGGCCGTCGTGCCATGCAGGGGCCGCGCCGTCGGTGACGACGACGACCATGGTGCGTCCGGAGGGGTCCGTCACGCAGTGCGGGGGCAGCGCCGTCGCCCTCTCGCTGTCCCAGGGCCGGGTGAGCACGACGGACTGCTGGGAATGTGGGGGGCGATAGCGCAATTGGTGGACTTCGGTCTGTCGGAAGGCGCCGCTGCGGTGGAAGACGGCAAGAAGTTCGGCGCAGTGGCGTTCCCACAACAGCATTGAGGCTGCGCTGTCGATGATGAGAGTCAGCCGGAGCCACCGCTCGGGCTGGGGCTGCAGGACCACTTGGGGGACACGGGTGTCAGCCTGGGCTGCTGCGGTGGCTGCTTCGTCCAGTTCGGTGTGGAAGGCGCTGGGGATGCGGCGTTTGAGTGGGCGCAGGGCGCGGCTGAAAGCTAGCTCGGACCCCAGGGCCTTGAGCCCGGGAACGCGCAGTTCGAAGTCTGCCGGATCCCCGGTATGCCGGGCGCCGGCGAGGGGTGTCAGGCTCTTGGCGTCCGGGAGTGTCTCCCATTGGGAGGTGTCGGACTCGCTCCCGGGGGTGGGGGCACGGGCTGGCTGTGGCGGCATGAGGTGGTCGCCCGGCCGGATCGGGGCAGCGACCCTGAGGGCACCCTCTGCATGGTGATCGGAAGCTCCCTGGGCGGCCGCCAGCCGTGCGGCCAGGGGTGTGTCCGGGCCTTCGGGTAGCCGGGAGACCAGCCATAGAGCGTCGAGGAGTTCTTCGTCGCCGAGCGGGATCCCGGCGGTGCGCAGGATCTGCTGCAGGTCCCGGAGCATGGCTCATCCACCCGAGTTGAGCCGGTGCAGCACGGTCTTCAGCAGCCCTTCGGGATTGAGGTGGACTCCTCCGTTGCGCAGGAAGACGGCGTTGAGCAACTGGTCGGTGGCGAGTTCCCCGACTGCGCGCTGCTTCATGAACGTCTCCACCAGATCATCCGCGGCGGCAAGCGCGTCCGTGCCGAGATGCTGGGTGATGATCTCCCTGAGCCGCTGCTCGTCGGGGTCGGCGAGGTGCAGCGGCAGACAACGCCGCCGGAAGGCGGGGGGAAAGTCACGTTCGCCGTTGCTGGTGATAACCACGACGGGGAACTGTGTGCATGTGATGTAGCCGCGCTCCACGGTCGCGCGACCGCCGCGGTCCGCGGTGAACACCTCGACTTCTGGTTGTGACTCGGGCAGGCGGGACAGCTCGGGGATTTCGAAGCTGCCCTCCTCGAACACCGTGAGGAGATCGTTGGGCAGGTCCACGTCTCCCTTGTCGAGTTCGTCGATGAGCAAGACTCGGGACTTGTCGGTGGGCACGAGGGCCGTTCCGAGCGGGCCAAGCCTCACGAAGTCCCCTATGGGCGGCGCCACCTCGCTGTCAGCGCGAGGCAGATTGCTCTCCTGGAGGCGGCCGATGGCGTCGTAGCGGTACAGCGCGTCCTGCAGGGTGGAGCGGCTGTTGACTGGCCAGTGCAGCACCTTGCCCAAGTCCAGCTCGTAGGCGATGGCCTGAGCGAGTGAGGTCTTACCCACTCCGGGATGGCCGGTGACCAGCAGCGGGCGCCGCAGGTGTAGGGCGGCGTTGACCACATCGGTCTCGGCGCGGCCGATCACATAGCCGGTCGGGTGATCCTCCGCCTTCGCCGTCCTCGTGTCGTGCCTCGCGTCTTGGGGGGAACGGAAGCGGCGCCAGGGCGGTGCATCAGGAAGGAGGACGTCGGTGCGTTTCTCGCCGTTGCCCCGGAAGATCTGCCATGTGGGTTCCTCGGCCTGGACAGGCGTGTCATGGCCAGGGCTGGGCTCGGTGTGACCGGTCATCACATACTCGCTTCGTCGCTTAGGGACTGTCGGGTCATCTCCAGTACAGGAGGTAGTTGCCGGTGGGGACTGTCCAGTAGGAGAGCTGGCCGCGCCGGGTGACGTGAAGAGTCCCTGTGGACCTTCGCCCAGTAGCTGCGTACGCGTTCGGGCAGCCCCTGGAGTGTGCCCTCGGGGTCGAGCGATACGAAGTGGGTGTCGGCAACTGCTTCAGTGGCGTCGTGATCCCACATGATCACGGGGTAGCCGAGGTGCAGGGCCAGCTGGATCATTGACGCGCTGTCGTTGCGTCCGGCGCGCACGACCACGCGGGCGGCATCGTGGTCTTCTTCCAGTGCGCCGTAGGCGCGCCAATCCTGGACGTGCCACTCATCAAGGTAGACCGTTTTTCCGTCGACGCAGCGGTTCCACCGTCTCTCCAGTCTGGCGCGGCGGTCCTCTTCGCGCTCGATGCTGGCCAGCGGGGCGCAGCGCAGGGCTATTCGACGGCGTACGGCGAGCAGTAGGGGAATCAGGCCGTCGGACTCGGCACCGTTCCAGGTATGTACGGGGACGTTGAGCATGTCCTCGGGGTCCAGCACGATCTCTACCACGGGAGCTGCCGCGTCGCTGACCGACAGCGATCTGATGGCGCGCTCAATCAGTTGGACTGCCCGCGCTGGGGTGAGTGAATCTCCGTTGTCCGGGTGCGTGTACCGAGCGAGTTCACCTGTGCCCGGGTCGGCCCAGACCACGCAGGTGAACCTCTTGGCGGAGCAGTCGGTATAGACCTGGACCACGACACGCGGGGTGTTGCTGAACCCTTTGAGTGTGTGAGCCCAGGCGTGAGCGGCATCGCGCAGTTCATCAAGGGTGTCGGCATCGACTCCGAGCCGCCCGGCGACCTGCCGGCCCCACTTGCCCAGCTTCTGGCACGATTCAAGATCGTGGTCGCAGACTGCCGCGAGGTGCTGCGTGAAGCGGATGACCGCAGGAGTCACACGTCTGTTCTGGTCAGCGTGACTGTACCCGCCCGGATGCTGTTCAAGGTTCTCGATGTGCGCCATGAGCTGGGCTCCGCCCATTGCGCTGCCCGTTTCTACCTGAACGCCGCTCCCGCCCGGCAGGACATGCTGGGTGATCGCAGTCACCATAGCTGGGGACACGGCGGGCGCCTGCGTTACTGACTTCGGCGTTTCGGGGTCTGGATCTGTGTCGGGACCGGTGACGCGGTCCGTCCGGGCTGGTACGCCGGAGGTATGCGGTATCCGGA
>NZ_JBEOXO010000056.1:0-20214 GCF_040296605.1 Streptomyces sp. NPDC002088 | reverse complement strand
CACGAGCGCCTGGAGCAGCTGCCCGCCGCGCGTCGCCCCGCACCACCCGAGCCGGAACCGTGCGAGCGGTGCGGGCAGCCCCGCACCGGGCAACCCGGCCTCCGCTAGCCTGGACCGGAGAAGGCGAACTGGCCACCGTCTCCGATGCCGCCCAAGCCGAGATCTACGCCGCGACAGACCTGTCCACTGCCGCCGACCCGGCCACCCCTGGACAGGGCAGCCTGGCCACCACCATCGACGAACTGGAGCGCATCCAAAAACCCCGCCCGGCCATGGGCAAGTCCAGCCTCGCCCTCGACTTCGCCCGAGCCTGCGCCATCCGCGACGGACAACCAGCCGTGTTCTTCTCCCTCGAGATGGGCATCTCCGAGATCAACATGCGGATGCTGTCCGCCGAGGCCCGCGTTGCTCTACACAAGATGCGCGGCGGCTTCCTCACTGAAGACGACTGGAACGCCATCAAATCCCGGCAGCCCGCAGTCGCCGACGCCCCGTTGTTCCTGGACGACTCACCCGACCTGACCATGCTGCAGATCCGCTCCAAGTGCCGGCGCCTGCAGCAGCGGCACGGCCTGAGCCTGGTGATCGTCGACTACCTGCAGCTGATGGAGTCCGGCAAGCGCGCCGAAAGCCGCCAGGTCGAAGTCGCCCAGATCTCCCGCGGCCTGAAGAAGCTGGCCAAAGAACTCAAAGTGCCCGTCGTGGGCCTCTCCCAGCTCAACCGCGGGTCCGAGCAGCACGCAGACAAGAAGCCCATGGTTTCCGACCTGCGCGGATCCGGATCGATCGAGCAGGACGCGGACGTCGTGATCCTGCTGCACCGCGAGGACGCCTACGACAAGTACTCATCCCGCTCGGGCGAAGCAGACCTGATTGTTGCCAAGCACCGTAATGGCCCCACGGCAGAGATCACCGTCGCCTTCCAGGGGCATTACTCCCGCTTCGTCGACATGGCACAGATGTGATCCACGGAGGTGTAGGTTCGCATTTCCAGTGTCCCTTTCTCCTTGACCGTGGCCTTTGTCCGGCCCAAGGGACAGCGTGGTGAGACGAACTCCCGTCTGATCGTTCACCCGTCGTAGTGCTGATCCCGGTCTCGGTCTATGCAACGCCCGTCGCCCCACCACCGGCCGCTGTCAGTCGATGCCGCTCAGGTGGTGCTGGGCGCGCGGAGTGTGCGGCGAACAGCGTTGCGGAGCCATTGGTGGGCTCCGTCGGCTGCGTGGCGGGGGTGCCAGGCCATGCCGATGGTCAGCGGCGGCAGTGACAGGGGGATATGGAGGAGGCGCAGGCCGAGGGCGGTGGCGGTGCGGGTGAGGGGCGATTCGGGGTTGCCGGGAAGTGCGGCGGGGACGAGGCAGACGACGTCGCTGTGGGCCGCGAGGGTCATCGCTGCCAGGTGGCTGGGGAGGACGGCGGTGACGCGCCGGTGGAGGTTGTGCTCGGCCAGGGCGGTGTCGAGAGGGCCGGTGAACCGGCCTCGTCGGCTGACCGCGACATGGTCGGCGGCAGCGAGCCGCGCCGGGTCCAGGGCCTTCTCGGCGAGGGGGTGGCCTGGGCGGACGGCCGCCACCATCCGGAGTGTGACCAGTTCTTCGACCTGGGTTTCCGGGTCCACGTGGTCGATGGATCCGACCTCCAGATCGATCCGGCCGTCGCGGAGGGCCGGAGTGGCCTCCAACTCCTCGGCCCGGAGCCGGAACGAGACGCCCGGCGCCTCCTGCCGGGCCAGGTACAGCAGTCCGGGGGCCAGCGCCGCACCGACCAGGTCGGCGGCCTGGAGGGTGAAGGTGCTGCGCAGGGTGGCGGGGTCGGCGCCTTCGCCGGGGCTGAGCAGCGCATCGAGGCGGCGCACCACTGCGGCGGCTTCGTCGCGCAGAGCCAGGGCGCGGGGGGTGGGGACCATGGTCTGTCCGGCCCGTACGAGGAGCGGGTCCTGGAGGGTACGGCGCAGGCGGCCGAGGGTGCGGCTCATGGCGGCGGGGGAGGTGCGCAGGCGGGCGGCGGCGCGGGTGACGCTCTGCTCGGTCAGCAGGGCGTCCAGCGCGACGGCGAGGTTGGCATCAAGGGCCGAATGCGGGCTGTTCAACAGCGTAATTCCATTTCAGACAACATCTCCTTGCTGAAGTTCCCATTGTGGCATCACCGTGGCGTTCCCCAGGATGAGGGCATACCGACCCGACACGGACCTTTGAGGTTTTCATGATCGTCATCACTGCTCCCACCGGGAACATCGGCCGCCACCTGCTCACCCGGCTTCTGGAGTCCGCCCCCGCCGCCGGTGAGGAACTGCGTGTGATCGTGCGTGACCCCGCACGGCTGCCGGACGTGGCACGCGGACGCGTCGAGGAGATCACCGGCTCGCACGGCGACGCCGAGGTGGTCGACAAGGCCTTCCAAGGCGCGGACGCCGTCTTCTGGCTCGTCCCCCCGGACACCTCCCTGCCCCCGGAGGACGCCTGGACCGGCTTCACCCGCCCCGCCGCGAGGGCGCTGACCGCCCACGGGGTCGGCCACGTCGTCGGCGTTTCCGCCCTCGGTCGCGGCACCCCGCTAGCCGGCCGCGCCGGACTCGTCACCGCCTCTTTGGCCATGGACGACCTTCTGGCCGGCACCGGCGTCGCCTACCGGGCCCTGGCCAGCCCGTCCTTCTTCGAGAACCTCCTGGAGGAGGCCGCCTCGATCCGTGAGAAGGGCGTCTTCACCGACGCCGCCGACGCCGACCGCAAGGCGCCCCTCGTCGCCGTCGCCGACATCGCGGCCGTCGCCGCCGGCCTGCTGCTGGACCGCTCGTGGACCGGTACCGGCAGTGTTCCGGTCCTCGGGCCGCAGGACCTGTCACCCAATGACCTGGCCCGCATCATGACCGAGCAGCTCGGCCGCATGGTCCGCTATGAACGCCAGCCGCTCGACGAGCTGTACACCACCCTCGTCGGCCACGGCCTCAACGAGGCATTCGCCCAGGGCGTGATCGACATGAAGCGGGCCAAGGACGAGGGCCTCGATGCCGACGTCCCCCGCACCCCGGACACCGCCGGTCCCACCACCTTCGAGCACTGGTGCGCCCGGACCCTCAAGTCCGCCGTCCTCTCCTGAAAGCCACCAGCCCCTTCGCCATCGCCCATGGCGTCCATGGCATCAGACCACCCTCCACTTGGGAGACACCCACATGCCCGTTGAGGAAACCGAACCGCCGGTCACCGCCTTCATGCTCGTCAAGACCACGCCCGAGTGGCTCGCACTGACCGTCCCGGAGCGGATCGACGCCTTCACCACCCAGGTCCTCCCCACGATCGAGGACCACCGGCGTCCGGTCACGCTTCTACGACACCGAGTTCTACTCCGCGCGCGTCACCGACGTCTGGGTCTGGGAAGCAGACGATCACCACACCTACCAGCTCCTCATCGACGCACTGCGCGAAACCCCGTTCTGGGACCGCTACTTCGAGGTCGTCGACCTCCTCGTCGGCACCGAAAACGGCTATGCCCGCAACCACCACGTCGACCCCGTTGCCACCATCAGCACCTGACACACCGCTCCGCATCAGTGAACGTGTGGCCGTTGAGTAGACACTCCCCGCCAAGGCGCCGAGGTCGAGCAGGCCAAAGAGGAGTACGCAGGCGTCATGTACGAGATCGGGCCGAAGAACGGCCAGCGGCTACCACGTACCGGGCTCAACTACCCGGTGTGCGTCGCAATCTCTCGGACATCGCATCGCCTGAGGACAAGATCGTGAGACGGAATAGCGTGGCCCCTGAATGAGACGACCGGGAACGGCCCAGATCACTGCTATGGAACGGGACATTCCAAATGAGGGCCTACAGGAGGTGTGGGATCTCAAGTTCGGCTGCACAATCTCACTGCCCGCTTCATATCGACTGCACTCTCCGTGCTTCTTGACGAACTCGCCTACCGCGCACGGCACATCGAACTGGCCGGCGAGCCCCGCCGCAGCACCTCCCACCTTGTCTGGGGTTACGCCTCCCTGCCCGTCTCACTCTCGACGCGCGCGGATCGTGGGTGAGCTATCCTCCGCGCATGCGCCGACAGTTCACCGGCTGGCCGGAGCAGGCCATGGACGTGTTGTGGCAGCTCCAGGGCGAACCGACCCACGCGACCCGCGAGCGCTACCGCGCGGACCGCGAACGCCTGGTCCGGCAGCCGATGATCGCCCTGCTCAACGAGGTCGCGGACACCGACCCCCGGTACGAGGACTTCTCTGTCTGGCACTACCGAACCGACGCCTGGTGGTGGCAGCACCAGGGTGCGGTGATCCGGCTCGGCCGCAAGATCGAGATCGGTCTCCGGTTCTCCCTGGACGGCCTGCGGATCCAAGGCGCCTGGTGGTACCCCGATCCCGGCCAGGTGGACATGTTCCGCAAAGCCGTGGCCGCCGAGGGGAGCGGCCGCGAACTGTCCGCCATCGTCGAGGACGTGCGGAAGAAGGGCTACGACATCTCCGGGGACGTGATGAAACGCCCCCCGCGCGGCTATCCGACGGACCACTCCCGTGCGAACCTGCTGCGCCACCGTTCGCTGATCGCCGCCCGTCCCCTCGGCTGCGAGCAGTGGCTGCACACCCCCGAGGCGGTCGACCGGGTCCTCTCGGCCGCCGCCGACCTGGACGCCCTGCTGATGTGGCTGGTCCGCCACGCGAAGCGCACCGCCTGACATCACGAGGGCGCCACGCGCCACGGGAGGAACCACACCCGTGCCGCCGGCCCCCGCACTCTGACGGTGACGCGGACTTTCAGCGCCGACCGGTCGTCCATCGCCCGATAACCGTCCGGCACCTCGGCCAAGGGACGGCACCGTCGAAGACCGGCCCCGGAGAGCGCATCCGGCAGGAGTTTGGGAATGCAGGCGCGGACCGGGGCGATGCCCCCGCGCAGCGTGATGTTGCGGTCGAACATCCGGTGGCAGAACGACCCCCGCGTTTCCCGCCACCACCGCCAACCGCGAGCTGGAGTCCGCGTCTGCACTCGTGTTCTTCAAGGAGGTGGTCGCCGTCTGCTGGGAGCGCAGAGGGGCGTGGAACCCGCATGTCCTCCTACCTGAGCCGTTTCCGCACACGGGCTGCTCAGGCGTTCTCGCCCGCGCCCTCCGGATTCGCGACCAGGGGGTCCGGCGCGGGTGCTCCAGGCCTCCGTGGGCTATAGTGGATCTTGAGCTGGTCACTGCAACTCCAGGCGTCTGGTGCTGCGTTGGTGGTCCAAGGAAAGACGTCCCGCTTCCTGCGGGGAAATGCAGGTGCAAGGCCTGCCCGGCGCTCAATCGTGGAGCCTGCCCGCACACTGTGCGGGCAGGCTCCACGCATGTCACCCACCCCGTGCTGGCGATACATTCGCAATTCTCAATTAGCGTCCGAGTCGCCGGGGGAGCGCTGGACGGCCAACCGTCTTCAGCCACGCACGACAGATGGCCACCTGAGAGTCACAGCCGCTGCTCCTGGGTCCCAGAACCCTACGATTGGCCTGGGTCGGCCGTGAAAGAAGGCAGGGATGCCTGAGCGGAACATCGAGTTCGGCAAGTACGGCGCGCGCGGTATCAAGGGCCACGAGGCCGTCGCCCGGCAGTTGGACGCGCTCGCCGGCTACATCGCCACGCCCGTCACGGCCCGCCGCGGCCTGCTCGCCCGGCTGCACTACCTCACCCGCACCGACCACGCCCGCGCCGCCGCCCGGGCGGCCGGACTGACGGTCACCGACCGCACCCTGCGCGCCTGGCTCGAGGGCACCCGCCCACCCTCGAAGGCGAACCTGGAGCGCCTTGAGCAGGCCTACCGCACGGTCCGGCGCGAGAACGTCGCCCGCTACCTGCTCGCCCGCCTCAACCGCGAAGGCCGCGGCACCCGCGTGGAGATCCATCCCCTCAACCAGTCCCAGGTCGACCGGCCGCGCCAGCGCGTGGTGGAGTTCCGCACCCTGAACGTGCGCCGCTGGGACCGGATCGTCGCCGCGTGGGCGGCCGGCGACGACCAGGGGCTGGACGACGCGTGGGTGGACCAGGTCGTCGACCTGGGCTCGCAGTGGGGGCAGTACGAGTACGTCACGAACATCGGGTTCGCCGCCTGATCGGATGCCCGGTTCTGCCGACCGCGGTCAGCGGCCGCAGTGCGGACACCGGCGGCTGCGCCGGTCCCGGGTCGCCACCTCGACTCCCCTCGGCCCGCATCTGTGTCAGGTGGTGGCTCACCATCGACGGCGACAGGCCGACGGCCGCGGAGAGTTCACGCACCGACGGTTCCTCCCCGTAGGCGGTGATCCACTCGCGGTGGGCGCGCAGCAGCGCACTCTGCCGCTCGGCAGCAGGCTGCCGGCCGGTGCTGCGTGTCACGACTGCGCCTTTGCCCGGGCGAGCTCCTTGAGAGCCATCCGGGCCGCCGGCGTCCCGGCCGGGCTCTGCCAGTACGGGTGTCCGGCGATGTGCCGGGACAGCTCCTGCAGGCGTCGCCGGTGAGCGGCGGTGCCGTGGGCGGGCGAGGTGTTGGCGAGCTCCCGGTACGTGGCGTACCAGGCGCTCTGGGCCTCTACGAGTTCGCTGGGAAAGGTGTTGGCATCCATACCCTGAGTAGATCGTATATTCGATTGTCTGAAGCGGCGTCCCGTCGCACGAGCAGGTGCAGGCCGTGGCCTGGTCGACGAGCGGCTCATCGCCCACAGCGAGGCCCACCTCACCTGGACCACGATCACCCGCATGGCCCGCCGCCTCACCCGACCTCCCCGGCCGCCCCGCACCCCACCACACACGTCGAGCCGGACGAAGCGACCGACAAGCCCATCCGCATCCGGATGCAGCCGAAGGTGAACCGCTCCGGGTCTGATGGAGGCTCCGGACTGTCCCGAGTTGGGTGGAGTCAACGGGGCCGTCGAGACGCTGTGGTGCTGGACTCGACGGCCCCGGAGAGGGTGCGGATGTGTCTACCAGCTGCTGCCGGTCTGTTGGCGGGTGTTGAAGGCGGTGGCGGTGCGGGGGTAGAGCCACAGGATGCCGGTGGCGTCCTCGCGGGCGATGACGTCGGGGTTGCCGTCGCCGTTGAAGTCGCCGATGCCGGCGAAGGTGTAGGCGTTCCAGCCGGTGCCGATCTGGCTGCGGGTGCCGAAGCCGTCGCTGCCGTTGCCGGGGTAGAGCCACAGGGCGCCGCTGGTGTCGCGGGCGATGACGTCGGGGTAGGTGTCGGCGTTGAGGTCGGTGACGCCGGTGAAGGTGTAGGCGTTCCAGCCGGTGCCGATCTGGGTGCGGGTGCCGAAGCTGTTGCTGCCCTCCTCGTCGACGGCGGTGATGTACTCACCGCGGGCACTCTGGTGCCGCTTCGCGTGCGCGAGCGCATCCAGCACCCGCCCGTCCTCGGACGTCGCAGTGAACTCCAGTTGCTCGGCCAGGTCGAACATCACCGCCCTGTCTCGGCGAAGCGTTCCGCGACCAGCTCTGTCATGACTCTTCCTTTCGACTGCGACACAGTCGGCCTGCCGGGGCACGATGCGGAGTTCCCGGGCGCGGTGGCCGGGGCCGTGGGGATCGGGTGTCGGACACGATCTGCGGTGTCCGACCGGTCGGCTCCCCGACCGCGGACCACGATGGTGGCAAGTCACCCCCAGTATCCGGAAGAAGATCGGACTGGCCTCAAGCGTCCTGGCACGTTCGGGACAGCGACGGCCTGTCTCCTCTCTCCACCCGTTGCGTCCGCACGGAACGTACGACGGGCCGCGGGGGTCCGGACCACCCCTCGTGGTCCGGGCCCGCGGCCCGTCGTACGTGTGCTGCTCTGGCGCCGTCAGACCGTGGGGACTCCGCCGGCGTTCCGCACCTCGGACAGCGCCTTCTTGATGGTGACCTTCGCGAAGTAGCCGGCGCCGAAGAATATGCACTGGACGACGTACCAGAACTTCTCGGCCCCGGTCATCTCGACCAGCCCGTACTCGCTCAGCGCCTTCTTCACCGGGACCTTCTGGAAGTAGGCGGCGCCGAAGTAGATGCAACCCAGGACGTACCAGAACTTCTCCCAGGACGTGTTGGTGCCCTGACCGAGGTACTGCCGTTCTGCCATGACGTTCTCTGCCTTCCGATGACCGTGGACCCGGGGAAACGCGCCGATCCGGACCCTTGCGGGCAGCCTCGAACAACAGTCATCCACAGGCGCGGACGCCTGAAGGCATGCTGAAGCACGAGTTGAGATGGCGTGGGTGATGGACACGTGTCACGGTGCTGGTCGTCACGACGGCCAGCCGCCCCCCGGTTGTGTAAACCGGAGCATAGGGCAAGAGGCCCTGATCGTCACCTTGGGTCCCCCCAAGTCGGAAGCACAGCCGCGAGTTGGGCCGGGAAGCACAGCCGGGGGAAGGACCGCAGCCCGCGGCCGGGCGGGTATCGCGGTGGTACGCGAAGGCCTCCGCGCGGCGGGGCCTGGACAGGTCCACCACACGGAGGTCTTCACTGTGACCGGGGTCAGTCCTCCCGGTGACGCACCGCGTCGGTCGCGGTGACGTCGCCAGGTGGTGCCAGTCCCAGAACGGGCCCGGGTCCCAGTGCATCCCGGCGACCAGGGCCGAATTGGGACCAGCAACGTTGTCATGTCCGATGAGGTGCTGCCGGTCCAGCGGGATGCCGAACCGGGCGGACAGGTACTGCACCAGGGCGGCCGTGGTCTTGTACTGCGCCTCGGTGTGATAGGCCGCGCCATGCACGGCGTGGCCCTCGTGCTCGATGCCGATCGAGTGCAGGTTGGTCGAGTGGTTGCCCGCCTGGAAGGCGATGTCCTTCGTGGGCACCATCTGGGTCGGTGTCGGCGGTGGCCGCGGCCTTCAGGTGCGGCGTGGCGATCTCCGTCTCGTCCGGGGCGGGATCGGCGCTCGTGATCCCGTTGAGCGCGGGAATCAGCGAGCCGGTGGTGGCCGGCCGCGCGCCACCCCGGGCGTCGGGGCCGGCGTGCTCATTCGGGGTCCTCGGGGCCGGGGACGTCGCCGAACATGTCGTCGATGGCCTGGGTGACCGCGCTGCGGGACTCGGGCCGGGTGGACTTGAGGACGGCCCCGGTGAGGTCGACCAGCTCGGTCAGTTCGGCGACCGTCTGGGGGGCCAGGACGGTGCTGGTGTCCGGGCGTTCGCTGTCCAGGTAGCAGCTCATGGCGTCGGCCTGGTCGGCGAGCTGGTGGGCGCGGGCCGGGGTGATGTCGATGCTGTGGCAGTGCTCCAGGCCCGTGCCGAGGGTGCCGGTCGGGCTGATGTGGATGCGGATGCTCGGGCCGGGGCCGGGAGCGTCCTGTCCGGCGAGGCCGGTGAGGGCTTCGGCCAGTGCCTGGATCGCGGCGTTGCGGTGGGCCTCCGTCTGTGTGGCGTCCGAGCCGGTGTCGTCGTCCTCCGGCCCGCCCAGCTTCCCCTCTGCGCCGCATCCGTACACGCCCCACCCGAACCGGCGTACAGCAGATGACCACGGCCCAGTCACCCGCCTACCGACTGGCGGACCCGGGCGAGTCGTTGGGCCTCTTCCCGGTCTCGCCGAATGGGCACTCCTGGAAGCTTCTCTGAACTAACTGGACAATTAACCTAGTTGGTCCAACAGGTGGGGTTTCGATGAGGTGATGTCCTTCTTCTTGCCCGTGGGGCGAAATGGATGAATCCTGACACTCAGGACTTTGGGGGGAGATGTAGTGGCGGAAGAGCTGACTCGACGGGCCAAGATTCTGATTGAGGATGCCAGCGTGGATGGCGTGTTCTTTGGGGCAACGGCTTTGGTCAACCCTGTCGGTGCCTTGGTCGGCCAATCCATCGCGGCCATCGGCAAGCTGGTGCAGGGGGGCCTATATGCGGATGGCCGGGCCACTGTTGGTGACTCTGAGCTGACCTTCAAGGGGAACCGATCCAATGTGCTCTTCTTTGGTCGGAGAGTTGATCTCGTCCTGAGGTTCGATGTGATCGAAAACGTCAGTGCCCGCCGGCTCCTGGGCAGCAATACGATTACGCTCACCAAACAGGGCGCCCAGGTGAAGATCGTCGTTTTCGATCCTAATGACCAGTTCTTGAGCTCACTCCAAGCGGCAGTTCGTCGGGCGCAGAGGACACCACCTGCATCGAGTGGTTGAGCACCCCGTCCTCCACGGCGCTTCCCTCCAGTCGAGTACAGACGAACGTCCCCGGCTGTCAGGTCGTGCCGGTTGCCGGATTGCCTGTGGGAAGGGTCGCGGTTCGGCCAGCGATCTCGCGGAAGGTTGGGATACCGAGGCTGATGCTGGTGGCCTGCCCTTGGCGTTCGTCGAGTTGGGCAAGCTTGCTCTCTGTTGCGGCGAGGCTGACGCGCAGGCCCTCGGCCTCGCCGAGCCATCCTTCGTGTTCGGCTTCGGTGATCCGGTCGGTCAGGGTGTTGCGGATTTCCTCAAGACGGTGCCGCTGAGCGGGGTCGACGCGAAGGACGGGGCAGCGGACACAGCTGTGTTCGTGCTGGCAGATGGTGCCGTAGGCGCGACCGCAGTCGCCCAGGGCGACCTTCCGACGTTCGAAGTGGCCGAGGAACTCGTTCCATTCCTCGTCGGTCGGCGTCCGGTATTCCTCGCTGGGTCGCAGGGCCCGCCGACGGGCGATGGAGGCTCGGTGGCCGTTGATGGCTTCCTCGGGATAGACCGCCTTGTAGCCCATGGTGGTGTTGATGTCCTTGTGCCCGAGGATGAGCTGGGTGATGTGGGGCGGCATCCCGTTCATGATCGCTTCGGTGGTGAAGATCCTTCGGAAGTCGTGCGGCTGGTAGTGCAGCGGCTGACCGGCCGCGTCGGTGAGGCCGGTGGATCGCAAGATCTCGTTGAGTGCCTTCCGGATGGATTTGGAGGAGACGGCCCGCCGCTGGCCACCGCTGGTCCACTGGAAGAGCAGGGGTGCGGGCGGGTTCCAGATCTTCTCCAAGCCGTCGTAGAAGGGCGCCAGGGGGATGGCGCCGCTGGCGTCGCGGACCCGGCTGACGATCGCGCTGAGGACGTCGGCGAGTTCTGGGCTGACGACCAGAAGCCGTTCCTCGTCGGTCTTGGAAGGGGCGATTTGCAGCAGCGGGATGAGTTCGCCGGTAGTCGGCAGCGTGTACTGGGTGATGCTGTGGTGGCTGGTCTCCAGCATCTCCTCGATCCGGACGCCGGTGTGCCGGAGGAACTCGATCGCGGCCCAGCCCCAGAACGCGCGGTGCTCGTCCTGGGTGAAGGAGTGTCTGCGCCCCGACTCGTCATAAGCGCAGGTGGAACCGCTGCTGTCGAGCCGGCTCGACCGAGTGGCCTTGGTGAAGGTCACACCGAGGACGGTGAAGGAGTGGCCACCTGGTGTGGCGCGGAGGGCTTCCTTCCGGATCCGGGCCTCGTGAAGACACTTCTCCGCCGCGCTGACCAGGACGGGCAGCACCGGCAGGCGTTCCCGGGTGCGCTGGTCCATCCTGGCCTTGCGGCGTCTGATGTCCTTCTTGTAGCTGATTTCGTTCGCGCTGATCGGGCTGGGGACGGCCCATGGGCCCCACCTGGCCGGGTCTTCCAGAGCCCACTGTGCGATGTCGAGGTAGAACGCGCGAACGTAGCCCAGGAGCGAGGCATAGCTGGCCCGTGGGGTGGTCACCTCGACGGTAGTGCCGTCCGGCATCCTGCGACGGGAGACCTTCGTGCGCAGTCTCTCCTTCCAGTCCATTGCGGCGTCGCGGTCGTGCAGGGAAGCGATCCCGGGGTGGTGGGTCTCCAGGTTCTTCCAGAAGTGCAGGGCGAGCACCCCTGCGAGGTCTTCGAAGCTGGCGTAGTCCAGGGCTGGTTGGCGTTCGGAGAGGTAGTCGACGATGAGATCGCGCACCGGCCGGCATGCGAGCTGATAGCGGTCGACGAGCTCGGCGGGGGTGAGCTGGCCGGAGAACACGGTGAGCGCTCGCAGGGTCGATGGGGCGTCCGGCGGGAACTGCCCCATGTCCTTGAGCAGGGCATAGAACAGGAATCGGCTGTCACCGCCCTTCTTCAGGTTCCTGGCCTCGGTCTGCCGCAGTTCGATGCAGTCGCCGACGGTGATGTCGCCGACGCCTCCGCCCTTGGCGAGGACGATCAGCGCGATCTGCGTGCACGCCTTGAGCCCGGGCCGCGAGGGCAGCACGACCGGGTCGGCAGCTTCCTCAAGGCGAGCGAATCCTGCCGGATCACGGTGCTTCACCACGGCCTCCCGCCAGTGCCGGTTCTGGATGACCCGCAGCAGGAACTCCAGGTCGGGGCGGATCACATCCGCGACGCACAGGCAAAGCAGCCCCGCTCGGAGCCCCTCCTTTCTGGCGCTTTCTCCGCGCTCGGTCAACCAGGCCATCACGGGGTCGGTCCATTGCAGGCCCAGCAAGTTCGCCGGGCTGGCCTGCCACCGCTCCTGCCAGGTCGTCCCGGGGAAGCTCTCCAGCCAACTCAGGATCTTGCGGGCGCCATAGCGGCGGCCTTCGTGCGTCGTCTTGACCCTGGTCCGCAAGGGCGGCCGGTCGATCCTGGCCAGGATCTCGTCGCGGCTCTCGGCCGTGGTGGCCCAGGTGGCTGGCCGCGACCGGGGAGGAAACCGCAAGAGCAGCCTCCGGGCCGCCTGTCCCAGAAACTCGGAGGGGCCAGCACCCGCCGGCCGGTTGAGGGTCCTCGTCGTGGCCGTCACGGGCGCCTTCCGAACAGGATCCTCAACGAGTCCGGGTTGTAGCCCGAGCTCGGTGGAGCGGCGAGCGGATCGGCTTTGTGCTCGGCCCGTCGGCGGTGGTGGGCCAGGACACTGGCGATGACGTCGCTCCTGGTCGGAGTGGTGTAAATCTGAGTCGTACTCAGGTGCGCGTGACCGAGGACCCATTGGACGTCGGTCAGGGGCATCTGCGGGTCGCGTGCCGTCCGGTAGGCGGCGGTGTGCCTGAGGTCGTGGAGCGTCCAGTTCGCCCCGAGCAGATCGTTGGCCCGGTCGAACATGGCTCGGGCCGCGTGGTAGCTCAGCGGCCGCCATGGCCGCCGTAGCGTCCACCACAGCGGCGTGTTGCGGCCCCGGGAACCCCCTGCCGCCAGGCTTCCTCCTGGTAGAGCCGCAGCCAGACGAATGTGTCCGGCGAGGCGGGAAGGTCCTGGCTTTCCTGGGTGCCTTTGCGGATCACCGTGATCAACTGCTGGCCGGGGTCGGCATGGTGCTGCCGACTGGTCAGCAACTCGTCCGCGCGGGCGCCGGTGGAGACCCAGGCGGCCAGCAGGGCTCGGTCCCGGGTGTACTTCAGCGCGGCGAAGAGCGCGTTGAACATCTTGTCCGGGATCTGCCGCGGGGCTCGCTTGGGCACGGTCGGCCGGTAGCGCCCCTGCCGCTGGCGCTCGAAGGGCTCCAACGGGTTGTGGTGAGCGTTCGCCCGGCCCGTGCGGCGAGCGCGGTCCAGGGGGAAGGGGTTGATCAACGGGCCGGCGCCCTCATCGAGGTGGAAGTCGTAGAAGGCTCGCAGCACCGACTCGCTGTGCGCACGCGTGTTGGCCGCATACTTCGTGCCCGGGGTCGGCTTGCCCGTCACCGGGTTCGGCGTTCCCGGCGAGGTCCGCTTCGCCGTTCGCTGCCTCGGTATCTCGTCCTCCGACAAGCCCTTACGCTGGTAGCGCCAGTGCACCCGGACCGGCTTGTCGGCGATCTGCAGCCAGCGGGAGAAGTCCCGGCCCTCCACCCGTGTCGCCTTGTTCCAAGGCACATCGGCGGCCCACAAGAACCGGAACCAGCGCAACAAGTCCATGCAGTACGAGCGGATCGTCGTCGCCGGCCTCGACGCCGCCTGAAGATCCGCAAAGTAGGCCGCCACGGGCTCCACAACTGTCCCGTCCAGGCCGAGCAGCTGGTACGGCTGCCACGGGTCACCCGTCTCGACCAACCGTCCGATCTCGGGCAGGACAAAGCTCGCCAGGTCCCTCTCTGGACCGGTCTGATCAACCATGACGGGAAGCTAGCAGAGACCCCGTCTGACCTGCGAATACACTTCAGTTAGGTCAGTCAACGAGCCGCTACTGCCCGTTCCCGCCTGCGAGTTACCGACGGGCGGACGTCCGGAGAAGCATCCACGCCGGAACATCGTCGATGCCATCCGCTACGTCAACGATAACGGCGTGAAGTGGAGGGCCGTTCCCGTCGACTTCGGCATCCCCTGGCGCACGGCCTGGGGGGGCTTTTGTCTGGTTCGTCTTCGCCTGATGTAGTGATGGCGCGGTGAACCTGGGCCGCCAAAACCGCCATCGCTGGGATCCCGCTGGCCGGTCTCAGCGGCACCGTCATCGGTGCTCTGCGATAGTGGGGACCGGTCCCGATGCTGGCCACTGCTGACGGTGGTGTCTCCGGTACGATCCGGTTATGTCTGACGGACTTCCTTTGAGTGAGGTATTGGCGAGCCTTCGCAAGGAACTCGCTGTCGCTCACGACCAGCGCGATCCACTCATACCCTTGCAGGTAAAGGAGATCGAGGTTGAGCTCACGGTCGAGGTGACCAAACAAGCCGCGGCCGACGCGGGTATCAGCTGGCTCGTGGTCGCCAAAGGAAGTAGAAATTCCGCGTCAACTCACTCTCATAAATTGACGCTCACTCTGGACCCCGGTTTCGTCGATTCCCACGCGAACCGGGGCGAGCTTCTGGTCACGCCCCCGGCGCCGATCCGGGATGGCGGCTGAATGGCCGAGAACCCCGCCGCCCGAGTAGCCAAAATCAGATTCGACGCGGCTGACAGCCGATTCTTCCTCGGCAGCGGGTTCCTGCTCGCCCGCGGCCTCGTCCTGACCGCCCAGCACGTCGTGGCGAAGGCGTCCGAGTATGCCGGCGGCCACGTTCCCGCGCGGCGGTTCACGGTCCAGCTGGAGGGATCCGCGTCGTCGGCGGCGGTCGCGGAGATCGTTCCGCTGGAGGCCGACGGTCTCGACGCCGCACTGCTCATAGTCCCGGACCTGGACGAGCCCAGGGGCACCGCCGCCCGCGGAGGTACCCACTACGGCGTCCAGGCGCTGGAGAACTGCCGGATCATCGGATACCCGGTCGCCGGCATCGAATCCAGCTCCACGTCGCCCAAGCCGATCGTCGTGCGGGTGAACCTCGCCCCCGTGGTCGGCGACGACGACACGGCGATCGCGATTCAGGTCATCGACCCGAAGCCGCGGGCCGACGAGGACTGGGGCGGGATATCGGGGGCGGGCGTGATCGGCCCGGGCGGGCATCTGCTGGGCATCGTGACCAGCGTCCCCACTCAGTGGGACGGCCGCCTGCGCGGCGTCTCGATCGCCGCGGTCCTGTCGGCGGCCCGACAGCGCGCGGCGAGCGCACTCGAACCGCTGCGGAGCCTTCCCCTCGTCGATCTGTCGGCGCGGCCGTCGGTCTTCGGCAGCGAAGGCTGGTCCGGTGACCCGCCGCGGCTGCCCGACGCGAGCCTCTTCGCCTTTGTCAACTACCGGTACCGCCAGGTCGAGTTCGTCAACGACGGCCCAAGCGGCGCGGTGCTGGACCGCATCGTCGACTGGGCGAACGATCTGCCGCGGAGACCGGATATCAGGATCGCACGGCTGACCGGCCCGGCCGGGGTGGGCAAGTCCAGGATCGCCGCCGAGGCCTGCCGGAGGCTCACCCGGGACCCGCGGACAAAGTGGCAGGCGGGATTCGCCGACTACGACCAGCTCTCCGGGACGCACAGCTTCGCCACCCCACACTTCATAGTCTTCGACTATGCCGAGCACCAGCACGAACTGCTGGGCGCGTTCATCGAGAACCTCTACAAGCAGGCGATCGACGCCGGCCACCTCGGTGCCTCGATCCGGCTCCTCGTCATCACCCGCAGCGAGGAGGCCTGGCCGGGAGAGCTCCGTACCCGCACTGTCGATCTCCCCTCGCTGCTCACCGGCTCCTTCGACCTGACCACCCAGGCGTTCGATGAGCAGGATGTCCGCGAACGGCATGCCGAGGCCGCTTACCGCTCCTTCAGCAAGGCCGTCGGCGGACCGGACGCGCGGCGGGAGCTGCCGGCCGCAGAGGTCCGGCGGATCGCCGAGTACGACCGGCCGCTGCTGGTCCACGTCGCCGCCTTGCTGGCGGCCTCCGGCCGGGCGGTGCCCATCTCCGCCGCCGACGACTCGGCGCGGCTGCTCCTCGACACGCTCATCGACGTCGAAGTCGACCGTCTGGCCAGGTCGAGCACGGCGTACACGGACGGCGCGAGCGCGCTGGCGGATCGCGGCCGGGCGAAGCAGGCGCTCTGCGTCATGACCCTCACGGCTCCGACCGTGCAGGATCTTGTGGAACTGCTCGAATCGACGCCCGCTTTCGAGAGCGAGCCGGAGCAGTCCCGCACGAACGTCGCCAAAGCGCTGCACCGGCGCTACCCGGCCGCAGCCGTCGCGGACGGAGCCCCAGGCGCCCTGCTCGCGCCGATCGAACCAGATCTGATCGCCTCTCACCTGCTCGCGACCACGGAGGGCCGAGCCGCTCTCGTCGAGCGACTCGTCGTTTCACGCGCGGTCGCGGCGCACCCGGCGTATCTCGCGCGCCTGCTGAACACCCTCGCGCTCGCCGCGGACGACTACCCCGAGATCAGTGACGATCTCAGAACCCACCTGGGGCAGTCCCTCGCTCAACTCGTCGGCAGTGCCGACGCCTCGCAATCGCTCTCGGAACTGCTCCAGGCGCACCTGCGGCGCCTGGTGAACGTCGCCGTGGAACTCGCCGGGCAGCAGGACCTGAGGGCGGCACGGCAGCTGACCACCGCGCTCGGCCTGCCCTACCTGACCGGCGTGGATGTCATCAACGAGGCCGCTTACCACGCTTCCTTCACCGTGCCGTACCCGCACGACGCGCTCGACGGGCTCGGGGCCGCGCTCGCGGCTCGGGGTGTGGTGTACCGCGCCGCCTCGGGTAAACCCGAGGACGTGTATGCCGTTTACCTGAACTACGGTGCCCGCCTGCGCGGTCTCGGCGAGGCGACCAGGGCTCTGGACGCCGTCAGGCGCGGAATCGGCTACGTCGAGGACGCGGTCGCATCCGGTCGGCGAGACCAGCTGGAATCATTGGCGGCCGCACTGCACGGTCTGGCCGCCGCTCTCGCGGACGTCGGCGAATACGACGAAGCCCTGCGCACGGCCGAACGCGCGGTGGACTACCTGACGGAGCTCGCCGCCGAAGACCGTGGGAAGCACCTCCACTTCCTGTCACTTGCGCAGGGACAGTACAGCGGTGAGTTGCGCAGGGCGGAGCGCGATGCCGACGCTCTCAGAGTGTCTCGCCAGGCCTTCCAGGGCTACGAGGAGCTGGCTCACTGGGGCTACAAGTCGTACAAGGCTCATCTGCCGTACATGACTCAGATCACGGCAATGCTCGCCGACGCCCTCGCCGACAACAATGAGCCGAGCGAGTCCCTCATGCTGCACCAGTACAGCGCTTTTCTCGCCGAGGAACTCGTGGACCAGGACAGGGCCGCCTTCCGTTCCGAACTGGCGGACCGGACCCACGGACTCGCCGTGAGCTACTACGTCCTCGGCAGAATGGACGACGCGGTCGCCGCGAACTCCAGGACCGTCGCGGTCTACGAGGAGCTCGTCGAGGACGGCGAGGAGCGGTATCTCCCCTCTCTCCTGAGAGCGTATGAAACGGCGATCAGGTTTCGCTGCGCGGCGGGACAGGATCTCGAAACGGCCCTGCGGATCTGCAACCACGGGCGTGCCATCGCCGAGGACCTGGAGAAGACCCGCCAGGACTTCGTGGGGGATCTCGGCTTCAGGCTCCGGATGGCGGACACCGATCTCGGCCTCAAGTTCACCCAGGCGATCAATCAGACGATCGAGATCCTGATCGAGCAGGCCCAGGGGCGTCTGTACAGGGACCCTGCCTGGCGGACAGCGCCGCCGATCATGCTCGACGGAACCTCCGTGGATCCGGCGACGCTTGCCGGACTGGAGGAACTCAAGGACAGCATGGAGCCGGGCGACAAGATCCGCGTCTATACCGACAACCGCCTGCTTCCACCGCGCCTCGAAGAACTCGTGCGGTTCATCCGCTCGGAGCCGGCGGTCGGGATGCTCGCGGATCCGTCGAACGAGAGACTCGCAGCCTGTCTCCGGGCCCTGCCCAGCGTCGCGGACGCCCTCCAGGCCAAGGTCGTCGACGGCGCGGGCCAGGAGCAGCTTCGCGAATTCCTCGCGGACCACGAATACCTGTCGCGCCTGGATCCGGACGACCGGGCGCACTGGGGATCCTTCAAGCTGGCGGTAGGTACCCTCGGCATGCTCAGCGGGTCGGCCGTGCGGCTCGGGGCGGATTCCGAGACCTTCCGTGCCGTCGTTCCCGGAATTCTCCGCTACACGTATCTGGCCGGTGACCATCTGGCCGGGCTCACCGCCGGATGGTTCGTCAAGAGCGTGTGGGACGGCTTCCGGGATCCCGATGATCAGGACTTCATCGCGCTGGACGACCGGTTCGCCGGGAACGTGTTCGCCTCCGGTGATCACGGGCGCGCCCTGGCCCTCTGGAAGGACGTGGTCCACCGACGCGAACAGGTGCTGGGGCCGGATCATCAGCGCACAATTGTCGCCGTCGGCAACCTCGCCGCCTGCCTGGTCACGTTCGGCAAAGACGAATTCGATCAGGCGGAGGTCCTCTACGAGTCGGCCACCGAACGGGGCGATCGAGTCCTGGGGCCAGATCACCCCGACGTACTGCGGCTGCGGGGCAATCAGGCCGGACTGTTCTTCAGACGCGGGCGATACGGCGAGGCGCTGCTGCAGCAGCAGGACCTGTTGCGCCGATACAAGAACATCCTCGGCGCCGACCACCAGGACGCACTCAGCGTCGCGGACTCCCTGGCCCTCACCTTGCGGGCGCTCGAGCGATACGCGCAAGCGGAGGTTCTGGCAGAGGACACCCTGGAGCGGGCCATGCGGATATTCGGGGTGGGTGATCCGCGAACGCGGCGATACGAGGAGCGCCTCGAACGGATCAATGAAGCACTCGAAGTCGACGAGGAAGGCGAGGACGACGCGGACTGAGCGGCTACATCCGGACCGGCGACCGCCGGGAACTCCGTCGGCGTGCATCCGGCCGGCGCGCGGAGTTCCCGGTCGAGGTGAGCAGGTGCATGGTGCACCGGAAGCGCAGGACGCGGGCCATCGTCCTCGCCGAGAGGCCGATCTGCTCGCTGAACCGCTTGTTCAGGTAGCTCCGGCTGACGTCCAGTTCACGGGCTGGTGAGGTGTCCCCCGGAGTGTGGACACACAGGGGTTCATGCCGCGATCGACAGCTTAGCTGCTCGCAGATGCTGCTGTTCGAACTCCACAGGCGAGAGATAGTTGAGGGCGCTGTGACGCCTGCGGACGTTGTAGTACGTGAGCCACTGGAAGATCTCCAGCCTCGCCCGTCGAGGACAGCCTCTGGTGCATCGTCTCCCTCTTGAGTCCCTGCCAGAAACTCTCGGCGAGGGCATTGTCGTAACTCGAGCCGACCCGGCCCATGCTCCTGCGGATCCTGAAGCCGTTGCAGACCTGCGCGAACGCGGCAGCGGTGTACTGAGTGGGCCGCGGTCCGCATGAAAGATCACCCCGTCCACGCCGCCACCGCGGGTGACTACGGCCATCTTGAGGGCGTCGGTGACCAGTTCAGTGCGCATATGGGTAGCCATCGACCAGCCGAGCACCCGGCGTGAGCAGATGTCCAGGACACACGCGAGATACAGCCACGCGCCGCCGACCTGCACATACGTGATGTCGCCGCACCACTTCTCGTTCAACTGGCCAGCATGGAAGTCGCGTTGAACGAGATCGGGGGCGGGTGGTGCGAGACGGTCGGGGACCGTGGTGCGCTTGCGGCGCCGCAGATGCAGGCCCTGAAGGCCGTGCTTGCGCATGAGGCGCTCGACGCGCTTGCGGTTCACGGTGTGTCCGAAGCCTCGCAGCTTGGCGTGCACGCGCCGCACTCCGTACGTGCCCTTGTGGCCGGTGTGGATCTCGCGGATCTCCGCGACCAGGGCCTCGTCGGCGTCCTGCCGGACCTCACGGGCCTCCGCGCCGGCGACCCACGTGTAGAAGCCAGAGCGCGAGACCTCAAGAACCCGGCATATCCGCTGGACGCCGAAGTCGGCCCGGTTGTCGGAGATGAAGTCCCAGCGGCGCCTCATGCCCCCATCGCCGAGTAGCCGAGGGGAATTTCACCCCTCGGCCCTCACAGAACCGTGCTTAACAGTCTCCCGTTACACGGCTCTTGTCGTCCTGATCATCAA
>NZ_JBEOXO010000055.1:0-22051 GCF_040296605.1 Streptomyces sp. NPDC002088 | reverse complement strand
TGGAGCGGGCCGGGATCGATCCGGCCGCGCTGAAGGAGTCGCAGACCGGTGTCTTCACCGGCGTCATGTACAACGACTACAGCTCACGCCTCCACGAGACCCCCGAGGGCATGGAGGGGTATCTGGCCATCGGCAACTCGTCGAGTGTGGCTTCGGGCCGGGTGGCGTACCAGCTGGGTCTGCAGGGGCCCGCGGTCACGGTGGACACGGCCTGCTCCTCGTCGCTGGTGGCGCTGCACATGGCGGCCCAGTCACTGCGCCGCGGCGAGTGCGACCTCGCCCTCGCCGGCGGTGTGACCCTGATGTCCACCCCCTCGATGTTCGTGGAGTTCAGCCGGCAGCGGGGGCTGGCGGCGGACGGGCGGTGCAAGCCGTTCGCGCAGGCCGCCGACGGTACCGGGTGGAGTGAGGGTGCGGGTCTGCTGCTGGTGGAGCGGCTGTCGGACGCGCAGCGCAACGGGCATCGGGTACTGGCGGTGCTGAAGGGTTCGGCGATCAACCAGGACGGTGCGAGCAACGGGCTGACGGCGCCGAACGGGCCTGCTCAGCAGCGGGTCATCGCGTCGGCGTTGGCGGACGCGGGCCTGTCCCCGGTGGATGTGGACGCGGTCGAGGCGCACGGCACGGGCACCCGGCTGGGTGACCCGATCGAGGCTCAGGCGCTGATCGCCGCCTACGGACGGCACCGTGATGGGGGCAATCCGCTGCGGCTGGGGTCGATCAAGTCGAACTTCGGGCACACGCAGGCGGCGGCCGGGGTGGCCGGTGTGATCAAGATGGTGAAGGCGATCGAGCACGGGGTGCTGCCCGCTTCTCTGCATGTGGATGCGCCCAGTGAGCATGTGGAGTGGGACGGCGGTGGCGTGGAGCTGCTGGCGGAGCAGGTGCCCTGGCCGCGGGTGGAGCGGCCGCGGCGGGCGGCGGTGTCGGCGTTCGGTATCTCCGGCACCAATGCCCATGTCGTCCTCGAACAGCCGCCCGTCGCCGAGCCGCAGCCGCAGTCGCGGCCCGAGGCGGGGCCGGTGTCCGGTCCGGTGCCGTGGATCTTGTCGGCCCGTTCCGCGCAGGCTCTCGCGGAGCAGGCCGCCAACCTCGCAAAGGCCGTGCGAGCCGGGCAGGAGACGGCCGACCCGGTCGACATCGCCCGCGCCCTGGCCACCACCCGCACCCCCTGGAACCAGCGCGCAGCCGTCGTCGCCCAGGACCGGGCGGGCTACCTCGCGGGCCTGGCGGAACTGGCCGCGGGCGGCGCGGCACCCGGTGTGTTCAGCGGTGTCGTGGGCTCCGGAACGGTCGGCTTCATGTTCACCGGCCAAGGCAGCCAGCGCCCCGGCATGGGCAAGGCCCTGTACGAGACGTACCCGGTCTTCGCCACCGCGCTGGAGGAGCTGTTCGACGAGCTCGACCAGCACCTGGAGCGCCCATTGGCCGAGGTGATGTTCGCCGAGCCGGGCAGCGACGAAGCGGCCCTGCTCAACACCACCGCCTACACCCAGCCGGCGCTCTTCGCCCTCGAGGTCGCGCTCTTCCGGCTCCTCGAACACTGGGGCGTACGCCCGGACATGCTGCTCGGCCACTCCGTCGGCGAGATCGCGGCCGCGCACGTGTCCGGCGTGCTCGGCCTGGCCGACGCGGCGAAACTGGTCACGGCCAGGGGACGCCTCATGCAGGCGCTGCCCGCCGGTGGAGCGATGCTCGCCGTCGAGGCGACCGAGGACCACGTGCGGGCGCTGATCGAAAGCCGCCGGTCCGGTGTGGACGTGGCCGCGGTGAACGGCCCGACGTCCGTGGTGCTCGCCGGAGACGCGGACGCCGTCACCGAGATCGCCCGCGAACTGGCCGAGTCCGGGCGCAGGACCAAGCGGCTGACGGTCAGTCACGCGTTCCACTCCGCCCACATGGACGCGATGCTGGACGAGTTCCGCGGCGTCGCCGAGGCACTCGACTACCGGCCCGCCGCCATTCCGGTGATCTCCACGCTCACGGGCGAATCCGCCACCGACGACGAACTCGGCTCGGCCGACTACTGGGTACGCCACGCCCGGGGCACGGTCCGCTTCGCGGACGCGGTGCGGCGGGCCCAGCAGGAGGGCGCCGGGATACTCGTCGAACTCGGTCCCGGCGCGGTCCTCGCGCCGATGGCCCTGGACAGCTGGCCGACGACGGCCCAGCGGCCGGTGGTGGCCCCGGTGCTGCGCGCCGACCAGCCGGAGGACGTCGCCGCGGCCGGCGCACTGGCCCAGGTGCACGTGCACGGCGTGGGCGTGGACTGGGCCGCGCTGTTCGGTCCCGGAACCGCGTCGTTCGCCGTACCCAGCTACCCGTTCCAGCGACAGCGCTACTGGCTGGAGCCGTCCGGAGAGAGCGCCTACGTCACGGCGGCCGGACTGGGCGCCCTGGACCACCCCGTGCTGGGGGCTGTCCTGGACCACCCGGAGTCGCAGGGGCTGACCCTGACCGGACGGCTGGCGGCGGGCACGCAGACCTGGCTCGTGGACCACACCGTGGCCGGCACGGTGATCCTGCCGGGCACCGCGATCCTCGACATGGTCCTGTACGCCGGCAGCCAGGTCGGCTCGACGGAGCTGCAGGAGCTGCTGCTGCAGGCTCCCGTGGTCGTCCCCGCGCACGCCGCGCTCCAGCTGCGGCTGGTCGTGGGCGAGCCGGCGGAGGGCGGAGACCGGAGCGTGTCGCTGTACTCGCGGCCGGAGGACGAGAACTCGTCCGGGGAGTGGATCAAGCACGCGACCGGCCGCCTGGCCGCCGCGCAGGACCACGACGTTCCGGCGGAGCCGGGCGCGTGGCCGCCCCCCGGAGCCGTGGCCCTGCCCGTCGACACGTTCTACGACGAGCTGGCCGACGCCGGACTGCGATACGGCCCGCTGTTCCAGGGGCTCGCCGCCGCCTGGCGGGACGGTGACGCCGTCCTCGTGGAGGCCGGACTGCCGCAAGGAACCGACGTGTCCGGCTTCCTGCTCCATCCGGGTCTGCTGGATGCCGCTCTGCACGGCTTCCTGCTGGCCCAGGAGGACGCGACCCCGCTGCTGCCCTTCGCCTGGAACGGCGCCCGGGTCGACACCCTCGGCGCCACAGCGCTGCGGGCGCGGATCACCCTGCTCGCGGCGGACCGGCTGCGGCTGGAGGCCTGGGACCAGGACGGGCGGTTCGTCGCCCGGATCGAGTCCCTGGTCACGCGGCCGCTGTCGGCCGGGCAACTCGCCGCCGCGGGCGGTGACCACGGCGGCCTGTACGCGACGGACTGGGTCGAGCCGGCGCTGCCGGCGGCGCCCGCAGGACGTCGGTGGGCGCTGCTGGGCGACGCGGCCCGCCCGGCGCCCGGGCTCGACCTGCCGGCCGGGTTCGAGCGCTGCTCGGACATCGCGGCCCTGGTGCGCTCCGCCGCGGCCGGTGGCGCACCGGACATCGTCGTGACGTCCTGCCCGGCCTTCGCGCCGGCCACGGCGGGACCGGCCGAGGCCGTGCACGCCGCACTGGCCGGCTTCCTCGACACGCTGCAGTCCTGGCTGGCCGAGGAGAGCCTGTCCCGCAGCCGCCTGGTCGTGGTCACTCACGCCGGCCCGGCCGGTGACGACCTGTCGGGCGCGGACCTGGCCGGTGCCGCGCTGCGCGGGCTGCTGCGTGCGGCGCAGCGGGAGTACCCAGGCCGGTTCACGCTGGTGGACACCGACGGGCAGGACACCGCCACCGACGTGTTCCTCATGGCCTGCACCGGAGCCGAACCCGAGGTCGCACTGCGCGCCGGGACGGCACGCGTACCGCGCTTGACGCCCGTCACACAGGGCACGGACACGCAGGCCCGCGAGGCGGACGGCGGTGCCGCCGCGGCCCGCGACACGGAAGCCGCCGTATCCGCACCCGCGCTGGACCCCGACGGCACGGTCCTGATCACCGGTGCCACCGGTGCTCTGGGCCGCCAGGTGGCCCGCCATCTGGTCCACCGCCACGGTCTGCGGCGGCTGCTGCTGCTCAGCCGCAGCGGCGCCGAGGCCTCCGGGGCGGCGGAGCTGGAGGCCGAACTGGCCGCGGCCGGGGCGACGGTGACCCTCGCGGCCTGCGATGTCGCCGACCGCGAAGCCCTGGCGGCCGTCCTGCGCACCGTGCCCGCCCGGCACCCGCTCACCGGGGTGTTCCACACGGCCGGTGTCGTCGCCGACGGCGTACTGGAGTCCCTGACACCCGCCGACGTCGACGCGGTGCTGCGGCCCAAGACCGATGCCGCGATCCATCTGCACGAGCTGACCCGCGGGACACCCCTGAGCGCGTTCGTGCTGTTCTCCTCGATCGCCGGAACCCTCGGCTCGGCCGGCCAGGCGAACTACGCCGCCGCCAACGCGACCTTGGACGCGCTGGCCGAACGGCGCCGGGAGTCGGGTCTGCCCGCCACGTCGCTGGCGTGGGGGAGCTGGGAGTCCGAGGGCGACGGCCGCGGGATGACCGGTGAGCTCGACGACGAGCAGTGGGCGCGGCTGCGCCGCACCGGAGTGGTGCCCCTGGCCGTCGAGGCCGGACTGGCCCTGCTGGACCGGAGCCTGACCCTGCGTCAGCCCGTGCTGGTGGGCGCCGGGATCGACCTGCGTGCGCTGCGCGAGCAGGCGGCCGCCGGCACCCTGCCCGCGATCCTGAGCGGCCTGGTCCCGGCCCGGACGCGTACCGCACCGGGACGCACGACGCAGGCCGAACCTGCGAACGCCGACACGTTCCGACGCCGGCTCTCCGGGATGGGCGCCGACCAGCAGCGGGAGACGCTGCTCGACGTGGTGCGCCGCCGGGCAGCGGTGGCCCTCGGCCACACCACCTCGGACGCCGTCCAGCCGGGCCGCGGCTTCCTCGACCTGGGGTTCAACTCGCTGACCGCGGTCGAGTTCCGCAACGACCTGGAGCGGCTCACCGGGCTCCGGCTGAGCACCACCGTCATGTTCGACCACCCGACCTCGGACGCCCTCGCCGGCCACCTGCTGGCGCTGAGCTCCGAGGACTCGGATCCGGCTCCTTCGGCACTCGCCGGACTGGACGTGTTCGCCCGGTCGCTGCCGGAGCTCGCAGGTGATGAGGGGACCCGCGCGGCCGCGGTCGAGCGGCTGCGGGAGCTGCTGCTGGCACTCGACCCGGCCGGCGTGCCCGACGGTGCGGAGGCCGCGCCGGACGGCTTCGAGAGTGCCAGCGACGACGAGATCTTCGACTTCATCGACCGGGAACTCGGGGCCTCCTGATGGGCCACCGAAGGATGCCTCCCAAGACCCCGAGAGGACGGACCGACGTGCCGACCGAACCGACACCGACCGAACCGACACCGACCGGCCAGACACTGACCGAGCAGAAGCTGCGCGACTACCTCAAGCGGGTCACCGGCCAGCTCCATCAGGCCAAGGCCCGGCTGCGGGAACTCGACGAGGCGAAGCACGAACCGATCGCGATCGTCTCGATGAGCTGCCGTTATCCCGGCGACGTCCAGACCCCCGAGGACCTGTGGCAGCTGGTCGCCGGCGACCGGGACGCGACGGGCGAGTTCCCGGCCAACCGCGGCTGGGACACCGAGGCGCTCTACGATCCCGACCCGGAGGCCACCGGCCGGACGTACACCACGCGGGGTGGCTTCCTGTACGACGCGGACCAGTTCGACCCGGAGTTCTTCGGGCTCAACCCGCGGGAGGCCCTGTCCACCGACCCCCAGCAGCGGCTGCTGCTGGAGCTGGCCTGGGAGGCGTTCGAACGGGCGGGCATTCCGCCGCAGACCCTGCGCTCCAGCGCGACGGGTGTCTTCACCGGCGTCATGTACAACGACTACGCCGGCCGGCTGCGGCCGATGCCCAGCACCTTCGAGGGCTACCTCGGCAGCGGCAGCGCGGGCAGCGTCGCCTCCGGCCGCGTGGCCCACACGTTCGACCTCAACGGTCCGGCGATCACAGTGGACACCGCGTGCTCGTCCTCTCTCGTGGCGATCCACCTGGCCGCCGAGTCGCTGCGCCGCGGCGAGTCCACGCTCGCGCTGGCCGGCGGCGTGACGGTGATGGCGACGCCCGACACCTTCGTCGAGTTCAGCCGCCAGCGCGGGCTCGCCCCCGACGGCCGGTGCAAGCCGTTCTCCGCGCAGGCCGACGGCACCGGCTGGGGCGAGGGCGGCGGCATGCTGCTCCTGGAACGGCTGTCGGACGCGGTGCGCAACGGCCACCCCGTCCTCGCCCTGGTGCGCGCCGGCGCCGTCAACCAGGACGGCACCAGCAGCCAACTCACCGCACCCAACGGCCCGGCCCAGGAACGCGTCATCCGCCAGGCCCTGGCCAACGCCGGTCTCAGCCCGGCCGACATCGACGCCGTCGAGGCGCACGGCACCGGCACCACCCTCGGCGACCCGATCGAGGCCGGCGCACTGATCAGCGTCTACGGCCGCAACCGCGCCGAGGACTCCCCGCTGCGCCTCGGCTCCGTCAAGTCCAACATCGGTCACACCCAGGCCGCCGCCGGCGTGGCCGGCGTGATCAAGATGGTCATGGCGCTGCGCAACGAACTGCTCCCGCGCACCCTGCACGCGGAGGAGCCCTCACCGCACGTGGACTGGGCGGCCGGCGGTGTCCGCCTGCTGTCGGAGCCGGTGCCCTGGCCGAAGGACGAGCGGCCGCGCCGGGCGGGCGTCTCCTCCTTCGGCATCAGCGGCACCAACGCCCACATCATCGTCGAGGAGCCCGGGGCACAGCCCGCGCCCGCTCCCGCCACCGCACCGCCCGCGATCTGCGCGGACCCGCCCCCGTGGGTGCTCTCCGCCAAGACCGAACCGGCGCTGCGCGGCCAGGCCCGCAGGCTGCGAGCCTGGCTCGACGACGGTGCCCGGATCGGGGACGCCGAGGTTGCCGCCGCCCTGGCGGGCGAGCGCACCCTCTTCGAGCACCGCGCCGTCCTCCTCGGCCAGGACCGCGACCACATGCTGGAGGCGCTCGACGCGCTGGGCACCGGACGCCCCTCCCGCGGTCTCGTCGAGGGCCGTGCGGCGCCCGCCGGGGGCACGGTCTTCGTCTTCCCCGGCCAGGGGACCCAGTGGATCGGCATGGCCGGCGACCTCCTCGACCACTCGCCCGTCTTCCGGCACGCCATCGAGGAGTGCGCCGAGGCGCTGCGACCGTACACGGACTGGTCGTTGCTCGACGCCGTGCGCGAGGGCGGCCGTCCCGAACTGCTGGACCGCGTGGACGTCGTACAGCCCGCGCTGTTCGCGATGATGGTCTCCCTGGCCCGGCTGTGGGAGTCGGTCGGCGTCGTCCCCGACGCGGTCGTCGGCCACTCGCAGGGCGAGATCGCCGCGGCCCATGTGGCCGGAGCACTCGATCTCGAGGATGCGGCGCGCGCCGTGGCCCTTCGCAGCCGGGCCCTGACCCGGCTGGCCGGGACGGGCGCGATGGCGTCGGTCCCGCTGCCCTCGGCGCAGGTCGCGCGGAAGATCGCGGACGGCCGTCCCGGCGTGGCGGTCGCCGCGGTCAACGGCGTGTCGGCCACCGTGGTGGCAGGCGACCCCGAGTCCGTCGAAGAGCTGGTCGAGGAGTACCGGTCGGCCGGCGTGAAGGCCCGCCTGATACCGGTCGACTACGCCTCGCACTCCCCGCACGTGGAGGCCATCCGGGACGAGGTCACCGACGCCCTCGCCGGGATGACGCCCCGTACGGCCCGTACCGCCTTCTACTCGACCGTCACCGCGGGCCCGGTCGACACCACGACACTGGACGCCGCGTACTGGTACCGCAATCTGCGTCAGGTCGTCCGGTTCGAGGAGACCACGCGCAGGCTGGCCCAGGACGGCTACGGGCTGTTCCTGGAGTCCAGCCCGCACCCTGTTCTCACCGGCGCCCTCCAGGAGACCACCGAGGAGGCCGGGGCGAGTGCGATCACGATCGGCACGCTGCGGCGCAACCAGCCCGCCACCCTGCGGTTCCTGCAGTCCGCCGCCGAACTGCACACCCAGGCCGGGGGAGTCGACTGGGTGACCGTGCAGTCCGCCGCGCCGTCGCACGAGGCCGTCGTACCGACGTACGCCTTCCAGCGCCGACGGCTGTGGATCGACACCCCGGCCGGTGCCGCCGACGCGGGCGGGCTGGGCCTGGACCCGGCCGCGCACCCGCTGCTGGGCGCCGCACTGAGCACCGCGGAGAACGGAACGACCATCCTGACCGGCCGGATCTCCCGGCGGACCCACCCGTGGCTCGACGGCCATGCCGTCGCGGAGACCGTCCTGGTCCCCGGCACAGCGCTGCTCGAACTCGCCCTGCACGCCGCCGCCCAGGCCGACTGCGCCGCAGTGGAGGAACTCACGCTGGAGGCGCCGCTGCCGCTGCCCGAGGAGGGCGCCGCGCAGATCCAGGTGGCCGTCACCACGGACGCCGACGGGCAGCGCCGTGTCACCGTCCACTCCCGCACGACGCAGGAGGAGACCACGGGCGACTGGATCCGCCACGCCTCCGGCACGCTCGTCCAGGACCCGGCGACCGGCCCCGACGACGCGGAGCTCGACGCCGCCTGGCCGCCGCCCGGTGCACACCCGGTCGACCTGGACGGCGCCTACGACCGCCTCGCGGACCTCGGCTACCACTACTCCGGAGCGTTCCGCGGACTGCGCGCCCTGTGGCGGGCCGGCACGGACCTGTACGCCGAGGTGGAGCTGCCCGCGGAGACCGATGCCGCCGGCTACGGCATCCACCCCGCCCTCCTGGACGCCTGCCTGCACTCCCTCCTCGCGGACGGCGCGGACCCGGACGGCGGCATCCGGCTGCCGTTCAACTGGAGCGGCGTACGACTGCACGCCTCCGGCGCCCGTACGCTGCGGGTCCGGCTGCGTCCGGCGGGACCGGACGCCCTCGGTCTGCTGGCCGTCGACACGAGCGGGCGCACCGTGGTGAGCGCCTCGGCCCTGACCCTGCGTCCCATCGACCCGGCTCAACTCGCCACCACCGGGCAACAGGCCCGCGACGGCATGTACCACCTGGGCTGGACCGCTCTGCCCGAAGCGGACAGCACCCAGCCGCCCACCGGCGTGTGGGCCCTGCTCGCCGCGCCCGTCGCCCAGGGGCGGGCAGCCGCCGAGGAAGCGGCACTGCGGCTGGCCGACAGCTCGGCCGGTCCCGAGCCGCTCTCCTGCCACGCCGGTCTCGAGGAGTTGCGCGCGGCCGTCGCGGCCGGCGCTCCCCGGCCCGACACGGTACTGGCCGTCATCCCGTCCGACGCGGGCGCCGACCCGGTCGGTCACACCCACACCCTGACGGCTGAGGTGCTCACCCTGCTCCAGCAGTGGTTGACCGACGAGACGCTCGCCGACGCCCGGCTCGTCCTCGTCACACGTCAGGCCGTCAGCACCGGTGCCGGTGAGCCGGCCCCCGACCTCGGCGGCGCAGCCGTCTGGGGCCTGGTCGGCGCGGCGCTGGCCGAGACCCCGGACCGCTTCACGCTGCTGGATGTCGACGACGTCTCCTGGAACCTCGTGCCCGCCGCCGTCGAGACCGGCGAGTCCCGGCTCGCCCTGCGCGGCGACACCCTGCTCCTGCCACGCCTGGCCCGTGCCACGGGACCGAACCCCGACCTGGTGGCGCCGGACGGGGACCGGGTCTGGCGGCTCGACCTGACCGAGCGCGGCAGCCTGGAGAACGTCGTCCTGGCCGACTGCCCGGAGCTGGGCGGTCCGCTGGAGCCGGGGCAGGTCCGTGTGGAGCTGCGCGCGGCAGGCCTGAACTTCCGCGACGTGCTGATCGGCCTCGGGATGTACCCCGGCGACGGACGGATGGGCGGCGAGGGCGCGGGCATCGTCCTGGAGACCGGGCCAGGTGTCACCGGACTGCGGCCCGGTGACCGGGTCATGGGGCTCATCACCCACGGCACCAGCCCCGTGGCGGTCACCGACCACCGCATGCTGACGCACATGCCGGCAAGCTGGTCGTTCGCCCAGGCCGCTACCGTCCCCATTGTCTTCCTGACCGCCTACTACGCACTTCAGGATCTGGCCGGCGCGCGGCGTGGCGAACGTCTGCTGCTGCACGCGGCGACCGGTGGGGTCGGTATGGCCACCCTCCAACTGGCCGAGCACTGGGGCCTGGACGTGTTCGCCACCGCCAGCCCCGGCAAGTGGCCGGTACTGCGTCGGCTCGGCGTCTGTGAGGAGCGCACCGCCTCCTCCCGTGACCTCGGTTTCGAGGCCATGGTCGCCGAGCGGACCGGCGGCCAGGGCGTGGAGATCGTCCTCAACTCGCTGGCCAAGGAGTTCGTGGACGCCTCGCTGCGCTCGCTGCGGCCCGGCGGCCGGTTCGTCGAAATGGGCAAGACCGACATCCGCGACGCCGACGGCATCGCCCGCGACCACCGGGGCGTGCGGTACCAGGCCTTCGACCTGCTCGACGCCGGGCCCGAGCGGATCCAGGAGATGCTGGCGGACCTGGTCCGGCTCTTCACCGACGGCGTGCTCACCCCGCTGCCCGTCCACAGCTGGGACGTCCGGCAGGCCAAGGAGGCGCTGCGCTTCCTCAGCCAGGCCCGGCACACCGGCAAACTGGCGCTCTCCCTCCCCGCCCCGCGCGACCCCGAGGGCACGGTCCTGCTCACCGGCGGCACCGGCACGCTGGGCGGGATGGTCGCCCGCCACCTCGTGCACGAGCGCGGCGTCAAGAACCTGCTGCTGGCCGGCCGCCGCGGGGCCGAGGCGCCCGGCGCGAGCGAACTGGCGCGGGAGCTGACCGAACTCGGCGCACACGTCACCGTCGTGGCCTGCGACGCGGCCGACCAGCAGCAGCTCGCCGCGCTGCTGGCGGACATACCGGACGAGCATCCGCTGACGGCCGTCATCCACCTCGCGGGTGTCCTCGACGACGCGACGGTCCCCAACCTCACCGACGCCAAACTGCACCCTGTGCTGCGTGCGAAGGTGGACGCCGCGTGGAACCTGCACCGGCTCACCGAGCACCTGGACCTGTCCGACTTCGTGCTCTTCTCCTCGCTGGCCTCGACGGTCGGCGCCCCGGGACAGGGCAACTACGCGGCCGCCAACGCCTTCCTCGACGCGCTGGCCCAGCACCGCCGGGCCCGCGGGCTCCCCGCCACGTCGCTGGCCTGGGGCCTGTGGGCGCAGGCCTCCGGGATGACCGGCCACCTGGACCGCGGTGACCAGGCCAGGCTGCAGCGCAGCGGAGTCGTGCCCATGAGCGAGGAGGTGGCCCTCGGCCTGCTGGACGCGGCCATGGCCGCGAGCCACGCGGCCGTCGTCCCCGCCCTCTTCGACATCGGGGCGCTGCGCCGGCAGGCCGCGGCCGACATGCTCCACCCCGTCCTGCGGGATCTCGTCCGCCGTACGACCCGGCAGGCCGCCCCGGCGCCCGCGGTGACGCCGGACAGCGTGGCCCTTGGGCTGTCCGACGCGGACCCGGCCGACCGGCTCCGCCTCGTCCTGGAGCTCGTGCGCGACAACGCGGCCCTCGTCCTCGGACACGACTCGCCAGAAGCTGTCTCCCACACCCAGCCCTTCAAGGAACTCGGCTTCGACTCGCTGACCGCGGTCGAGCTGCGCAACCGGCTCAACCGGGCGACCGGCCTGCGCCTGCCCGCGACCGTGGTGTTCGCCCACCCCACCGTGACCGAGCTGGCGGAGCACCTGGTCGCCGAACTGACCCCGCAGACAGGCGGGCGCACGCTCCTCTCCGACCTGAGCGACCTGGAGGCGAGGCTTGCCGACAGCGCCCCCGACGACGTCCTGCGCGACGAACTCCTCGGGCGGCTGGAAGCGATGGCGCAGCGCCTGCGTCCGAACACACCGGATGTCCCGGACACCGCCCTGCCGGACGTGGAGATCGAAGCCGCCGGCGCCGACGAGATCTTCGCCCTGATCGACCGGGAGCTCGGCCTGTGAGCGGGCGACAGGGGCCGTACGCAGCCGTGGACCGTACACATACAGAGAGGCCGGTGCAGCCGTGACCGATGAACCCAAACTCACCGAGTACCTGAAGCGGGTCACCGCCGACCTGCTCAAGACGCGCCGCCGGCTCCAGGAGATCGAGGCCGAGCGCGAGGAGCCGATAGCCGTCGTCGGCATGGCCTGCCGCTACCCCGGCGGCGTGCAGACCCCCGACGACCTGTGGGAGCTGGTCGCCGCCGGCACCGACGCCGTCACCTCCTTCCCCACCGACCGCGGCTGGGACATCGAGGGCATCTACGATCCCGACCCCGGCCGCCGTGGCACCAGCTACGTGGACCGCGGCGGCTTCCTGCACGAGGCGGGCGAGTTCGACGCCGCGTTCTTCGGGATGAGCCCCCGTGAGGCCCTCGCCACCGACCCTCAGCAGCGGCTGCTGCTGGAGATCGTCTGGGAGGCCGTCGAGCGGGCCGGCATCGCCCCCACCACACTCAGGGGCAGCGACACCGGCGTGTACGTCGGCGTCATCGCGCAGGACTACGGCCCCGTGACCGCCAGTGGCATCCCCGCCGACATCGAGGGGTTCGCCATCGGCAACCAGACCAGCGTCGCCTCCGGCCGGGTCGCCTACACCCTCGGTCTGGACGGCCCGGCGATCACCCTGGACACGGCCTGCTCCTCCTCCCTGGTGGCCGTCCACCTGGCGGCACAGGGACTGCGGGACCGCACGTGCACGCTCGCACTGGCGGGCGGCGTCACCGTGTTGCCCAGCCCGCGCGGGTTCATCGAGTTCAGCCGTCAGCGCGGGCTGGCGCCCGACGGCCGCTGCAAGTCCTTCGCCGCCGGCGCGGACGGCACCGCCTGGGCCGAGGGCGCAGGGATCCTGCTCCTGGAACGGCTCTCCGACGCCCGCCGCAACGGCCATCCCGTGCACGCCGTGATCAGGGGCAGCGCCGTCAACCAGGACGGGGCGAGCAACGGGCTCACCGCACCCAGCGGCCCCGCCCAGGAACGGGTCATCCGCCAGGCCCTGGCGGAAGCCCGGCTGCTCGCCGCCGACGTCGACGCCGTCGAGGCGCACGGCACCGGCACCCCGCTCGGCGACCCGATCGAGGCCCAGGCGCTGCTCACCACCTACGGACAGGGCAGGTCGGCGGAGCGGCCGCTGTGGCTGGGGTCGGTCAAGTCCAACCTCGGCCACACGCAGGCCGCCGCCGGAGTCTGCGGTGTGATCAAGATGGTGGAGGCCATGCGGCACGGCCGGCTGCCGAAGACGCTGCACGTCGACGCTCCGTCACCGCACGTGGACTGGTCCGCCGGTGCCGTCGAACTGCTCACCGAGGATGTTCCCTGGCCCACGGTGGACCGTCCGCGCCGCGCGGCCGTCTCCTCGTTCGGGATCAGTGGCACCAACGCGCACGTCATCATCGAACAGGGCCCGGACGCCGACCTGCCGCGCCAGGAGCCGCCCACCGGCGTACCCGCGGTCCATCCCTGGATCCTCTCCGCCCGGACCCCGGCGGCCCTGGCCGACGGCGCCCAGCGGCTCCTGTTCCACCTGGAGGCCCGGCCCGAGGCGACGGAGGAGCAGATCGGCTGGGCACTTGCCGCCACTCGTACCCCGTTCGAGCACCGTGCCGTGGTGGTCGGCACAGACCGCGACTCGTTCGCCGACGGCCTGCGGGCGGTCCGCGAGCGCCGAACCTCACCGCACCTGCTGACGGGCACCGCGTCGGCGCCGCCGCGTACCGCGTTCATGTTCTCCGGTCAGGGCGGCCAGCGGCTCGGCATGGGCCAGGGCCTGTACCGCGCCTACCCGGCCTTCGCCGTCGCCTTCGACGAGGTGTGCGAGGCTTTGGAACCGCATCTGCGGCGGCCGCTGCGCGAGGTCGCCTGGGCGCGGCCGAGCAGCCCGGAGGCCGGCCTGCTGGGCCGCACCGAGTACGCGCAACCCGCTCTGTTCGCCCTCCAGGTCGCGCTGTTCCGCCTCGCCGAGGCCTTCGGCGTCCGGCCGGACCAGCTGATCGGGCACTCCGTCGGCGAACTGGCCCTCGCCCACTGCGCCGGCATGCTCTCGCTGGCCGACGCCAGCAAGCTGGTGGCGGCCCGGGGCCGGCTGATGCAGGACCTCCCGGAGGGCGGCGCGATGATCGCGGTGGAGGCCACGGAGCGCGAACTGCGCGACGCCATCGTCGGTCTGGAGGACCGACTCGGTGTCGCCGCCGTCAACGGCCCCCGGGCCGTGGTCCTTTCCGGCGCGGCGAACGAGGCGGACGAGATCGCCGAGCGGTTCCGCAGGCTCGGCCGCCAGATCCGCCGCCTCACCGTCAGCCACGCCTTCCACTCCCCGCTGATGGACCCGGTGCTCGAGGACTTCCGCCGGGCCGTCGCCGAGGTCGAGTTGCACGAGCCCCGCATACCCGTCGTCTGCGGCAGTACCGGAGGCAGCGCCGACGGCCACCTCGGCACCGTCGACTACTGGGTGGAGCACCTCCGCGGCACCGTCCGTTTCCACGACGGTCTGCTTCGACTGCGCGAACTGGGCACCGAGGCGTACCTCGAACTCGGCCCCGACAGTGTGCTGTCGGCTCTGGTCCAGCGCGCACCGGCCGTCGCCGGGGCCGGTGGCGAGCCCGATCCGGCCGCGCCGCGGGTGGCCGTACCGTTGCTGCGCCGCGACCGTCCCGAGCCCGAGGCCGCGCTCACGGCGCTCGCCGCGCTGCACGTCAACGGCGTCGACGTCACCTGGAAACCCGCCTTCGCGGAGACACCGGCGGCCGCGGTCGAGCTGCCTACCTATCCGTTCGAGCGGCAGCGCTATTGGCTGCAGCCGTCCTCGCCGGCCGACGACCGGGCTCAGCGGGAGCTCTTCTGGGAGGCGGTCGAACGGGACGACGTCGCCGAGATCGCTCGGCTGACCGGGATGGACGACGAGCACCCGAGGACCCTGGCCGGCCTTGTCGCCGCGCTGTCCGGCCTGCGTACGGGGCCCGATCCGGACGCGGCCGCGCAGCGCACGTTCCATCGGCCCGTCTGGCGCCGGGTGCCGCCTCCCGGGGTGCCCCTGCTCGCCGGCCGCTGGCTCGTCGTACTGCCGCGGGGCGGCGCGGACCAACCGTACCCGGCCGCCGTCGTGGCCGCCCTGGCCGGCCGCGGAGCCCAAGTGGTTCCGGTTCTCGTCGAGGAGGAGTGCGCGGACCTGTACGGGGCCGTGCGTACGGCGCTGGAGTCGCAGCGGCCCGACGCGTCGGGCGCCGACGAGCCGCAGGTGGCCGGCGTGCTCTCGCTGCTCGCCTGCCACGATCGGATGCCTGCGTCCGCCGATGCGCCCGTGCCCGAGCTGTTGACCACCTACCGCCTCGGTGCGGCTCTGGCGGAGGCCGGTGTGGACGCGCCGCTGTGGTGTGCCACCCGGGCGGCCGTCGAGCCCGAGGGACACGAACCGGGCACGGCCGGCGCCCAGTTGTGGGCTCTGGGTGATGTCCGCCGACCGGCGAACATCCCGTGGTACGGACTTGTCGACCTGCCGCAGCGGCTGACCCCGCGTGTCCTGGACTGGCTGGTCGGCACACTCGCCGCCCCGGCCGGCCCGGACCACGCGGTCATCCGGCCCGCCGGCGTGCAGGTCAGGCGCCTGGCCCGGATCACCCGGCCCCCGACGGCCGCGTCCCCGGGCCTGACCGGCACCGTACTGGTCACGGACGCCGGCACGCCGCTCACCGAAGCCGCGGTGCGCTGGGCGGCCGGGCGCGGGGCCGGTCGCGTCCTGCTGCTGGCGAAGCCCGGCCGGGCGGCCGGCTTTGTGCGGGACCTCGCCCTCGCGCCCGGTTGCCGGCTGACGGTGACCGACTGCGACCCGGCCGACCAGGACGCGCTGGCCGCCGTACTCGCCGAGGTCCCGGCCGAACATCCGCTCACCGCGGTCCTGCACCTCGGGGGGCCGGCCGGTGACCCGGAGGTCCCGGTGGATCCCGGTGCCGACGCGCAGTTCGCCATCGCCGCCGCACTGAACCTCCACCAGCTGACGCGCGAACTGCCGCTCAGCCACTTCGTCCTGTTCGCCCCGTTCGCGTCACCGCTCGACGGAGGCAGCCGCATCGAGCACGCGCTCGTCCGCTCCTTCCACGAGTCCCTCGTGCGCGACCGCCGGATCTCCGGGGCCGCCGGTAGCAGCGTGGCCTGGGGCGTCCCGGACGACGCGACGGCCGAGCTGCACCGTGCGCTGCTCGGCGGGGAGCCCTCGCTCGTGGTCGCCGACATCCGGCTGACCGACCTGCTCACGGAGTTCGCCGGGCGCCCGGCGCATCCCCTGCTGCGCGACCTGTTCGACGCGGAGCCGTCGGCCGGCGACCCGGGCGGCCGGCCCGAGGGGGAGACCCGCCTGACCACCCACCTTGCCGAGCTGCCGGTCGACGAGCGGGAGAGCGCGCTGCTCTCGCTGGTGCGCAGGAGCACCGCGTTCGTCCTCGGACACGGCTCGGCCGACGCCGTACCGGAGGACGCCGCCTTCGTCGACCTCGGGCTCACCTCGTTCACCGCCTTCGAACTGCGCAGCCGGCTGGTGGACGTCACGGGTATCGAACTGCCGCTGGCGGAGATCTACGAGAACCCCAGCGCGGCGGCACTCGCCAAGTATCTGAACACAGCCTTTCTGGGTGTGGCTGTCCTCTAGGACCTTGAGGAAGGGAAGTTCATCGTGGACGCCGATGCCTTCGCGGATGGCGATGTCGATGTCGATGTGGTGGTGGTGGGGGGAGGGCCGGTCGGGCTCTTCCTGGCCGCCGAACTCGGGCTGGCCGGCGCCTCCGCGGCGGTCGTGGAGAAGACCGGACTGTCGGCCCGCGCCAACAGTCCGGCCCTGCGCGGAGTGACCACCCGCACCATGCGTACCCTCGCGCTGCGCGGCCTGGAACGGCCGGTCGTCCGGGCGGCGGAGCAGGCCCTGCGGGAGCTGATCGGCACCGCGGCCGGGCTGAACCCCGACCGTGCGCCGCAGGACGACGTGGCAGGCCAGGTCACGTCGACGAGACTGGGGACGGGCGGTGGGACGAAGGGGCACATCGGCATGGTGCCCCTGACCGACCCGGCTGGTGAGTTCCCCGACGTGTCCCTGCTGCCGGTGCCGTACGCGGCCCTGCGGGAGGTGTTCTTCGAGCGCGCCCGCGGGCACGGCGTCCGGCTCGTCGAGGGCCGCACCGTCGTCGACGTCGAACCCGGACCGCACGGGGTGACCGCGTACCTCGACGACGGGCGGGCCATACGGGCCCGTTACCTGGTGGGGGCCGACGGCGGACGCAGCGTGGTGCGGCGCCTCGCCGGATTCGACTTTCCGGGTACGGACCCGACCCTGCTCGCCGTCGGCGGCGAGGACGTCACCCTGCTGGACCCGGAGAAGCTCCCGCACGGTTTCACCCGCACACCGCATGGCGCGTTGATGATCAATGTTGTGCCCGGTCAGCTCGTCGCCATCGAGTTCGACGCACCGCCCGCCGACCGGCTCTCAGTCGTCACCCAGGAGGAGCTCCAGGCGGCACTGCGCCGGGTGAGCGGAACGGACGTGACGGTCAGCCGGGTGCGCTCACCCTTCCGGTACAGCGACAACGCGCGGCAGAGCTCGACCTACCGCCGGGGCCGGGTCCTGCTCGCCGGGGACGCCGCGCACGTCCACTCGCCGTTCGGCGGTCAGGGGGTCAACCTCGGCATCCAGGACGCCGCCAACCTCGGCTGGAAACTGGCACGGGTGATCCGCGGCTCGGCGCCCTGCGAACTGCTGGACACCTACACCGCCGAGCGGCACCCCGTGGCGGCCAGGGTGCTGCGCAACTCGCGGGCCCAGGCGGCGCTGCTGCGCCACGGACCGCAGGTGGACGCGCTGCGTGAGCTGTTCGCCGATCTGGTGGAACTCCCGCAGGCGAAAACGATGTTGATCGAGATGCTGCACGCACTGGACATCGTGTACGACCAGGGTGCCCCGGCCGCCCACCCGCTCGTCGGCACCTTCGCGGCGGACCTGGCCTTCGCCGGGGCCGGCAACGACACCTGCCTCGCCGACGGCCGCGCACTCCTGCTCGACGCTGTGGGCTCGTCCGCACTGCGCGAGGCCGTGGCGGGCCGCGAGGACGTCCGCTGGGCCCGGGGCAGTCGCCCGGACCATTCCGGTCCGGCCGCCCTGCTGGTTCGCCCGGACGGGTATGTGGCCTGGGCCGGGGATCCCGGTGACGAACAGAGTTCGCTGTACGAGGCGCTGGACCACTGGTTCGGCCCGAGGGCGAAACAGGAGGTGCAGACCGCGGTGCCGGTCGGCTGAGCGGGCCGACAGCCGGGTAAGCAGGCCGGTGGGGAACGGGGCAGGACGCCCGGTTCCCCACCGGCCTGTTTCCCGTCCCGGCCCCGCACTGGGAAGCTCTCGGTCGGGCGACCCGTCCGGGCCACCGCACCAGACGTGCCGAAAGCCCGCAGCTCCTGAACGCCTGATGGCTGTTCAGGAGCTGCGGGTGGGGGAACCGGCCGGGGCGGAAGGGGGGATCGCTCCGGCCGGAGCAGGGGGTGGAGCAGGGGGCGAAGCGGGAGATACGGGTCAGAGCCGGGCCGCCTCGAGCTTCTGCGTGTCCCGGAAGGCCGGCAGAAGCCCGTCTCGCCCGGCCTGCGCCAGTGTCGGGGCGGACGCGTCGCGTTCCGAGAGGATCGGCGTGATACCGGCCGGCCAGTCGATGCCGATGTCGGGGTCCAGTGGGTGGATGCTGTGCTCGCGCTCCGGCGTGTACGGCGTCGAACACAGATACAGTGCCGTCGCCTCGTCGCTCAGCGCCATGAGGGCGTGCCCCAGGCCTTCGGCGATGTAGAGCGCGCACCTGTTCTGGTCGTCGAGACGGACCGAGGTCCATTCGCCGAAGGTCGGCGAACCGGTGCGCAGGTCCACGACCACGTCCAGTATCGCCCCTGCCGCGCAGGTGATGTATTTCGCCTGGCCGGGCGGAACGTCAGCGAAATGGATTCCGCGGATCGCGCCGCGCCGGGTCACCGGGCAATTCGCTTGGGCGACGCTCAGACGGTGCCCCACACTTTCGCTGAAGTCCTGGCCGCTGAACCACTCCAGCACACTTCCGCGTTCGTCACTGTGAATACGTGGAGTGTGCAGCCAGGCTCCTTGGATCGCGAGTTGACGCACTGTGGTGTTCCTCTCGGGACATGAGTCGGCGAACGGCGGCCCGCGGCACGGTCACTCGGCGAGGTACGTGCAGGCGCTCCACGTGTACACGAGGAGTTTGCGCCCCTCCTTCTCCACGGTCTCAGCGGTGCGCTCGAAGTGCTCGTAGCGGTTCCCGTTGAGGACCTTGACCTTCATGTCGACGTCCTCGACGTACCGGATCCGGTCCTTCTGGTCGAGCAGCGGAGGCTTGCCGCCGAGAAGTATGGCGTTGGGGTGCTGAGCGCTCATGTGGTGTCTCCTTCGAAACCGTGGATGGAGGCAGCAATCTGAGGGGCCTCGCTGTGCTGCCAGAATCCACCGCTCTGATAAAGCTCCCCTAAAGCAGGCGCACCGCTGATCGGCGAATCCATGGAAAAGAGCGCCGCCTTAGCCGAACTTTGGAGCTCCGTCCGAACCTGAATTCCAGGTCTCGGCCGAAGAAGGAGACGGGCAGATGTGGCGTCGGGCACGCGGATGGGCATGGTGTGCGCTGAAGGGTCTGGGCCCGGCCCTGGTGGCGCTCGGTGTCGCCGGCGGGGCTCTGCTCCCGCTGGGCTGGTGGTGGGAGGACGAGTCGGAGCCGGAATCCGATGCCGAACCGATCCTGACCGAACCGGGGCCGGGGCACCCCGAGCGACTCGTCGCGGGCGTGCCGCTTTCGCTGGTGGAAGAGGAACTGTGGAGCCAGTTGATCGACTGACGACACCTCCACCGCTCATACGTGACTCAGGAGGGTTTGTGCCGAAGGTCAACCGCCACCGCCTGTCCCGACTCCTCCGGATGCGACCGGCGGTGTTCGGGGCCGACCCCTCAGGTGAACGACTCCAGAGAGTCCGCGGATCGCGGAACTACGCCGACGGCGGCTTCGTCAACCTCCTCGAAGCCCCGGAGCCGCCCGCTTTCCGCGGCTTTCTACCAGCGTTGCTGGGACTGGTGAAGCTGTGGACCCGGCCAGGACGGAGGCCGGTCACGGCGGTTCCCCTGCACCCGTCCACTCTCGCGGACCTTGCCGTGCCGCCCGCCTCCGGGCTCCGGCTGACCTGGCTGGGGCACTCCACGGTGCTCGCCGAGATCGGCGGCCGGAAGGTGCTGTTCGACCCGGTCTGGAGTACCCGCTGCTCGCCGTTCCCCTTCCTCGGTCCCAAGCGGCTGCATCCGATGCCCGTACCACTGGAATCGCTCACCGGCGTCGACGTGGTCGTCATCTCCCACGACCACTACGACCACCTGGACATGGCGGCGATCCGGGCACTGGCCGCCGGGGATGCCGTGTTCGTCGCGCCGCTCGGCGTCGGCGCGCACCTGGAGCACTGGGGTGTGCCGCCGGGGCGGCTGCGGGAGTTGGACTGGGACGAGTCGGCCGACGTCGCCGGCCTGACCCTGACCGCCACTCCGGCCCGGCACTCCTGCGGCCGCGGATTCCCGGGCCCGCAGCGGACCCTCTGGGCGTCCTGGGTGGTCGCCGCGCCCGCTCACCGCGTCTTCTACACCGGTGATACCGGCTACTTCCCGGGCTTCGCGCGGATCGGAGCGGAGCACGGCCCCTTCGACGTGACGATGATCCAGATAGGGGCCTACAACGAGTTGTGGCCGGCCAACCACATGACACCCGAGGAAGGGCTGCGCGCTCATGTGGAACTCTCCGGCGGCACCCGCGAGGGTGTCGTCCTGCCGGTCCACTGGGGGACCTTCGACCTCGCGCCGCACTCCTGGTCCGCCCCCGTCGAGGGCGCGGTGGCGGCGGCGCATCGCCTGGGAGTGCGTATCGCCACGCCGAGGCCCGGCGCACCGTTCGAACCGTCGCGCGAGCAGCCCGACGAGATGTGGTGGCGTGAGGCCGTCTCAAAGCCTCACGCGCCCGACGCTGCGGCCGCCTTCGCGCCCGCCGCGGAGCCGGGATCGCGTACCGCGCAAGGGAGCATCGAGTGAATCCGTCCGAAGGTGACCGCTGCGTCCTGTTCGCCCCGGCGCCTCCTGGGCCGGGCGTGTCGCCTGGGCCGGGGTTGTCTCCCGCACCACCCGTTGCGGACCTTCCGGCAGGCCGGCGCAGGCGGGGCAGCCTCTTGGAGTGCGCGATTCTGGACACGGTGATCTGCGAGCTGAACAGGGTCGGCTGGGCGCTGCTCACGGTGGAGGGCGTGGCAGCCAAGGCGGGTGCGGGCAAAGCCTCCGTCTACCGGCGCTGGCCGACCAAGGCCGCGCTGGTCACCGCAGCCCTTCGGCACACGGCCCCGGGCCGCGTCAACTGTCCCGACCTCGGCAGTCTCCGCGACGAACTCGTCCTCCTGGCAGGCGAGTTGGAGGCACGGGTCGATTCTCCCCACGGCCGTGCCCTCCGCGCTGCCCTGGAAAGCTGCCGCGGAGACCACACGCAGGCCTTCATGGACCTCTTCGCCGAGCAAATGTCCCAGTCGGCCAAGAACTGCGCCCAGGACCTCGTACGACGCGACACCGGCCGCCACCGGACAGGCCTCACGACCGACGGGGACGTGGTCGACATGGTCATGGACACCTTGCTGGCCACCCTGATGTACCCCCTCCCCAGGCCGGACCTCGCTGAGTTGGTCGACCGAGTGGTCCTTCCCGCCCTGTATGTCTGCTGAACGCTTCGGCGTTGTCCGGTGAACTCGTTTAACCCGCCTTAAGAAGCTCACCAGCGCGATCGGTTCCCATGGACGGGACGGGGCAAGTGCCCTGGCCACCAGGGCACAGCGCGCCGTCGTCCATCAACACCACAGACCAACACCCAGGGGAAAGGAAGTCCCGCGCCATGACGACCACGGTGCCCGACACCAGGCTCGCTGATCCGACCATGGCGGGGCGGGTCGCCGAGCTGCACGCGATCCGTGCGCAGGCGCTGCACGGACCCAGCGACAAGGCGACCGAGGCGCAGCATGCCAAGGGCAAGCTGACCGCCCGGGAGCGGATCGAGCTGCTCCTGGACCCGGGGTCCTTCCGGGAGGTCGAGCAGC
>NZ_JBEOXO010000054.1:0-23267 GCF_040296605.1 Streptomyces sp. NPDC002088 | reverse complement strand
CAATACCCGGGACCGGCGACCGACTCGGCGGATCACCGCCAAGGTCATCACGTTGCAGCCCTCGATAGTTCAGTAGTCAAGCAACGGCATTGTCCTGGCACAAGTAAATGGAACAAAATCGAGCACCGGCTGTTCTCCCACATCACCCACAGCTGGCGCGGCAGGCCGTTGACCAGCCATGAAGTCGTCATTGAGACGATCGCCGCCACTCGCACCCGGGCCGGCCTGCGCGTCGAGGCCCATCTGGATTCCGGCGACTACCCCACCGGCATCGCGATCAGCAAGGACCGCTTCGCCGCGCTGCCGCTGGTCCGGCACGAGGTGCACGGTCAGTGGAACTATGCCCTGCTGCCCGAGTCCTCCACGCCGCAGACTCTGCCCACCAGCGAGGCGCACGGCGTTTCCGGTCGGCGTTGCGAGCTTCTGACCCGGCTGACGGACCCCCGTCTGACCGGGCTGAGTAGCGCGCAACTCGGGGACCTATGCGCCGAGTTGGCCCCGCTGCAGGCCGCCCGGTCCCAGGAACGCTACAGCGAGCAGCGCGGTAGCCGGGCCCGGCGCGCCACCGGCAACCAGCGGGCCAAGCCGCTGTTCGACGACGGCGCCCGTGTGATGCTCACGCTCCTCTACCAGCGGCAAGTGTGCTCGATGAAGCTGCTGGCCGGCATGCTGGAGGTCACCCCCGAATGCATCGGCCACCTCGTCGCCGAGACCCGCCGGGTCCTGGAGGACCACGGCCATCAGCCCGGATACGCCCCCAGCCGGTTCACCACAGCGGACGCGCTGATGTCCTTCCTCGACACCGACAAGGCCCCACCCCGCTCCCGGATCATGGAGAGTCTGTCCCACCCACGGCTTACCGGCATGTCCCGCACGGACCTGGATGCACTCACTCGCCGCCTCGCCCCACGCCAGCTCGCGCAGGTCGAACGGGCCTCCTACCAGCGCCGGGGCGCCGTTCGCCAGCCGGGCAGCCGCGGCGGCGTCTTCCCCCAGAAACTCGGTGACAGAGAGCGGGTCGTGGTTGCCCTCCTCTACCTGCGGAAACTGTGCACCCTGGACGTCCTCGCCGACGCACTGGGCGACGTGAGCAGGTCCTCGATCGGGAACGTCGTCCGCGAGATCCGGCCCTTGCTTGCAGAAAGCGGACTCCTCCCACCCCCGGCTACCACCCGCTACCGCACCGCCCCCGATCTCCTCGCCGCCACGGACGAGCAAACCAACACACCGACAAGTTGATTCTTTACGGCTTCACAAAGCCCGCAACGTCACGAACGCTCTGCCGAAGTCCGCGCAGGTGGGAGCGACGAAGGCCATGCAGGAGATCTACAACGCCGAGGACCGAGCCCACGCCGAGCGGGCGATAGAAGCGTTCGCCCGCACCTACGGCGCGAAGTTCCCCAAGGCCGTCGCGAAGATCACTGACGACCGGGACGAGCTGCTGGCGTTCTACGACTTCCCGGCCGAGCACTGGATCCACCTACGGACCACCAACCCCATCGAGTCCACCTTCTCCACCGTCAAGCTCCGCACCAAGGTCACCCGCGGAGCCGGCAGCCCGGCAGCGGCGCTCGCCATGGTGTTCAAGCTCGTCGAGTCCGCTCAAGCGCGATGGCGCGCGATCACCGGCGCGCACCTGGTGCCCCTGGTCCGCGCGGGCGCGCGGTTCGAGAACGGCATCCTGGTCGAGCGCACCGAGGTGGCCGCGTGAAGGACATGGTCGCTGCACTCGAAGCGCTGACCGACCGCGATCCGAACCGGCGAGACGTCGCCGCCTCGGTCCTCGGGGACCTCCTGCGCGACAACGCACTCGACGCGCACTCCACTCGCCTGATCGTCGGACGCCTGGTCGGCCTGGCCGTCAACGAACCGGTGGCCATGGTCCGGGAGTCTGCCCTCAACTCGATCAGCGAAGCGTTCAACCACCACAGCCTGCCGCTGGGCATCGTCCAACCGCTGGCCGCCGCCATGCCGACGATGGAGACCGAGCTCCTCGCTTATGCGCTCTACATCTTCGGCGCGACGCACGACCCCCAGGCCCCGCCCGCTGATCGAGCCCTTCCTCAACCACCCCGACACGGACGTGCGAGAGGAAGCCGGGCGCGCGGCAGCCGAGATCACCGCACCCACTGCAGAAGGTCGCAACCACAACTCTTGACTATTGCTCCCCCCGCAACCCCCTCGGTCTCGCCGACACCTTGAGACACCACGGTCTGCCCGCCCGCGCAGCACGGAACACCGCAATGATGGACGCCCTGGTAGACCTGCCGCCCATGGTCATGGCCGACCTGCTCGGCATCCCCCCCCCAGACAGCCGAACGCTGGGCCACCCTCGCCGGCGGAAACTGGTCCGAATACGTGGCGGCGCGACGCGCTGCCACGCAGGGCTAGGCCGTGTCTTCCGGATCATCGCGAAAGACACGGACTGAGGCTCGGCGCCGTCGGGGCTACCGGGGTCGCAGGGCGTGGAGATCCGGCAGATGGCGTTCGCCGACGTGGGGCAGGATGGTCTTCCGTCCTTGGCTATCGCACAGACGTACGCGCTGCCTCGGTGGGGACGAGTCCGTCTCCACGACGATGTCCTGGATGTCGGGCCAGGCCCACTTCCGCACCCCGGGTGGCCTACTTGGCGGCCCAGCAGCCCAAGTTGTTCCGGTTCCCCTCCGCCGCCCGGCGCGGCGCGTCCGGCGATCCCAGCAGACCGTACGGCAGATACCCGGACCGGACACCGAGTTCCCATCCATGGACCTGGACGGCGAGGCAGGCCAGGGCGAGGGTGCCGAGGGGGAGGAGGGACCGGGGCGCGGGATCAACGGCATCGGTCTCGACGCTCTCCCGGTACGCGACCAGCCGGGCGACGAGGGCGTCCTCGAAGGCGTGCTGGTCGTCGTCGAGGAGTACGCGGAGCAGCCGCTGGTCCGCGCTCAGCGCGTCGCCGACCTCGTCGAGCCGCCGGGCGGCCTCCGCGCGTTCCCCGGCGTCCGGCTTGCGCAGCGGAACCGTAGGCCAGTCGCGGGGCAGATGCCCGGCCGCCTCGGTGAGATAGGGGCACAGGGCGTCCATGGCCGCGAGGTCGGCGGGGTCGGAGACGGAGGTGTACCGGTTGTAGGGCACGCCGTCACGGATGGCGGGCGCGTAGTCGCCGCGCAGCAGCAGCCCGGTGACCCGCTCCCAGTCCCACACATGCCCGCTGACGACACACATCTCGAACATGTCGAGCCAGGTCCGCGCGGTGGGCGCCTCCCTGACGACGTCCCGGAAGGTGATGGGCCCGTCCCCGAACTCGTCGTCGTCCGGGTCCGTGCTGATCCGCTCCCCGACGAGGGGGAACCGGAGTTCCTGGTCCCCGCTCGGGAAGCACATGATGCTCAGCACTCCGTGCACACACTCCGCGGCGGTGACGGCGACCGTGCCGGCCGCAGCGTCGAGCCCCGGCTCCGTCACCGTTCGCGCGGCGACATGGTCGAGCAGTTCGTCCGCCATGGCCCGGATCAGCGTCGGCGAGATGCTGCCGTACCGCAGCGAGTGCCACCGCGTGTAGGCCCGCCCGTCGATGTCGTCGAGCGCCTCGGCCAACCGCTGCTCGCCGACCTGATGGCATGTCACATTCCGCACGTACCCCGTCCCTTCATGAACTCCACGACTGGACGAAGCACGTTATCAACGGGCACTGACAGCACTAGAGCCTGTCAGGCGGATCTTTCCGGGCCCGGCGCTCCCGGCACGGCTGCGTTAGTGGGCGGCACCAAGGTTGGCCGGACGGTCACGCGAGCGACGGCCACCGGTCGGCGGCCCACTCCAGCCATCCTGGTTGGGAAGGGTGGAGCAGTCGGTCGTCCACATCGCGTACAGCAGCCTGCGGCGGTGACCTTCCCCCTGATGGTCATGGGCGGTGAGGGTAGCAGTGGGGGAGCTTGTTCGGGCGTTTTCTTTATGGGGCCGTTTCGGCAGTCTCAGGGCGACGCTTACTCACGGCTTGAACACGTCCGCCGCAGCCGACGCGAGCGTGCCTGCCATGGCGAGTACAGCGACAGCCAGGCCGAGAGCTGCGAGCTTGTCGGCCATGGGGAGTCGCTGCCAGGTGTTGCCCGTGGGCAAGTCCGCCGTGACAACGAGGGACGGTCGACTCGCCCGCAGCCGCAGGAACTGGCGGAATGCTCCCGCCACGCACCACAGGAAAAGGAAGAGCAGGAAGACCAAGGCGCTGGTGGGCACCTGGCCTGCAGGCTCGGTCAGCACTTTCTTTCCGCCTGCGATGGTCACCTCTTCCTGATACTCCGGTGCCTCGAAGATGGCGTACAGCAGGATGCCGAGCCAGACCATGGCGCCCCACAACGCACCTCGGAGCTTCTTCTCTGCCGGAGACCGGCGCTCGTCATGGGCGCCGGCTTGCTTCTTCAGTAGCCTCTCAAGGCGTGCTTGCTGGCCGTAAGCCCAGGTAGAGTTGGAGCTGATCAGTTGCACCTCAGTGCGGTCGGTGTCGATCAGGACGGCGACGCGCTGAGGTGCTTGAGGGTCAGCAGTCTCTATAGCAAGGTTCGACCACTGATCCGTTGCGCCGCTGTCAGGTGACGCCTGCACTGCTGTGACAAGGTCTGTGAGCGTATCCGCTTCGAAGTGGTAGGTGTCGCGTCGTGTAGAAAACTTCAGGGCGCCAGGAGGCAGGCCGTCGGAGGCAATGTCGACGATCTTGTCCAGTTGGGTACGTCCGAGGCGGCAACCGTAGTACTTCTCATTGAGGTTGGCATGCGATGAAGGCGCGGACATGGCTGCATGATGTCAGCAGGCAATCGCTCGCCGCTGAACTTGGCCATATCGAGATCACATGGCAGCACGGCCCTCAGCCGCATGATGCACCGTTCAACGCCGACCCTCCAAGCGGTCGTTGTGGATGTGTCCAGCGACGGCGGCGAGCTGGTCGGGGTCGGCGAGTTCGGTCAATCCGTGGACGGCGGCGTCCATGCGGTCGGGGCTGTCCATGCCGACGACCCAGGTGACCATCTGGTCCTCCAGGGCGACGTGTGCGCCGACATGGTGGACGAGGCCCTGCTCGTACAGCTGGGCGATGGGTTCAGCGCGCAGGCGTTTGCCCACTTTGGCGGTGACTTCGAGGACGCGGGGCATGAGAGCGCCGTTGGTGGTGCCTTCGCGGCGCAGCTGCTCCCACGCCTGGGAGAGGACCTGTCTGGCCATGTCGCCGCCGTAGTTGGATTCGACGACGATCGCGTCGGCTTTGAGGGCGAGGGCGAGGAGGCAGGCGGTGCGGCCCCAGTCGTTGGCGCCCATGCTCCCGGAGTGGTCTTCGAGGACGTACAGGTGGCCGTCGTAGCCGCGGGCGGCGCCGATGATGCCGGTCTCGTCGCCGATGGCGGACTCTCCGCCGGCGGGGTCGACGGCGACGATGACGCGGGCCATGTCGAGGCCGCCGAACTCGATGGTGGTGAGCCGGTGGTCGGTGATCCAGGCGCGCTGCCACACGCCGCCCTCGGGCGGGCGGGGCTTTTGCTGGTAGAGGGCGGCCCAGACGCGTTCGCCGACGCGGCGGCGGGTGGTGGTGGCGTGGTGTTCGGCGTCGAAGCGTTCGGGCCACAGCGGCTCGCCGAGCCTGCGGCCGAGGGGGTCGGTGTCGCTGTCGGCGAGGGCGGGCAGGTCGATGATCTTCCACTCGTTGGCCTGCGCGTCCGCGAGGATCCGCCCGGCGAGGTCGTCTTCGTTCCAGCGGGTCTGGATGACGCAGATCGCGCCGTCGGGCTCCAGGCGGGTCTGCAGGACGGACTGCCACCACTCCCACGTCTTGCGGCGCATGCTGGGCGAGTCGGCGGAGGCCATGTCCTGCACGGGGTCGTCGACGAGGGCGATGGTGGCGCCCTTGCCGGTGAGGCTGCCGCCGATACCGGCCGCGACGAGGCCGCCCTGGTGGCCTGCGATGTCGAAGCGCATCGCGGCCCGGGAGGAGGGGTTGAGGCGTATGCCGAGCTCGTCGCCCCAGGTTTCGATGGCGTCGCAGATCCACCGGGAGTGTTCCTCGGCGAGGTCCCCGGAGTAGGAGGCGATCATGATGCGGCGGTCGGGGTGCTGGCGCAGGTACCACAGCGGCGCCCAGCGGGAGGCGCGGCGGGACTTGCCGTGCCGCGGCGGCATCGTGATCATCACGCGGTCTGTGCGGCCCTCGGCCATGTCGATCCACGCCTGGTCGATGAGGTGCAGGTGGCGGGCCTGCATCTCGCGGCGCTCGGTGAGGACGGCGGCCAGCGCGCCGGGCGAGGCGTCCATGGCTATGTGGCGTTCGATGCGGGCGAGTTGGCCGCGCAGCTCGGGGGAGGCCTTCGTGGCCATGGCGCGGCGCACTGCCGGCGGCTTGGAGCGGTAGGCGGCCAGCACTGAGGCTTCGCGTTCGCTGCTAGTCGTCCGAGCCACTTGCGGCCTCCTCCGATATGCCGATGAGGGCTTCGAGTTCGTCGAGCGCAACGGCGGTCAGCTCGCCGCCCGTCGACTGCGGGGTGAGGATCTTGGAGGGGGCTTCCGCGTCGAGGTGGTTCAAGCGGGCGCGGCGTTCGAGGATGCGCAGCGCGCGGTCGATGGCCTGCAGGTTGCCGTCCTTGACGGCCTGCCGGTAGGCGACGAAGAACAGGCGGTCCAGACGCAGGTTGTCTACCGCGCGCAGCTCCTCGACCTTCTGGTCCAGGTCGGTGGTGCGTTCCTTCAGGGCGAGGCGTACGTCTTCGCAGGCGGCGTGGATCAGCTGCTTGTCGTCGGGGGGGCCAGGCCCTTGGTGTACCGCTCGATGCCGTAGCCCTGGGGGTAGGCGATGCGGTCGGAGTTGACGGTGGGATCGGCGGCGAGTTTGCCGCCTACGGTGACCCAGTCCACGCCGGCCAGGTGTAGATCGATGGCGTCGGCCCGCCGCCGTGCGATGGCGGCGCGCGCGGCCTTGTCGGGGCGTCCCACCGGCAGGATTCCTCTCGCTGCTGCGCGCCCCCACGCCGACGTTCATCATGGCACTGCAAGATCCCAGGGGGTCGGGCGTGTTATCGGGGCCGGGGTCGGCGCCCGGGTGGAGCGGGCAAGTTGTCCCCGCTGGTGTGGGCGGTGGGGGGCTGCGCTATCCGCAGACCCGGCTGCGGCCACTGGTAGAGGCGGACCGTCACGCTGCTGGTGCCGTCCAGGTTCACCGACACCTGGTAGAAGATGCGGCCGTCCGCCCAGTCCTGCCGTGCCATGACAGGTGCCCATCGCCATGCTCCGTGTGACCACACTGCGAGTGCCGGGCCGCCGAGGTGCGGGTAGGTGGTGACCTTCGGCTCGGGCCCGTCCTCGCGGCGCCACGGGCGGGCCGGTACCAGCTCGGGGATGGGGTCGCTGGTGTCGCTCACGCGTTCGACGGTACGCCCCGGGGGGCGGCGCCGGTGCGACGCGCAACGGTAGATGGCCACTGGCAGCGATAGTTGGCCACGTCGAAACGATCGCAGCCGTGCAGCCGCTGTGCCGAGCCACGATAGTTGGCACCTGGCCACGCTGGTCGGCACCGCCCTCGCTCATCTATGCCAAGATCCGAGGGTGGAGATAACCGACCTCACGCGTGCGATCGCGGCTGCGACTTCGGTCGCCGCATCGCTCGACCTGCCGGCCGATGACGCAATCGTTCTGCACAACTCGAACAAGTTGGCGCTGCGACTGATGCCGTGCGACGTCCATGCCCGGGTCGCCCCCGTGGGACAAGAGGTTGCACAGTTCGAAATCGAGCTCGCTCAGCGGCTCGCCGAGGTCGGATGCCCGGTGTGTCCCTTGGAGCCTCGGGCGGACCCGCGTGTGTACACGCGCGATGGCTTCGCACTGACGCTGTGGACCTACTACGAGCCCGTGACACCTCACACCTCACCAGTCGACTACGCCAAGGCGCTGGAGCAGCTGCACGTCGGCATGCGCAAGGTCGATGTGCCGAGCCCGAGGTTCACGGACCGGATCACGGAGGCGGAAGAAGTTGTTGCCAACCCGGATCTCTCGCCGGAGCTCGCAGACGCAGGCCGCGTGTTCCTCAGCGGCAGGCTAGCAAGCCTGCGACGAGCGATCGACGACCGCGGCGCCGTGGAACAGCTGCTCCACGGCGAGCCGCATCCAGGCAATGTGCTCAGCACGAAGAACGGCCCGTTGTTCATCGACCTTGAGACGTGCTGCCGCGGACCCGTCGAGTTCGACCTCGCCCATGTTCCCGAGGCGGTCTGCGAGCACTACCCGAACGTCGACCAAGGGCTGCTGGACGAGTGCCGACAGCTCGTCCTCGCGATGGTTGCAGCGTGGCGTTGGGAACGTGGCGACCAGTTTCCGAACGGGAGGCGATTCGGAGAAGAACTCCTGCGCGCACTGCACGACGGCCCTCCCTGGCCGACACTCGACACGATGAACAAGCGACTGGGCGGCCTGTAGAAATCGCCGAAGGTCACGTGAAAGCGGCAAGGAACCCATGCGCGCCGACCTCGCTGCCGCGCTGAACCATGGCGCCGGTGCCAACAAACGTGGCAATTCATTACAGATGCCAAGAATCTTGGCCAGACGGTGCCAACCAGCGTGGCCAGGTCGTTGGGAGCCCCAGGTCACACAGCCCGATTAGTGCCAACTATCGTGGCCCGGCTCAGCCGCGGCCCAGCAACTACACCCACCACCACGGAGATAGGAACATGGCGGCGACGAAGATGGGCGCACCGATCCAGACCATGATCCACCCTCTACGCCTCGTCATGGCCCCCACGTCAGCGGAGACGCCGTTGTATGCGTCCCGGACAAAGACGAGGCCGAGAACCACGGCAATCCCGGCGGGACTCACAATCGCCATCCAGATCAGTGTCAGCAACAAGAGCACGCCATCCGACATTGCGGTCCCCCCTCGCCCGTCTCTCGACACCGGAGCATAGATGCAAAACATCACCGATGGCCCATACGGCCTCATCTCTACCGCCGTTGACTCACATCCGCTGCATCGGCGGAGCCGAACCTAAGAAGGCCACACGGTGAGGCACGGCAGCGTGGGCCTGGCCGGGCGCCCCGCGGCCCGGCTGGCCGCCCACCTGTCCGTCCCGACGAGTGCGAACTCCCTGATCAGGCTGGTGCGCCGGCTTCCGGACAAGCACGTCGGCGCCGCACCGCGGGTCCTGGGCGTGGACGATTTCGCCCTGAAGAAGGGCCACGTCTACGGGACGATCATCCTGGACATGGAGACCGGGGAGCGCGTGGGCATCCTTCCCGACCGCACCGCGGACACCCTCACCGCCTGGCTACGTGCGCACCCCGGAGCGGAGATCGTCTGCAGGGACCGGGCCAGTGCATACGCCGAGGCCGTCCGTACCGCCTGTCCCGACGCGATACAAGTGGCGGACAGGTTTCATTTGTGGAAGAACCTGTGCGAGGCGGTCGAGAAATGCGGTGCCGCACACCGTAGTTGCCTGGTCGAGCCTACCGACGAGCCGGCACCAGACGCCACTACGCGCCCCGAGGCGGCCGAGCAGGAAACGCCCGACGCCAATGGAAGGGCTGCGCGCGATCAAGCGGCGCGAGCGCCACGCCGCCGTGCACGCCCTGTACGACAAGGGCGTGCAGATCGACGTGATCGCCAAGACCCTCGGGCTCGACCGCAAGACCGTCCGCCGCTACGCACACGCCTCCACCCCCGACGATGCGTCCCGCGGCACCGGCTCCCGCCGCTACGGCCAAATGAGTCATTGTCAAGATCTGTGGATCGGGTCAGGTTGAGGCCGTTTGGTGGACATCCTGATCTTGATGTCGTTCTCGCCGTGACGAGTGACTTCGTGCAGGCCCAGTCGCCGGTAGAGGGCCTGGGCTCGCTGGTTGACGATGAGGACGTCCATGGTGAGGTCCCGGTCCTGCTGGCGGGCCTGGTGCAGGAGGCTGCTGATCAGCTGGCTGCCGATGCCGCGTCCCTGATGGTCGGGGTGGAGCTCGATCCGGGCTAGGTAGATCTCCGTTGGCCGGTGCTCGACGTGGAGCATGCCGACTTCCGAGCCGTCGGCGGTGATGATCTGCCATCGGTCCGGGGTGAACACGCGGGTGTGGAAGTCGCGTTGGATCTGCTCGTCCCAGCCCCAGATGGCCGTGATGTAGGTGCCCATGGCGGCTTTGTGCAGCTGGAAGCAGTACTCGCTGTCCGCGGAGGTGGCCGGCCGCAGGCCGATGGCCGTCATGCTGCCCGGTCCTCGGCTCGTTCGACAAGCTGGCCGCGTTCGAAGCGTGCTCCGGCGCGGACTAGGGCGACGAGGTGGGGTGCGTTCACGGCCCGCCAGCGGGCCTGGGCGGACTCGACGAGTTTGAAGACCATGGCCAGGGCGGCAGTGCGGGAGCCGGCGCCGTGGGTGACCTTGGTCCGCAGCCGGACGGTGGAGAAGGCGGACTCGATGGGGTTCGTGGTCCGCAGGTGGATCCAGTGCTCGGCCGGAAAGTCGTAGAAGGCCAGTAGCTGCTTCTGGTCATCAGTGATCTTCTTGACGGCCTTGGGGAACTTCGCTCCGTAGAGCTGGGCAAAGGTCTTGATCGCCGCCTCGGCGTGGTCGCGGTCCTCGGCGTTGTAAATGTCCTGGATGGCCTTCTTCGCGCCGGGCTGCGCAGGCTTCGGCATGAAGTCGAGGGCATTGGCCGTTTTGCGAACCCAGCACCTTTGCTCGCGGGTGGCGGGGAACACCTCGGCCAGGGCCTTCCCAAGCGGCGGCTACCACGCATACGCGCAGATCCGCTTCCACCTCGAGGACGCCTGCTTCGTCCGCACCACTCGCGAACCGGTCGACCACGGCCCGGCCGAGGAACTGCGTTGGCTCGAACCGGTGTTGTCCGCTCACGCCGAGTCGAGCACGGCGCTCAACAACCACCTTCGGTACTTTCGCAAGCACTTCTCCGGCACCGAGCTGGAGTTCAAGTACACCCTCGATCCGGCGCCAGACATCTGGGCCGCGTCCATGGAACTACTCAAGGCCCTGCGCGACGGCGAACTGGAAGGCTGCCGACCGGAGTACCGGGAAGAGTTCCAGATCCACCACACCGAGAATCACCTTTTCGACGTCACCGGCCCCGAGCCCGAGATCGGCTACGCCTCCTTCATCCCCACCGCCACCGCCGGCCACGTACTCAAGCGGAAGTGGTTCACCGAGGACACCTTCGCCCGCCGCGAAGAACTCACCCCCGGCCTCGACGTCACCCCCGACCGATTCGAGTCATACCTGAGCGAAGAACTGGGCCTCCAGGTCCGGGCCATGCCGCCCTTCCAACGCCTCCGATACGACATCCAGTGCGAGTCGATGCGCACCGGTCACGTCTACGGCATCTTCCTCGACCGCTGCTCGCTCCTGGCAGCATCCGAAGTGGTGCTTTCCCAATGCGAGCTGGAGTACCTCCGCTCCCGCAGCGTCCTCGACCACGACCAGGACGAGGTCCTGCGCGAAATGGAACGCATCAACGACTGGCTCCGCGGCCATCTCTCCTCCCGCGGGTGGGCGACCGAGCACACTTACTACTCGAAGCGCAGCTTCCTGCGCCATGCCGTCGATCTCCGCCCGGAACTGGCCCCTGTGATGGCCACGCCCACGCCTGGCAATCCCCCACAGGAGGTACCGGAACCCACATGAGTGATCGAACACAGCGTCACAGCAGGCCACCGCCGCGCACGGAGAAGCCCGAATATTCGAAATCAGGTTCTAGATTTCGCCCTCGCATACCCGTGACGGCGACAGAAGACCCCCCGTTACCCGATCACCTGTCCGCATCTCGCCTCGAGGAGCACCCATGCATCCCGTACGCCGCCCTGCGCTCGTTCATCCTGCGTTCGAAAACACCGCAGCCTCCTCGGACACCACCGCCCGCCCCGCCGCTGGCGCCGTCTTCCTCGCCGACGAGGCACGACCGGATACGAGGTACCTGGCATGATGGACTCCACACGCCTCCCGGCGCCCCTCGCCTCCTGGGTGGAAACGGTCCTGGGCCCCCTGAAGGCCGTGCAGGACGCCTCGCACCCCCGGGAGAACTCCCAGGTGTGGAAGGTGACCGGACGCACCGGCGACCACTACGTGAAGGTGGCGCCCAAGCCGGTCCTGTATACCCGGGAGACCCGCGCCTACCGCGAAGCCGTCCCTCATCTCGGTCACGGCAACGCCCCCGCCCTGAAAGACAACTCCGCCGACCTGCTCGCCCTGATCCTCACCGCGGTGGACGGCGAACCGCTGAAGGGAGAGGAGTCGCTCGCGCGCCGCCGCGCCGCCCACCGGCAAGCCGGCCAGCTCCTGCGCCGCTTTCACGAGGCTCTGCCCGGCCACCAGGCGCAGGACGAGGCCGCGCTCGTTGTCGAGAGTGCACAGTCCGGGCTGGACAGGCACATCGCGGAGGCCAGTGACCACCTGTCCACCGCCGAAGCCGACACGCTGCGCCGCCTCGTGAGCACGCTGCCGGGCCTCGGCCCCCTTCCCGCCGGGTGGCGCCACGGGGACTTCTGGGAGCGCAACCTGCTGTGGAACGGCCGCCGCTGCGCGCTGATCGACTTCGAGCGCAGCGAACCGGGCCCGCTGGTCTCCGACTTCGTCAAGCTCGCCACCTCCCTATGGCCGGACCACCCTGAGCTGCGCACCGCCCTGTTCGAGGGGTATGGCCGGTCTCTGTCCGATGCCGAGGAGTGCGCGCTCGTGGCGTTCGCCGCAGCCGACGCGGCCAGTGCTCTCGCGTACGGCCCCCGGTACGGCGACGCACTCGTGACCGCGCGCGGCCGGGCCACCGTCAAGCGACTGATGCAGGAGGGACGGCGTTGAGTAAAGCTCCTCACCCGCTGATCGCGGACGTGGCCCAGATCATGCTCCGGGCGACCGGCGCCGTCCTGTGCGTGCGCCGCAAACCCAACACGGACCTGGCACCGGGACAGCTCACCGTTGTCGGAGGCCATTTGGAGGGAAGCGAACCGCTGGACCGCGCGGCACGGCGCGAAGCGAAGGAAGAGACCGGCGTCCGCATGAGCGCCGACCAGCAAGAGTTCGGCGGCCTCGTCCACCACCACGAGCCCGGGGGCACGGATCGGATCACCGCCGTGTTCGTCACTCAGTCCTGGACCGGCGCACCGCGCAACGCCGAGCCGGACAAGCACGAAGGGCTGTTCTGGGTGCTGATGGAGAAACCCCCGCCGGACTGCCACCGCTACACCGTCGCCATCTTCCACGTGCTCACCCGCGGCCCGTCGTACCGGGCACTGAACTGGCCCACCTCGGGAGGCGCCCGGTGAAGAGGTTCTTCGGACCGGTGAAGATGGCCGAACCCCAGGTCTCTGACGCCGAACAGGAGCTGTTCGGCGGACCGCTGCGCTACGACATGGGCTGGTCCCACCACGAGCACGCGGGCCTGGACCTGACCATGATGTCAGCGCTGCGCTCCATGCCGGCCCTCGTCGGCACCACCCTGCGCATGGCGTGGAGCGCCGACCGGCGGGCGCTGCTCGCCGTGGCGGTCAGCGAGATCGGCCAGGGCGTCGCCGCGGCCGTCGCCCTGCTCGCCATCAACGCCGTCATGCATGCCCTGCTCGCCGGGAGCGGCGACGCCGCCCAGCGGCTGCACGCGCTGCTGCCCGGACTGCTGGCCGCCGCCGCCATCGGTGTGGTCAACTCCGCCCTCTCCGCGTGGTCGACCTCTCGCGCCGGGCGCCTGGAGCCGATGGTCGAGCGGATCGCCACCACCCAGTACCTGGCCGCCGCCGCAAGTGTCGAGTTGGAAGCCATCGACGACCCCGACTTCCGGCGGCTCGTCGACGTTGCCCAGTACGGTCCGGGCTCTGCCCGCCGCATGATCGGTGCCTGCGTAGCCGCGCTGAACGGCCTCATCTCCCTGGTCACCACCGCCGGCGTCCTCGCCGTCCTCCACCCCGTCCTGCTGCCCATGCTGATCCTCATCGCCGCCCCGCGCGGCTGGGGCGCCATGCGCGTGGCCCAGGAACGGTACGTGTCGGTGATGAGCTGGATCGAGCATGTGCGGGCCAGCCGACTCATCGGCAACCTGCTCACCGAGCGCAGCGCCGCCCAGGAGGTCCGGCTTCACGCCGTCGGCGCCTTCCTCCTCAGCCGCTACCAGCGCATGGCCGAGAGCGCCGAGGCCGAACAGGAACGCCTCGCCTCCAGCAAGGCCCTGACGGAGTGGGTCGCCTCCGCGCTGTCCGGCCTGGCCATGGCCGCGACATACGGGGCCATGTTCTGGCTGATCCTGGCCGGTCACATGAGCCTCGCCATCGCCGGCACCGCCGTGATCGCGGTGCGGACGGGGTCGGCGAGCCTGGGCGCGCTGGTGATGAACATCAATCAGTTGCACGAGGAGTCCCTGTACGTCCGCGACCACGGCCGGTTCCTGGCCCAGGCAGCACAGCGCACCATCCCCGAGGGCGGCAATCCGGTCCCCGAAGAGATCAAGGAGATCGTCCTCGACCGCGTCACCTACCGCTACCCAGACCGTGACACAGCTGCCCTGGACCAGGTGTCGCTCACCCTGCCGATGGGCTCGGTCACCGCCGTGGTGGGCGAGAACGGCTCCGGCAAAAGCACACTGATGAAGATCCTGTCGGGCATGCTGCTGCCCCAGGCCGGCACCCTGCGCTGGGGCGAGGCGGACATCAGCGACCTCGACCGCTCCCAGGTCTTCGAGCGCGTCTCCCTGCTCACCCAGGATTTCCAGCGCTGGCCCGTGACCGCCGCGCTGAACATCCGCCTCGGCCGCCCCGCCCACGCCGCCACACCGCAGGATCTGCAGCCCTCCGTCGACTATGCCGGAGCAGGCCCGGTCATCGCCAAACTCCCCGACGGCCTGCGGAGTCTGCTGGCCCGTATGTTCCGCGGCGCCATCGAACTGTCCGGCGGGGAATGGCAGAAAGTGGGTCTCGCCCGCACGCACTGGCGTAGCTCAACATCGCAGGCGGACAGCGTCCTCATCGTCGACGAGCCCACCTCTGCCCTGGACCCCGAAGCCGAGATCGAAGCCTTCGACCGTATCCGCCGTCTCGCCGCTCCGAACAGGGCCGTCGTCCTGGTCACTCACCGCATGTCCGGCGTCCGCCACGCCGACCGCATCTACGTCCTCACTCACGGGCGCCTCGCCGAACACGGCACCCACGAAGAACTCATCGCCGCGCAGGGGCGGTACGCCGCCATGTTCGACGCGCAGGCCGCCCAGTACGCCCCCAACGCCAGCATCCCGAACCCCGCCGCACCCACCGTCGCGGATCCCGCATGACCCGCTCGACCGAAAGGCCCGCCGTGACGACACCTCCCACCACCGGCCTCGACGAGGCGGGCGCACTGCGCCACCATCTGGCCGACCAGCTCGCCGACGCCGGCCACATCCGCACTCCCGCGGTCGACAAGGCCCTGCGCACCGTGCCCCGGCACGCCTTCGCCCCCGAAGTACCTCCCCAGGAGGCGTACGCGAACGACATCGTCGCCACCTGCCACAGCGACGACGGCCGCATCACCAGCTCCATCTCGGCACCCTGGCTGCAGGCCGACATGCTGGAAGCCGCCCGCCTCCAGCCCGGCCACCGCGTCCCGGAGATCGGCTCCGGCGGCTACAACGCCGCCCTGATCGCCGAACTCGTCGGCCCCACTGGCGGCGTCACCACCCTCGACATCGACCCGGCCGTCACCGACCGCGCCACCCGCTACCTGGCCCAGACCGGATACGACCGCGTCCGCGTGGTCAGCGCCGATGCCGAGTACCTGCCCGTCGGCATCGTGCCGGACGGCGGCTTCGACGCCATCCTGGTCACCGTCGACACCTGGGACCTCCCCTGGATTGACGCCCTCGCCGACGGCGGACGCCTCGTCGCCCCGCTACGTCTGCACCAGTACACGTGGGCCATCGGCTTCACCAAGAACGATGGTGCCCTCCACAGCGGCGAGCCGCTCATCGTCTGCGGCTTCGTGGCCATGCAGGGCGCCGGCGCCTGGGAAGCCAACCGCCGCACTGTCCCGGGCACCGGCGTCCACCTGTCCTGGGAGGACGGCACCCCCATGCCCGTCGACCAGCTCGCACCGGCCCTTGCCCGCGAGCCGCACGTGGCGCACACTCACGTCACCGTCTGCGGCCAGGAACCCTTCGACGCCCTCACCCTCTACCTGGCCGGCGCCCTGCCCGGCTTCTGCCGCCTCTCCGTCGACCCCGGTGGCCGCAACGGGGTCCTCAACCCGCCGCCCAAGCACTGGCCCGGCGCCGCGATCGTGCGGGGTCCCTCCCTCGCGCGGCTGGCCACCGAGCGCTTCTCCGACGGCGATGACGGCAACGGAGTGTACGAGCTGGTCGCCCACGGCTACGGTCCCAGCGGCCATCTGGCTGCCCAGGAGATGGCCGAACAGGTCCAGCACTGGCAGCGCAACCACCGCGCCGCCCTCTGCCCGCAGATCACCATCCACCCCCTCACCGAGGGCGCCACGAGGGCCGCGAGTGACGATCCGCACGTGTTCGTCAAGAAGCACACCCGCGTCGTGATCGACTGGCCGGTCGTTCCCGGCACGGCGGCCTTGCTCACGGACGACGAGGGTCGCTACCTGCTCCACCTGCGATCGGCGAACAAGCCGATCTGGCGCTCAGGGCAGTGGGCCCTAACTGGAGTACGAGCGGGTTCCCTGAGGGGCTGATCGGCGCGTCGTTCCATTTCGGCTGGCAGGAGGCGCGATGGGATCCTTTATCAGCCTCTCCAGATGTTGGGCCGTTCTCCTGAATTTCAGGACTCACTGCTGTAATTTCAGCGTCTATGGCAGATCCCGGGACGCGCGTGCTCTCCCTCGTACCGCCGCCCAGTGAACTGCCCGCCGCAGGGCCGGAGTTGCTGGGCGGCGAGCCGGGGCTGAGCGATGTGCTGTTGCTGCAGCGCCGGTACGCAGGCGGGGCGGACGAGGAAGACGAGCAGCTGTTCTTCATGGACGCGCTGGTTGAGTACCAGTGGGCGCGAGACGTGGCGGGCTTGGCGTCCTCCACCCTGGACGGGCTGACGAAGCCGGTGATCGAGGTGTGCGACCACTACGGTGTCGTGCCGTGGCGGCTTACGCCGCGCCACGTCGACGGCTACTTCGCCGGAGTCGGCAAACGCCAGGCACCGACGGTGCGATCGAAGCTGAACCGGATCGACCACTTCTTCGCATTCCTGGAGCAACGCTACGCGCACGAGATCTTCCAGCGGTTCGGGGCGGCGGTCGAGTCGCCGGTCGATCCGTTCAACCGACACGCACACCGCGGTGACTTCGGCCTGCGGGTGCCGCCGTCGGCCCGGGCGGTCAACGAGTTCTTCGCCGGTTGGCGGCGGGAGCTGGCGCACGCCCGCAAGGAGGCGGTGGCGTGCAGGGACTACGTGATGGCGAAGTTGATCTACATCTCCGGGGTACGGGCTTCGGAGCTGTGCCAGATGCGTATGAAGGACCTGCACTGGGAGGCCGGCGACTTCGGGCGGTTCGTCGTCCAGGGCAAGGGCGCCCGAGGGTCGGGGCCGCGGCAGCGAGAGGCGTTTCTGTTCGCCGAGGGACGTGAGTTGCTGTGGTGGTACGTGGAGGAAGTCCGCGGGTTGTTCTCAGACGACCCGGAGCACCCTGAGTCGCCGGTGTGGCCCTCGGAGCGCCTGGCGCGAGATCTTGGCGGCATGCCGAACCCTGTTGGCCCGGCGGTGACAACGTCGACGCTACGGAAGGCGCTGGCGAGAGCCTCGGAGGCCCACCTGGCAGGTCCGGTCGAGCGGATCTTTCCTCATCTGCTTCGGCATGCTTGTGCCACACACCGTTACGAGGCGGGGATGTCGCTGTGGGAGGTGCAGAAGTTACTCGGCCATGAGTGGACGACGACCACGGTTCGGTACATTTTGTCCGCTCAGAGCGATCCAGAGATGGCCAGCCGACGTTCGTCGGCTCGGGCCGCACAACGACTGCGCGTGGACACGGGGGGTCTGTCGTGAAGTGGAACCTGCGGTGGGCAGCGGCCAACCGAGGCATCTGGAGGCCCAGTGACCTGATGCCCGTGTTCAAAGAAGTCGGCTTCACTCCGTCGATGTCGAAGGTCTCCGCGCTCTGGTCGGGCACACCGGTAACGGTGCGGTTGGACGACCTGGACCTGATCTGCGCTGCTCTTCAGTGCACGGTCGCGGACCTGCTCGTCGCCGAACCTGTAGCCGGGAAGACGCCGGTGGCCCAGGACGAGGGGCTCGCTACGGCTGCGGGTGAGTCGCCCAGACCGGTGCCGCGCCGGTCCACCGGGGCGGGGCGGCCCAGGTCGCTCCCACCGAACTGAGGTGGCCCCAAGGCGAAAGCGCCTGCCCTCGCTGGGGCAGTGCGCCGGCTGCCTCGGCTGGGGGCTGCGGGTCCAGTCACCGTTCTGCTCCCCCTGCCACCAGTGGCGCGCCAAACGGAACCACGCGAAGTGCGAGTGCAGACGGTGTAAGCGGCTGTGGTGCACCAACGATGAAGGCTTCTGCCGGGCGTGTGTCGTAGCTGTCACCGAGTACGACGCGGCCTGGTACTTCGAACCTGCAAGAGCCGCAGAGCAGCCGGCATGGACCCAGCTCGCGTTCTGTCTGCCCGCTTCCGTCCGTCGGCCTGCCTTACCCACCGGCACCTACCGCCTGCAGACTGACGGCCGCTACCACGCACCTGGCTGGGCACGCGCTCAGCGCCCCGCCCTCGTCGTGGACGACGAGCGGATCTGTCCGCCGGCAGTCCGTGGACAAGTGGCCCTGTTCCCTGCGCCGTACCGGATGCTGGAGCGCCACGCCGTCGCGATTCGCAGCCGATTCCAAGACGATCTGATCCGACTCAAACCGCTGGTCGATCAGGTGCAGGCCGAGTACTGCCTCGGGCGTGCCTGGCGCGTCAGTGCCATGAACATGTTGGCCCTTGCGCTGGCGGCGCGCGACGCGGCCGGCCAGGACCTGGTCGACGCCGCGATCCTTGACGCCCTGCCTCACCGGCCCGTCGGAGTCACCCGGGTCCTGAACAAGGCTGGCTGGCTTGCCCCTGACCTGGACCGCGAAGTGGTCCTGCTGCCGCACGCCCAGCGGGCCCGCCCCCGACCTCAGCCACGAAGTTGCGATCACTGCCTCTCGTGGGGCCGAAACCAAGTGTGCGACGCCTGTAGGCACTGGCGTCGCATATACGCTGACCAGCGAGGATGTTGCGGTCGGTGTGGCGCCGGGCCGCTACCCCTGCGCAACGGTCGATGTCGCGACTGCACTCGACAGCGCCTTCAGCTGGGACCTGACACCGACGCCTCGACCTGGCGACAACTACGGTTTGCGGGAACGTCCTTGGCAAACGGCAGCGCGACCCGTCGCGAGCTCCTCGCGGAGCGCCGGGAGCTCAGTCCGCCAGCCGTACTTGAAGGTCAGGCGACGATCTTTGAGGTCGAGCGGGACTGGCGCCCGCTGGCCGGAGCACTGCTGCCGGTCCCTCTACCGCCGGTGAAGGCCCTGCTGGCGGACTTCGCCCGGTACACCACCGAGAACCGCTGGAACCAGCAGGTCCACGAGCCCTGTGCTCGGGTTCTACGAGTGGCCGCCACCTGGCTGGGCGCCGACACCGTCTTCCGCGAGGATGAGCTCCGGGCGCTGCACCGCGTGTTCGGCGGCAAGGGGCGCATTCGCGGGCTTGTCGCCTTCCTGGACCAACGCGAGCAGCTCGTCACCTCGCCGCGGCGGCGCAACCGCGACGAGGGTTTCGTCCAGCGCACCATTGCCGCCTTCCCTCCACGAATCAGCGACGAACTCGGCACGTGGGTCGGGGTCTTGCGTGGCGCTAGCAGGTCCCACCACCGCGTCACCGACTACGCCACCCTGCGCCGTTACCTCATCTACCTGGCCACGCCACTCGCTGACTGGACCACTCGCTACACCACCTTGCGCCAGGTGACGGAGGCTGACGTCACGGACGCTGTCACCGCGGTCAAAGGCCCACGCGCCCACGAGCGCGCTGTGGCGGTGCGGTCGCTCTTTCGAGCCCTGAAACACGCCAAGCTCGTCTTCGTTGACCCCACTCGTGGACTCCGCATCACCCGTCAGGAACCCCTGCCCACAACCCTGGCCCCCGACCGGCTGGCCGGGCTCTTGGAGACCAGCTCGAACCCCGCTACCCGCCTGGTTCTCGCCCTGGTCGCCCTCCACACAACCAGCGGCACCGACCTGCGCAACCTCGTCCTCTCCGACGTTCTGCTTACCCGACGGCAACTTCTGATCCGCCGCCCCCATGGCCGTCACGTCGTCCACCTCGACGACACCACAGCTGCCCTACTGCATGCCTGGCTCCGTACCGCCATCAGCGTTGGCCACGCACCGTCAACTCGTACCTTCTGGTCACTCAACAGACCGCTAACGCGACCGATCCTGTCTCCGCGGACTACGTCTACAGGCACTTCGATCCCGCCGGTCTGACTCTGCGCGCTGTACGCGCCGACAGAATCCTGGACGAGGCTCGCGAGACCGAAGATCCAGTCCACCTCGTCCGTGTCTTCGGAATCTCCATCACCACTGCCATGAAGTACATCCACACGGCCCATCCTCACCGTGGCGGCCCTGTCCCTCGCTGAGAACTGAGACGCATGGGTAAGAAGAGGTCTCAGTTGACGTGCCGGCCGACATGTCGAGGTCCGGGCTGAGCCACAGCACGGGGGCCGCCGGGTCCGCCGCCGCGGGCGGCTCGGGATCGTCCAAATCGGTACCGGAGACCTGGAGCCTGGCCAGCTCCTTGGGCCTCCCGTCGAGCGGTACGGGCGGAAACACCCGCACCTCGGCCGCCTTGCCCGTCACGGTGATCCCGGGCAAGGCCAGGAGCCCTGCCTACAACTTGTACCAATCACTCAGTTCACCAGACGTCCCTGTCTGGATGAAGTCGTGAACGATGCCCCAGGCATGATCCATGGACAGTGCGACGTCTACGGTGAACGCGTGTAGTTCGTCCATGATCACCACTTCGACCTCGGCGCTCGGTGCCGCGGAATCATCGCCTGCACGAAGAGACACTCCGCCAGAGTTGTCGAAGAGGTGGAGGACAGCGTGATCTCCTTTGAAGCCCAGAGCCAAGTAGGGGAGATCGCCGTCTGGCCGCCGGATCTCAAGGTAGCCCTGGCCGAGGCCGGTTCCGAGGGCCTTGATGTGAGCCTCAAGGTCCTGGGCATTCGAGTGCCGTTCGAGCCCTGAGAACCAGCCGGTCTCCAGTGCCGTCGCCGCCCACACCACATTCATTCCTGCTCCTCCCGTCCTCGTCACGCTACCTGGCCCTCTTCCCTGCCGTTTTCACGGACATCCGCCCTGTGCGCACCGGCAGTAGCAGATGAGGGCACTGGCCAATCCAACGGAGGCGAGGAAGTGTTCAGCCTTCCGCGTCTGAGTTCAGGCGTGGGCCAGTTTCAGTGCCTGCTTCAGGTTGTACTCGGCGATACCCGCCATGAAGGCCCGATCAGGGAAGTCCCCGTCAAGCAGCCGCAAGGGACCCGCCGTCAGCGAAAGCCGCTGCGCGAGCATGTAGAGCGCGAGCCGGTCCTCGTCCATACCGTCCACCTCCAGCGGCTGGTAGGCGTCAGGCAGACGGATTCGCAGAAAGACGTGCTCCCACTCGACATCGAAGTACATCAATCCCTCAATGTCGATCGCCACGGGGTTCCCGTCCGCATCCACCAGCACATGGTCGGGCCCCAGCTCGCCGTGCACGACCGCATACTCCGTGCGTGGCCGCACCGCCGCCGCCAGGCTCAGCAGCCGCTCTTCCAGCCGCCCGCGGACACCCATAATCCGCAGATCGCGAGAGGCCGCCTCGGCAAGGTCCCGCAGCGCGCGGTCAACAACCACACCCTCGCAAGACGTACCGCGCGACGTTCCTCCACCATCGACCACGGCCACCTTGCCGTAGGCCGGTGCACGGTGACGTCGCATCGCCTCCAGCGACTCCGCAAGCCGGACCATGACCACAGCCGCCGCGTCAGGGGCGCGCGCGAGCAACTCCTCAAGGCTCTCCCCCGGAAGGTCCTCGACGATCGCAAGGTCCGCATGGCAGTAAGCGCCGTCGCGGTCGAGGAGACGGATCGCCGGAACGCGGACGCCGAGCCCGTCCAGCCGCGCGTGCGCGGCCTGGAACAGATCGAGCCCGAGCCCGGGCGAGAACGGGTCGGTGAGATCGTCGTCACCCTCGGCCGCCGGCCAGAAGTTCTCCGTGTCGTCCCACAAATAGGCAATCGCAGTCGTCGCGTCGTCCATTACCAGGCGGTACACACCCTTCTTGCTGCCGCCTGCGACCCGCTTGACCCCCTCCAGCCGCCGCCCGCCACCCAGCGCGGCGCGCGCCGCCCCCGCCAACTGCTTCCGCGTCACTGTCCTGGGTGCCACGTTCCGAACCGCCCCTCCATCGCGTTAACCCGCGAACCCTACGGGAGCACCATCGAGGAGCCGACTGGCTTTAACCGAATCCGCGCCCCGCGAGCCAAGATCACTGACAGGGACTTGCTGAACTGCCCGCGGAGAACTCGTGGCGGTCGAATACACCAGCGCACCAGCATCAGGCCCCGAACCCGCCATACTCAAAGCCGTCGAGGAACCACTCATGTGTGGGTTCCTGCGACTCCCCGGCCAGAAATCCGCGAACCCGCCCGCTTCTGCCCGGCGGAACCGTAGATGCCGGGGAGTCCTTCGACGCCGCGGTGGTCCGCGAACTCGGTGAGGAGACCGGTCTGATCGCCCGCTCTGGCGACGTCAGGCTCCTGGGCACGCTCGTCGACCACGTCGAAGGTTCCGGAAAAACGTGAGCAATTCCCAGTGCCCATGAGCACCGTCCGAGCAAATCCGGGTGATCACGAGCACTGGTAGCGATCGGTAACTGCCGGTTGTCGGCCGACTCTTCGAGAGGGCGGGGTTCGGTACGGCACGTCCCTGTCAGTGCGCGCTCTTCCGTTCCCAGGGGCGGTGGCGGAACGTATTCTCCAGGCAGGGGGAAGCCGGGGGCGGGGGGCCGCGCAATGCGGTACTGGCGGCATGGCATCTGGATGGCGGCGGTGGTCGTCACAGGCGTGGTCTTCGTCGTGACGGGCAGCAATGGAGATCTTGACGACACCCCTTCGTTGACGTCGGTGCTCGGGTTCGGTGTGTCCGTCACGGGCCTGGCTATGAGTCTGCTGCGCGAAGGAACCGCGGGAGAGGACGGGTGAGGGGCCACGAAGTTTCCGGACAGGGACCCAATAGGGTTGTCCTGAAGAGGAAACGAGGAAGAAGTGGCGCCACCCAGTAAGTACTCGCCGGA
>NZ_JBEOXO010000053.1:0-25693 GCF_040296605.1 Streptomyces sp. NPDC002088 | reverse complement strand
GACCCCTGCACCGCCCACGGCCAACCATCACGCAGACCACCAAGCGGTGCACGTTTGTCTGTACTTGGCGGAGCACTCAGAGAAGTACGTCGACATGAGCACGTCGGCCAGTTCGGGGCTGACCACCAGCAGCCGTTCGGCGTCGGTTTTGGACGGGGCGATCTGCAGCAGTGGGACGATCTCCCCAGTGGTCGGCAGCCGGTATTGGACCAGGCTGTGGTGGCTCAGTTCCAGCATCTCCTCGGCACGGACGCCGGTGTGCCGCAGGACCTCGATGATGGCCCAGGCCCAGAAGGCGTTGTCCTCCTCGCGGTTGAGCAGGTGTCGTTGCCGGGTGGTCGGGTCCTCGGCCCAGACGTTGTCTGGCTTCGCGTGCGGCCGGTGGATCCGGATCAGGGTCTGGCCGGTGGCGCTGAACTGCTGCCCGGGGTTGGCCTGTCGTCCGGCGGCGAGCAGAGCTTGGGAGTCCCGTCGTTGTTGGTCGGCGGAGCGGACGAGGATCGGCAGCACGGGGAGCCGTTCGCGGGTGCGGGCGTCCATCCGGGCCTTGCGCCGCCGGGTGGTCTTGCGCCGGCTAAGGTCCTGCTGGCTGACGGGGCAGGGTGCGACCCACTGTCCCCACCGGCCGGGGTCCTCCAGGGCCCACTGGGCCAGATCGAGGTAGAACGCCCGGACGCAGGCCAGGGTGTCCTGGTAGCCGAGCCGCTCGACGGCGACCTCGACCCGGTCCCCGCCGTCGGTGGTGGTCGTGGTGTGCCGGGTGCGCAACCGCTGCTTCCAGTCCGCGGCGACGTCGGTGGCAAGACGTAGCGAGTCGATGCCGGGATGGTGCAGCTCCAGGTCTTTCCAGAAGCACTTGGCCAACTGGTAAGTCTGTCCGCGCAGCGTGCCATAGTCCAGGGCGGGCTGTCGTTCCTTGAGGTACTCCACCAGCAGGTCGCGGATCGGGCGGCAGGCGATCGGGTAGCGGTCGACGAGCTCCTCGACAGGACGCTGGCCGATGCTGCGGATCTCGCGCAGCGTGGGGACGCCGGCACCGAAGACTCCGGTCTCGCGCAGAGCCCGGAACGTGGCCGAGCCGGAGCGGCGGCTCCCGCGCAACTCGGCCTCGACCGCCAGAACCTCCAGCAGGTCACCGACCACGATGTCGGCCACCATCCCGCCCTTGGCAGCGATGATGACCGCGGTGCGGAACAACGCTGCGCGGTGGGCCATGTCACTGATCCCGGGATCAGACCGGCAGAAGTCGTCCAACCGAGCGAAGCCACCAGCGTCACGCGAGCGGATCATGTTCCGGGCGAGCTTGCGCTTCTTGCCTCCGGTGAGCAACCAGCTCAGCGAGGGCCGGATGACGTCGGCCCCGATCATGACGACCAGGGAACTGGTCATGGTCTCCAGCCTGGTCCGCGAGAACTTGTCGTGCCGCTCCAGCCAGCTCGCCGGGTCGTCAGCCCACCGCTCTCCGGCCGCATCGGCGCCACTGGCGTGCCAGCGCTGGTGCCAGGTCCGGCCCGGTTGCTCCTGCAACCAGTCCAGCATCAGCATCAGGCCGCGCCGACGGAAGTCGTGGCTGCGAGGGTCCTCCTGCCTCGGTGTCGCCTCGATCCACATCCGCAGCACTCCGTCGCGGTCCGTCTCGGCAGCAGGCCAGTGTGCTGAGACGGGTCGAGGCGGGAATTTCTCGGTCTGCTGCTGGGCCGAGAGATGGGGCTGGGAGACCACACGCGTAGCAGCAAGGCGTTCGGCGGCGATCACGCGATATCCTTGCCGAACAGCACGTCCATCGTCTCCGGCCGATAGCCCGGCGCTGGAGCGGGCGCCTTCCGCTCGGCGGCCTGCCGGCTCTGCTCGGCGTGATGGGCCAGGACCCGACGGATCACGTCTTCCTTGCGGGGCGTCAGGTAAAGCTGTGTCGTGGTGAGCTGTGCATGCCCGAGGACGAGCTGCACGTCCGTCAGCGGCAGCGCAGGGTCCTCGGCCATCCGGAACGCTGCGGTATGGCGTAGTGCGTGGAGCGTCGCCGAGGTTCCCACCAGCTGATTCACACGCTCGAACATGCGGTGAACCGCGTGATAGGTCAGCGGGCGGACCGGGCGTCGAAGCGTCCACCACAATGGCTGCCGGCGGCCCCTCGGGATGAGATCGCCCATCTGAAGCTGGTAGAGCCGCAGCCAGACGAACGCGTCGGTGGACGCTGGGAGTTCTTGAACCGCACCGGTGCCCTTGCGGACCACCGAGATCAGCTGCCGCCCGGGGTCCACTCCGCCTTGCAGTGTCGACAACAGCTCCGAAGCCCGCGCCCCGGTGGAGACATAGAACGCGACCAACGCCCGGTCCCGGTGCGAGGGGAGCTTGGCGAAGATCTCGTTGAACTCCTCATCCGGGATACTGCGCGGAATGCGCTTCGGGACCCGGGGCCGGTAGAGACCTGTCCGCTCCTTGCGGTGCGGCTCCATCGGGTTGTGGTGCGCGTTCACCCGGCCGCTTCGGCGCGAGCGGTCCAGCGGGAACGGGTTGACCAGGATGGGCCCGGTAGCGATGTCCAGGTGAAAGGCGTAGAAGCAGCGCAGCACCGTCTCGTTGTGCGCCCGCACCGAGGCCGCGTACGGCTTCGGTGTACCCTGCGACGACTCCGTTGGCTGCCCGGTACGCCAGTGCAGACGGTCACGCTGCCTGTTGATCAGTAGCCACCGGCAGAAGTCCCTCGCTTCGAGGCGGGTGGCGCGGTCCCACGACACGTCGATCGCCCACAGGAAGCGGAACCAGCGCAGCAGGTCCATCCCGTAGGAACGCACGGTCGACTCGGCGCGGCCGGCCGCCTGCAGGTCGCGGAAGTAGTCCGTCACCGCCTGGACGCCGACGCCGCTCGGATCGACCAGACGATACGGCTCCCATCGGCTTCCGGTCTCCAGCAAAGACCCGACCGCGGGAACGACCAATGCAGCCAGGTCTCGGTGCTCTTCCTCGTCTCCGATCACGACCAGGAAACGTAGACCCTGGAACCCGTATCCTTCCCCTGAACTGCGGAATCTCTGGCGGTAGTTCAGTCAACAGAAGGCCGTAGCGGTCGACTCGCGGGGTGAACGCGATGCCGGTCTCGAACCCTTCCTCGGGCAGCGGCAGCAGCAGCGAGGCCTCCTGGACGAAGTCCTGGCCGATGGTTCGGATCCGCATCCCGATCCGCCTGGCCTCCTCCGCCCTCTCGAACTCCGCGAAGCGGGCGTTGAGCTCATCCAGGGAGTCGACCCGCGGCACCGGGGTCAGGTAATTGCGGCGCCAGTAACCGACCTGGCCCTCCACGCCTCCCTTCTCATGGGCGCCGCGAAGTCCCGGCTCGCAGTAGAACGCAGTGATGCCGAACCGCTGCCGAAAGTCCTTCCACCGCGGATGCTCTTCTCGCGACCGACTCTTGCGGATCACCCTCGACACGGCCGGGGAGAGGTTGTCGTAACGGATCTGGCCGCCCGGAACCCCGCCCAGCGTGCGAAACGCGTGGACGTGTCCTTCCAAAAAAGCCTCCTGGCCGCAGGAAGCCGTGATGCGGTGCACCGCCTTGCCCGAGTAGGCCAGCCGGAATGCGAACACGAAGCACTTGGTGCGCTCGCCGACCAGATCGACCCATGCCTCACCGAAGTCGACCTCGGCATCCATGCCCGGCTGGTTGTGCCGGATCACGAACCCCGCCGCGGGCGCCGCTCCGGCCGCCTCCGCTATCTCCCGACGACGTCGGCTCACGTAGTCCCACACCGTCGTATAGGCGATGTCGGCTCCGAGTTCCTGCTGAAGCCGGGTCAGGATCCGCTTGACGGTGTGCCGCTGCTTCGGAGGCGCGTCCAGATCTTCCAGCAGCCACTGGTCGATCGTCTTCTTGAACGGCTCCAGCCGCGGTGAATGCCGCCGCGGCGTCCGCCGCGGAGCAGGCACGCTCGACGACAGAGCCTCCCGCACCAGCCGACGGTGTACCCGGTACTTGCGCGCCAGCGCACGAACCGACAGCCCCTCCCGCCACGAGTCCCGCCGGATCAGCAGGAACAGTTCTTCCTTCGTGGACGCCACCCGGCATCGCCCCCTCACGGCGGCCCACACCGAGCGTCTCAGTCCGGCCCACCGCGTGGGGCCAACTCAAGCCGGAACAACCCCCGAACGCTTCCGTGCGCCCCGGCGCTGGGGCCAGTTCAGACCGGAAAAGTGGGGCCGCTTCAGAGCGTTAATGCCACCGGCCAACAACAACTCCTCATCACTGCCAGCTTCACTGAGGGCTGGAGCAGTTCGGACATGAAACCCTGAGCTCAGCGCCTCTGCGCCGCCCCGAACCACCGCCAAGCACACGACCTCGCCCCCGAAAGCTCCCGAACGGGCCCTGGAAGGCGGCGCGATGAGCGATACTGGTGGGCAGGTCTGGCGTGCCCACAACAGGGTGCACGCGGCCAGCGAGTAGAGAAAGGCGGTGCGGCAGAGGTCAGATGAATCGGCTCAGGGGCTTTGTAAACATTCTTTTTGTTAGCTCACAGGTGTAGCCCACCCTGCCCAAAAAGCCGAAGAAAACCTCCCCCGCAAAAACCGCCTAGCAAACCCTCTGAATCACGCCCCAGGGACAGGAAAGTCCCATCCCGGGGCGCTGAAAAGCCTGCCGTAAAACATCACCGGGCCGCCTCACAGCGGCGCCGGCCGTCGGCATGCCCTCACCCTCTGGCACACACGTGCCGCCTCTTTCCGTCCCAGTCGGCCCAGGCCGACTCGTTCAGGCATGAGGCGGCCCAGCCGTCGCGTGCTGGAAGGGCATCCACGCGATGAACTCGTCCTCCCTCGCACCCGTCGCCGGCCTCCTGGCCGGGCTCCCTGCCGTCCTTGCAGGCGCTCTGGGCGGCGCGCCATGGTGGGCCGTGGGAGCGATCGTCATCGCGGCATACCTCGCCATCCCCCTCACCAGCCTGATCCTCGACCACAACCGCCAGCGCAAAGGAAACATCGTCGACGAAAAATTCGCAGCCGCCCTCGACGAAATCGCCGACCCCGAAAAAAGAATCCAAGCAATCATCAACTACCGTCAGGCCACAGCCCCCGCCTCCGTCCCCCAGCCGCCACCCGATCCACCACCGGGCGGGCTACCGTCCGGGACCCCACCCGCTGGCTCAGACAGTGCCAGCCAGTCACCGGCGTCCGCATAGACAGGGGGCGGGAGGACTTTCGCCCCCTGTCTATGCAGCACTGGCGTGTATCGCTTCAGGACCTCAGTGCTCGATGCGCAGTGCGTGTCTTCCGCTGGAGCCTTCAGGCATAGCGGGTCGACGGTGAGGAGGCGTCGGTCGAGGTGGACGATGCCGCCGTCTTGTTCACGTAGCTGTCGCCAGGCGGTGTAGCTGGTGAAGATGGCGTGCTCCCAGTCGGCCCCGCGCAAGTCCTATACGTCGTCGAAGCTGGGCTGACTCCATGGCTGGTCGGGGGGTGGACCTTGGGCACCGAGAAGCTGGGTGATCCTCTCGGCTTCATCACTTGAGAGATCGGAGAGCAGGCGTGCCGTGGTGCCGAGGAGGGCGTCCAGCGGCACCTGGGTACGTGCGCCGCGGGCGCTGGCGATCCCGGTGCCGAACAGGCACTGGAGAGTCTCGCCGGAGGGGATGCGGGCATCGGCCTCGATGACTCCCTCGGCCTGTCCCAGCGCGTCGCTGATGCCGTCGAGTTGGGCGTCGTGGGAGATGTCGTCGCCGGGGCCGCCGTATCCGACGTGGCGGTCCGTTACGACCATGCGAAGAGAGGTCAGCGGGATGCCGAAGCGGTCGGCCCTGTTCCTCACCTCGTCGAGGCGGGGCAGGTCGTGCTCCTGCCCCTGCGGGACCTGGCGTCGGGACTGGGCAACCAGCACATGGAAACGCGGGGTCTGCAGGATCAGCTGTCCGGCCTTCACCGCCCAGCGCCACGGGCTGATGTCCGCGTCTGCGGCGCCGGGCACGATCATGCAGACGCGGCTGGTCCAGAGCCGGATCGCCTCACGCATCAGGTGCTGAAGGTTGCCGGTGCCGGCGGCCGGGGTGCGCAGCAGGATGGGAAGGCTGATCATGCGGACGACCCGGTTCCAGAAAGCGGCGTCGGTGATGTCTTCGGATTCCAGCAGGTACATCAGGGCCGTCTCGTCGAGATGGCCGACGCCTCGCTGGGGTGCGGGGAAGCTGGCGAGTGTGGATCCGCCGCCTTGCCAGAGCGCGGCGAGGAAGGTTGACATCCGGTCGGCGACGTCGGTGGTCATCCGTGCGGTGAGGGCGTTGACGGCGTCGCGGGTGGGAACGCGTTCTCCCGCGCGAGCGGCCTCGGCTCCCTGAACGACCGTGTTCAGGAACTCCTCGGTCGCCGCTTTGTCGAGGGTGCCGCGGCCGCCTTCGAGGACGGAGCGGGACACCAGATGGGGGATGCCGGGAGAGTCGTCGGCCGGCTGGAGTGTGCCGAGCGCGGAAGCGTCGAGGAGGAGCGCGGTGCTGCTGCCGGGCAGCGGGGGAAGATCTCCCTGTTGCCGGGCGGAGGGCAGCTGGCCGAGAGCCAGAAGCACCGGCCGGTCCGCACGGGGAAGGCGCTGCAGGTCGTCCTCGAGCTCGCGCTGGTCCGATGTGGTGCGCAGATAGATGAACCGGCGCGGCGTGCGGGGTCTGCCGGGCCATTCCAAGACCATGTCGGGGACATGGGTGTGGTTGAAGAACTCGGTCTTGGTGACGGTGGCGCCGGGGTCCATACGGCGCAGGTGCCGCGCGACGATGTCTTTGACCCGGGTGAACATCATCCGGTCGTCGGGCTCGTCCATGGCCTGGGAGATCGACTGCTCGACGATGTTCACCACGAGCCCTCTCTGCGGGTGAGTTCGGCGGCGACGATGGCTGCCCAGTCCTTGAGCGGCAGGAGGGTTTCCTGCTTGTCCGAGAGCACGATCAGCCACAGGCGCGCGGCGACCGACCGGGCGAGTTCAACGTCCAGGAGTTTTCGGGCTTCCTCGGTGTCGCTGGTGCCGAAAACACGGCTGCTGTGCTGAAGGACTGCGGTCTCTACCTGGTCAGGTGAGTTGAGGGTGGCCCAGGAATTCGCCCGGAACGGTGCCCAGGTGATCCACATGAAGTGATCGCTGAGATGGTGCTGGGCCTGGGCGGCCACGTAGCACTTGGCGAGGAACTCGTCGAACTGGGTTCCCTGATCGCTGGGTTGCGCGTAGTTCTTGACCTCCGCGCAGAACATGTCGTTCTGGTAAGGGTCACCGCGCATGGCGCCCCCCAGATCGAAGGAGAACGTCCGACCTCCGTACGGCCAGGACAGAGTCAGCCGGCGGCCGCAGGACTCCGAGTCCGTGTTCGCGTACGCGCCGAAGATGCGCATCGTGCCCTCGAGCCACTGCTTGGCTCTGCGGGCCCCCGAGAAGCCCTTCACCTGAGCATCTTCGCCAACCACCACAGGCGTAGCTTAGTGCGATCGGATCATCACGATACGCTCGAACGGGCCAATCCCCCGCCACACCAACGCCTGCAGGCTCCAGGAAAGGGAGACCCAAAGCCTGGGAAAGTAAGCAGACGACGGGCCGAGGACCGGACGACTACTGCGAAAACGCCCACCCGGATCGGCGAACACGAGACCGTGGTGGAGTGACCCATCATCCCGTCCTCCTGCGGACAGCTCCCCTGCAGGGGGAGACGACCTCGTCGCTGATCTGCCGCATCGCGAGCCGCTACGGGATGGAAGCGAAGGTGTTGCGGTCGTGCTGGCAGTGGCGCAACTACCCGCCTGGGCACGACGGCGGGGGCGCGCGGGCCGACGCCGAGGTGCTGCTGAACGCAGCCGGACGGCAGCTCCTGGCAGGCCTGTGCGGCGTCGAGGAGGACGTGCTGGCGCGGGCGTTGCCGTCCTGGGGACAGGAGGACTCCAAGCTGTCGGCCGGAAAGGACGGGGTGCCGGCGGCGGCGTGGCGGACCGGGGGCGCGGTCGCCGGGCCGGTGGCGTTCGGCTGCCGCCTGTGCGCGGCCCGGCGTACGGGGACGGCCGTGCGGGTGGTGCGGTACGCGCCGCGATGGGAGCGGGTGTGCCTCCGGCACGGGCGGTGGCTCCTGGACGCGGACGCCGACCAGCCTCTTGAGTATCTGGACGTGCGGGGTGTGCCGGAAGTGGCCGCGGCGCAGCGGCGGTGGGCCGGGGTGGCCCGGCGGGCAGCACGGATCGGAGTAGAGCCGGAGAGGGTGTTCGCTCTGGCTTATGCGGTGGTGGCCCAGTGGTGGGAGCAGGCCCTGCACTGGGAGCGCGAGGCGGTCTGGCCGCGGCGGCTGCACCAAGTCGCGGGCGGCAACACCGGGAGGGAGCTGGAGCGGTGGCGGATCGTGGGCCGGAACGCGGTCGTCTTCCCCGAAGTAGTGGCCGTCGCCGACGCACTGCTGGACCCGGACATGGCCGAGCTGGCGTGGCACGCAAGTGGGGGGATGCGGCCTCGGGTGCAGGGCGGGGACGACCCGTTCTGCCACCGGCTGGGCGAGCGGGTGGACCGGGACTGGCTGGGGTCTCTGGTCGCGGCCGACTACGGCGGCCCGCTGAGCGGCTGGAGGAGTGCGATCGTGCGTGCCCGCCATGGCGGCGGGCCGCCGGGATGGCGGGACGATCCGTGGCATCTAAAGCGGGAGCAGCAGCCCGCAACGATGGCCGGCCAGCTGCGTGTCATGGTGGCGGAGGCACAGGCGGGCGGCTCGGGCACCCGGTGGCGTGCCACCGTTTCTGCCGAACGCCGCTTCCACATCACGCCGTTGCTCGACGAGGCCCGCGAGGATCTGGCGCAGCTGCGCGGCGTTCACAGCGGCACCACCGCCGAGGTGGCCCGGGAACTGCTGGAGCACCTCAGCCACAGTGCCGAGCTGATCGACCGGGCCGTGCTGCATGCCGCCGCCGCAGCCGTCGCTGCCGGGGTGGCGCTTCAGGACGTGGCCCAGTGGTCCCGCCTGCCCGCCGAGGAGCTGGCAGAGGTTCTTGCCGCGGGCCAGGTCGACGGCTGGCGCCCCGAGGGCCGGTGCCGTGGGCTGTGAAGGGCGGTCTCGTAGGCGGTCTACGCGGACATCAGTTGCCCAATGGGGTGGCTTTCTCCAGATCGAGCTCGATGGCGTTCTCGTGGTCGGGGTCGAAGCGGGCGTTGAAGTGGAGAACTACCAAGCGAGTGCCTTCCGCTTCGTAGGTGTAGTCGTTGATGAGGGAGACCGAGAAGTCGGAGTCCTCGTTGTGGTCGGAGACATGGAGGAAGCCCTCCACGTGGGCTTCGGCCTCGGCGGTGACGGTGGCGAGGAGCTGAACGGGCTGGGCGTCGGGGTCGGTTCCGTAGACAGCGGCTCGTACGGTGTCCAGGTGCACGTCGATCGCCGCAAGGCGTGGATCGTCGAGTGGGAGACGGAGTTCGTCGAAGTCCAGGCCGGCTCCGTACGGCTCGACCCGGTCGACGTCGTCGATCTCCCTGCCGGCCAGCTCGTCACACGCATCTTTGACAGCCTGTTGCAGGCAGATACGCAGGTGAACATCCGTCGCCAGCCGGTCCTGGAACGTCAGCTCGGCGGCGTCCTGTGCGCTCTTCGGCAGGATCTGAGCAAGGTTCGCGAGCCTGTCCAGGCGCTGTACGGCCGGGATCTTGCCGTCTAGGGGTTGGAAGCCCATGGCGTACACCTGTTTGTCCTGCGGGGGCTGTCCGGTGAGGTCCGCGAGGAGGGCACGGGCGACCGTGTCGGTCTTCTGGTCTTCGCAGAAGTCGCTGTGGTTGCTGGTGATGAAGTACAGCGTGTCCTGGGGGCCGAGGTGTTCGGCTCCGTGCTCGGCGATGCTCGCCCAGATGAGCATGTCGCGGTACCCGTCCGAGCCCTTCTTCCCTCCGCCGCCCTTGGCGCGGAAAGGCCTCTCCTCACGCAGCATGCGTCCCAGGATCTCTTTGTGGGACATGCGCGGGAGGGGCAGGATGACCGCGCCGACCCTGTCCAGCCGCGCTCGAAGCCACTTCTCGTAGCCGCTCTGGAGAGCGGCGACTTCGTCGTGCCGTCGCTCGACGGAGGACTGGCTGTCGCGGTCCCAGGCCAGTTCGTGCAGGGCGTGGTCGGCGTCGCTCAGCTTTCTCACATGGTCGTCGAGGTGGCCCCGGTAGTGCCGCATTGCCTCTTGGATCACGACCTCCGGGACCCACAGCTCGGCATGTCCCTTCAGGGCCCAGACACGCATCTGCGACCACGCGCTTTTCGAGAGGGTGAGGTCGGTGAAGAACTCTGTGGTGTCCACTGCGACCACAGGGACGCGCGTTGGCGGCATCGGCGGCACGCCTTCCTTCCAGGTGGCTGAAGATGCCTCATTGTGCAGCGGAGAGCCGCCCCGCGTGGCGCGCATATTGCTCGCGGGGCGGGCGGGAAGGTGCAGAGACCCGCACTGACACGGGCGGCACCAGGTGGCATTGTGGGCGCGCACGCTCATGGCGAGGGGCCGGGAGCCGAGAAGAACGTGTCCTGGTTACCGCCCGGTTCGCCTGCGCGGCGCGACCGGTATGACGTTGTCTGGAGTACGTGATCATCGACAGCAGCCAGGACGGCGCGCCGGCCGGCTTAGCCGCCGTCGCCGGCAGCGGCTACTGGGTACCGGAACCGGGCACGGTGGAGGCGGAGTTCACCGGGGTGGACGGCACGCTCGTGCAGCGGCGCTGGGTGGAGGCCGCCGTCGCGGTGCGGTTCGAGCAGCTGGCGCCGGTGGCGGCGTTCCCGGTGGTGCCGGGGCGGCGGTGGGGGCCGGGCTGGTGGTGGTCGGCCACGACCGGGCGGCATGTGATGCACGGTTCGCAGGCGATGTGCACGCAGCTGATGGTTCTGGACCGCGATCCGCACGTTGTGGGCCTGTCGGCGCGGCCGGCGCGGCTGATCTGGCGCGATCCTGACAGCGGGCGGGTGCTGACGTGGGTGCCCCAGCTGTTCGCCCGCTACGCCGACGGGCGCGCCCTGCTCGCCGACTGCCCCGCCACGACGTCGCCCGCCGGAGACCGGGCCGAGCGCGCCGCCGCGGTGCTTGAAGCGGCGTGTGCGGCGGTGGGGTTCACCTACCGGCGCCTGGTGCCGCCCGAGAAGGTGGTGGCGGCGAACGTGCGGTGGCTGGCCGGTTACCGGCACCCCCGCCACCGCGACGCGGGTGGCCTTGAGCAGGCGGTGCTCGAGGCGTTCGCCGCGCCGCGGCCGCTGATGGCCGGGGCCGGGGCGGCGGGAGAGGTCCTCACCGCGCTGCCGGTGCTCTACCACGCGCTGTGGCACGGCCGGCTGGCCGCGGACCTGACACGGCCGCTGGGCGAGCACACCCTCGTGACCCCCCGCCCGGCCACAGGCGACGGGGAGCAGGAGCAGCATGACAGGTGAGCAGGCACAAGGTAACCGCCCCCCGGCGGGCGGTGTGTTGAGGTGGGCGCTCACGTCAGGTTCGAGGCCCGCACCTGGCAGGTGAGTGGCCTGGTCGACGGAAGAGTGCACCTGGCCGCCGACGACGGGGCCACCGGGTGCGTGCTGGCCGCCCGCTTGGTGGCCGCCGACGGCTTCGAGGTCCTCGGACAGGCCGCCCCGCAGATTCCGGCCGCCACCGTGTGGGCGGCGCTGCAGCTGCCTGCCCGGGAACGGGCGATGGCCTGGTGGGACGCGCAGGCGCAGGCCGAGCAGTGGTGAGTACACCCGGTCGTCCGGGCCGTACCGTGGCCGCTGCGAGCGGCAGGCAAGTGAAGCTGGGCGCGTATGTGACGTTCCAGGGCTGTACCTGGCAGGTGGCCGCCGTGGCCGGTGCGTCGGTGACGCTGGTCGGCGAGACCGGGCAGACGGCTTCGGTCCTGGCCTCGTTCCTGTTCGCCGACCCCGCGTTCACGGTGGTGGGCTCCCCCGCCACCGGGGTGCAGCCGTGGGGGCTGCTGGAGTCGGTGCCCGAGCGGGAGCGGGAGCGAGCTCTTGCCTGGCAGCGGCACATCCGCGAGATCGAGACCGGACTGCCCGACGGGCCCGGCAGCACCGGCGTCCCCCGACCCGAGTACGACCCGCAGCGCCAGTCGATGGCCGAGCGGGAGCAGGCCAAGGCCGACGAACTCACCAGACTGGGCTGGCCGCGGGTCAGCCGGGCCACCGTGCGCCGCATGCGTGCCCGCTACCACGACCAAGGGTTGTGGGGTCTGATCCCGCGCCGCAAACCATCCAGTGCGACCGGGCAGGCCGATGAACGGGTGGTGGCCGCGATCATGGAGGCACTGCGCCGCCAGCGCGGCCGCTCCAAAGGCACGCTGAAGGGGCTGCGGGAGCTGACCGGGCAGATCCTGGCAGACACCCACGAGCCGGACGCGGTGGCACTGCCACCGCCGTCGACGTTCAACCGGCTGGCGCGGGTACTGGCCGACCCGCTGGAGCATCCGGGCCGCCCGGCCCGCACCGCCACCGCGCCGGTGCGGCCCTTCACACCGACGGTGGCGCTGCGGCCGGGCGAGCTGGTGCAGATCGACACCACCCGGCTGGATGTGATGGCCGTCGGCGAGGACGGCAAGCCGGTGCGCCCGGAACTCACCATCGCTCTCGAGGTAGCGACCAGGTCGGTGGTGGCGGCCGTGCTGCGCGAGGAGGGCACCAAGGCTGTGGACGCCGCGCTGCTGCTGGCGGAGATGGCCGTACCACACCCGGTGCGGCCCGGCTGGCCCGACCATCTGCGTCTGGCCCACGCCGCCGTCCCCTACGACCGACTCCTCGCCCTGGACGCACGGCTTCAGTCTGCTGCGGCGCGGCCGGTGGTGGTACCGGAGACGATCGTCATCGACCGCGGGGCCATCTTCGTCTCCACCGCTTTCCTGGCCGCCTGCGAGAGCCTCGGCGTGAGCGTGCAGCCCGCGCCGCCGCGCTCCCCGGCCGCCAAGGGCTCCGTCGAGCGGACCTTCGGCAGCATCAACACGCTTTTCGCGCAGCACGTCGCCGGCTACACCGGCCCCCACGTCCTCGCGCGCGGCGAGGCAGTTCAGGACGAAGCCCGTTTCACCGTGGCCCAGTTGCAGGAGCTCTTGGAAGAATGGATCACCGCATGCTGGCAGCACCGCCCCCACGACGGGCTGCGCCACCCTCTCCTGCCCAAGAAGGCGCTGGCCCCGAACGAGATGTGGGGCGCGCTCCTGGGCGCGTGCGGATACGTGCCGCTGCCTCTGACCGGCGCCGACTACGTGGAACTGCTGCCGGTGCGCTGGCATCCCGTCACCGGCCGCGGCATCCGCATCAACCACCGCACCTACGACCACGCCGTGCTGAACGAGCACCGCGGACGGCCCTGCCCCACCGGCGCGGGCGGCAAGTGGGAAGTCCACCTCAACCCGCACGACGTGCGCCAGATCTATATCCGGCTGCCCGATGGGCAACTGCACGAGATCCCGTGGATCCACCGCGACCACGTCCACGCCCCGATGAGCGAGACCACCTGGCTGGCGCAGTCGCGGGTCTGCCGTTGCTGCTGGCCTGGGTCACTCCGGTCATCTGGGCTGCCACCCACGACGACGTCATGCACCTGCTGGACCGGCAGGACACCGGCAGCGTGTTCCTGCTGCTGCTCGCCTGCGTAGGCTGGACCGGGTGGGCGCAGTTCACGTTCTGCGCCGCACGCGAGCTGATCGCACAGGTGCGGGGCCGTACCTGGCATGCCCCCCGCGGGATGGGCGCCTCGCAGCGCGCCGCGGCTCTGCTGATCGGCAGCATCCTGGTGCTGCTGCCCACGAGTTCAGCCCTGGCCTCCGACGCCCAGGCTGCCCCGGCCACCACGGCGGTCCGCGTTCCCGGGCAGGCCCAGGCGCCGCAGGCCCTCGAGACCGAGCAGGCTCACACGCCCGCGGCGAGCACACCGGCGTCCCGCAACACGTACACGGTGCGCGAGACGCGGCCCGCACAGAGCCTGTGGGGCATCGCCGAGAAGGAGCTGGGCGACGGCGAACGGTGGCGGGAGATCGCCGACCTGAACGAGGGCCGCACCATGGCCGACGGCACCGTCTTCCACGCGAACAGCTTTCTACAGCCCGGCTGGCAGCTTCAGATGCCCGAGACCACCGCGGCCGCGGCAGGCCTCAGCACGCAGCTGGATGACAGCGCCCCGGCTGACGCCGAGGAGAACGCGCGCGTCGTCACGGTCCACTCCGGCGACTACCTGTCGAAGATCGCAGAGGACGAGCTCGGCGACGGCAACCAATGGCCGCAGCTGTTCGCCGCCAGCCGCGGCAAGCCGCAGCCGAACGGCCTACCCAAGATCACCGACCCCGACGTCATCTACGCGGGACAGCAAGTCACCGTCCCCGGTACCCAGCCCGACCAGCCGCCCCAAGACCGAGACCAGGGTGAGCAGTCAGGCAGCCAGGAGACCACTCCCCCAGCCACCCAGAACCCCGACAGCACACAGACGCCGGGCGACGACACTGGGGACGCACAGGCACCCGTGCCCAGCCAGAGCGCGACGCCCGCACCACAGTCGTCGGCGCCCAACGCACCAGCCAGCCGCCCAGCCGAGCAGGACCATGCCTCACCGTCCACAGCCGCGTCCACGACGCCCGAGCCCAACGCCAGCGCCTCGACTTCGACCGCGTCCCCGTCGGCGTCGGCGGAGCCGTCCGGCTCCGCTACCTCCTCCCCCACCACCCAAGCGCCCGAGACTCCGGCCACGTCGCCGGCCAGCAGCCCGCTGAACCTGCGCATCGTGCTCGGCGCCGGCGCGCTGCTCGCCGCCGCCATCACCGGCGCGCTCGCCCTGCGCAGGACGCTGCAGCGCCGCCGCCGCAAACCGGGCGAGAAGATCGCCATCGCAGCGGAGACGTCCGCCGCGGAAGTCCAGTTGGCGGCGGCCGCCGAGCCCGAAGGTGCTACCCGTCTGGACGCGGCGCTGCGCACCCTGGCCCACCACCTGGCCCAGCAGGAGAAGGACGACGCGGTCCCGCCGCCACTGCGGGCCGCCCGCATCGGGACCCGCACGGTTCAGGTGCTGCCCGAGGACCTCGCCCAGGAACCGCAGGCTCCGTTCGTCCCGGGGAAGGCCGGGTGGTGGATCCTTGCCGCCGACGCCGCCCTCCTGGACGAGGAGACGGCCCGCAAGGTTCCGGCACCGTATCCGGGGCTGGTCACCATCGGCAGCACGAAGGCGGGCGACCTGCTGCTACTCAACCTCGCGCAGCTGCCCGCGCTGCTGCTGGACGGCAACCCGCTCCACATCACCGAAGTGTGCACCTCCCTCGCCCTGGAACTCGGGATGAGTCCCTGGGCGGCCAACGTCGAGGTCGTCACCGTCGGGTTCGGCGAGGACCTGCCGCAACTGCTGCCCACCGCGCGGATCGCCCACATGCGCCACGCCACGCACGCGCTGCGCGACCTGAACGAACGCCTCCTGGAAGCACACCAGATCCCCGAAACCCAGCACCAGCCATACCTGCTGCTGTGCGCGTCTCTGGACGAGGACACGGCCTGGCAGTTCGCCGACGTGATCTCCCGGGCAGGGACGGTGCCCGTCACGCTGATCGCCCCGGCGAGTACGGCAGCCGCGCACTTCCCCGAGGCGGAGATCCTCAACGCCTCCCACAGCGAACTGCAACACCTCGACCACACCGGCACCGACATCACGGTGCAGCGCCTGGAACACACCGCCTACCTGCAGATCACCACCGCGCTGAAAGTGTCCGGACAGCCGGCCCACCCCGCCGAGGGCCCCTGGCAGGACGTCCCGGACGAGCTCGACCACGGGCAGGAGCCCGAGCAGGCATCGCCGCAGGAGTCCACCGCGCCCGCATCCGCCGCCTCGATCCCGTCGCAGGTGGCAGCAGCGGAGGTGAGCGGTGAGGTCTTCCCGGCCCTGCTCGCCGCCAGCACCGATCCGTCGAGACTCCGTCTCCTCTCCCCCACCACACCGTCGACCGGGCTCAACGACGACACCGGCCCGGACACCGAACCAGCCTCCCCAAGTGCCGCGGACTCCACCGACACGGCAGAGGCCGCGGATGCGGAAGACCCGCGGGCCGCCGCCGAGGAACCCACCGCAGCGGAGGCGGAAGAGTGCGAGGCTCATGACCTGCACGCCCCGGAGATCCGCATCCTGGGACCGGTCGAGGTGACGGGCGTGGACAGCACCGGCCACGGCCCGAGGATGGCGCAGCTTGCCGCTCTGCTGTACTTCCGGCCGGGGCGGAGTGCGGATGTCCTGTGTTCGGACATGGATCCCATCAGCCCCTGGTCAACGAGCACCCTCAACGCACGCATGCAAGGCCTGCGCAGCTCCCTGGGCAGCGACTCGGCGGGCAACGTCTACGTACCCCGCCGCAAGGCGGGCGAAGACCCCTACCGGCTCGCGGCCGGCGTGCGCTGCGACTGGACCCGCTTCCTCCAACTCACCGAACACGCACTGCCACAGGGCCCGGCCGGCCTGACCGACCTGGAAAAGGCACTGACCCTGGTACGGGGCAAACCCTTCGGCGGCCGGCCACTGCCCTGGGCCGAACCCCACCAACAGGAAATGATCACCCGCATCATCGACGTCGCCCACACCGTCGCCACCCACCGCATCCCCGCGGGCCCCCATCAGGACTTCAGCGCCGCGTGGCAGGCCGTCGCGACCGGGCTCGAGGTAGACGACACAGCTGAACTGCTGTATCGGGACTTGATGACCCTTGAAGCCGCGCGCGGGAACCGCACCGGACTGCACACCGCGATCACCCGCGTGCAACAGGTCAACCGGGAATTGGACTGCTCACTTGAAATGGAGACGACTCAGCTCATCAACCAGCTCCTCAACGGCCCGGGCACGGCGGTACGCAATGTAGGTTCCGCGACTTGATGCGCACTGTCGGTGCTTGGTGCGCAGTAAATGCGCAGGTCGGGGCCTCGGTGCGCAATGACACCGTCGCCGCGGACAACGGCTGGCGGCGACTGGAACGTCCCCTGGGGGCGGTGGACAGAGCAAGGCCCTTCAGCGAGCGCGCGCCCGCTCCTGCCGCGCCTCGGTCGCGTCACGGAACACGGCCAGCGCGGCCCGGCGGCGGCGCAGCTCCGCGATGTCCGCGTCCATCCTTTCCAGGTGCGTGGTCATCGTTCGCAGCACCTCTGGGCAGGGCTCGATCCCCGGCCCGGCGCCGGTGGCACACGGCAGCATCTCGCGGATGGCCTCGGTAGTCAGCCCGGCCGCCAGCATGCCCCGGATGCGTGCGACGACATACGGGGCGTCGGGTGCGTACACGCGGTATCCGCTGCTGTCGCGGTTGGGGCACAGCAGGCCCTGCTCGTCGTAGTACCGCAGCAGCCGGGCCGCAACTCCGGTCCGCCGCGACAGTTCGCCTATCAGCACTGACTCTCCTCACCACGCCTGGGACTTGACCTTCACACCGGTGTGATGGGTCAACGTATGAGGCATGCGCGATTCATTCCCCGCCCTCGCCACCACCGTCACCGGAACCGGCCCAGGACTGCTGCTTGCCCATGGTGCCACCGGCAGCATCGAAGGCAACTTTGCACCGGTCCTGCCCGCCCTCACCGCCGCCCACACTGTCATCGCCCCGGACTACCCCGGCTCGGGTGAGACCCCGGTCGCCGACGCCCCACTGGACCTCGATGAGCTCACGGACTCGGTCGTCGACTCCGCCGTACGGCGCGGCGTCGGGCGGTTCGCGGTGCTCGGCTTCTCGCTCGGCACGCTGGTGGCGGTGCGCGCTGCCGTACGCCATCCCGAGCGGGTGACCGCGCTCGTACTGACCGCCGGATTCGCCAGGCCCGACGACCACCTGCTCGGCCTCCTCCCTGGCTGGCGGGCCGAGGTACCTCCCGCACTCCACCCTCACATCGACCTGATCCCCTCCCTCGACACCACCGGTGACCTGGCCGAGGTCACCGTACCCACGCTGGTCGTCGCGACGACCGCCGACAGCATGGTCCTGCCCGGGGGCTCCCGCGCCTTGGCGGCCGGAATCCGGGGCGCGCGGTACACGGAGATCGACAGCGACCACGTGGTCATGGTCGAGCGGCCGGAAGAGTGGCTGAAACCGGTCCTCGACTTTCTCCAATTTCTCCAATCCCTTTCGCTTTCGGACGGGAAGGACGGTGAGGTGGAGTGAAGCTGCAGGTCGTCCTCCCGAACGAGGCCGCGGGCGCCGACCCGCGCCGACTCACCGACCTGGCACGGCAGGCCGAGGCCCTCGGCTACGGCACGGCATGGCTCCCCGACCACATCCTGCCGCCCGGCGAGTACGGACCGGTGTACGGAGGGGTCCTCGAACCGCTGGTGACCATGGGCTGGCTGGCGGCCGCGACCAGCCGGATCCGGTTCGGCACCTCCGTGCTCGTCCTGCCCCTGCGCAGTCCTTTCGTGGTGGCCAAACAGGTCGCGACCCTCCACGAACTGTCCGGCGGACGGATCACCCTGGGTGTAGGGATCGGCTGGGACGAACGCGAGTTCGCCGCCGTCGGCGCCGACTTCAGGAGCCGGGCAGCCCGCACGGACGAGGCAATCGCACTGCTCCGGCACCTGTTCCGGGTCGGCCGGGGGCCCTTCGAGGGCCGCTGGTACGGCTTCGAGACGGGCGTCTTCGAGCCGCGCCCCGACGGTGTGGTGCCGGTGATGACCGGCGGTGTCACCGACGCCGCACTGCGCCGGGCAGCCCGGTACGCCGACGTCTGGCAGGGCGTGGGCCTGGACCCGACGGCGTTCGGCGAACGGCTGGCGTACCTGCGGGCCCATACGGACGGCCGTACCGTGTCCCCCGGCACCCGGATCGACTGGCACGGCCCGGACCGCACTGCCGGCGAGGCCGCCCACACCGCCGAGGCCTTCCGGGCCGCTGGAGCCGAGCACCTTGCGGTGCACTTCGGCGACCCGGACGGATACGCCCGGCGGATGGCCGCCTTCGCTCAAGCGACCCGGCATACATGCGGCTGAGGCGCCTCGTCTTCCCCGCTCCTCCCGATACCTCAACCCGGCTGGCCGATAACGCACTCCGCCTGGGATGTTCCTGACAGCCTCTACCGACAGTGACCAACCACAGCACGCAGGTCTCCCGATTGCTCACGCTGAACCCACGCGACGAGTGCGCATCGAGCGCGGATTCCGGCATTTCCGCAGGAACCAGTGCTCACGAATTCGCGGATCCTACAACGCGTGTAGGGTCCGCGGCTCGATGCGCAATGTTGGCGTCGATGCGCAGTGAATGCGCAAATCCGGGCTTCAACGCGCAATGACTCCGGACCGTAACTGCCGATTGTCGGTCTCTGGTGATCTTTCAAGGCAGGATGCTCAGGGCGCTCCGTTCGGTCCAGGGTGTGGCGGCACGGACCACTGACACTGGCGCTGTGCTGTTGCGTCAGATGGTGGGTGGCCACGATTGCTGGGCGAGGTGGCGTTGCAATTCGATGTGTCGGAACTGGTACACCACTCCGACCTGGCGCAGGACACCGCGGTGCTTGTGCGCGTCCTCAAGGAACCTCATCAAGCCCCATGGAACTTTGCCGCACACCGCCAGGTATGTCCTTGCCATCGCGAAGTCTGCCCATGCTGTGCGCATAATCCCAACCAGGAGTCCGGACGTAAGCGCAAGTGCGACCCCATACAAGAGTGCGGCCCCGTACGCGAGCGCGCCTACGGCCCCGGGGCTTAGGAATGTGACCGCTAGTCCGCCTAAGAACCCAATTGCCAGTCCATTTAGCGACCCGATCATAAGGAACGTCCGGCGATCCTGAGTGAGTAGCATGGTCGGCCCGGTTGCAATGGTCAGGTCGGGCGTTCTTGTACTCAACCCGCGCAGAAGCAGGAACGCAAGCAACTCCCCGAGCCCAAGCGCAAGTCCGACCTTAGGCCCGGCCGCAAGCCAGAAACCGAGCCCGACCAGGACCGCGAATCCAAACCCTGTCCCAAGCTCGAATGTGGTCGCGCCGTCGAACGACCAGCGCAGCGATGTACTTGGAACACTGGGGGGGCGGCGTCGCACAAGCTCACTCAGGAGAATTCCCGTAACCCCGCCCGCGAACCCGGCTGCGAGCCAGAGCACGACCACATCCCATCTGAGCCCGAACTTGAGGCCCAGCGTGCCCCCTTGCGCGAGGGCAAACCCGAGTCCGACCGCAAGTCCGCACGTTAGGCGGCGGGTAGGCACGGGGAGGGCGTGGTGCAGTTCCCACCAAGCGAGGTCGGAACTTCCACCGCGGTCAGCCTCCAAATGTCGGGCTAGAAAAGAGAGAAAGCGGTGTGCCTCGGACGCCGACCAGCGCAGCGGATTGTGACCGTGTGGGGTGTAGGCGGCGGGGATGAAGGCGTTGAACAAGTGGGTGTCAATGGCCATGCGATTAGGGAAGGCCGTGATGTCGCAAAGTTCGTCTGGGTGGGGGACAGGCTCAGGGGTGGTCTGCGAGCGGGGGTTGTAAATCGCGCGAGCCAAGAACAGCCCCAGCGGAGTGGCGAGTGCCTGTCCGACGGGGCTGTCGGTGCCCAAATGGGCCACTACAGTGTTCCAGCGGTCGGCCGCGGGGGTGTGCGCGCCGCCAGCAGTGCGGCGCAGGTAGGCCGCAGCCTGATTGCGACCGACGGGGAGCAGGTGTATGCCAGCGGCGCCCTTGAGCCGCACCATGGCGTCTGGCCGGGTGAGCACGGCCCGGTATTCAGCGGCGCGACTAGCCAGGACCAAGGGCAGTTTCGCTGGCAGGTTATTGAGGGCTTCCAGGGCCAGGGCGTGCAGGGTGGACGGTAGTTCGTCGAAGCCATCCAGGAGAGGCAGGATGAGCCGGTTGCTCAGCAGGGCCTGGGCCAGGTCCACCTGTGCTCCTCCCCTTGCCGAAGCCGCCAGGCCGTGGACCGGTGACCGCAAGTCAGGGTAATTACGACGTAGCTGATCGGCAATCCATCCCTCCAACGGCTGGTGTGCGGGATCCCAGGAGGCGAGAGAGAACAGCACCGGCACCAGGCCGCCGGCAGACCGCCGTTCAATCAAGTCCTGAAGCAGCCGGATCAGCAGCACGCTCTTGCCAGCACCGGCCTCGCCGAGCACGACCAGGCGGCGGGTGGGTACCCGCTGAGTGAAGACCTCTCCGATCTGCGCATCGCTGCCCTCCAGCCCTGCGGAATCCACCGACCAGTAAGCGGGATCCCCCGGCGGCCCACCGGGCCAGGCTTGGGCCGAATCGGCCAGCAGCGGCCAGGGCTCGACCAAGTCCGCGTCTGCAGCCCTCCAGGCGACCGGCAATGGCGGGTCATATACCTGGCGGCCCACCGCCTCGTCATCCCATTGCTTTCTCACGACCCGAGCCAACTCATCGGCGAGCGCGTTCAGATTCATCTCGCGGGCGGCTTTGACGCGAGCGTGATAGAAGGTCCTCCAACCCATGTAAGCCGTTGCCAGACCGGCCCCGCCCCACATACTGGCCGCCACTTTGGACGCCTCTGACCCGGAGTACCAGACCAGCGTAGGCGCCCCGACTGCTCCCACCACGAACAGCAGCAGATAGACCAAGCCCTCTCGGCCTGGTCCTCGGTCGTATCTCGCACGTCTCACAGCAGGTCATTCTGCCCTGCATTGCGCGTCATGGCGCAGTGTTCGGCGGCAATCCGTGACCGACCGCGCACCGCAGGCCATGAGCACGCCGTCGTTCCCCTGGAGCGGTGTCTGGTCTGCGGGCGGCTGGTCCGCGCCCAGGGACGCCGCCTCGACGGCCCTCGCAGTCGATGACCCTCGCCGAAGCCGAGCAGCTCCTCACCCTCCTCGGCAATAACACACCGTGACTGCAGCACGGGCCACTTGGAGAAGATTGCGCACGTCCAGCCGACGTGACCAGTGCGCATTAAGCCCGGATTCCGGCGTTTCTGCAGGAACCAGTGCTCACGAAGTTGCGGATTCTACAACGCATCTAGGATCCGGAAAAACGTGAACAATTCCAGGTGCCCATGAGCACTGTCCGAGAAAATCCCGGTGATCACGAGCACTGACACAACGACCTGCCCCGGGTCGCGGGGACAGATTATCGAGGCGGCGTACGGCTTCGGTGCAGCCCAGTACGTTGACGCCTTCTGCGACCCCGGTGCCCTGCTCGCCAAGAACCAGGTCCGAACCCGGCCACACGCAGTGAAGGCCCGGTGGATACCGGGCCTTCACGTCTTAAGTAGCGGGGACAGGATTTGAACCTGCGACCTCTGGGTTATGAGCCCAGCGAGCTACCGAGCTGCTCCACCCCGCGTCGACACGGTGAACTGTACGGCACCGACCCAGATCGGCCCAACCGACTTTCGCCAGCGCTCCGCCCGAGCCCGATTACTCATGATCGACCGGCATGGCCACTGCTCACCCAGTCCGCGCCCTGACGTTCCCGCAGGAACGAGTACTCACGGAACTGCGGACCCTGATATGTAGAAGGTTTTGTCAAGTGGGCAGCGGTGTGCGGGCTCGCGGAAGCGTGCCTGGGCTGGTGCTGTGGGGCCGGCGGGAGGCCGGTGGTGTGTCGTGCGACGACGCGCGGTCAGCCTGATATCCGCGGGTTGGTTACCGCATGACCGGATGTTCGTCGGGGACGGAGCCTCCGGTCTACAGCCGAGCGTGGCCCGCCGGAGCGGGTGCTCATAGGGTCCGCGGGCATCGTCCCTCGCGCTGAACACGTCCCGGCCTCCCGTCGGCCGTTCTGTGGACCCGATGGGGTCAGTCCTGCATCACCGCCAAGCTCCAGCACCAGCCCGCCAGTTCGCGGGCCACCGCGACGGCGGCGACGTTCGTGTTCTTCTTCCGGGCCAGGAAGTTCTCCCCTCGCTGATGGAGCCGCCGGTTGCCCAGGTCGGCCCGCTGCCGCACCTGGATCGGGGCGAGTTCCATGCGGCGGCGCAGGGTCACGCCCGGGCCGCGGTAGGGCTTGTGGTGCTGCCATGACGCCTTGACCAGCAGTCGGCGGGCGTGACTGTTGCCGGTCTTGGTGATCGGCCCCTGGAAGCGGTTGGGTCCCGAGGAGTGTTCGCTGGGCACCAGGCCGAGGTAGGCGCCGATGGTGGCGCCGGTGAACCGCTGCCAGTCGCCCACCTCGACGGCCAGGCCGAGCGCGGACAGGGTGTCGATGCCGCGCAGGCAGGCCAGTCGGCGCACGACCGGGGACCATTCGGGGCGGGCGGCTGCGTGGGTGATGCGCTGGTCGAAGCGGTCGCGCATGGTCTCCAGTGCCAGGACCTCTTCCAGTCCATTGTCGAAGGCGAACTGCGTGTCCGCATCCGCGAATCGCTGCTTGCGCAGCCACTCGTGGTGGATGTAGGTCCAACCCGATCCGCCCCGCCAGACCCGGCCCTGTCGCAGCAGCAGTTTGGAGACCCGGTTGCGGGACCGGGCCAGGTCCCGGCGCACGTCGTCGCGCCCCCGGACGAGGTCGCGGGCAGACTCCTCGGACGGCGTCGGCACCCGCACGATGGGCAGCTCGTCCATCCGTAACAGCTTCGCCAGCCGCTGGGCGTCCCGCTTGTCCGTCTTGATCCGGTCACCCGCGGGCCGTTCCATCTTCGAAGGAGCTGCCACCACGCAGCGGATGCCGATCTCGTCCAGGGCTCGGGCCAGGACGAACCCGGTCGGCCCGGCTTCATAGGCCACCGCCGCCGGCTGTGGCAGCGTGGCCACCCACGCCAGCACGTTATGCGTCTCGGCATCGAGACGCTCGCTGAAGACCTCGCCTGTCTCGCTGTCCAGGGCCCAGGCCGTCGTGGTGCGGGCATGGACGTCCAGGCCGACCGAAGTACGCTCGGAAAACATCCGGTGCCTCCCGGTAATTGCGGCACTACCCACCACCGTGCTCACCAGAGGGCACCCCCCATCAACTTCCCTGCGGAGCATCGGTCTTCAGCTGGAGGACGGCGACAGCTCCGAATGCTTCATACGGTCTACAAAGGCGCTGTAGCCGTTGGTGCGCAGGCTGCGCGGTGCGCACTACGAGCTGTGGGCGACGTCCCGGGCCGCGTAGGCGAGCAGCTCGTTCAGGGCCGCTTCGTTGGACGCGGGCGGCCGGGTGCGCCACTCCCCCAGTGTCTCCCGTACGGTCTGCGTGACCGCGTGCGCGTGCTGGGCCAGGCCGTCGTCCCGGCGGCCGCTCCCCCGTCCTGAGCACGTCCGGTGACGATGACCGGCCCATGGATCGGGTACAGGGCCGTGCCTCGCCATGCGCTCGCCAGGGCCCAGGCGGCGGTGTTCTGCGCGAGCCCGATCGTCCGCCCGTTCCCGTGGATGTGCAGGAGTGCGCGGCCGTGGTACACGCTTTGATCAACCGCGTCGGTCGTTCCGATGTGGTCCTGGATCGCGGAGTGCGCACCGGTCGCGGGCAGGTCGAGTTCCGTGACGGTGGTGTCGGGGGCGATGCGCAGGGCGCGCATGGGTCCTCCTCGCTCGGTGACGGGTGCGCAGCGCTTCTCAGATCGCTGTGCGCACCGACTGCGCAGTGGAGAGCGGGGGTGGGGGTGCGGGCCCTCACTGATGTGACTGCGCGTGGTGGTGGCGGGTCAGCGCCTGCCAGCGCCGCTCGAAGTCGACAGCCTGTTCGGCGATGTAGTCGGTAGTGAGGGGCTTGTTGTGCTGCGCAGTGATCCCGTGCGCTGCGCACTCGTGCGCAATGGCTTCGGGCGGCGGGTTGTCGTTGCGCACTCGCTGTTCCGCCCAGAGGCTGTAGACACGGAACGGCAAGAGGTAGCGGCGCAGGGTGGACGGGCTGACCGGCTTTCCGCCGCGGCCGTTCATGCCCTTCTTGCTTGCGAGGTAGGCGGAGAGCTGCTCGGCCTTGGGTTCGTCGCCGTGCTCGGTCTGGTACTGCGTCCAGGCGAGGTAGTAGCGGTCGACGGTGGTGAGCGCGGCGGGCTTCCCGGTCGCGTCGTCCTCGCCCGCCGGGTCATCGACGGCGGCGCTCACCCTGGGAGTGCGCATCTCCTTGGCGGGGTGCGCGCCCGCGCCGACGGGTGTCTCCTCAGGCTGCTCCGCGTTCGGAGGGGACTCGTCGGAGGGCGCCTGCGCGGCGGGCTCGGTGGCTTCCTCGCCGGTGGGCGGCTGCGTCTCGTCGAACTCGCGCTGCCGGAAGGTGGAGACGAAGTACTCCAGGTCGCCGCCCGTGATGGGCCGGCCGTTGGCGCCGGTGATCTGGTCCCGCTCGTAGACGTACGTGGCGAGGGCGGCGGCACCGGGGTAGGCCCCGTGCTCCTGCGCGTACGCGAGCCAGGCGTTGTAGAAGTAGTCACCCCATCCGTCGTCCGCGTCGTGCGGGGCTTGGGGTGCGGTCCCGTTCTCAACTGAGGGCGTGTGACGCTGCTTGAGGAGCCGCATCAGGGGGTCGAGTTGCTCGTCGGACAGCGGCCCGCCGGCCGCGGTGGCGATGCCGTACTGGTCTTGGAGCCACAGAGCGAACTGCGCGCTCGTCGGCTCGAATCCGAAGGCGGCCATCCAGTGCTGATAAGCGTCGGCGAGGTGTTGGGCATTCCCTTCGTCCGCAACATCGTGCGACTGCTCAGGGTGTACGGCTCGCGGCTGCTCCGCCGGCTGCGGCTGCGTGCCGCCCACCTGCGCCAGTTCCTTCTCCTGGTCGACGGCGGCCTCGAGTTCGGGGCTCTGCCGCGGCGCCGGAACCTGGCTCCCCTCAACGGTGAACTGAATCGGCGGCTCGTCAATGCCCGCCGCGGCCAGCCCGGCCGGGGCCGTCTCGGCCAAGGGCACGCCGTAGCGGGCCAGGCGCAG
>NZ_JBEOXO010000052.1:0-26402 GCF_040296605.1 Streptomyces sp. NPDC002088 | reverse complement strand
CAGCTTGGCGGGCTTGCGCCGGCGCGGGCCGCGGCGGGAGCGGATCGGCGGGATCCCGCGGACCAGGGGCTGCAGGGCCTGGCTGTCGTGGAGGTCGGCGCCCGATATACCGACGGAGATGGGCAGACCACCGAGGTACTGCTCAACGCACCTCGGGCGCCGCGCGTGAATGCCCACTGCGAGCGAGTAATCGGCACGATCCGGCGCGAAGCCCTCGACCATATCCTGATCATGAACGAGGCCCACGCCCGACAGGTCCTCGCCGAGTATCAGGCGCACTACAACTGCCACCGGCCACACCGATCACGAGACCAACGACCACCCGAAGCCCCGGGACAGCCAGCGGTGTTGCACGATCACGTGCCCCGCAGGCTCCTGCGCACCCACGTCCTCGGCGGGCTCATCAACGAGTACCGATACGCGGCTTGAGCTGCAGCGATGCCTTTTCGAGCCCCGCAGGACAGGAGGAGGGACGTGCCATGCCTCTGATCCTTACATGGAATCGAGTCTCCACACCGACACTCCACAGACCCCGGGCGGTTCATCGTGGCTGCGGCCCGCACCCGGCCTGCCAGGCCAGGCGCGTTCCGAGGCCACGGAGCGCTCCGTTCTTTCAAGCGTTCAATAGCTGATCGACTGAAGGCCGAGTGCCCTCATTCTTGAATAGAGGGTGGATCGACTGATCCCCAGCAGTTGCGCTGCCTGGACCTTGTTTCCCCGCACCTGAGTGAGCACCTTGCGAATCGTGTCGAACTCCGCCTGCTCGAGCAGCCCCAGGTTCCGCTTGCGGACGGGGGTCCGGTACCGATCTGGGAGGTCGGCCACCGTGATGTCACCGGCAGAGCGCGAGGCGAGCGCCTCGTCCACCACGACCTGCAGCTCCTTGAGGTTCCCAGGCCAATCCTGACCTGCGAGCGTGGCGACCGCCGTGGTCGCGAAGCGCACGTCCTTGGCTCCGCGGGCGGCCAGCAGCTTGGTGAGGATGACCGGCAACTCGCTGCGACGCTGCCGCAGCGTGGGCAGCTCGATGACGGAACGGCACAGGGCAGCCACCCGAGCGATCGCGTCCGTGTCCGGGTCGCAGGTCAGGATCATCCGCGAACTCGTCCACTCCATCACGTCGTACAGGACTCCGAGGAGCCGGGCGTCCAACAGGTCGACCGACTCGACGACGAACCCGTCAACCGGCCGTTCGGCCAACTGCCGCAGCTTCACCGCCCATGCCTTGGGGCCCATGACGATCGCGTCGCGGCCGTCGATGACCAGGTCGACATCGCCCCCGGCGAGCTCGCGAGCTGTGGAGGTCCGTCCGGAGCCCGGCTCACCACGGACGAGGACGTGCCCGGTGCTGGCTCGCGCACGGGCCACCGCATCCGCGAGCTCGTCACCGAGGGTGCGGTGCCGGACCGAGGCGCGGGGCACCGCCTCGGTCCCTTCTTCATCGCGCATGATCCGGAAGACGGCGCCCTGCTCGGAGACGCGCTCCACGAGGACGGCTTGCTGTCCGATGCTCAGGTCGACGAGCACCCGATCGCCGGAGTCGAGTCCTGGCCGTGCGGCGAACTCGCGGAGCACTGTGAAGTCGCTGCTCTGCAACTCCATCGCGGCGGCCCCGTTGGTGAAGGTCTCGTTGGGCTCCACCGCGACCACAGGCATCCGCCGGTGCCTGTCGCACGTGGCGCGGAACGCGAGCAGGAGAGCGACCTGGGCGTCGGAGTAGGTGTTGAGCAGGCGCTGCTGGATCTCCCATACGGCAGTGGTCAACACCGGCTTCATCAGGGCGGGGCTCTCGCGGCTCGACCCCATGATGTTGATGACGCCCTCCAGCCGTCTGGTCCCGGGGTGGAAGATCGGCAAGCCGAAGCAGATCTGATCGCGCAAGCACTCCAGGAAGTGCTGCTCGCCGAGCACGAAGACGCTTCGGCGGGTCTCGATCGGGGTCGAGACCGCGTTGGTGCCGCTCGTCTGCTCGGTGAACTGCGCTCCGACCACCACTCCCAAGCGATCCGAGGCTGCGGCGAGCTTCGGCGTCCCGAAGGTGCGATGAAGGATGAAGCCCTCGTTGTCAGCCAGCAACACGCCGAAGTTGGACCCGTGCAGCTGGTTCTCCAGACCCTGCAGGATGGGTGTGGCAGCCCTGACGAGCCGCGACTGCAGGTTCATCGTCGCCGGCTCGATCGCGATCTGGCTGCCAGGCGTGAGGCCGGCCAAGGTTGACCGGTACCACGACTGCCGGATGTCCGGGTCAACGGGCAGATCGTCTTCTGGCATGTCGGCGCTCACGAAGTCTTGGTACGGCATACGATTCCCCAAAGGGCCGGGCCGAGGCTTGGTGTTGAGGCTATGGATCTTCGCACGTCGGGGCACTCCTTACCAGTGTTCGCTACTGAACTTGAACTCGTGAAGTCGGGGTTGCCAGTGCGCTTGTCGGGCGACCGCGGCAAGGCGTGTTCGGCTGCTGACGTGGACGTGATCACCGGGCCGATCTGCACGTATGGCTGAGGGTGAGGGCTCCGGTGTGCTGCTGGAGCGGCTGACGGAGCACGGGCAGTTGGATCTCAATGTCCTGGCCCGGTCGGCCGACGTAGGCGAGTCCGAGCTGCTGAGCCTGCTCCGGGGCGGCGAGCCGAGCCCAGCTGTGGCGGCTCACGCCCGCCCTCGGGCTGCACACGCCAGACCCCCTTTGTGTTCGCAGGTGTCGACGTACCTGATGATCTGGCTCCTGTTGACCCGAAGGCCGGATGGCATGTTCCCTATCTCGTCCGGAACATCCTTGCTCTGTCGCCAGAACAGCGGAACGGCTTGCGGGGGTTCGTGGCGTCGCTGCCGCAGGAAGTGCGTGCGCAGCCTGTTCCCAGACCGCCGGCCCACGAGTAGTGCCCAGATGGTCCCGGCGCTGTGCTCATGCGCCTGGCACGGAATTGCAACCTCAGCTGGACAGCCGTAGCCAAGACGTTTCTTGTGTCACGGGCCGCTACTGGTCTGGTGCCACCTACGGAGGGGTGGGCCGTGGCACCACCCTTTTGACCGCTGAGCTTCTCGTAGACTTCTGCGCCGTTCTCGATGTCCCCTCCGATGACCTGGCCGCGGTGACCGGCTTCGCGCTGCCGGGCGTGTCCTCACATGCGAAGTCAGCCGTTGCCAGCGTGGCCGAGCTCATCTGGGACGTGCGTCACCTCACCGAGAGCCAGCTTCAGGAGGCCAGGAATCTCGCGGAATCCATGCAGGGGTAGCTGCTGAGTTGGGTGGATCGAGCAGAGCCAGGCGACGCCAAGCCCGTCTCGGCGAGGCAGCCGTCGACCCTGCACGGTCGTGCGAGCACCCGGCCGCCGGACCAGGTGTCTGATTCCTGAACAGTTATCTCGCCCGCTCCTGGCGCAGCATCGACACCACAGATCGCGGACCGGCGATCGACCACCACCAGCCAAAACCTCAAGGGAGAGGGAGTCGATCATGACGCTCAAGATGGAACCCGCTGCCACCAAGGTCGACCTGTCAGACCGGGTGTTCAAGCAGCTCATCGACGGTCAGCTGGTCGACGGTGCATCGAGCCAGCCCGTCATCGACCCGGCGATCGGCGAGGCTTTCGCTGTGGCGCCCGTCGCCGACGAGAGTCAGGCCGACGCGGCCTGCATCGCGGCTGCGCGAGCTTTCGTCGACTGGCAGAAGACGGGGATGGCGGAGCGGACGCAGATCCTGCACCAGCTCGCGCAGCGGATCGAGGAGCGTAGCACCGAGATCGCGCGGATTATCACCTTGGAGAACGGGAAACCGATCGCCGCGGCTGAGGGTGATGTCGACGCCGCCCTCACGTGGCTGCGCCACGTCGCCGAGCTGCGCCTCGACCCCGAGGTCCTGCGCGAGGACGACGAGTCACGCATCGAGATCCACCGCAAGCCCATCGGTGTGGTTCTCGCGATCATTCCGTGGAACTTCCCCTTCTTTCAGACGATCTACAAGCTTGCGCCGGCGCTTCTCGCGGGGAACACGATCGTCATCAAGCCGGCGCCGACGACACCGCTCAACGCGATGCTCGTCGCCGAGATGGTCCAGGACCTGGTGCCCGCAGGTGTGGTCAACGTGCTGGGCGACGGCGGTGATCTCGGGCCGTACCTGAGCGCCCACGACGCAGTCGACAAGGTCTCGTTCACCGGGTCCACCGCCGCGGGTCGCAAGGTGATGGCCAGCGGCGCCGACACCATCAAGCGAGTTGTCCTGGAGCTGGGCGGCAACGACGGAGCCGTCGTGCTCGATGATGCGGACATTCCCACGGTCGCCCAGGGCATCTTCGAGGGCGCCTTCTGGAACTCAGGTCAGGTCTGCATCAACATCAAGCGGATCTTCGTGCACGCGTCGCAGTACGACGAGTTCTGTGACGAGCTCGCCCGGCTGGCGAACAACGCAAAGATCGGCCCCGGCCTCGACCCCGACAACGAGTTCGGCCCGCTGCAGAACGCAAGGCAGCTCGAAGTCGCCAAGAAGGCGCTCGACATCGCAGCACGTGACGGGAAGATCATCGCCGGAGGGAACCTGGTCGATGCGCCCGGATACTTCGTGCAGCTCACCGTCGTCCGAGACATCGACGACGCCAGTGCGCTCGTCGCCGAAGAGACGTTCGCTCCGGTGCGCAGCGTCTTGAAGTACGAGGACCTAGATGAGGTGGTCGAGCGGGTCAACGGGACCGAGTTCGGCCTCGGCAACTCGGTGTGGGGCAGCGACGTGGAGCGTGCCGCGGCTGTCGCTCAGCGCCTTGAGAGCGGGACGGTCTGGGTGAACACGCATTGTGCGGTGGCACCTGACGTCCCGTTCGGTGGGCGTAAGCAATCGGGTCTCGGCGTCGAGTTCGGGATGGACGGGCTGCTGGAGTTCACCGGCAGTTGTGTGATCCACATCGCCAAGTAGGCGATCCGCAGCGGCCGAGCTCGAGTTGGGCCGGCTTCTCCGGCGATCGGGCGCCGACCTGGTCACGAAAGATCTCTGACAGGCAGAAAACAAAGGAAGGCAAGAAAGCAAAGTGATTGAACCCCCGGTCGCAAATGAGGACCTGAGCGCGCCCGAGGACTACCCCATGAAAAACGTCCTCTACGGGACGCCGGACGCGAAGGTCCAGTGGCTCCGAACGAGCACACAGGGCGAGGGACAGCTCTTCACCGGAATCTTCATGTGCCGGCCCTGCGGCCTGGAAGATGAATATCTCGGTGACGAATCCCTGTACATGATCGAGGGTCGCATGACCGTCGAGGTCATTGGAGGCGAATCCGTCTCCCTGAAGGCAGGCGATGTCGCTTCGTTCCCTCGTGGCACGAAGACGGTTTGCCACATTCACGAGCCGATCAAGAAGTTCTTTGTCATCAGCGGATAGAGGTCCTTGGAAATGAGCAACAATTCATACGATGTCATCGTGATCGGCGGCGGCTTCGCCGGCGTCACCGCCTCGCGCGAACTCAGCCGCCGCGGCTACAAGGTCGTGGTCCTGGAGGGCCGGGACCGAATCGGCGGGCGAACCTGGTACAAGGACGACGCCCTCCCGGGACACTCGCTGGAGCTGGGGGGCACGTGGGTTCATTGGTTCCAGCCCCACGTCTACTCCGAGATCACTCGCTACGGTCTGGAGCTCGTGGAGACGATCGGAGTTTCCGCCCCGGAGCTCGCGGCCACGGTGACCGGGGGCAAGCAGAGCATCCTCCCCTACGACGACGCCGCGTCGGCCATCGAATCGGTCATGGAGATGGTCGTCCAGGACGCCCGGGAGGTCTTCGATCGACCGTTCGAGCCCTTCCTGCAATCCGATGCGCTCGCGCAGATCGACAAGCTGTCCATCCAGGATCGCATTGACGCACTCGACATCTCGCCGGAGAAGAAGGACCTCGCGAACGGCCTGTGGGGCGCGATGGGCTCCGCGCCGTGCAGCGAGGTCGGACTGGTCGCCGCGCTGCGCTGGTACGCGCTGAGCGACTTCAACATCCAGACCGTATTCGACACAGTCGGGCGCTACAAGTTCAAGAACGGGACACGCTCGCTGATCCAGGCGATCGCTGACGACTCGCTCGCCGAGATCCGCCTGAACACCCCGGTATCCTCCGTCGAGCAGAACGATGACGGTGTCGTCGTCACCACGCGCGACGGCGAGGTCCTGCGAGCGTCGGGGGTCGTCGTGGCGGTACCGCTGAACACCCTCGGGGCGATCGAGTTCAGTCCCGCACTGTCTGCCGGGAAGCAAGCAGCGAGTTCGGAGCGGCAGGCCGGTCGGGGTTCGAAGGTCTGGGTGCACGTCCGAGGGGATCTGCCCAAGCCGTTCTTCGCCGTGGCGCCGGACCACCACCTGATCAACTACGTCGTCACGGACAAGATCCTCGACGATGGCCAGTTGCTCATCGCGTTCGGCCCCGACGGGGCGAACGTGGACGCGGGTGACATCAGCCAGATACGGGCGGAACTCGGCAAGATCTTCGGTGATCTCGACATCGTGGCCACCACCGGCCACAACTGGGCCACCGACGAGTTCTCACAGGGCACCTGGTCCATGTTCCGGCCCCACCAGACGGTGTCACATCTCTCGGAGCTGCAGCAGCCCGAAGGCCGGGTGTTCTTCGCCGGATCCGACATCGCCAACGGGTGGAACGGATTCATCGACGGAGCGATCGAGTCTGGCATCAGCGCCGGCCGAGAGGTCCATGCGCAGATCTTCGGCCGCCACATCTAGATCCATCCCGAAGCGGGCGCCGGCCTCGTCGCCGGCGCCCGCGCAGGCGAAACGAACGTGTTCCCGGACCCGGGTGCCCACGAGTTCCCGAGAGCCTTGACCCAGGGACGCGCCGCCAGGCCAGTCACGCACCCTCCTCACATTGAGCCACCGACATGACCGAGCAACAACTCACTCACCACCGAAGGGCTTTGGTATGGCCGAGAATGTAACTGCCCAGCACGGGCTCGCCAAGACGCTCACGTGGCGTGACGGCATGGCGTTGGCTCTGACTCTGCCCGTTGGGTTGTTCGTGACCTTCGGCTACCTCCTGGGAGTCGTCGGCGCTTGGACCGCGATCACGGTCTGGTTCGTCGGAGCCGTCGTCAGTTTCCTGCAGTGCTTTGTCTTCGCCGAGATGGCGTCGATGTTCCCGCGCGACTCCGGAGGGGTTGCGCGCTACGCGATCGAGGGGTGGAAGAAGTACTTCGCACCGCTGGGAGCGATTGCGGCATTCGGCTACTGGCTGGGCTGGTCACTGTCCATCTCGATGTCGGCGGTCGTATTCGGTCAGCTGATCACTGCAACTTGGTTTCCGCACAGCCATGTCGAGTTCAGCGTTTTCGGGAACCAACTCGGGCTCGAGCACATCTTTGCACTCGGCGCAATGCTCTTCGCCTGGGCATTCAACTACTTCGGGTTGAAGTTCGGCGCGATCGTGAACAAGGTCCTTGGAGTGCTTGTCATTGCCGGCTTGGCCCTGGTTACGGTGGCCTGTCTGGTCAGCCCCGCGGTCCACTGGTCTGCCGCCAACATGTCCTGGTCCGTCAAGGGAGACTGGCGAACAGTAGTCGTTGTGTTCTATGTGACCGCCTGGGCCGTATATGCGGCAGAGATCGTCGCCTCCTTCGCTCCCGAATACAAGAACACGGCCAGTGACACGTCCAAGGCGATGACACGGATTTCGCTGTTCATGATCGTGCTCTTCGTCGTGGTTCCGACCGTACTTTCCGGTGGCATCGGCGAGAGCGTGGTCCGCGACAACCCCGTGACCTATGTCTCGGTCGCATTCGACCAGGCACTTGGAGGCTACGGCTGGATCGGCACCGTTGTGATTTCGTCGTCTCTGCTTATTGCGATCATTTCCACGACCGCCGACGGAGGACGTGCTCTCTTCGGACTTGCACAGGAAGGGCTGACCATCAAGCAACTTGACTGGGTGAACCGTTGGGGAGTGCCGGGCAGGTCCCTGACCTTGGATGTGCTCCTCAATGCGACCGTGATGGTGCTCGTAGGTGCGCCGGTGAGCATTCTCCTCGCAAGCAACCTTGGTTACCTCCTTGCGATCATCCTGGGTTTGTCGGCCTTCTTGATGCTGCGCAAGGACCGCCCGAACTGGCCGCGGCCGATCCGGCGGAGTCGAGCTTGGATCCCTGTTGTGGTCGTGCTCGTGGCGTTCAACTCATTCATCACGGTGATCGGCGTCCTGAATCCCGGTCTCATCGGCTACGGAGGTGTACGCGACACGCTTGTGGCAGTGGCCGTGCTTCTCCTGTCAGTCGTCCTTTACGTCTATCGTCGCGTGGTCCAGGACAGGCTTCCACTGGTCTGGCGACTGCCGGCTCCCGCCGTGCCCGAGGGCGCCGACGCAATTGCCCTGGAGCAAGAGATGCGACAGATTCGCTCGCTGCAAAGGCCACGGTATGCGGCGACCTCGGCAGAGGCCGAGACGGACTCGGCAAAAGCCGAAGCGGACTCGGTAGAGGTCGGGACGGACATGACATAGCGAGTCACAGCGGAACCTCGCCACCAATTCCCGACTGCACCAGAAGTATTCCCCAGGTCCGGCCTGCCGGCCAGGCCGGACCTGGACAATGCATCGCAGGGCCCACCGGGCGCGACCCGACGGCGCCTCGGCCCATACCGGCCCGCAATGTCGCCGACTTGAGCACGGACGCATACCACGCTGACCTGCAGAATCTGCAATAACGCACAGCCATTTGCGCAACCGTCTCTTGTGCGCTCTTCGGGCTCCTTTTTACGGTTTCTTCAGATCGATCAGAAAGGTGACATCGTGGCTCAGAATGTTTTGCCATCTTCGATTAACGGACTCATTCCAGCGCACATTGTTCCCATGTCTTCGGGGGGCGAGATCCACTGGGATGCGCTCACCACACACCTTCGGTGGCTTGCAGGCGTACCAGGGGTCAAGTGGCTCACCACCACCGCACACGCCTCCGAGGTCGCGACCCTCAGCACGAGCGAGCGAACGCGCATGATCGAGCACGTCGTCTCGGTGGTTCCCGAGTCCATCGGCGTGGTGGCCGGGGTCTACGACGACGGCAGCGCCCGGGCCGCCGCCGAGGCGCGGCGAGCGGTCGACTCCGGCGCCCAGGCGCTGCTCGTGTTCCCTTCGGGCGTGTTCGCCGGAGGGTCGCAGCTGCGTCCTGAAGCGCAGCGCGCGCACTACGAAGCTGTCGCCGAGGCCGTGGACGCTCCGCTCATCATCTTCAAGTACCCGGTCGGCAGCCCGTTGGCCCTGCCGCTCGCGACCACCCTGGAGATCTGCCGGACCGTCCCGAACGTGGCGGCCATCAAGGAGTGGTCCTACGACATCGTCGAGTACGAGGACACATGGCGGACGATCAAGTCCGAAGCCCCCCAGGTCTCCGTTCTCAGCAGCTTCAGCCGTTCCCTCTTCGCCTCTCTCCTGGTGGGCAGCGACGGCGTCCTCAGCGGTCACGGCAGCCTGGTCGCCGACCTGCAGAGCCGGCTCCTCGCAGCGGTCCGGGCCGGCGATCTGGCCGAGGCGCGTACGGTCTGGGATCGCATCTATCCACTCGCCGTCGCCTGCTACGCCGAACCCCTCTTCGACCAGCACAACCGGATGAAGGCCGCCCTCGGCCTCCTGGGGCGGATCCCCCAGGACACCACGCATGTACGGCGCCCGTTGGTCGAGGTCGGCGCCGCTGAGCTGGCCACGCTCAAGGCGGCCTGCGCCGACGCCGGAATCGGGTAACGACGATGTCCTACCCGCACCTCTTCAGCCCGAGCGCGATCGGCGGCGTCGAGGTTCGCAATCGGGTCGTGCTCCCCAGCATGACGACCCGGCTGGCGGACCCGTCCGGCGAGGTGACGCCGGAACTCGTCAGCTACTACCGGGAGCGCGCCCGGGGTGGCTGTGGTCTGGTGATGGTGGAGATGGCCTCCCCGCAGCGGCAGGGCCGGCACCGGGCTCGCGAACTGGGCATCGACGCAGACGAGTACGTGCCGGGGCTGCGCACCCTCGTCAAGGCCGTCCAGGCAGAGGGTGCCCGTGTCGGCATCCAGTTGGGGCACGGCGGCGCCCGGGCGCTCCCGACAGAGCGGGGCGGGCGGCCCATGGGCGTCACGCCAGGTCCGGTGCCCGTCTACGAGGCGGGGCGCTACACGAACTTCCCCGATCTCCTCGACGATCAGACGCTGGAGCAGTTGATCGTGGACCATGTGGCCGCGGCTCGACGGGCTGAGGACGCAGGCTTCGACGTCATCGAGCTGCACGGCGCCCACGGCTATCTCCTTGCACAGCTGACCAGCGCGGACGAGAACCGGGTGGTGACCGACGCGGCGGATCGGTACGCGTTCATCGTGTCGCTGGTACGACGGGTCGTCGCCGCGGTCCGGATCCCGGTCTGCTACCGCTTCAGCGGTCAGGAGTACTACGCGCTCGGCCAGTCGCTGGACGACTCGTTCGACCTGCTCCGCCATCTGGAGAACGCAGGCGTCTGTGCCGTCTCGGTCACCGGGGGCCACTACAAGTCGGTCGACCCGGAGATCATGATCCCGCCGATGCCGTACGAGGACGGCGTCTTCCTCGACGCGGCACGCGCGGTCAAGGCACACACGCGGCTACCCGTGATCGCGGTCGGACGGCTGAACGTGCCGGACGTCGCCGAGAACGCCCTCGCCCGAGGCTGGGCGGACTTCGTAGCCGTGGGGCGTGGCCAGATCGCCGATCCACACTGGGCACGCAAGACCCAACAGCGCCGACGCGTGCGCACCTGTCTGGCGTGCAACCACTGTGTTCGCACCATGCGTTCGGGTGGACAGCTCGCCTGCGCGGTGAATCCGACGGTGACGTCCGCCGACAGGCCCGACGCACGTACTGCAACGCAACGACGGCTTGTCCTGGGCGCCGGTCCAGCCGGTCTGACGTACGCGTTGGAATCAGCCCGTGCGGGGCACGAGGTGTACGTCGTCGCGAGGGACCGGACCTGGAGGGCGGCAGCAGCGCCCGCGTTCAACGGCTACCGCCCGGACCGGCAGCGGATGCACCGCTACTTCGACGGGCTGTGGGAGGAAGCCGTCGACGCCGGGGTCACCTTCTCCCCGCCGGGAGAGCTGGAGCCCCCTGTCGCATGGCGCTCCGGCGTGGATGTCGTGGCCGACGCCAGGGGCGCCGGCTACGTGGCCGGACTCGGCCTCCCCTTCCGGGTCCTCATCCGTGTCCTGTCCTTCGTCCCGCTGCCGAAGCGGCTCATGAAGAGCGACAGGCTCCACCACCTCTTGCTCCATGACCTGCGTAAGCCCCGGCCCGACGACGCGTTCCGCGTCCCCGGAGCGCGCACGATCCGCATCGGGGACGCGGCGCAGCCGGGCGAGCTCGCGGCAGCCGTGCTCGATGCACACACTCAAGCGTGGAAGGAAGACGAAGATGACCAGTGAACCGATGCGTTCCCTCGTGACCGGGGGCAGCCAGGGAATCGGGCAGGCGATCACCGAGAAGCTCCTGGAAGACGGAGGCCGTGTCGCGGTGATCGACCGGCAGGAGCCCTCGGGCCGGCTGCGCGGCCGCGTTGCCTTCGCCGCGTGCGACGTGAGCGATGCCGCGGCCATGGAACAGGCAGCGCTGGCGCTGGCCAAGGAGCTGGGCGGTCCGGCGGACACCGTGGTCGCCAACGCCGGCAGGTGTGTCTCCGGTCACCTGGCAAGCGACCCGGTCGACAACCTGGTCAGCCACTTCCAGGTCAATACGGTGGGGGTCCTCAACACCTTCCGTCCGCACATCCCCCATATGCGCGCCCAGGGGCGGGGTTCGCTGATCGCGATCACGTCCAACTGCGCCCACAAGGCGCGTCTCGACCTGGGGGCCTACTGCGCCACCAAGGCAGCCACCAAGATGATGCTCGAATGCCTGGCCCTGGAACTCTCGGCCGATGGCATTCGCGTCAACGCCGTCGCTCCGGGGTCGTGTGACACCGAGATGCAGCGTCGGCAGTGGGAGGAGCTCGGTGTTCCGAACGACAGGCAGATCGTCGGCGATCTGACGTCGTATCGATCCGGCATACCGGCGGGCAGACTGGCCGCACCCCGTGACATCGCCGAAGCAGTCGGCTTCCTGGCCTCGCCGGCCGCCGACTTCATCCGAGGGGTGACCCTGGTCGTTGACGGCGCACAGTCGCTGTAAGCGACCGCCTCTCGAAGTCGCGAGATCAGGGGAGCCGACTGGGCGGCTCTCCGCGTGAGTACGAGGGTGAGGGTCATGGTGGACGCGAACCAGGCCTTCACCGCCGCCGAGGCCGTACGTCGCGCGGCTCTCCTTGAACCGTACGACGTGGGCTGGTTCGAGGAGCCGCTGCCCGCTGGCGACGTGGCCGGGCACGAGCGCCTCGCTGCCGTGACGACCGTGCCGGTGGCGGTCGGCGAGTCCATGTACTCCTTCGGCCACTTCCGTGAGTACCTGCAGCGCGGGGCCGCGGGGATCGTGCAGCCCGATGTGGTGCGGATCGGTGGCATCACGCCCTGGCTGAAGGTCGCCCATCATGCGGAGGCCTTCAACGTCGACGTCTGCCCGCACTTCCTGATGGAGATCCACGTCAGCCTCACGGCGGCCATTCCCAACGCCCACTACGTCGAGTACATCCCGCAGCTGCGCGCCGTGACGGCACGTCAGCTGCGTATCGCCGACGACCTTGCGCATGCCCCCCTCCGAGCCCGGTCTCGGTATCGCCTGGGACCGCGACGCGATCGACGACCGACGCGTCGCCTGACCCGCGCCCCGGTCGCTTCCCTACCCCCAGTACGCCACCGGTCCCGTCCCGCTGTCCGTTCCAGCACTCCGAAGGACGACGATGTTCACCCTGACCACGGTCAAGCCCGTCCACACGGCGGCCGCGCACCGCCGCAGAGTCCTGTTGGCCTCGCTCGTGGGTTCCGCCCTCGAGTGGTACGACTTCTACCTCTACGGTGCCGCGGCGGCCCTCGTCTTCAACAAGATCATCTTTCCGTCGTTCGACTCCACGGCGTCGCTGCTTGCGTCGTTCGGCACGCTGGCCGTCGGCTACTTCGTGCGGCCGCTCGGTGGCGTCATCTTCGGCCGCATGGGCGACCTGTTCGGCCGTAAACGCGTCCTGGTCCTCACCCTGTTGGTGATGGGATCCTCGACCATTGGCATGGCGCTCGTCCCGACGTACGAGCAGGCGGGCGCGCTCGCCCCGATCCTGCTGGTGGTGCTGCGCGCGATCCAGGGGCTGGGGGCCGGTGCCGAGTACGGTGGGGCCGCCGTACTGGCCGCGGAGTTCTCCGAACCGCGACGGCGCGGCCTGTTCGGCGCGGCACCCGGCGCCGGCGTCTACATCGGCATCCTCATGGCGTCGGGTGCCTTCGCGCTGGCGACGCAGCTGCCGGAAGACCAGTTCCTGGCCTGGGGATGGCGGATCCCGTTCGCGGCGAGCGTGGTGGTCATCGGTGTGGCTCTGCTCATCCGGCTGCGGCTGGCGGAGAGCCCGGCGTTCGAGGCGGCCCAGGAGCGTTCAAAGACGGCGGAGGTCTCGCCGGTGCGGGACGTGGTGCGTCACGAATGGAAGGCAGGCCTGGTCGTGTTCGGCCTGCAGGCCGCGCAGTGCGTCGTCGCGTATCTGAACCTGACGTTCCTGGCCGCCTACCTCACCGACACCCTGCAGCTGTCCAGCTCCACGGGACCTGTGGCGGTCACGGTCGGCACGGCGGTGACGGCCGTGTCGCTGCCGCTGTTCGGCCGGCTCACCGACCGCGTCGGCCGCAAGCCGGTGGCCCTGGCCGGGACCCTCTTCTCCGCCGTCTTCGCCTTCCCGTACTTCTGGGTGATCGACCACGTGCACACCTCGCTCGCCGTGACCCTGGTCGTCGTGGTGAGCATGGGCATCGGCGTGGGCTGCATGTTCGCTCCGCAGGCCGCCTACTTCAGCGAGCTGTTCACGGCGCGCTCCCGCTTCACTGGGCTTGCCCTGTACCGGGAGGTGGCCGGCGCCGTCGCGGGTGGACTGACCCCGCTCATCGCCGTCGCCCTGGTCGCTGCGACGGGAGACCGCTCCTGGGGCGTCGCGCTGTTCGTCATCGGTTCCTGTGTTGTCGGGGGCGCCGCGGTGGCCCTCGGACCCGAGACACGGGGCCGCGACCTGGCCGCGACGACCGTCACCGAACTCCGTGCCTCGACCGGCACGTACCGCTGAACCAACTCTCAGGAAAGTCTTCAGGAAGGCTTTCGGGAAAGGCATCATGCGTATCGCCCGCCTCGGCTGTCCAGGCCAGGAGATTCCCGTCGTCCCCGATGGTGACCGCGTACTCGATCTGCGCGCAGTGACCCCGGACGTGACGCCGGAGTTCCTCGGACACGGCCTGCCCACCCTCGACGTGATCGCCCTGCCGCAGCTCCCGGACGCCGAGGGCCTGCGCTTCGGCCCGCCGGTCACCCGGCCCATCGCGGAACCGGCATGAGTGTGGATGCGGAGGACGTGCGGTACTTCCACGTCCTGGCCGAGGCGAAGACCCTGGTCCGTGCGAGTCAGGAGATCGGGGTCGACCATACGACGGTGAGCCGCCGGATCGGCCGCCTGGAGAAGGCTCTCGGTGTGCGTCTCTTCAGTCGGACCAGTACCGGGTGGAGACTCACGCCGAGCGGCGAAGGCCTCTTGCCTGCTGCCCGTCTGGTGTCTCTCGGGGTGGACGCGTTCGCGGAAGGTGACCCGATCGCCTCGGTCCCGGAAGAGTGGACCATTCTGGCTCCGGACGGGTTCGCCGCGGCGGTGCTGGCGCCACGGTGCGGGCGCGCGATCACCGAGGAGCGGGCCGTCCTCCGTATCGTGACGGTGGCGTCGCTGGCGAGCCGTGAGGGTGTTTCGTATGACGTTGCGGTGGTTCGGGCCAGGCCCACGTCACCCCGCGTCCGGTCTCAGGAGCTCGCCCGGTACGAGATCGGGCTCTACGCAACCCGTGACTACCTCCGCCATCACCCCGAGATCAGCCGGATCGAGGACCTGCAGGAGCACGTGCTGTGCTGGTACGAGGAGGACCCACTCGCCGCCTTCCCGGACTTCGAGGCCCTGAGACCGATGCTTCCGAACGTCATTCGGTTGCAGTCCAACAACCTGCTGGTGCATGAGGAGGCCGCGCTCGCCGGGGTCGGCATCGCGGTGATGCCGTCGTTCATCGCCGACCGGCACCCCGCCCTCGTCCGGGTGCTTCCGGACGAGGTTTCGTACGCAGGCCGCTACTGGGTCGTCCTGCCGGCTGCTCAACTCCGCTGGGAGATCACACGAAAGGTACTGCGCTTCTTGCAGCGGGCAGTCGCCGACGCCGGTCTCGCCCTGCCTCTGGGAACGCCGCCGGCAAGGGAGCCACGATGAGTGAGCGACACAGAGCCCGGACGCAGACGGCGCAGAAACCTTCATGAGCTGCCACCGGGTCCGACCGAGGTAGTAGGATGCGGAGCCATGACGTCGGCTGATTCCGACTTTGCCGACCATCACACCCTGGCCGACGCGCTGACTGCGGAGCGGCCGCTGCATGCGCTGGTGAGCGCCCTCTACCGGGTCTCGGGCGCGCCGGTGGCCGTGATCGACCTGCGCGGTGGGGTCTTGGTCAGCGTGCCGGCGCGGGCCGAGTGGCCGACGGAGGAATTGGTTGCGGCCTCGCCCCCGTCCGGCGGCCCCGTCGCCGGCAGCATGCTCCGACCCGTGGAGTTGGAAGGCGAGCCGGTCGCCGTTTTGTGCGCACGGGGGCAGGACGTGCCACCGACGTTGCTCTCCTTCGCCGCGACGCTGGCCGGCATCGAGTTGTCCCGCCGGCACGCCATCTTAAGCGGGCGCAGGGAGCTGCTGGGCCAAGTACTGGAAGACATCATCGCCGGCCGCCCGAGCGAGGAGGAGGGCGCGCGGCGACTCAACGAGCACGGCCTGGACGTTCACAAGGCGCACGAGATTGTCGTCGGATCCGTGGCCTGCCCGCCTCGGCGACTTCGCTCCTACCCCTGGAACTTGCACACCCTGCTAACCCAACAACACGATCCGCATTTGCGGGCTGTCGTGCAGGACAGGGTTGTCCTGGTCGTCCCCGAGGGAGCCGGACTCTTCGTGGCCAAGTTGTGCCACGAACACCTCACGAGCTTGGGACCCGACGCCCGTGTCGGGGTGAGCAAAGCGCGCGTCGGCGTGCGCGGTCTGCGGCTCGGCTACTTCGACGCGCGCAACGCCTTGGCCGAAGGCTACGGTGTGCACGTGCACCGGACTCAGGACCTGACCACGGCCCTCCTGATCGCCAGCTTGGAGGCCGGGCTGCCGCTGAGCGATCTCGCGGCCGAGGCACTGGCACCGCTTCTGGAGTACGACCGAAAGAATGGCACCTCACTCGTGACCACACTCCGTCGTTACCTAGCGGAGGACGGTGAATCGGAGGCGACTGCGGCGGCGCTGTACGTGCACCGCAACACCCTGCGCAACCGCCTGCGACTGATCGAGGAGCTAACCGGGCGCAGCATCAGCTCTCCGAGCAGTCGCACACACTTCTGGCTGGCTACTTCGGGCTTGGAACTGCGAACTACCGCCGATCTGTCGTCGCTGCTCGATGGGCGGGAGCCAGAGTGACCGACGGCACCCGAGTCTCCCCAGACACCGTCCTGTTCGTGGGTGGCAACACACGCGCCAGCCGCGCGTTCTACACCTTGGTCACGGACGGCTTGCGCGACGGCGGCGCCCCCGGACAACGCATCCCCTTCGTGCCGGCCAATGACGTTCCCACACCACCGTCGGGGTGTTGGGTGCCCTGCTTCGGAACCACCGACAGAGACGCCGCCGCTCGCCGCGCGCTCGACCTCGGCGCCGGGTCGGCCGGTACCGTGCCTGTCCACGACCGGCACGAAACTGTGTACTCCACGCCCGACGGGGCGCTGTTCGGGCTGACTGACCTGACTTCTCCTGGAACGCCGAGTCAGCGGCTTGGCGACGTGGCTTTCTTCGATTTGTACACGCCATGTGCCGAAGAGGCTGCGACCTACTACGCCCGAGTGCTGTCCTGTCGGGTGATCGATGAGCCTGAGCCCACCCCGGGCGACTACCGTCTGCTGACGTCGGCGGACAAACCGGTAGCCGGCGTGGTGGACATGTTGGATGTCCTGCCGTCAGCCGTTCCGCCGCACTGGATTCCCTACCTGCGTGTCCTGGACCTGGAGGCGGAGGTCGCCCGCCTGAGTGATCTGGGCGCGCGAGTCCGAGTGCCGGCCACCGAATCAGCGCTGGGTCCCTTCGCCTTGCTCGCCGATCCGTTCGGGGTCACCTTCGGACTGCAGACGCCGGCCTCCGATGAGCTCCTCATGCAGCACGCCACGTTCGAGACGTGAATGTGACCACGCACAAGTAGTGCGGGTCGGACTGGGCGCACGCATATGTTGTCGCACCACACGGGTGATTAGGTTCGTCGCTGCCTGTCCTGGCACCCCAATGAGGGAGACGACAACATGACCACCGTCCTTCCGCCCGCTCCTCTCACTACCTCTGCGCTGGACGTCGTGCTCGAGGAACGACTCTCCGATGCCCGTACACTCCCAGCAGACGCATACCTGTCCCCCGAGATCCTCGACTGGGAGCGCAAGCACCTCCTGGAGGCCGCTTGGGTCTGCGTGGGGCGCAGCAGCGACGTCGGGGCCCCCGGCGACCAGCGTGCCGTCCGGGTCGGCACCCAAGCCATTCTGCTGACCCGCGATGACGCCGGCGTCATCCACGCCTTCTACAACGCGTGTCGGCACCGCGGACACGAGCTCCTTCCCGCGGACACGTGCACCAACAAGAAGCTGATCCAGTGCACCTACCACTCGTGGGTCTACGGGCTGGACGGCGGACTCCGCTCGGCAACGCAGTTCATGGACACGGAGAACTTTTCCAAGGAGGAATGGCCGCTGATCGGGCTGCGGGCAGCCGAATGGTTCGGCTGGATCTTCGTCAACGCCTCCAACGACGCTCCCGACTTCAGCGAGTGGGTCGGCAATCTGACTGACGTGGTCGCCCCGTGGGACCCCACCGACATGGTCGTTGCCAAGTCCCACACGTACACGCTCCAGACCAACTGGAAGACGGTGATCGAGAACTACCTCGAGTGCTACCACTGCCCGTCGATCCACCCGGAGCTCTGCCGCGTCAGCCCCCCGGAGTCGGCGATGAGTCTGCACCAGACCGGCATGTGGCTCGGAGGCGGCTTGGAGCTGCGAAAGGATGCCGACACCAATAGCCTCGACGGCCGCAGCGGCGGAGAGCGCATCTCGGGGATCAGCGATGAGCAGGCCCGATGGGCGTACTACTTCATGCTCGCGCCCAATCTGCTGCTCACCCTGCAGCCGGACTACGTGATGACCCACCGTTTGGTGCCTCTGGCTCCCGGTCAGACGTGGGTGGAGTGCTCATGGCTGTTCCCCCGAGACGTTGCCGAACGTCCGGATTTCGACCCCTCGTTCGCCGCGTCGTTCTGGGACGTCACCAACCTCCAGGACTTCGGAGCCTGCGAGTCCGTATACCAGGGCATGCTGACCAACGGGTACAGGCCAGGACCCTTCGACGAGCGTGAGGACGGCGTCCGTGCCTTCCAGGCCCAGCTCGCCACTGCTTACCTCACTGGCCGTTGGGAGAAGCCGCTGGCCATCACCTTGGGCGCCCGCGATGCCAGTTGACCTCGAGTTCCCCCTTGAGGTAACCGCCGCGGTCTCCCAGGCCGCGGGTGTACGGTCGCTGCGCCTTGAGCGTGGCGACCACGCACCCCTTCCCCGTTGGGAACCTGGCGCGCACATCGATGTGGTCCTGCCGAACGGGCTGGTACGCCAGTACTCGCTGTGCGGTGACCCCCAGGACGATCGGGCCTACGAGATAGCCGTGCTGCGCGCCCCCGAGAGCCGCGGTGGCTCCGAGTACGTGCACACGCACATCCGCGTCGGCGACGTGGTCACCGTCCGGGGGCCACGGAACAACTTCACCTTCGCAGCCCGACATCGGGTGCTGTTCATCGCGGGCGGCATCGGGATCACACCTATTCTGCCCATGATCAGACAGGCGGATCGCGAGGGCATCGATTGGGAGTTGGCATACGGCGGGCGGACTCGCGACTCGATGGCTTTCGCCGACGAGCTGCAGCTCTACCAGGGCCGGGTGCAGCTGGTTCCGGAGGACGAGCGCGGTCTTCTTGACCTGCCCGCGCTGTTGGGCACAGTTCGGCCCGACACCCTGGTCTACTGCTGCGGTCCCACCGGTCTGCTCGACGCTGTACAGAAGCTGTGCGAGCCGTGGCCCGCCGGGTCGCTGCACCTGGAGAGGTTCTCCGGCACAAGCACCAACGGGCCGTCGGACGCGTTCACCATCGTCGCCGAACGCAGTGGCGTCGTATGTGAAGTGACTGCGGGCGAGTCGATCGCTGACGCGCTGGCCCGCGTAGGCGTCATCGTCCAAACCTCGTGCCGAGAGGGCCTGTGCGGCACCTGCGAAACGCAGGTGCTCGACGGCGTGCCCGACCACCGCGACCAGCTCCTGGGGGACGACGACCGGGAAGCAGGCACGACGATGTTGATCTGCGTGTCCCGCGCCATCAGCCCGCAACTCGTCCTCGACCTTTGAAGCGGGCACGATGACCGGCAACCCGACCGACCCTCATGCTGCCACCCAGGTGCAAGGCCACGCACAGTTCGGCGTCGCGTAGGGAAGGCTCGTCGAGTCTGGATTCCTCCGAGAGTCCCCACCCGGAAAAGGTCCCAGCGGATGCTCGGGCAGCGCCCAGAGACGGCGTCTTGGAGCCATTGGCGCCCGACCGAAGGCCCACGAACCCCGCGACTGACATCGACCGTCCCTCTCCCCCGAGAGCGCAACCAAGTGACTTTCGGAACTACCCCGATAGACAGGAGACACAATGCATCAGGTCAAGGGCGTAATCGCCCGTGGCAGGAACCGGCCGGTCGAGCTCGTGACCATCAACGTGCCCAACCCGGGACCGGGCGAGGCGCTGGTCAAGGTGCAGGCCTGCGGCGTTTGCCACACCGACCTGCACTACCGCGAGGGTGGGATCAACGACGGCTTCCCGTTCCTGCTCGGCCACGAAGCCGCTGGGGTGGTCGAGTCGGTCGGTCCTGGCGTCACCGTCGTCGCACCCGGTGACTTCGTGATTCTCAACTGGCGTGCAGTGTGTGGTGAGTGCCGGGCCTGCAAACGCGGCAACCCTCACTATTGCTTCGCCACCCACAACGCGACGCAGAAGATGACCCTTGAGGACGGCACCGAGCTGTCTCCGGCGCTGGGCATCGGCGCATTCGCCGAGAAGACGCTGGTCGCCGCGGGCCAGTGCACCAAGGTCGACCCGTCAGCCCGCCCGGCTGCCGCTGGTCTCCTCGGATGTGGCGTGATGGCCGGCATCGGTGCGGCGATCAACACCGGCGCGGTCACACGCGGCAAGTCCGTCGCCGTGATCGGCTGCGGCGGTGTCGGCGTTGCGGCGATTGCGGGCTCCGTGCTTGTCGGCGGCAACCCGATCATCGCCGTCGACGTCGACCCCAACAAACTGGCGACCGCCACCAAGATGGGCGCGACCCACACGGTCGACTCCTCCAAGGTCGACCCGGTCGCGGAGATCAAGCGGATCTCGGCAGAGTTCTACAACGGCGCCGGTGGTGCCGATGTCGTTGTCGACGCTGTCGGCCGCCCGGAGACTTGGAAGCAGGCGTTCTACGCCCGCGACCTCGCCGGCACAGTCGTGCTGGTGGGCGTGCCGACGCCCGACATGAAGGTTCCCGACCTGCCGCTCATCGATGTCTTCGGCCGCGGCGGCGCGCTGAAGTCGAGTTGGTACGGCGACTGCCTGCCAAGTCGCGACTTCCCGCTGCTGATCGACCTCTACCTACAGGGCCGGCTCGACCTCGACGCGTTCGTGACCGAGGAGATTGGACTCGCCGACGTGGAGGCAGCGATCGAGCGGATGCACCACGGCGAGATGCTGCGCTCAGTGGTGATCATCTGATGCGGCGCGCGTAGACCACGGGTCTCCTCCGGAACATTCAGCCTGGACGGCGAAATGGAACCCATCGCATGTCCCAGCACGTGAACGGCATGGTAGGCCGGTCCAAGGGTGAACCGGTACGCATCGAGACGATCGTGGTACCGGATCCCGGGCGAGGCCACCGGCCATGACAGGATCGGCACGGACGTCGCGTTCTTCGACGAGAACGGCGTGTCCGCGATCTCGGGCCCGACTTCGCCAAAGCCATCATCGACGGGATCGAGAACCCGAAGCACCACCGCACACGCTTCTCTGTCGCCTACTGAGTGAGATCCCGAGGCCGCGGAAGGAGCCGTGCCCCGGCGCCGGAGCCAGGGGCACGGAACACCCCGTCAGTACGCCCGTTGAATCCACTCCTCCAAGTGCGGGGCCTCGGCGCCGATGCTGGTCGATTCACCATGGCCGGTCCGCACGACCGTCTCCGGCGGGAGGATCAGCAACCGGCTCCGTCGGGAGTCGGTCGCCGGTGAAGACCGTGCCCGACTCCTCGGCGCACAGGCAGATCGCGCCCGGTGCGTGGCCGGGCGTGTGCAGGACGGTCAGTGACGTCCCCGCGACACTGACCGTCCGTCCGCCGGCTCTCCGTCCGGCAGCCGCTCGGAATATGACTGCTTCCACAACGGCAGGTCGTCGGGGTGGAGCAGGCCGGGCGCACCTGTGCGGACAGCGAGGGCGGGGGCCGCCCCGATGTACGTCCCACGTCCCGCCCTGCCGGATGTGACGAGGTACTCGACGCGGGCGCCGGTCACAAGACCACCACCGAACGCGGGACTTCGCCGTCGTGCATGCGGGCGAAGGCCTTCTCGACGTCGTCCAGCGCGATCGCCTCGGTGACGGGCGCCTCCAGGTCGAGTCGCCCCTGCAGGTACAGGTCGATGAGCATCGGGAAGTCACGCGAGGGAAGGCAGTCCCCCGTACTACGACGGCTTGAGCGCGCCGCCGCGGGAAACTCATCCCGATGTCGAGCAAGAGCGACCAGTCGGCGGCGAAGGTCACCAGGCCGGCGTCTGCGAAGAGCTGCCCCTCCCGCTGGTCCAGCAGGAGCTCCGTCACGGGACCCTGCCGCGTCCACAGCAGCGCGGTAAACCCGCGGCAGCGCCCCCGGCCGTCCGGTCGGGGGCGCTGCCGCTGTGCGCGATGGGTGCGCCGGGTCAGTACGCGGAGTTGACGTTGTCGATGGAACCGTAGCGGTGGGCGGCGTAGTTGGCGGCCGCGGTGATGTTCGCGACGGGGTCGGTGACACTGTGGGCGGTGCCCGCGACGTGGTAGGCGTTGAACGTCGGATCGATGACCTGCAGCAGCCCCTTGGACGGGATACCGTTCTTCGCGTTGACGTCCCAGTTGTTCTGGGCGTTGGGGTTGCCGCCGGACTCACGCATGATGTTGCGGTGCAGGCCCTCGTAGCTGCCGGGAATGCCCTTGGCCTTCATGATGGCCAGCGACTGCTTGATCCAGCCGTCGAGGTTTCCGCCCGCGGAGCCCTTGGGGGCCGCGTGCGTGTCCTGGGCCACCGTGACCTGGTGCACGGCCCGCGGCGCCTCCGCTGCCTGAGCGGACGCCGGCATCAGCGTCACCGCGGCAGCCGCGGCACCGGTGGTCGCCAGACCGGTCAGAGCAACAGTACGAAGACGGGCAAAACGGCGGGAAGAGAAGATCGCGGTCATGAAAGGGTCTCTCCAAGGGGGACGTCATCGAGGCGCCGGCCGGTTACACCGGTCGCGGCCTGTAAGGCGTCGGGGCGAGGCCCCGCCACTGCACGGACAGCGGCAGACACACCCGGCGGATGACCCGCCGGCCGGCACCGCTGCACCCGGCAACGACCACCATGGTTAGCGACGCCTGGAAACCCACGCAAACATGTGACCTACTACCCCACTACGGACAAACACCACGAATTGCCCCTTTTGACCTTTTTCGCCCCAGGTCCAGGACGGGCCACACTACGACCCCCGCTAGGACGTGACCCACCCCCTATGGGCGGCATCACCTCCACCCCCACACCAACCCCCTCCAGACCGGCCACACCGGACCGCCGACAGCACCCCATGGGGCGGACACCGGATGTCCCCGCTTGCTGCCCGCCCCGTCCCGTTCAGTCGGTGCTGCGCCAGGAGCGCAGACGGTCGGCGACTCCATAGGAGTCCACACGCAGGGCGCGGATGTCGTGGATCAGCTCCCGCCACAGCTCGAACTTCGTGTCGACCCGCTGCCCGGAGGCCTCCAGGTAGGCGACTGCGACGCCGTAGCCGAACAGCTCGTTGCGGGCAGGGAGAGGGCGCAACAGAACGCACTCCTCCAGAAACACGGCGGCCCGCCAGCAGGCGTCAGGGTGCTGGTCATGCCGGGGCGGGTCGACCCGGTGACGGGCGGCCATGCCGACCAGGACAGAGAAGTCGTTCACGGTCAGGTCGTCCGGGAGGAGCTCTTCCTGGCGCTCCAGGAACCACCGGTAGTCGACGTGCAGTTCGGGACCAGGCACAGGTCAGGCCGCCCGCGGGGTGTCGCGCGGCAGAGTCGGGAGACCGCCGAACTCGGCGTCGAACGCTTCCACGAGGCCGGGTTCGTTGATGATGCGCCGGAAGGCAGCGGTTGCCGTCTCCAGGCGACGTGCCGTCTCCTCCCGTCGGGCGAGGTCGGCGAGGTAGTCCTTCATGGACATACCGCGCTCGTCCGCCAGGGCCTTGAAGAGGTCCCGTGTCTCGTCGTCGATCTTGACGCTGGTGTCTGCCATACCTCGGAGTATGCCGCTCGGCATACCCGCCGCGCTACCCGAACTGCGGTTGCTCAAGGCCGCGCGTCCTGAGCGGGTCGCCTGGCGCGGGCCCGGCTCACATCGCCCTCCGGGGGTACGGACCCTCACTCTGACCAGGGCTGACCATCTGGTCGTCAGACACCGGCCACGCTGCGTCCATTTATGATCTCAAAGCCGACTATCAAGATCATATGCGCCGTCGGCAGGGAGGGATGGCAGTCATGGGGATCCACACGCGTCGCCCTGCGGAGTACGTCAGGCCCGCGCGCCGTATTCTGCTCGACGACCACGGCTGTCCGGACGGGCAGTACTACGCGTCGGCGACGTACTACTTCCAGGAACCGCTCAGCAGATTCCGCGCCGGCCAGCAGGTCAAGGCCGAGCTGGTGCCCGAGCCGCACAATCCGTGGGACGCACGGGCCGTGGCCTTCGACCTGGCCGGACGGCGGGTCGCCTACCTGCCCGCGACCGCCGCCAAGATGTGGCACGACGTGGTACGGGCCTGGAACACCGCCCGGCTTCGCCGTGTACGTACGTGCCGAAGTCAACCGCTGGGAGAGCGACGGCATCCGTAGCGGCCTCACCGTCCCCAAATGGCCCTGGCAGATGCTCCTCGACATGGCCAACGCGGCCGCCGGGCTGCACAGCGCCTGGCAGAGCGTCATGACCACACTCACCGAGGAACAGCGGCTCCTGATGCGGCAGGACGGCGGGTACACCCGGCCGCCTCCGTCCTGAAAGTCCTCCACAACCACCGTGACCAGCACCCAGTGTTCACCTGGGGCACGACGCGCGACGGTGACCTCGGCGGACGGATGCCGTTCTGGTACGGCTACTTCGTCCGCGAACAGATACGTCACGAACGACGGCACAACGCCGCCGCGCAAGCCCTCCTGCACAAGCGATCCGGCATGGCACGCACACAGATCGCGAAAACCATGGGTCGATCCGTCGAGTCGGTCAAGGAACTGCTGCAGGACGCCGTCTTCTACGAAGCCCCCGAAGACCATCCCGAGCGACTCGCCCTCGCCCGCCGCTGCATCACCCTGCGTAACACACACCTGAACAAGGAAGCGGTCATGAAGGAACTCCAGGTCACCAGGGGCAAAGCCCTCAGAGCGTTTCGGGACGCCGCGTTCCTCGAGTCACAGCGCCATTGAGCTTCCCCGTTACCGCTCCAGCAGCTGGATACAGACACCCTTGTGGTCGGCGCGCATGACGCGCGCGTGGGCCTCCTCGGGCTCGTAGTGCGGGTGCCGGCCGTTGATGCTGAGGGACGTCTCGGCGACCAGCCAGTCGAACCGGTTCTCGATTGGAGCGCCACGAGCGCAAGGAACTCGGCGTCGGAGCCGTCCGGCCTCTTCGTCTTCCGCGATGGACTCGTCCACGCCGGACGGTTGCGGTACGTCCGAGCTCCCCGCGCCTGCGGCCACCGGGTGCCAGGACCGATGCGGGGGCGCGCGGGACTTGCCGCCCGCCCCCGGGGTCTGGTTGGGTACGAGCGCCGCACGCGTGTTGGGCGTGTCCGGCGATGGGGAGCAATCAGCGTGCACATGACGGATCGGCAGGACAGCGCGTGGCCCTTGCCCGACGGGCTGGGACAGGCGATCCGGGACACCGCCGAAGAGATCGCCACGCTGATGCGGAGCGCGAGCGACACGGCGCTTGCCGTGCCGGGGTCGGAGTGGACCGTCGGCGAGGCAGCCGCCCACCTCGCCCTGGCCAACGAGCTGATAGCCGACCTGGCAGCCGGGCGGGAGCGCCCCTACGGCGACGGGACGCCCCAGAGCCTCGCCGAGGCCAACGCCGAGTCCCTCACCGTCTTCACCGAGCGCCGGGCGGAGCCTCTCGCGACGATGATCACGGAGCAGGCGGAGGCGTTCCTGGACGCCCTGTCGCGCTTCGCGGCCGACGGACCGGCACCAGCCACACCCCTGGGCCTGATGGACCGGCCCGTTCTCGCGTCGTATCTGCTCACCCACATGCTCGGCCACGGATACGACCTGGCTCGCGCCCTGAAGCGTCCGCACATGGTCGACCGGTCCCGAGTAAAGCTGTGCATGCCGTTCATGCTCTCGGTCATGCCGCGTGTCGCCGACCCCTCAGCCACGGCCGGGCTCACGGCCCGTTACCGGATCCGGCTGCGCGGGGGCGAGGCGTTCGGCGTGTCCCTGACCGACGGCGCCGTGCAGATCACGCCGGGGGCACAACCGCAACGCCCGGACTGCACCATCCTGCTCGATCCCGTCGCCTTCCTGCTCATCGCACTGGGCCGGCTCAACCCCTGGCGCGCCATCGCCCAGGGACAGATCCTCTCCTGGGGGCCCCGCCCATGGCTGGCCCCCCGCTTCCCGACCCTGTTCACCGCGCCCTGAGCCGTCTTCCGGACAGCCACGCGGACGCACCGGTTCATCGGGCCGGAGCCGGCCGGCGGCGTCCTGACGCCGCCGAGCGGTCCGCTCATTGCTGGCGGGGCGTGGGCGCTCTCGCTGGCTCCCTTCCGTGCGGGGGTCCCCCGGACGGGCACAAGGAGGATCGACGAGGGAGACGCCCCAGGACGACCGCAAGCCGCAGGCGAGGGCCGGCCATGCCCCTCGGCAAGCCCGGCTCCTGGTGGGCACGACGGCCACGCACATCTTCACCAGGGTGCGGATG
>NZ_JBEOXO010000051.1:0-28396 GCF_040296605.1 Streptomyces sp. NPDC002088 | reverse complement strand
CCCATCGTGCCGTTCGCGATCAGCTGCTGATAGCGGGCGTTGGACTCCGTCGCCGTACCGAAGCCCGCGTACTGACGCATCGTCCACGGACGGCCGGTGTACATCGACCGGTACACACCACGCGTGAACGGATACGCCCCCGGCTCACCCAGACTCTCCGCCGGATCCCAGCCCTCCAGCGCCTCCGGCCCGTAGACCGGCTCTATGGGCAGTCCGGACTCCGACGCGTGTGGTGCGTTCATCCTTCCTCCTCTTCATCTGCGGGATGTTGCCAGCCGCATACGCATCCGGACACGCGAGCCGACATGGCGGAAATTCGTACAGTCGATCGGTCTGCGGCATGCGGCATCGCCTCAGCGGGTGCCGGCGCCGTGGCCGGGTGCAGCAGGGAAGCCGCGTGATTACCGTCCGGTACGACCGGTTCGCCGGTCATTTCGTGAACGGAATTCTTTTTACCCATGAGTTCTTAATTACCGCTGAAGCTCAACCCAATCGGCCGCACCTGGGGGTGCAGGGATGGTGGTGATCGCTGAAAGTTGCGGGCGATTTTCGAAAGGGGGTAACTGAGCAGCGGATTTGCCCGAGCATGGGCCGGTCCGCAAAGGTTCGAGGCGGAGGGTGTTGAAAAGGTCTATCGGTTCGTTGGGTGGAAGGTGATCGTCCGGTTCATTCGAGGTGGCTTCGCCGTGCGCGGCCGCCTTCAGGCCGGTCTGGAGGCTGTCCGCCGATTGCGGTAGTAATGCACCGAGGGGGAAGGCCGGCCCCGGGGCGCCTCCAGGGTGTGCGGTGCAGGTCAAGAGGTATTCAAGCCAACGCGAAGACGGCTCGTACATCCTCGGGTTTGAGCGGTGCCCGAAGGCCCGTCGTCCGGAGGGAGGGGCGTGGGGTTGGGATCCGCGGACTCCGTCGGAGGGTGGAGCCGGAGCGATGTCGCGTGCGCCGACGACGGCATCTGGACAGTGGCACCGTCCTTGTCCTGCCCTGATGGCCGACCGGAGTAATGGGTTCCGATTATGGCGAAGTTTTTACTTCAGAGGTTGATCTTTTTGTCCTGGGGAAATCGGCGCCTGTCGACTCGCATGTATGTTGGCAAACGCCGCTTGGGGCGTATCGGTTCGACATGGTGAACATCAAGGGTTTCAATGCCTTGTCGCCTAGTGGGCAGAACCGGGGGAATGTGTGACGAAGTCGAGGAGAACGAGTCCGGTTGATCGACAGACAATACGGACAGCGGAATTAGCCCAGTTGACCCAGTTGGTCCGGTCGGCAGCGGAGCGCGGCCATGGTGTGGTGGAGTTACTCGGCGATCCTGGAAGTGGCAAGACCTGGCTGCTCGATGCGGCCGCCCGGGATGCTCGGCGCAGCGGCGTCTGGGTCCTGCGGGCCCGGTGTTCGGTAGCGGAAGCGGACGTACCGTTTCATCCTTTTCTGCAGGCACTCACCGCATGGACCGTCTCTCCGGACCGGAACCGTGACGAAGAACTGGTCGGCCGGATCAGGGCACTCACCCGAGCGCTGGCCGAGTCGGCGGGATCCGCGGAGGAGATCCCGCCGTGGGACTTCTTCTTCGAACAGCGGCGGCTGCTGTCCGAGTGCCTCGTCTCGGCTCCGGCCGGGTGCCTGCTGGTGCTCGACGATGTGCAGTGGGCGGATCCCTGGTCGATCAAGTTCCTGGAGATCCTCATCCGTTGGCCTGTGGAGGAGCGGCTCGCGCTCGCGGTGGCGTACCGCCCCCGGCAGAGCCCGGTCGCGCTCCGAGCTGCTCTGCAGGAGGGGCACGACCTCGGCTATGCCGGGTCGGTGCATCTCGATCCGCTGACCATCCGACAGTGCGCGGTCCTGCTCGACGAGGACCCGGCCTCGCCGGATCTGGCCCGGCTGCACCGGGAAGCCGACGGCAATCCCCTCTACGTCACGGCGCTGGCCCGGAACGACACCCCGCGTCCGGACAACGCCGAGGCGTGGGCATACGGGCCACTCGGCGCGCGGTTGCTCACGGAGCTGTCCCGGCTCGGCAGCGACGCGCGCCTCGTCGCACACGCCGCGTCGGTGCTCGGCGAGACCTTCGACGCCTCCATCGTGGCAGCCGTCGCCCAGGTCGATCTGGAGACCGCGTCCCGGGCGCTGGGCGAACTGCGTCGTCATGATGTGGTGCGAGTGGCAGGCAACGGTCGGCTGACGTTTCGGCACGCGCTCGTCCGGCACTGCCTCTACGGCTGTACGGGCGCCTGGTGGCGTGACGACGCGCACCGCCGGGCTTTGGCTCACCTCACCGGGCGGGGCGAGCTCGCGATGGCGCTCGCCCCGCACATCGAGGGAGCCGGCGCCGAGGACGCGGCGGCCGTGCGAACGCTGATCGCGGCAGCCGATTCGGCCCTGCATTCCGACAAGCCGGACCTCGCCGCCCGCTGGCTGATCGCGGCCTTGCGCTCGCAGCGCATCCTCGGTGGCACGGCAGGCGGCGCGCCGGTCGCCACCAGCGTGTGGCGTGGGGTGCTGCAGGCCATTGCCGCGGGGGGCGAGCGCGAGCGGGTACTCGCCATCGGCACCGAACTGCTCGCGGTATTCGACGAGGACTCCACCGGCTCGCGCACCATGGCGGCCGCCACCCTCGCATGCCTGCAGGCCTCCCTCGGCGACGTCGACAGCGGACGAGCCCTGCTCGCCCAGGAGGAGGCCAGGATCGGCAGGGGCAACCCTGCGGCCACCGCGATGATCCATGTCTACGGCCAACTGGTCGGCGTCCTTGTGGGAACGGTTCCAGATCGTGTCGAGGTGGACGGGCTGGCCCGATGGCTCGGTGAGACCGATCCGGTGTGCGCCTTCGGCATCCAGGCCATGCGTGCGTTGTGCGCGGTTTTCGACGGCGACATCGAGGGCGGACAACGCCTCCTCGCCGCCTGCGCGCAGGCCCTGGACGGTTGCACCGCTCCCGGCCCCGACACCGTCGGGCTGGCGGAGTTCCTCATCATGATGGGCTGGGCCGAGGCGTTGGTGGGGCGTTACGGAGCGGCGCAGGCGCACGCCCAGGAAGCGCAGGCGGCGATACACAAGACGGGTGATACGCACCAACTGCCCGTCACACTGGTCCTGTTGGGCCTCATCTATTACCAGACGGGCCGACTGTCCGAGGCGTTCGACATAGCGCAGCAGGCGAGCGCCGCCGCGCAGGGCATCGGCAGGCGGGACTACGCGGGTGTGGCGGAAGCGCTGATGGCCGCCGCGTCCGCACGGCCCGGAGACCTGATTCCGGCGCTCTCCGGCTCCGGGCACCCGTCGGCCGACGACAACTTCTGGACTCCTGTCACCGTGATCCTGCGTGCCGAGGCGGCGCTCGCCGCCGGGGACGGCGCCGGCGTGCTGGAACTGCTGGCCCCGTGGGAGAGCGTCTGGGAACGCCCGGGTCCGGCGAAGGTGTACGAAGCCCGGGGTTACGAACTGCTCACCGCGGCAGCGGGGGCCCTCGGTGATCAGGTGAACGCGGAACGCTGGGCGGCGCGGTCGGCGGATGTGGCGGCCGCCGTCGGGCTGCGGGAGTCGCGTGGACATGCCCTGCTTGCCCGCGGGCACGTGCTGGTGAACCAGGCCGGGGACGCGACGCCGTACTACCAGGCCGCTCAGGGAGTCCTTGGCGACCAAGGACCTGCCAGGGCACGGGCGGACATGCTGGCGGCCGGAGCCGGAGCCGGAGCCGGAGCCGGAGCCGGAGCCGGAGCCGGAGCCGGAGCCGGAGTGGGAGCGGGAGCCGGAGCCGGAGTGGGAGCCGGAGTGGGAGCGGGAGCCGGAGGCCGGGCCGCATCGAGTGGGGAGGAGACGGTCCGCGCGCCCAATCAACCATCCCCGCAGGAGGGTGGGATGCCGGTGTTGCTGCCCCTGACCATGCGTGAGCGGGAAGTGGCACAGCTCGCCGGCGAGGGGTTGAAAACCAAGGACATCGCCCACCGGCTCGGGGTGAGTCCGCGCACCATCGACGCCCATCTCGCGCGGATCTACAGCAAGGTCGGCGTCCGCTCGCGGGCCGAGTTGGTGCGCAAGGTGCTCTGGGGGAGAGAGGACAATCCACCGCCTTCGGACCACGCGTAGCCGTATCTCGCTCGCCCGCGTCCGGCACGTACGCACACCCGCCGTGGCCTGTCTTCGGGCGGGCCGTTCCGCTGTCGGCGGTCGACCCTCTGTCAGCTACGCACTGTCGATTATGTTCCCAAGCCGATCGATCGTCAAGTCAGCGTAGCCGCTTTATTCAATATGGCTGCGAATCGGGCCTCTCCTGCTCGTCCCGCTCGTCCTGATCACCCGTCCGAACCTGCCGAGGCCTTGGGTCATGCCGTCCGGGGGTCGGTCGTACGTGAGGAGCGCCACCTCTGCCCTGCTCTCTCTTCAGTTACCGACCGATCGTCAAGTACGCTTGGGGAAAGGAGGAGGAGACCGTGAAGGAGAAGGACGGCGGCGGTACGAGGGCGCGCATTCTCGACATCGCCCGGGAGCTGATGGCGAAGCAGGGCTATGCGGGTACCTCGATCGCTCACATCGCGAGCCAGCTGGGGACCAGCAAGGCCGGGATCTACTACCACTTCAAGTCCAAGGAGGAGATCCTGGACGCGCTGCTGACCAAGCCCGTCCTCGCCTACGCGGACATCGCCGAACGCGCGGCCCAGGGCGCCCCGCCGGCCGAACTGCTCGGCGCGATCATCGACCTGACCACTGAGCTCAAGGAATTCGCCTTCTTCCACGACGATCCCTCCGCACTCCATGCCCTGGGGAAGAACACGCGCCAGGCGGACATCCTGGAGAAGCAGGCGTTCATCATCGGGGCTCTGGCCGGCCCGCGGCCCTCGCAGGCGGCCTGTGTCCGGGCCCGCTCGGCCTTCGTCGTCGCCAGCGACGGCGCGGCCGGTGTCGAGGCCGCCGGTGGCGGAGGTCTGACCGAATCCGACCGTGGCGAACTGCTGGCCGCCGCCCTGCGCGCGCTGCGGCCGGTCGAGGTGCTGGCACAGCGTTGAACCGCGTACCGCGCCTTGCGCACCGCGCACCACAGGACGCGGAAGGCCCCGATGTCGGAGCGCGCGTAATTGAAGTGGACGACTGAAAGCGGCGAATCCCGGCGGTGCGGGCAACAGGTGCCCCCCGCTCCGTCGCGCGCTGCGTGCGCTGTCGACCGAGCCCGGTTTATCGACCGGGGTTCGAGGGCCTGCCATTTTTCTTTCAGGGACCGATCGCCGAAGGTGCGATCGGTCCCTACTCATGTATTGCCGTGCTGCGTCACGGCCTTTTCAGGTTGCGTACTTGATCTACCTACATGAGGCTCGCTGCGCATTCGTTACCTAGGTGGACTCGGTCGCAGAGGCCGAATCTCATCGCTCAGTCCCGTTCTGGCGCGTGACTGTCGTCACGGCTGCGCGCCGTCGACGCCCGTGATATCCACCCAAGCGCGCTGGGAGCGGACGAGGATGTTCGTTATGTGGTCTCCAGATGGCTGGAGTTGGCTGAGTCCGAGCTGTGCCGAGGCGACATCCGGCCACTTGGATTTACCTAGGCGGTTTCTCGGATGTGTTCACAGCAGGTGTGAGCGAGAGTGAAGTCGGTGCACGACCGGACGGAAATGCTCCCTTGGTCGCCGACTCCACGAGGTATTCATGCGATACGAGATAATCGGGCCGCTTCGAATAATTGACGGTTCACAAAAATTCACGCTCAGCGCTCCGAAGATGGAGATGGTGCTCGCGACCCTGCTCGTCGGAGCGGGGCGGTTCATCAACAAGGAACAGCTGATCGGCGAGCTCTGGGCGGGCAGGCCGCCCCGCCGCGCGGCTGCCGCGGTGCACGTGTACATCTCTCAACTGCGCAAGTTCCTGGTGTCGGCGGGGGACATCGAGGGACGCGCGATCGTCACCAGGCCGGCCGGGTACCTCTTGAACTTCGACGGCGCCGCCCTCGACCTGGAGGACTTCCGGGCCGCGGTGCGCCGGGGCCACGCCCACCAGCAGGCCGCCGAACACGAGGCGGCGCTGGAGGAGTTCGAGAGCGCACTGTCCCTCGTGCGCGGCCAGGTTCTGGACGGCCTCGCCGAGGGGCCCGTGCTCAGCTCCTTCGCCGCCTGGGTGGAGGAAGAGCGTCTGCAGTGCCTGGAGGAGTCGGTGGAAGCGCGCGCCGCTCTCGGCCGGCATCGCGAGGTCATCGGGCTGCTGTACGGGCTGATCGCCGACTATCCGCTGCGCGAGTCGTTCTACCGGCAGCTCATGCTGGTGCTCTACCGCTCCGAACGTCAGGTGGAGGCGCTCCAGGTCTACCGCACCGCCCAGAAGGTGCTCCGCTCCGAACTCGGCCTCGAGCCCTGCCGGTCCCTGCGCCGGCTGCACCAGGCGATCCTCACGTCCGATCGCGAACTGGATCTCTCCATGGCGAGCTGAGCGCGGCCGCGGCTTCCAGACCGGCGCGGCACGGCCCGCACCGATCCACACGTTCGCCCCGCGGCTCCGGCGTTCGGCCTCGGACTCGCGGGACTCTCCGAAAGAGGTCTCGTACCCATGCGCATTCTCGCCGTCGGCGCAGCCGGATTCATCGGCTCCAATTACGTCAGGAAACTTCTGACGGGCGCTTACCCGTCCGTGCGGGACGCCCAGGTCACGGTGTTCGACAAGCTGACGTACGCGGGCAACCTGGAGAACCTGGCCCCGGTCCGTGCGCACCCCGGTCTGGAGTTCGTCCGGGGCGACATCTGTGACACGGCACTGCTGGCCGACGTGATGTCCGGGCACGACGCGGTGGTCAACTTCGCTGCGGAGACGCACGTAGACCGCTCGATCAGCGGTTCCGCCGACTTCGTACGCACCAACGTCGCGGGCACGCACTCGCTGCTCGAGGCGGCGCGGGTCACGCGCGTCCCCCGTGTGGTGCACGTCTCCACGGACGAGGTCTACGGGTCGATCGACCAGGGATCGTGGACCGAGGACAGCCCGCTGCTCCCCAATTCCCCCTATGCCGCGGCCAAAGCCGGCGGCGACCTGCTGGTGCGCGCGTTCGCTCGCACCCACGGACTCGACGTCAGCATCAGCCGGTGCAGCAACAACTACGGTCCCTATCAATACCCGGAGAAGGTCATCCCGCTGTTCGTGACGAGTCTCCTGGAGGGCGGCACGGTCCCGCTCTACGGAGACGGCCTCAACATCAGGGACTGGCTGCACGTGGACGACCACTGCCGGGGCATCCAACTGGTCCTGGAACAGGGACGGCGCGGTGAGGTCTACAACATCGGCGGCGGCGAAGAGCTGACGAACCTGGAGCTGACCCGGATGCTCCTCGACGCCTGCGGAGCCGGACCGGAGCGCATCCGCAGGGTGGCTGACCGCCTGGGCCACGACCGCCGCTACTCCCTGGACGACAGCAAGCTGCGCGCCCTGGGCTACGCGCCGCAGGTCCCCTTCCTGCAGGGCCTGACGCAGACCGTCGAGTGGTACCGCGACAACCCGGAGTGGTGGCGGTCGCTGCGCGGCGTCCACGCCGAGGCCAGCTGATCACCCACGCCGGCGGCCGTACCACCGCCCGGCCCAGCCGAGTTCCAGCATCAGCGAGGAGAGTGTCCACATGCGCGGAATCATCCTGGCGGGAGGGACGGGCAGCAGGCTGCAGCCCATCACGGCCGTCTCGTCCAAGCAGTTGCTTCCGGTCTACGACAAGCCCATGATCTACTACCCCCTGTCCGTCCTCATGCTCGCCGGGATCCGCGAGATCCTCGTCATCAGCAACCCCGAGCACCTCGACAGCTTCCGCAATCTGCTCGGTGACGGCGGGCAGTTGGGCATCGAGATAGCCTACGCCGCGCAGGACGAGCCGCGCGGTCTCGCCGACGCGCTGCGCGTGGGCCGGGAGTTCATCGGCGACGAGCAGGTCGCCCTGATCCTGGGCGACAACATCTTCTACGGCCATGCGTTCACGGAGATACTCGGGCGGGAGCGCAGTCGCCTGGACGGATGCACACTGTTCGGCTATCCAGTCTCGGACCCCGAACGGTACGGCGTCGCCACTGTGGACGACGCGGGGCGGATCACCTCGCTGGAGGAGAAGCCCACCCGGCCCCGGTCCAACCTTGCCGTCACCGGCCTCTATCTCTACGACAACGAGGCCGCGGACCTCGCGGCCCGGCTCCAGCCGTCGGCCCGAGGCGAGCTGGAGATCACGGATCTGAACCGCATCTTCGTCGAACAGGGCCGGGCGCGACTGGTCGATCTCGGCCGGGGCAGCGCCTGGTTCGACACCGGTACACACGACAGCCTGATGGATGCGTCCCTGTTCGTGCAGATCCTCGCCAAGCGCCAGAGCATCCGGCTGGCCTGCGTGGAAGAGGTCGCCTTCCGGATGGGCTTCATCGACGCCGAGCAACTGGCCCTGCTGGGCAAGGGCATTGTCGAGAACTCCACCTCTGGGTACGGCGCTTATCTGCAGGATCTGGCCGGCGTCGTCTGACGCGGTACGGGGCTGCACACAGCGATGGCCGGGTACGGCGGATTCACTTCCCGCCGCTCCCGGCCATCGGCGCGAGTGCTCGTATTCGTTCGTGCGGTGATCGGGCCGCCGCCGTGCGGGGTGCGGGCCGGGCACGGCGGCGGTGCGTCAGTGCTCGCGTACGAGGTCCCGGGTCCGGTGGAGCAGGGTCGTGAGCCGGGCCGCGAACGGGGCGGGCGATTCCTGGAGGAAGAAGAAGTGCCCGCCCTCGAAGCGGTGCAGCTTGCTGTCCACCGAACTGATCCCGGTCCACGCGAGTGCGTCTTCCTCGGACACCAGCGGGTCCGCGGCGCCGTAGAACACGTCGAGCGGGCAGGCCAGCGGTTCGATGGGCAGCGCGGTGCGGGTAGTGCACAGACGAAGGTCCGCGCGGGTCAGCTCCAGCGCCGGGCGCAGCCAGTCCGGGTACTGCAGCAGGTCCGGGGACATGCCGCCGATTCCGATGATCTTCTTGACCAGGTCGTCGTCCGAGTCGGCGTAGGCGGCGGCGAACGCCGGCGACAGATGCGGTGCCCGCGCCGCTCCGGCGATGAGCCGTGTCGGGAGCGTGGCGCCGCGAGCCTGCCGACGGGCGGTCAGATCGTGGGCGACCAGGGCGCCCATGCTGTGGCCGTAGAAGGCGTAGGGCCCGGTGAGGTACGGGTCGAGGTGTTCGTCGAGGTCGGCCACCAATTCGGCCATCGAACCGGGCCTGATGTCCTCCAATCGGTTTTCCCGGCCCGGGAGTTGGACGGGCAGGACGTCGACGCGTGAAGCGATGGTGTTGCGCAGCACGGTGAACGCCGATGCGCTGCCGCCGGCGTGGTGGAAGCAGAACAACCTCGGTCGCCCCTCGGGCGCGGGCGCGGTCGTCAGATAAGGGGTTCGCGGCGCCGCTCGGCCGGAACCGGAGGTGGTGTCTTCCCAGTCGCGCACTTGTGTGCCTCCCGATGAGTTTTCGGCCATGGTCGGCCCGGCGAATTTAATGGGACTAAAGCCGGTCTTGGCCGCGCGCGAGCAGCGGTGACGCCCGCGTAGCACCTGGCCGTTCATCGCCGAGAACCAGCCTTTAAGGCCGAAGTAGAGCCGCTTTAGACGGGATCCATAATGTGGCGGTCATTCCTGTTCGGCTATTGCTGCGGTTGGACCGTCAGCACGAAGGAGCGACATGAGTGCCATCGTGATCGACAATGTGACCGAGAAGACGGTGCACTACAACTACATCGGCCGCAACGAGCCCCTGCCGATCCAGGAGGTCGGCGAATCGATCGTCTACTTCGACGAGATCTATGACGTCACGGGGGCCACCATCGGCCACACCGTGGGCATGGTCGTTGCCACCCACGTCGCTCCGAACGGTCACCTCATGACCCATTACGAGGAGGCGATCGAGCTGCCGGAGGGCACGCTGCACTCCAGCGGCACCATCGACCGCCAGGAGATGCTGGCCGGCGGCTGGGCGCGCTTCCCGGTCATCGGCACCGGCGGAAAGTTCCTGGGCCTGACCGGCATACGTGAGTGGCAGCTGATCCTCCCGGTCTCGACCATGACGGTCAATCTGCGCATCAGCCTGGCCTGACCGCGGATCGGTCGGCATCCGGGACCGAACGAAAAGCCAACAACGGAGGAGGATCCGCCTTGCGTGTACTTTTCACATCAATCGACGGAGCCGGCCACTTCAACCCGGTGGCGCTGTTCGCGGACGCGCTGGTGCAGCGCGGAGACGAAGTGCTCCTGGTCGTCCCGTCGGATCTCCGGGACACGGTGGAGAAACGGGGCTATCCGTTTCGTATCTGCGGGAAGCCGTCGCCCGAGGTGATGGGTGCGATCTACAAGCGGTTCGTCACCCTCCCCCCGGAGGAGGCCGAGATCGTGGCCGACCGGGAAGTGCTGGGCAAGCACTACACCGAGGCGATGCTCCCCGCGCTGGAGGAGGCCTGCCGCGAGTGGAGGCCCGATGTGCTGCTCCACGATTCCCGTGCCTATGCCGCGGGAATCGCGGCCGCACGCCACGGGATTCCGCATGCGCAGATCGGCATTTCGCAGGCGGCCGTCGAGGAGGGTTCCCTGCAACGCGCCGTGCCCGAACTCGTACGCCACGATGGTGCGATCGCGCAGCGGCTGCACTCGGTCCCGTTCCTGTCCCGCTTCCCGGGCTCGCTCGACCCCTCGTCCTTCACTGACACCCGCCGCTTCCGCGACGGCGTGGAGCCGCGGCGAGGAATACTGCCCGATTGGTGGGACGGTAGTGACGCGCCGCTGATCTACCTGACGTTCGGTAGCGTCACGGGTCAACTCCCGCTCGCCGGGGATGTGTTCCGAGCCGCGCTGGAGGCGGTGCGCGGGCTGCCGGTGCGGGTGCTGCTCACCGTGGGCCACGGCACGGACGTCTCGGCGCTGGGTGACATCCCCGAGAACGTGCACGTGGAGGAGTGGGTGCCGCAGGCCGATGCGTTGGGGGAGGCCGCCGCGGTCGTCTGCCACGGCGGTTCGGCGACGCTCCTCGGCGCGCTCGCCGCGGGCCTGCCGACGGTCGTGGTGCCCGTCTTCGCGGACCAGCCCGCCAACGCACGGCTGGTGCACGAGGCCGGGGTCGGCCTGCGCGTCGAAACGGGGATCGAGTCGGAGGACCGGGTGGGCAAGATCGGCCCCGCGGACGTCCCGCGGATCCGTGCCGCCGTCGAGCAGGTGCTCGCCGATCCGTCCTACGGCGAGGCGGCGGGCCGTGTCGCCGCCGAGATGCGGGCGTTGCCCACGATCGACGCCTTCGTCGACGACGTGTTCGCCACCCTCGTGGGTGGCGTGACCGGCGCGGTGTAGGGGGTGCCTTGTGGACCGGGCCAGAGCATGCGTGTCCGACGCGGTCCACAAGGCGCTTCTCAGTGGAGAGCGCGAGCGGGAACGTGCCGACGACACGCTTCGCCGTGTCGGCCCAGGGGCGACTCCCGGGTCAGGTCGGTACCGGGCGAGCCACGGCTCGGCCCGGCGGCTTCGGCGGCGTGACAGGCGGCCCGCTGCCGACTCCGCCACCGTCGGCGGGTGCACCACGGCCCGCCGTCCGGCGGGCTCGGCAGGGCATCCCCCGACCGGGCGTCCCTCAGCCTGGCTGGAGGGCGCGCAGGGCCGCGGCCAGCAGCTCGTCGCGCTCGGATTTCGTCAGACCGCTGTCGCTGAGTGCCACGGCGCCGGCCGTGGCGTCGCTGGCGACCGCGAAGGCCGAGCGGGCCCGGATGCGGGCCGCCTGCGAGGGTCGCGGGCCGGCCAGGGCCGCGATGACGCGCGCCTGCTTGTTCAGGATGTCGGTCTGCTGCGTGCGTTCGCGCAGGGCGAGGACCGTCGAGGGATCGCTGTGGAACCCGGCGAATTCCTTCAGTTCCGCGGTCAGGTCGATGATCGCGCCGAGCAGTTCGGCCGGCGGGGCGCCCTGGGCCGCGCGTTCGGCGATGTCCGCGTAGGCGAGGACGGGCTTGGTCAGCAGCGCGTCCAGGATCTCCTCCTTGGACTTGAAGTGGTAGTAGATCCCGGCCTTGCTGGTCCCCAGCTGGCTCGCGATGTGAGCGATCGAGGTACCCGCATAGCCCTGCTTCGCCATCAGCTCCCGGGCGATGTCGAGAATGCGCGCCCTCGTACCGCCGCCGTCCTTGCCGTTCACGATGTCCTCCTTCACGGCACAGTCTACTTGACGGGCGCCCGGCAGGTTGTTGACAGCCTGTGCGCCGACTGTGTCGCCGGTATCCCCGGCCCAGTCGGTGAGCAGGCAAAACAACACGAGGTGGTCCCGGGGGTGTTGCTGCGTCCGGGGTCGAGCCCGGAGGTCGTCGAAGTTCACTTGACGATCGGTCGGTAAGTACGGATACTCAGTGGTGCATCAGTCGATGAAACTCTTTGTGAGGAGCCCGTCTTGGGACTCAGCGAAGCCGGGAGTGTCGAACTGTCCTCCGTCGAAACGCAAAGCCCTGAGCCGAAGGCCGCGGGCGAGCCGTCCGGAGAATTCGAATGGACCCGGAAACACACGATCACGCTCACGGTGCTCTGCCTGGCTGCGTTTCTTGACGCAATCGACATCACCGTCGTCAACGTCGCGCTGCCCGCCATCAAGGAAGGACTCGGATTCTCGCAGTCCAGCCTCGCCTGGGTGGTCAACGCCTATCTCATCCTCTTCGGCGGATTCCTTCTCCTGGGTGGCCGGGTCGGTGACATGATCGGCCGCCGGCGGGTGTTCATCTGGGGTGTGGTCGCCTTCACCGCCGCCTCACTCGGTTCCGGTCTCGCGCAGAGCGCGGGCACGCTGACCGTCACCCGCGGCCTCCAGGGCCTGGCCGGTGCCTTCGTCGCGCCGATGACCCTGGCGATCCTCAACGGCGTGTTCCCCGAAGGGAAGCCGCGGGACAAGGCCTTCGGCATCTGGGGCGGCATCACCGGTGTCGCCGGTGCCGTCGGCCTGATCCTCGGCGGCCTCCTGGGCGGTGGCCCCAGCTGGCGCTGGTTGTTCTACATCAACATTCCGATCGGCATCTTCATGGTGCTGGCCGCGCTGCGCTTCATCCCGAACGACCGTCCTGAGCGCACGACCACCCGAGCGTTCGACGTGGTCGGTGCGGTGACCGGCACCGGCGGCATCAGCCTGCTGTGCTACGCCATCGCCCAGGTCGACCATCACCCCTGGGGCTCGGGCCGCACAGTGAGTCTGCTGATCGCCTCCGCCCTGATCCTCGGGTACTTCGTGGTGCACGAGGCCCGGATCGCGTCGCAACCGCTGGTACCGCTCAGCCTGTTCGCGAACCGTTCGGTGCTCGGCGCCAACGTGGTCTCGGCCCTGTGCGGCTGCGCCATGTTCGCCACGTTCTACCTGGCCACCCTCTACCAGCAGCAGGTCCTGCACTTCTCGGCGCTCAAGACGGGACTCGGCTTCATCCCGCTCACCGTGCTGCTGCTGTGCGCGGCTCCGGTCGGTCCCAAGCTGGTGACGAAGTTCGGGATGAGGCCGGTCATCGCGGCCGGTGCCGTCGTCTCGGCCGCGGGGCTCGCGCTGTTCGCCCGCATCTCGGCGGACGGCGGCCTGCTGATGGACATCATCCTCCCGTCGGTGGTGCTGAGTATCGGCTTCGGCATCCTGTTCATCCCGATGACCATGGCCGCGCTGAACGGGGTGCCCGAGGAGCGGAGCGGTGTCGCCTCCGCCATGGTCAACATGACTCGTTTCGTCGGTGGTTCGGTGGGCCTCGCGGTGATCTCCACGATCGCCACCATGCGTACGAACCACCTGCTCGACGAGAGCCATCCGGCCCTCGAGTCCCTCAACAGCGGACTCCAGATCGGATTCGCCGTAGCCGCCGGGCTCATGGTCGTCACCGCGGTCGCCGCGCTCGCGCTCTTCCGCGAGGACGGCCGGGTACCTGCTGCCGGGGCGTCGGAATCGCTCCCCGAAGCGGTGGCGGTCGGCAAGTAGGTCCCGCCCTCGCGCAGGGACCGGATCAAAGCTCGCTGCGCCCCCTCCCGGGGCGCAGCGAGCCTTCCTCGAACAAGTGCGACCACAAGTGCGACCACAAGTGCGACGAAGACCGCCCGTCCGGACGACCGGGTCCGCGCCGGCCGTTCCAGGACTTTGAGCAATCCTCAACGGGCCCCCGCCACTGCGGAGTTCATGGCCCCGATCAGATCGGTGGGTGAAGCTGTGCGTGTAGTGGTCATCGGCTCCGGCGGTTTGCTGGGAACAGCCTTCAGGAATGCCGTCCGGGAGTTCCCCGAAATCACCGAAGTGTTGTTACCCGGCCGCCGTGAGCTCGATGTCACCGAACAGGTCCAAGTGGAACGTTACTTGGAGAGCAACCGGCCGGACGTCGTGATCAACGCGGCGGCTCTGATGCCCGCCGACCTCTGCGAGAGGCATCCCGAAGTCGCCTACGGCATCCACGCGCTCGGCGCCCGCTGGGTGAGCCGTGCCTGCGCCCGGATCGGCGCCCTGCCGATCTACATCAGCACGGACTTCGTCTTCGACGGCATCGCGGGCTCCCCCTACAGCCCTGACTCGGCCACCTCACCCCTGCTCACCTACGGCGTCACCAAACTGGCCGGCGAGCAGGAAACCCGCCTCGGCTGTCCGCGACACATCGTGGCGCGGACCGCAGCGCTGTTCGGCCCCACGCCACGCAGCGCGAGCGCCCGGCCCTGCTTCATCAACCGGATCCTCGACATGGCGCACGCGGGCAAGCCTCTGAGCGTCGTCGACTCCATCGTGATGTCACCGACGTACACCGTCGATCTGGCCAGGATGACCCTCGCGCTGGCCCTCGACGAAGTGGAGGCCGGCATCTACCACGTGGTGAATTCCGGCCGTGCCACTTGGTACGAACTCGCGGAGGCGGCGGTGGAGCTGGCCGGGTTCCGCGTGCCGATCAGCCGCGCGCAGCCACAGCAGCACGTCGAGGCGCCGCGTCCCGCGTCGACCCCGCTCGTCGGCGAACTCCCCGGACGAGCCGGGAAGCTGCAGCGCCCGTGGCGCAGCGCACTCGCCGAGTACGTCGGACAGCCGGCGGCCACGCCGCTGCTGGTCCCGAACTGACGGGGCGGTATCCGCCGTGTCCGGCCCGCCAGGGCGGTGCGGCGGGTACTTCCGCGTGCCATGTGCCCCAGGCCGTGTACCGGCCTGGGGCGCTTTCGCGTCCCCTCCCGCACACCCCGCGAGCGCCGTCGGCGGGGCGCCGTGAGACGGCGGAGCTAGAACGCCCTTAAACCCGCTTAAGAGGACCCTCCGAGGATTTCTGCCACCAGGTGCCTCGCTGGATCGACGGTCCGGTGAACCGCCTTGCTTCGAGCCGTTCGAAGGACCAGCCCGGACGGGCGGCGACGGCGACTACACGGAGGGATCAGATGAAACCCCAGGGAATCCACATCGTGTCCACGGGCACCGCCGTTCTCGGCCCGCTCGTCGACAACGCCGCTCTCGCCCGGCGATTCGGCATGAGCGACCAGTGGGAGGAATGGATCCAGGTCTTCATCGGAACGGACACCCGCCACCTCTCGGTCGACCTGGACACCGGCGAACGGCGCAACTCCCTCGCGGACCTCGGTGAGCTCGCCGCCCGGCGTGCGCTCGACTCCGCGATGGTGGCACCCGAGGATGTCGACCTGGTGGTCATGGGCACGGCCACCCCGGACCAACTGCTGCCGACGACCGCCTCCGTGGTCGCGGACCGGCTCGGCATCGACGGCGTGCCCGTGTTCCAGCTGCAGTCCGGGTGCACCGGAGCCTTCCAGGCGCTCACCGTCGCCCACCAGCTCCTGACCACCGGGGCCTACCGCAGGGCACTGGTCATCGGCGGTGAGCTGAACGAGAAGTACTTCGACCTCGGCCAGGACTTCGGCGCGCTGCGCCCGGAACAGCTCATCAACTACGTGCTGTTCGGCGACGGCGCGGGCGCCATGGTGCTGAGCACCGAGCCGGAGGGCGCGCAGGCCACGATCCGTCTCACCTCTGCCCGGCTCACCGGGCTCGGCCGGGCCGCGGGCCAGATCCTGGAGTGGTTCGGCCCGGCCGACCGTATGTCCGACCGGATTCCGGCGGCAGAGGACTACAAGGCCATCGAGGCCTCCGTGCCCCGGATGAGCCGCGAGATCCTCGACCAGCTCCTGACCGAGCTCGACTGGGCCCGCGAGGACGTCGACTACATCCTGCCGCCCCAGCTGTCCGGCCGGATGACCCGGCGGGTGGTCGAGGCCCTCGACCTGCTCGGTGCCAAGGAGGTGAGCTGTGTCGCGCAGACCGGCAACACCGGTAACGCCACGCCTTTCTTCCAGCTCGAACGGGCGCTGGAGCTGATGAGCCCCGGCGACAAGGCGCTCGGCATCTCCGTGGAGTCGAGCAAGTGGATCAGGGCCGGCTTCGCGATCGAGCGGGTGTGACGGCCATGGCCACGACACCGACTGCCGAGTCACTGCTCGAGCTGCACCGGGCGGGTCGCCTGGCGGCCGGCTACCCGCAGGTGCGGGCCTTGCTGGCGGAGGCCACCGAGGCCGAGTTCCAGCAGGCAGGGCAGCTGCTGGCGCGGCTCGATCCGGACGCGGTCCTGCGCGAACACGCCGACGTCCCACAGGTCCGGATCGCGGTCACCGGCCACGGCAACCTCGCCATGCTGGTGCCGCAGCTGACCGCGGAACTGGCCCGGCACGGCCTGCTGCTGCGGCCGACCCTCACCGACTTCGACAGCTACGTCTCGGAGCTCTCCGACCCGGGCAGCGACCTCTACACCGCGCGGCCCGACCTCGTCCTGTGCGTGCTCGACCCCATGGTGGTGCTCGACGACCTCCCCACCCCCTGGGACCTCGACGCGGTGCGCACGGCGATCGACCACCGGATCTCCCTGCTGGAGGGCCTGGTCGAGCGTTTCGTGAAGCAGAGCGAGGCCACCCTGGTCCTCAATACCGTCCCCCTTCCGCGACGGTTCGCGAGTCAGCTCATCGACTACCGCTCGCGTGGCCGGCTCGGCGTGCTGTGGCGGGAGGCCAACATGCGGCTGCTGCGCCTCGGCGACGAGCGGCCTCAGGTGGTGGTCGTCGACCTCGACCCGCTCCTCTCCGAGGGTGTACCCGCCTGCGATCCGCGCCTGAGCGCGTACGCCGGCGCCCACCTCTCGGCCCCGCTGCTCGCCGCGTACGCCAAGGAGGCCGCGCACCTGGCCCGGCATCTGACCGGGCGGAGCAAGAAGTGCCTGGTGGTCGACCTCGACGAGACGCTGTGGGGCGGGGTCCTGAGCGAGGACGGATTCGACGGCATCGAGGTGGGTGACGGTCTGCGCGGCAAGGCGTTCTCCGCGTTCCAGCGGGTCGTCAAGCAGCTGGTCTCCCAGGGCGTCCTGCTCTCCGCCGTCAGCAAGAACGACCTCGACCCCGTCCGCGAGGTACTGCGCTCACACCCCGGCATGGCGCTCAACGAGGACGACTTCCTGCAGGTCAGGGCCGACTGGACCGGCAAGCACGGGCACCTTCGGGAGATCGCGGACACCATCGGTATCGGTATCGACAGCTTCGTCTTCGTCGACGACAGCCCGCACGAGTGCGGCGTCGTACGCGCCCAGTGCCCCGACGTGGACGTCGTCCAACTGGACCAGGAGCCGGCGCTGCACGTCGAGAAGCTGCTGGCCGACGGCTGGTTCAACGTCCGGGCGGTCACCGCGGAGGACGCACAGCGCACGTCCCTGTACCAGGCCGACGCGGCCCGGGGCGAGCTGCGGGCGGCGCACGTCAGCGTCGACGACTACCTGCACGACCTCGGGATCACCGTCACCGTCGGCCCGGTGGAGCGGGACGAGATCGCACGCGTGTCCCAACTGACCCTGCGTACCAACCAGTTCAACCTGACGACCGAGCGGCTGCAGCCCGCCGACGTCGAGCAGCGGGCCGACGACCCGGCCGCGACCGTGCTGTCGGTTCACGTCAGTGACCGCTTCGGCAGCAGCGGACTCACCGGCGCGCTCTTCCTGCGGCGCAGCGGCGACGTGCTGACCATCGAGAACTTCCTGCTGAGCTGCCGGGTGCTGGCCCGCGGTGTCGAACAGGCCTGCCTGGCGGCGGTGCTGCACGACGCCAAAGCACAGGGCATCCACTCGGTCGAGGCCGCCTACCGCGCCACCGCGAAGAACGCCAAGGTGCGCGGTCTCTACCCCGGCCACGGCTTCGAGGCGACCGGCGGCGACGAGCGGTCGACGACGTTCCGCCACCGGCTGGACCAGCTGCCGGCCGTGCCCGACCACATCCGTCTGATCGACAACCCCGAGAGGGAGGAACGTTGAACAGCCTGGACGACTTCGCCGAGTTGATCAGTGACCAGATCGGGATCCCGGTCACCAGCGAGGACCTGCGCCGCAGCGTCGACCAGGTGCCCGGCTGGGACTCGCTCCACGTGATGTGGCTGCTGACCCTCCTGGAACGGGAGACCGGACGCCGCCTCTCCCTCCCCCAGGTCATCGAGGCCCCCACCCTGGCCCACGTCTACGATCTGGCGGTGGCCCCATGACCATCCGCCCCCTGGTGCGGCAGCGGCGCCACACCTTCTACTTCCTGCGGACGATCCGCGGCTTCGCCCCGGTCTTCCTGGACACCGACGTCGACATGAGCCGGGTGCAGGAACTGCGCGAGGCGGCCCGCGAGAGCGGACGCCGCTATTCCCCGGTCGCCGTCACGATCCTCGCCGCCGCCCGCGCCCTCGCCGCCCACCCGCGTGCCAACGCGGCGCTGCACGGCGTACTGCGGCCCCGCATCGAGACGTACGACGGGGTCGACGTCAAGGTCGCCCTCGACAAGACGCTCGACGGTGAGCGCGTCGTCCTGTCTGCGGTGCTGCGGGACGCCCACGTGGCCGACCTCGACGAGATTCAGGCGAAGCTGGGGCACTACCGCGGCGGCGACGCCGGGCAGATGCCCGAGTTCGCCCCGGTCCGCCGGCTCCAGCGACTGCCCACCCTGCTCGGCTCCCTGCTGTTCCGGCGGACCGTCCGCCCGCCCGCGGGCCGACGCCGGGTCATGGGCACCCTGGCTGTCTCCTCGCTCTCCCACCGGCCCGTCAACGGATTCCATTCCGTCGGCGGCACCACCATCACACTCGGCCTCGGACAGATCACGGATCGGCCGGTCGTACGCGACGGCCGTGTGGTGATCGCCCCCGTGATGCGGCTCAACCTCGCCTTCGACCACCGCGTGGTGGACGGCGCCGAGGCGGCCGACCTTCTCGCCGACATCAAGCTCGCCGTGGAGGAGTTCCGGCTCCCCGTGGTGCACGGCGTACCCGACCCTGCCGAGCCCCGCGGAGGCGTCCGATGAACGACGTGGCAGAGCTGAAGCTGTACGGGCTGGCCCACGCCCGCGCCCAGAACATCACCCAGGCCGCGTACGAGGCCGTATGCGACCGGATCTTCTCCGACAACGAGGACGAGGTGGGCTCCTGGGTGGGGGAGTGGAGCCTGGAGGCGGCCCGCCTGGAGGCGGAGGGCCGGCTGCTGGAGGCGTGCGGTTACTACAACCTGGCCCGGTTCCCGGCCGTGGACGGCCCGGCCAGGGAACGGGCGCTGAAGAAGTGTGTCGAGGCGTGCGCGGCCTGGGCCGAGGACCACGGCGTGACCCGGCTCGACGTGCCCGTCCTGGGTGCCACCGTGCCCTGCTGGGCGAGCGGTCTGTCCGCCACCGAGCGCCGTCCGCTGCTCCTGGTGATGGGCGGCATCATCAGCATCAAGGAACAGTGGATGCCCCTGCTCGCGCAGGCCTCCCGGCTCGGCATGGCGGTCCTGGTGGCCGAACTGCCGGGCGTCGGCGAGAACCCGCTGCCCTACACCGCCGACAGCTGGCGCATGCTCTCCCGGTTGCTCGACGCCGTCCGCGACACGGCCGACGTCGAGCACACCTACGGGCTGACCCTCAGCTTCAGCGGTCACGCCGCGCTGCGCTGCGCGGTCCACGACCGCCGGATCAAGGGCATCATCACCATCGCGGCGCCCGTCAGCTCCTTCTTCTCCGACCTCCGCTGGCGCCGCGGACTGCCCCGGATCACCATCGAGACGCTCGCCGGGCTGACCCGCACCACCCCGGCCGACATCACCGGCGACATGAGTTCCTGGGCGCTGACCGACGCGGAACTCGCGGCCCTGGACATCCCCGTCCACTACCTGGCCACCCACGAGGACGCGATCATTCCCGCCGAGGACGTCGCCCGCCTTCGTGCCACGGTCGCGGGCACCAAGATCCTCGAATACCACGACGGCCACGCGGGTCCGGGCAACGCGGCGGAGACCCGGCTGTGGATCTTCCTGTCCCTGTTGCGCATGCGCCGGGTCCGCGGACCCCGTACGGCACTGCTGGCCGCCGTGGCCGGTGTGCTCAGGCTGCGGCGCCTGATGGCCGGCAAGCCCCGCTGAACCCCGGCCCGTGTCAGGGCCCCACTTCCCGCTGTCAACTCCCCTCGAAGAACGGACGATTCCGTGAGCGACACATCCACTCAGACCGACACCATTCAGATCGACACCACGCGACCGGGCCTCGCCCGTATGTACGACTACCTGCTCGGCGGTTCCGAGAACCATCTCGTCGACCGCACGCTGGTCGACGAGATCGCCGCGACCGACCCGGGCGTGTTCGCCGCCGCGCGCGCCAACCGGGACTTCCTCATCCGCGCCGTGACTCACCTGACCGAGGAAGCCGGCATCCGCCAGTTCCTCGACATCGGCTCGGGCCTGCCCACGCAGGACAACGTGCACGCCGTCGCGCAGGCCATCGACCCGGCGGCCCGCGTGGTGTACGTGGACAACGACCCGACCGTGGCCAAGCACGCCGAGTCCCTGGTGCGCGGAGAGGGCAACATCGAGATCGTCCTCGGTGACGTCAGCAGCCCGCAGGGCATCCTCGACGATCCCCGGTTGCGTCGACTCATCGACTTCGACCAGCCGGTGGCCCTGCTGCTCGTCGCCGTTCTGCACTTCGTCCCGGACAGCGGCGACCCGTGGGCGGCTGTCCGTCTGCTGGTCGACGCCCTGCCCTCCGGCAGCTACCTCGTGCTGTCCCATGTCTCGCTGGCCGAGCTCGACGAACTCGCCGACACCACCGACCGGGCCTTCGAGAAGCGCAACATCCAGCTCAACGCCAACCGTACGAAGGCGCAGATCAGCCGCTTCTTCGACGGCCTCGACCTGCTGGAGCCCGGTCTGGTGGAGACCACTCAGTGGCGGTCGGCGGAGACGGCCCCGCGCAAGGTGAGCGACATGGTCATCTACGCCGGCGTAGCCCGCAAGAACTAGCCCACGAAGGACGCCCGGCCCGGTTTCGACGGAGGAGTGAACAAGGTGTTTGCAGGAACCCCGGACAAGGATGCGCACACGTCCGCCGTGCGGCGCCAGGACGCCGTCGCGGTCGTCGGCATGGCATGCCGACTGCCGCAGGCGGACGGTCCGCAGGCCTACTGGCAACTCCTCCGCGAGGGCCGGGACGCGGTCGTGCCCGCCCCCGAGCACCGCTGGGGGCCGGCCGACGGCGACCGCCGCTGGTACGGCGCGTTCCTCGACCAGGTCGACGAGTTCGACGCGGCGTTCTTCGGGATCTCCCCGCGCGAGGCCCTCGACATGGACCCGCAGCAGCGGCTGGTCCTCGAACTCGGCTGGGAGGTCCTGGAGAACGCCGGCATCGTCCCCGAGCGGGTCCGCGACTCCCGTACGGGCGTCTTCGTCGGAGCGATCTGGGACGACTACGCGGACCTGCTCGGCCGGCGAGGCCCGGACGGCAGCACCGGCCACACGGTGACGGGCACCCACCGGAGCATCATCGCCAACCGGGTGTCCTACGCCCTGGGCCTGCACGGCCCGAGCCTCGCCGTCGACGCCGGCCAGTCCTCCTCGCTGGTCGCCATCCACCTCGCCTGCGAAAGCCTGCGGGCCGGCGAGTCGGAGCTGGCGATCGCCGGCGGCGTGAACCTCAACCTGCTGACCGAGTCGACGGTGAGCACCTCCAAGTTCGGCGCCCTGTCACCGACGGGCCGCTGCCACACCTTCGACGCCCGTGCCGACGGGTACGTACGCGGTGAGGGCGCGGGCCTGGTGCTGCTCAAACCGCTGGAGCAGGCGGTGCGGGACGGCGACCGCATCCAGTGCGTCATCCTCGGCAGCGCCGTCACCAACGACGGCCGCACCAACGGCCTGACCGTGCCCAGCGCCGAGTACCAGGCCGAGGCCGTGCGCCGGGCGCAGGCGGCGGCCGGGATCGGCCCCGGCGACGTGCAGTACGTCGAGCTCCACGGCACCGGCACCCGCATCGGCGACCCGATCGAGGCCGCGGCGCTCGGCGCGGTGTTCGCCGTGGACCGTGCGGCCGGCGAACCGCTGCGGGTGGGCTCCGCCAAGACCAACGTCGGGCACCTCGAGGCGGCCGCCGGTATCGCCGGCCTGATCAAGGCCGCGCTCAGCATCGGCAACCGCGAACTTCCGGCGAGCCTGCACTTCCGAACGCCCAACCCCGACATCCCGCTCGACGAGCTGCGTCTGCGGGTGCAGTCCCGGCACGAGGCCTGGCCTCGCCCCCAGGAGCGCCTGGTGGCCGGCGTGAGCTCCTTCAGCATGGGCGGGACCAACTGCCACGTGATCCTGGCCGAGCACCGGCCGGAGCCCGCGGCGGACGGGGACGAGCCGATCGCCGACGGGACCGAGCCGACCGGCGGCGCGGACGAGTCCGCGATCGACCGTGGAGCGGCGGATGCCGGAAGGGCAGAGGACGGGTCCGACGATGCCGGAGCCGTCGTCCCCTGGGTGCTGTCCGGACGGACACAGGACGCGGTGCGGGCGCAGGCGCGGCGACTGAAGGAGCACCTGTCGGACGGGCCCGGCGCCGGGCCGGCCGACGTCGGGCTCTCGCTGGCCACGACCCGTACCGCCTTCGAACACCGCGCGGCCGTCGTCGGCCGGGACCACGACGCGCTGCTGGACGGACTGTCCGCGCTCGCCGACGGCCGCCCCACGGCCGAGGTGCTGACCGGCAGCGCCGAACGGCACGGCCCGCTGGCGATGGTCTTCTCCGGCCAGGGCGCACAGCGGTCCGGCATGGGCCGCGAACTCTACGCGTCCTCCGAAGTGTTCCGGCACGCCGTGGACGAACTCTGCGTCGAGTTCGACCACCTGCTGGAGCGCCCGCTGCGCACGGTGATGTTCGCCGCCGCCGGCACGCCGGACGCCGCCCTGCTGGACCAGACCGCATACACGCAGCCGGCCCTGTTCACCTTCGAAGTCGCGCTGCACCGTGTGCTCGACTCCCTGGGCATCCGCCCCGACTACCTCATCGGCCACTCGATCGGTGAGCTCGCCGCCGCCTACGTCGCCGGAGTGCTCTCCCGCACGGACGCCTGCCGGCTCGTCGCGAGCCGCGGCGCGCTCATGCAGGCGCTGCCCGCCGGCGGTGCCATGGCCGCTGTTGAGGCCACCGAGGCCGAGGTACGGGACGTGCTCGCCGACCAGGAGAGCCCGGCCGAGATCGCGGCGCTCAACGGTCCCGAGTCCACCATCGTCTCCGGCCCCGAGGAGGCCGTGCTCGCGGTGGCCGCCGTCTTCGCCGAGCGGGGCCGCAGGACCCGCAGGCTCCAGGTCAGCCATGCCTTCCACTCCCGTCTGATGGAGCCGGCGCTCGAAGGGCTGCGCGAGGTCGCCCGCGACCTGGAGTTCACGGCGCCGACCGTGCCCGTCATCTCCAACGTCAGCGGGGCCCTCGCGACGGCCGAGGAGCTCGCCTCCGCCGACTACTGGGCCACACACGTACGCGCGGCCGTCCGCTTCAGCGACGGCGTGCGGACCCTGCACGAACTGGGCGTCACGCGCTATCTGGAGATCGGCCCGGACTCCGTGCTCGTCCACATGATCCGGCAGAGCGTGCCGACCGGCGCGCCGCGCCCGCTGCTGGCGGCCGCGCAGCGCCGGGACCGGTCGGAGGAGGAGACCCTCGTCCGCTCCCTCGCCCAACTGCACACCGCGGGCGTGGAAGTGGACTGGGCCGCCTTCTTCGCGCCGAGCGCCGCGCGGCTCGCCCCACTGCCGACCTATGCCTTCCAACGGCAGCGCTTCTGGCCCGACCTCACCGGCGCGGCCGACGCGCCGAGCCGTCCGGCGACGGCACCGGCCGCACCGGCCGCCGACCGGGGCCGCATCGCCGCCCCCGCCACGCCCAGCCGCCCCGACCGCTCCGGCGCCGTTCTCGCCCTGGTCCGCACGGAGGTCGCCACCGTCCTCGGACACTCGTCCGCGCAGGACGTCGACGCCTCGGCCGTCTTCCGGGACCTCGGCCTCGACTCGCTGATGTCGGTCGACCTGTGCGAGCGGCTCTCCCTCGCCACCGGCCTCGACCTGCCGACCACCCTGCTCTACGACCACCCGAGCCCGCTCGCCCTGGGCCGGCACCTGCAGGACCGGCTGAGCGGCGACACAGGCGAGGGCAGCGAGGTCACGCGCGTCGCCGCGGCCACCGACGAGCCTGTCGCCGTCGTCGCCATGGCCTGCCGCTACCCGGGCGGCGTCGCCTCACCCGAGGACCTGTGGCGGCTGGTCGCCTCCGAGACCGACGCCGTCAGCCGCTTCCCCGACAACCGCGGCTGGAACCTCGACACCCTCTTCGACAGCGACCCCGACCGGGCCGGCCGCTCCTACGTCGACACGGGCGGCTTCCTGCACGACGCCGACCGCTTCGACCCGGGCTTCTTCGGCATCAGCCCGCGTGAGGCCGCCGCGATGGACCCCCAGCAGCGGCTGCTGCTGGAAACCTCCTGGGAGGCGCTGGAGCGGGCCGGCATCGACCCGTCCGCGCTGCGCGGCAGCCAGACCGGCGTGTTCGTCGGCGCCGTGGCCCCCGAGTACGGCCCCCGGCTGCACCACGGAGCCCAGGGCTACGACGGCTACCTGCTGACCGGCAGCACCTCCAGCGTGGCCTCCGGCCGCGTCGCCTACACGCTGGGCCTGCAGGGCCCGGCGATCACCGTCGACACGGCCTGCTCCTCCTCCCTGGTGGCACTGCACATGGCGGCCCAGTCGCTGCTCCGGGGGGAGTGCGACCTGGCCCTGGCCGGCGGCGCCACCGTCATGAGCTCGCCCGGCATGTTCGTGGAGTTCAGCCGCCAGCGCGGACTGGCGCCCGACGGCCGGGCCAAGGCGTTCTCCGAAGCCGCCGACGGCACGGCCTGGGCCGAGGGCGTGGGCATGATCCTGCTGATGCGGCTGTCCGAGGCCGAGCGGCGCGGGCATCGGGTGCTCGCGGTGATCCGCGGCTCCGCCATCAACCAGGACGGCGCCAGCAACGGCCTGTCCGCGCCCAGCGGCCCGGCCCAGGAACGGGTCATCCGGCAGGCACTGGCGGCTGCCGGACTGACCACCGCCGACGTCGACGCGGTCGAGGCACACGGCACCGGCACCACCCTCGGCGACCCCATCGAGGCACGCGCCCTGCTGGCCACATACGGTCAGGGCCGCGCCCCCGGGAAACCACTGCGGCTCGGCTCCCTCAAGTCCAACATCGGCCACGCCCAGGCCGCCGCCGGCGTCGGCGGCGTGGTCAAGATGGTGATGGCCCTCCAGCACGGCGTGCTGCCCAGGACCCTGCACGTGGACCGTCCGAGCTCGCACGTGGACTGGGACAGCGGCGCCGTCGCCCTGCTCGAGGAGTCGGTGCCCTGGGAGCCGGCCGAGCGCCCGCGCCGGGCCGCCGTCTCCTCCTTCGGCATCAGCGGCACCAACGCCCACCTGATCCTCGAGGAGTACCCCAGGACCGAACGGCCCGAGCCCGCGGAGGAGGACACCGCCGGACCGGACGCGGCGACCGGCTCCGCCGTGCCCTGGCTGCTGACCGCCCGCGACGAGACGGCGCTGCGCGAGCAGGCGGACCGGCTGGCCGACCTGGTGGCCGCCGGCGACGGACCGCTCGACATCGCGGGAATCGGCCGTACGCTGGCCGCCGGGCGCGCCCGGTTCGAGCACCGTGCCGTGGTCACCGCCACCGCCCGCGAGGACATACTGCGGGCGCTGCGCGCGCTGGCGAGCGGGGGCTCCGACGACCTCCTGGAGCGCGGTGTCGCCGCCCAGGACGTACGGCCCGTGCTGGTCTTCCCCGGCCAGGGCTCGCAGTGGACGGGCATGGCACTGGAACTGCTGGAGTCCTCCGAGGTCTTCCGGGACCGTATGCGTGAATGCCAGGAGGCCCTGGGCCGGTTCACCGACTGGTCGCTGTTCGACGTCCTCGACCAGGCCGAGGGCGCGCCGTCGCTGGACCGCGTCGACGTCGTCCAGCCGGTGCTGTTCGCGGTCATGGTGTCCCTGGCGGCCCTGTGGACCTCCCTCGGGGTCGAACCGGCCGCGGTGGTCGGGCACTCCCAGGGCGAGATCGCGGCGGCCTGCGTGGCCGGGGCGCTCTCCCTGGAGGACGCCGCCCGCGTGGTCACGCTGCGCAGCCAGGCGCTGGTCGCGCTGGCCGGCTCCGGCGGCATGGTCTCCGTGCCCCTGGAGGCCGACGAGGTGGAGCGCCGGCTCGCCGAATGGGACGGCCGTATCTCCCTGGCGGCGGCCAACGGCCCGCGCTCCACGGTCGTCTCCGGCGACGCGGACGCCCTCGACGAACTCCTCCTCCGCTTCGAGGAGCTGGGCATCAGGGCGCGCCGCATCCCCGTCGACTACGCCTCACACTCCCCGCACGTGGAGGCGATCGAGGAGCGGCTGGCCGAACTGCTGGAACCGGTCGCGCCGCGCCCCTTCTCGGCCGTGCCGTTCCACTCCACGCTCACCGGTGAACTCATCGAGGACACCAGCCAGTTGGACGGCGGCTACTGGTACCGCAACCTGCGCAACCCCGTCCTGTTCGAGCAGGCTGTGCGCGGCCTGGCCGCGCAGGGGCACACCCTGTTCATCGAGGCCAGTCCGCACCCGGTGCTCACCGTCGGCGTCGAGGAGACGCTCGACAGCCTGGGCGTGTCCGGCACGGCCGTCGGCTCGCTGCGCCGCCACGACGGCGGCTGGGCCCGGCTGCTGAACTCCCTCGGCGTCGCGGTCGTGAACGGAACTCCGCTGGACCCCGCCGGGCTCTTCCCGTCGGCCGGTACCCCGGCGCTGCTGCCGACCTATCCCTTCCAGCGCGAGAGCTACTGGCTGGCCGAGACCGCCGGCACCGGCGACGCCGCCGAGCTGGGCCTGCAGGGCGATGACCACCCGCTGCTCGGGGCCGCTGTCACCCTGGCCGACAGCGACCAGGTGATCTTCACCGGCCGGCTCTCGCTGCGCACCCACCCGTGGCTGGCGCACCACCGGGTCGGCGACAGCGTCCTGCTGCCCGGCACCGCCTTCGTCGAACTGGCCCTGCACGCCGGACACCGCGTCGGCCACGAGCGGCTGGCGGACCTGACCCTCGAAGCGCCGCTCGTCCTGCCGGACAACGGCGGTGTGCAGTTGCAGCTGTCGCTCACCGCACCCGACGACTCCGGATGCCGCGCCCTGAGTGTGTCCTCCCGCCCGGACGACACCTCCGGCGACGAGTCGCTCGCCCCGTGGACCCGGCACGCCACGGCCTCGCTGCTGCACGGCGCCCAGGCGCCGGCCCCGCTGCCGCGGCAGTGGCCGCCCGCCGGGGCGACAGCCCTCGACGTCACCGACCTCTACCAGAGCCTGGCCGTCCAGGGCTACCACTACGGGCCGCTGTTCCAGGGCGTCGTACGGGCCTGGGAGCACGGTGACGAGACCTACGTCGACCTCGCGCTCCCCGAGGGCCAGCGCACGGCGGCCGACGAGTACGGCCTGCACCCGGCGCTGCTCGACGCCGCCCTGCACCTCCTCGTCCTGGACCCCGCGGCGGCCGTGAGCGGTGCCGCACCCCGTCTGCCGTTCTCCTGGACGGGCGTGTCCCTGCACGCGGTGGCCGCGACCGACCTGAGGGTCCGGCTGACCAGGACCGGGGACGCTACGGCGGCCATCGACATCGCCGACGCCACGGGCGCCCCGGTGATCTCCGTCGAGGAACTGGCGCTGCGTGAGATGAAACCGGCGGCCGGTCAGGGCGTCGGCCCCGCGCAGAACGCCGTGTTCGACGTCGACTGGGTGCCGCTGGAGACAGGCGCCGTGTCGGCGCCCCAGGCAGGGCAGTGGGCCGTCGTGGGCCCCGACGTCCTCGACGGCACCGGCCTCGGGGCGGCCCACCACGCCGACCTCGCGGCGCTCACCGACGCCCTCGGCGCGGAGGAGCAGCGGCCCGAGGTCGTCCTGATGCCCATCGGCCCGCAGACCGGCGACGCGTCCGAAGAGGGCGCCGACGTCCTGGCGCTCGCGGCCACCGAGACCGTGCTGTCGCTGGTGCAGGGGTGGTTGGCGGAGGAGCGGTGGTCGTCGAGTCGGCTGGTGGTGGTGACGTCGGGTTCGGTGGGGCCGGGTGGTGTGTC
>NZ_JBEOXO010000050.1:0-29330 GCF_040296605.1 Streptomyces sp. NPDC002088 | reverse complement strand
TTGATGATCAGGACGACAAGAGCCGTGTAACGGGAGACTGTTAAGCACGGTTCTGTGAGGGCCGAGGGGTGAAATTCCCCTCGGCTACTCGGCGACGGGCTGGTGAACCGCTGCCAGTTCGTTGAGGACCACCAGCGCCGTTACGGCGTGAAGCGGTTGTGCCGCATCCTGGGCATCGCCCGCTCGAGCTTCTACCACTGGCGCCGGAGTGCACCGCTGAGGGCGGCCCGCCAGGCTGCCGACGCCCAGCTCGCCGCCCGGATACGGGTGATCCACCGGGACTCGGACGGCACCTACGGCGTCCCCAGGATCACCGCTGAAGTCCGCGAGGACGGCGAGGTGGTGAACCACAAGCGGGTCGCCCGGGTCATGCAGGCGATCGGGCTGGCCGGTCTCCGCCTGCGCAGGAAGCATCGGACCACCATCCCGGACCCCGCCGCGGCGAAGGTGCCGGACCTGATCGGTCGGAACTTCACCGCGGACGAAGTGAATCGGAAGTACGTCGCCGAACTCCCGTGAGGACGCATGGGTATTGGAGGCCACCATCCGGACAGCACCGGCCGCTGATCCTCTATGGCAGGAGCAACTCGACAGGCTCCGCCCTATCGCCTCGTACGACCCTGAGACCCAGACGTGGCATGCCCGCCTCGGCGCGCTCGACCTGGCGGGCCTGCAGATGCTGCAGACCCTCTTCGACACCGCGCGCGTCCACGGCACCGAGGTGCGCCTCACTCCGGTGGTGGTCCCGGCGTACTGGGACGGCCCCGTCTTCACGAGGGAGCCGGACGTGGCCGCTTTCCTGGAGGCGGAGGCCGACCGCGGTCGGCCGCTCGGTCAGCTGCCTCTGGCCTGAAGAGCCCGCGCTGGTACGGGTATCGAACTGGGGCGCTTGCCCGTGCGCAGGATTCTGCGCCAAGACCGAGAGCGTCAGCCAGGGGCATTTCAAAGTCCCGGTGATCGTGTGAGTCCGCAGGTCGCGGCGGTGCGAGGAGTACGGGCCGGGCCGTCACGAACGCATCGAAGCTCCGGTTGAACGGGGTGACCTTCCCAGCTGGACGAGGCGTTCCTCGTCCAGTTCGTGCAGCGCTGCTCTGACTGATCTCACGCCTCCTAGACGCCCAGGCCGGGCCGCAGGTCTTCTCCGAAACGTGATCCCCGCCACATCCGCCGCGCGGCAAACAGAACAGCGGTTCTGTATAGTGAGGCTACAAGCAGAACCACGATTCTTTTTGCAGGAGGTGTGGTGCCTCGACTCACCGACGCGCGCAAGGAGCTCCGGCGCGCCCAGATCACCGAGGCCGCCGTACGCTGCTTCAGCCGCAACGGCCTGGAGCGAACCTCGATCGCCGACATCACGGCCGAGTCCGGCCTGTCGACGGGCTCGATCTACGCCCACTACCGCAACAAGGCCGAGCTGGTTCAGGCCTCGGCCCACGCGGTGCTCGCCAAGCGCGCGGAGGTCCTCGGCGAGTACGCCGGGAGCGACACCCCGCCCGACCCCGACGAACTGCTCGCCCGCCTGATCGCCGGCATCGACCCGGTCGAAGCCCGGGTCGGCGTGCAGACCTGGGGCGAGGCGACCAACAACCCGGCCATCCACGGCATCGTCGTCGACACGATCGACCGGATGCGCGCGATGGTGCACGACAGCGTCACCGCCTGGCTGGTCAAGGTCGAACACCTCGAGCCGGCCGAGGCCCAGGAGCGCGCCACCCCGATCGCCCACCGGGTGCAGAGCCTCTACCTGGCCCAACTGCTGTACACCGCCCTGCAGTCACCGGCCGAGGAGACCGCGCCATGACCACCCTGACCGCTCCGTTCGCCGGCCGCACCGTTTTCCGGGTCGGCTACGGCGCCCTGCAACTCGAACGCCTGCACCACAGCCGCGGCGAGGCCGTCGCCCTGCTGCGCCGCGCGGTCGAGCTGGGCGTCGACCACGTGGACACCGCCCAGTTCTACGGCTTCGGGTTCGCGAACCAGGTCATCCGCGAGGCGCTGCGCCCCGAGGGCGGCGTCCTGGTCGTCACGAAGGTAGGGGCCGACCCCGACCCGGGCGGGCCTCTGCCACTGCGTCTCGCACAGCGCCCCGAACAGCTTCGCGCCAGCGTCGAGGACAACCTGCGCAGCCTCGGCGTCGACCGGCTCCCGGTGGTCAACCTCCGTCGGCTCGACTCCGGCCCCGGCCTGCGCCCCGACGGCGACCAGATGGTCGACCTCGACGACCAGCTCGAAGTGATGACCGCCCTGCGCGACGAGGGCAAGATCGGCGCGATCGGTCTGAGCAGCGTCACCCTCGACGGCCTTCGCCGCGCCCTGCCGGCGGGCATCGCCTGCGTGCAGAACGCGTACAGCCTCGTCTCGCGCGACGACGAGGACATGCTGCGGCTGTGCGCGGCCGAGGGCGTCGCCTGGGTGCCGTTCTTCCCACTCGGCGGGTCCTTCCCGGGCCTGCCCAAGGCGACCGACGAGCCGGCGGTGCACGCCGTGGCCGAATCCCTGGGCGTCACACCCTCCCAGGTCGGCCTCGCCTGGCTACTGCACCGCGCCCCCAACGTGCTGCTCATACCCGGCACCGCCGACCCCGCTCACCTGGAGGCCAACACGGCCGCCGGCGGGATCACTCTCGACGCCGCCACCCTGGCCACCCTCGACGCCATTGAGTCCCGCTCCGCCGAAGTCCCCATCGGCTGACCAGCCCCCCGACCAGGACGGAATCATGAAAGCCATCGTCTACCGCGACAACGGCGGCCCCGACGTTCTTCGGCTCGTCGATCGCGACCTGCCCGTGCCCGGCCCCGGCGAGGTCCGCGCCCGGGTAGCCGTGTCCGGGGTCAACCCGACCGACTGGCATGCCCGCTCCGGCCCCGCCCATACCAAGCAGTTCTCCGAGGTCACCCCGCACCTGGACGGCGCCGGCGTGATCGACGCCGTCGGTGAGGGAGTCGACCGGAGCCGGGTCGGCCAGCGGGTCTGGTTGTTCATGGCTGCCGCCGGGCGGCCCACCGGCACCGCCGCCGAGTTCACCGTCGTACCGGCCGAGCGGGCCGTGCCGCTGCCCGACGAGGCTGGCTTCGACGTCGGCGCCGCACTCGGCGTCCCCGCGCTGACCGCGCACCGCGCGCTCACCGTCGCCGAGGACGGCCCGCGCCGCCTGCGGCCGGGGGCGCTGGACGGCGCGGTCGTGCTCGCCGCAGGCGGGGCCGGGGCGGTCGGGCACGCCGTGATCCAGCTCGCCCGCTGGGCCGGCGCGACCGTGATCAGCACGGTCAGCGGAGCGGAGAAGGCCCGACTGGCCACCGCCGCCGGCGCCCGCCACGTGGTCAACTATCGAGAGGGGGATCCGGCCGCCGAGATCCGCAGGATCGCCCCGGACGGCGTCGACATCGTCGCCGAAGTGGCGCTTGGCGCGAACATCGCACTGGACCTGGCCGTGCTGCGAGCGCGCGGCACGATCGCTACCTACGCCAACGACGGCGGCAAGCCGGTCGAACTGGACGTGCGGCACAACATGGTGCTCAATACGCGCCTTCAGTTCCTGGTGCTCTACACGGCCGGTCCGCAGGCGCGCGCCGCGGCCGCCGAGGACATCGCCGCCGCGGTCCGCGACGGCGCCCTGCCGGTCGGCGAGGAACACGGCCTGCCACTGACCCGCTTTCCGCTCCACCGCACCGCCGACGCGCACCGCGCAGTGGAGAGCGGCACAGTCGGCAAGGTCCTGGTGGACATCACGTCCTGACGCCACAGTGCGCCCCACCTCGCCGTGACGGCAGATCCCGCCACGGACCGGCGCTGTCAGCCGGCGGCGGCCTCGGCGGCGTGAAGTGCGTCCAGGAGCGCGGTCTGTTGCTCGGTCAGCTTCCCTTCGGTGCGGGCCTTCGCCTGCTTGCGCAGCCACGCGCCGGGCTGGAAGGACGGGTCGTGGCCCAGGCCAGTGCGGTTGACCGGGCCGGTGACGGTGCCGCCGGCGGCGAGGTAGCCGAGCATCCGGCGGTAGGAGCGGTTCCAGTCGGAGTCCAGGCACCACAGCGGGTCCGTGCCGGTGAGCTCGGCGTCCAGGCCGCGATCGAGCTCGTCGGCCTTGCGCTGGTAGGTGCACTGCAAAGTCCCAGTGATCGTGTGAGTCCGCAGGTCGCGGGCGGTGCGAGGAGTACGGGCCGAGCCGTCACGAACGCATCGAAGCTCCGGTTGAACGGGGTGACCTTCTCAAGTCGCCTCGCACCACCGGAGCTTCGATGTGTCGCCAGTCTGCCACCGTCTGCCTGATCAAGTCGCCCGCTGTGGAAGGCGTGGCGGGATTGTCGCTGGTGGAGCGGCTGCGGGTGCTGCCGGATCCGCGTCGGCGTCGAGGGGTGCGTCACCCGTTCGTGGCGGTGCTGCTGGTTGCCGCCTCGGCGGTGGTCGCCGGCGCGCGCTCGTACGCGGCCATCGGCCAGTGGTCCGCGAACGCTCCGCAGCACGCTCTGTCCCGCCTGGGCGCTCGGGTAGTGGGGGTGATGGGCGTGCGCGTCGCTCCGAGTGCCGCCACGATCCGGCGGGTTATCGGCCTGGTCTGCCCCGGCGGCCTGGCCGACCTGACCGGAGCCGATCCAGCGGGATCGGACTCGGTGGCCGTCGACGGCAAGGCCGCCCGCGGCTCCCGGCACAACAACACACCTGCCGCCCACCTGCTGGCCGCGATGACCGGCGACGGCCGTACCGTCACCCAGCTACGGGTCCCCGACAAGACCAACGAAATCACCTGCTTCGCCGTCCTACTGGCGCCCTTCGACCTGACCGGGGTTACCGTCACCGCCGACGCCCTTCACACCCAGCGCGCCCACGCGCGCTTCCTGGTCGAGAAGAAGAAGGCCCACTACCTGCTGGTGGTCAAGGCCAACCAGCCCGAACTCCACCGCCGGCTACGGTCGCTGCCGTGGAAGGACGTCACCGCACGCCGCTACGACCGCGAGATCGGCCACGGCCGCCGGGAGACCCGGGTGACCAGGGCCCTCACCGTGACCGATCTCGGCCTGGACTTCCCCTACGCTGACCAGGCTGTACGCATCCTGCGTTACCGCACCGACCTCACGACCGGTACCGTCAGCCGCCAGACCGTCTACGCGATCACGGACCTGACCTCGCATCAGACATCGCCCCAGCGCCTGGGCCGGCTGGCCAGGTCGCAGTGGACCATCGAGAACCGGCTCCACTTCGTCCGTGACACCGCCTTCGCCGAGGATGCCTCGAAGATCCACACTGGTCACGGCCCCGAGAACATGTCGACCCTGCGCAACCTGGCGATCAACGCGCTCCGCGGCGCCGGACACCGCAACATCGCGGCCGGCATCCGGCACGCCTCCTACGAGCCCTTCACTCGCCCGCTCGACCTGTTGGGCATCGCCTGACCAGCGCGACCACAAGATCACAGGACTTTGCAACGCCCCTGGAGCGTCAGCTGCTCACTCTGAAGCGGCGGAACATGTCCGGGATGAACTGCCGCAGAAGGTCCTGGGCGGCATCGAGACGCTTGAGCTCGTCGTGGCCGAAGCGGAACACCTCGTATCCCCTGAGCTTGAGGTCTCGGCCAGCGGCGACCATGTCGGCGTATTTGGCAGTGTCCGGGGTGCGGCCATGGTCGCGGGTTTAGTGCTGTGATCCGTCGACCTCCAGGACGACGCGCTGTCCGTGCGGCAGCAGCAGGAGGAAGTCCATGCGGGAGCGCAGCAACGCCTCAGGGCCGCGTTCTTGAACGGTCCGGTGGTCCCAGTGCAGCCAGACTTCGGGCAGGAGAGCGGGATCATCGCTGGAAGGCGGGAATGCCGTCTGGTAGGCCACGAAGAGGTTCCTCTGGCCAGGCGAATTGGCCGGCAGGCTCTTGAGGAGTCGTTGGTAGAGATCCGTCCTGACGTTGGCCTCACTGCTGATCTTGCGGGTGTCCTGCCACCAGCTATGCAGATCACGCCAGCGCAGGCCCGTGGCGGGGATCTCCCGGTCGTAGACAAGGGTGGCGTCCGGGCGCCCACCGACGATCTCGATGTCGTTGTCCACCGAGGAGCGGAAACGAATGTCGGGTTTCTCAAGGGAGGCAAAGATGATGTTCTTCGGCCGCCGGTTGCCATGCAGTCGCGTCGACACCACTGTGAACAGGGGGTAGCCGCCATCGCTGCCGGTCACTCTCAACTCGACCCCAGCAGTGCGGAGATGACCGTTGATGATGCTGACGGTTTTCTCCTGGAGGTGCTCATCGAGGAGGACGTCCGCTGAAACCAGGCCCTCCAAGAAGCGGACGAACCTGGCGTCCCCGGCCTCGAACACACCGAGGTTCTCGAAAAGGTCTTCCGTCGACCAGTCTCCGGGGTTGCGGAAGACGTGCCGTTCGATGCGGTCCCTCAGTGTCACCGGCCGCGTCCCGTTCAGCAGCAGGCCCTCAAGCTCCTGAAAGGACAGGTCCGATTCCGCGGCTATCCAGAATCGGTCAAGGAGCCGCATGAAGCGGTCGTGGTGCTGCGTCAGTTCCGACAAATCGAGGGCGCGTGCCAGTTCACGGCGGGCCTTCTTGGGTATCCCGGGCGGCGCGTCCTGTGCCCACAGCAGGTCTTCGAGCTGGTAGCGGATCGACGGACTCACATGGGCGGGGCTCTGTTCCAGGATGCGTCGCGTGACCTGTGGCAGCTCAGCGTGGGGTACCTGGCTGAGACTCAGCTCAATCCGGTCGCGCTTACTCCCGGCATCATCAGGGACTGGTGGCATGCCCAGGTGTTCGAAGGCCGGGTTCAGCTCGCGGTGCGTCAGGCTGCCAAGACCCGCGACGACCTCGCCGACCAGTGTGCGAAGCGCTGAACGATCCCTGCTGTCGGCCATTGGCTGATGATCGCAGACACCGAGAGGATCCGGCAGCGGCACTATGTCGCACGACGTCCGCGCGCGTCCTCTGAGTGACCGCCTTGGTCCCATTTCTGGGCTGACCACGGCCGGGAGCTGATGGTGAGGACGGCGGGGTAGATCACCTGGTGCCCGTAGCGGGCGCGGGCGCGATCGGCGACGGCTTCGATCGCGAGGGGTTTGTCGTCCTCCGCGTCGAGGGTGAGCTGCCGGGTGGCCCGGTCAGCGGGCCGAAGGGCGTCAGCGCGCAGCGCGATGCTGCGAACCCGGGCGCGCTGGAGACCGAGGGAGTCGTACACCGCGTAGGCGGCGCGGGCCAGGAGGACGGTGTGCTGGGTGGCTTCGGGCAGGGTCCGGCTGCGGCGGGTGGCGCTCAGGTCGGCGTAGCGGATCGTGCAGGTCACGCCCGTGGCGATCTGGTCGGTGGCGCGGAGGCGGGCACCGAGGTCGTCGGCGAGGGCGAGCAGGATGCGCCGGTGGGCGGCCGGGTCGAGTTCGTCCCGGGGGGAACCGGTGTTCCGTGCTGAGGCTCGCCGGGACCGGGGTGGGGTCGACGACCGTGGTGTCGTGGCCCTGGGCGTGTTCGTGGAGGGCGCGGCCGGCGCGGGCACCGAGGAGGCGCTGAAGGGTGTGCTGAGGGACGTCGGCGACGTCGCCGACGGTGTGCAGGCCGTACTCGCCCAGCAGCGCGGCGGTCTTCCTGCCTACGCCGGGAAGTTTCCGCACGGGCCGGGGCCGAAGGAACGCGTCAATCGCCTCGGGCGAGTCGTCGATGACGGTGCGCCGCCCGAGCGGCGCGAGGACGCAGGCCATGGCGGCGAGCATCGGGGTGCCGGCCACGGCCGCCGAGCTGCGCACGCCGAAGTAGGCGAGCGCGCGGAGCTGGACGAGTTCGGTGATGCCGCGGGCATCGCGGTGCCACCATCGGGTCGCCCCGGTGAGGTCGAGGAGGGCACCGTCCTCGAGCATCTGCACGCGCGGCGTGAAGTCCTCCAGCAAGCGGCGCAGCCGTTCCGGGAGTTCGGCGTCGGCGTCGCGCGGCAGGTCGAAGGAGCGGCGGAGGATGCTGCGGCACGGAGGGTCACCACAACCGCGATCATGAACGGCCTCGCGCAGCGAGGAGGACCCGTTTGCGGAGCAGGTCGAAGTTGGCGCGGCCGAACATCTGACGCTTGAGCATCTTGATCTTGTTGTTGTGGCCTTCGACGGCGCCGGAGCTGTAGCGGAGGCTGAGCCCGGCGACGACGGCGTCGAGGTCCTGGCCGAGGCCGGTGACGAAGCCGTGCAGGGCGGGCACGTCGTCAGCCTGCACGCGTTCTATCCATTGACCGAGTTCGCGGCACCGGCGGTCGTTCATCAATTCGGCGATGGGGCGGACGTGTTCGGCGGTTCGGTCGAGGGCGGGGCAGCGGGTGAGAATCTGCTTGAGTTGCTGGGCCTGGTCATCGTCGAACCGGTCGGGGCGGCGGGTGATCCAGCTGGTCACGTCGCGCACGGACGGCGCTTTGCGGGGCGGATCGTCGTGAGGGAAGGCTTCGCGGCGCCTCACCACGCTCTCGCCGCCGGGATAGCCGCGCTCGCGAACTTCCTCGAACAGTCGTCGGGCCACGGTGCAGCCTTCGGTCCACCGCTGATGCAGGTAGGACTTGTAGGGGTCGAGGATGCTGGTCCGGCCGGGCCACCGTCCGACCAGGAGCTCGTCCGCGGTGGCCGCATTGGTGAGGCGGCGGACGGTGTTGCGGGCCAGGCCCAGTCGGCGGGCGATCGGCCGCAGCCCGAGCCCCTCATCCAGCAGGGCGTGGACGGCCGCGTGCTGCTCGCGCACCCGGTCGGCCCTGGCGCTCTGCACGGTGACTGTGACCAGAGGGCGATAGAGCTGAGGCGGGCGGAGGGCGTCAGAGACTGAAGACCAGCTCGGCCTGGTCGCGCTTGGTGGTGTGCAGATCCCAGTAGACGGGAGAGATCTGCTCAGGCTTGGCTGTCGGGAATCCAGGGACTACCGACATGCCGATCGACACGTCGATGCCGACGTGGGCGGCCTGGATGCCGGTGCCGTCCAGTTCCTTGTGGAGGTTGATCGCCCAGTTGCGCAGCGCTGCCGCGACAGCGTTGACGTTGGCGACCGCCGGTACGGGGTCGATGGAGCCCGCGCCGGTGGTGTACAGCAGGGTGCCTGCGCCTGCCTCGCGCATGGCGGGCAGTACCGCCTGGGTGGCGGCAATGGCCCCGTAGAGCTGGAATTCCATCTCGTGCTGCACGTGGGACGGCTCCGTCCCTGTGGGGGTGGTCAGAGTGGTGGAGCCAAACGATCCGACCGGGGAGTACTCCAGGACGTCGATGCCGCCGAACTGCGCGGCGGCGTCCTTGAGGGCCTGGGTGAGGGCGTCGCGGTCGAGTACGTCCGCAGGGAACGCCGCGGCGTTGATGCCCTCGGCGGCGAGCTGCGCCACAAGGTCGTCGAGCTTGGCGCGATTGCGCGAGATCAGGGCGACGTCGAAGCCCTGGGCGCCGAAGGTGCGGGCGATGGATAGGCCCAACTGGGGGCCGGCTCCGATGATGGCGATGCTGGTCACAGCGATCCTTCCGTAATGCTTCGTTTGAGGATGGCGGGCGGCGGGGCGCCGGACAGCGCCCAACCCGTATCCGGATAAGGCTTTCCGTTTTGTAAACGGATAGCCCTTTCCCCTTTCGTCCTGTCAGCGTAACACTAGAAACGGATAGGGCATTCCGATTGCTAGAGTGGCCGCCATGACCCCTGGCACCCAGCACTCCGATGGCCAGCCCCTGCGCAGCGACGCCGAGCGCAACCGAGGGCGGATCATCGCCGCTGCGCGCACGGTGTTTGGGCGCGACGGTCTGGGCGCCTCGATGGCCTCCGTGGCCCGCGAGGCAGGAGTGGGGATCGCTACGATCTTCCGGCACTTCCGTGGCAAGGAGGAACTGGTCGCCGCTGTCTTCGCCGACCGTATGGACGCCTACGTCACGGCCGTCAACGATGCTCTCGATGTTCCCGACCCCTGGGAGGGATTCACCGGGTTCGTCGAGGCGATCTGCGCCATGCAGGCGGCCGATCGCGGCTTCGCCGACGTGCTGACCATGACGTTCCCTGGGGCCAAAACTCTGGAGGAGCGCCGTGCCGAGAGCTTCAAGGGATTTCTGGCCCTCATCGCCCGTGCCAAGGACACCGGGCAACTGCGTGAGGACTTCACCAACCAGGACCTTGTCATCGTGCTCATCGCCAACGCGGGCGTCGTCAACTTCGCCGGCGACGCCGCGCCGGATGCCTGGCGCCGTCTCGTTGCCCTGCTAATCCAGTCCTTCCAGGCCCCGGCCCGTGGCCCGCTGCCCGACCCGCCTGAGGATGCCGCCTTGTACGAGGCGATGCTCCGCGCCAGTCCGGCGGGCCTCACTCCGCCGGCCCAGGACACCTGATCCGCAGGTGGCCCGCACCGGAGCAGCGGACCGCCGCGATGTAGCCGTGCTTCGCCTTGGCACGGCTTGCGGCTGAACGGCATCGGGTCCGCCTGGGGCACAGCTTGCCGCGGTGGGCGTTGGGCGCGGCACGCCTTCGGCCGCTTGTCCGCGGTGGGGCGAGGGCGCCGTCAGCCGAGCGGGACGCCTGTGTGGTTCTCCAGGGCCCGGACGAGGCGGCTCTGGAATCTTTTGGTCTTGAGCTGCAGGGTGCGGTTCCTGTGTCTGGTGGTGGTGCCAGTAGCCGCCGGTGTGCGGGGGCACGTCGTGGTGGGTGGCGAGCCACACCTGTGTCTGATGCCCGGCGGTCAGGTCGTCCGGTGCGCCGGGGCCGCCCATCCGTGTGGGCACCCAGCCGGGGTCGACTGCGTGGCTGGAGGTTCCCTTCCACCGGGACGCGAGTGCGAGCGTGAGGGCGGTGACCCACAGTTTGCTGTCGTCGTAGGAAGCGGTGCCGGCGGCCAGTCGGCCTAGATCGGTGGAGCCGGTGCGGTGCATGGAGCTGCTGAGGTAGATGAGCCCGCCTGGTTTGTCCATGAGGGCCGTCAGCAGGTGCAACGACGTGACGGACGTCGGACCACCGTCCCTTCGTCGAAGGGGCATCGCGAGTTAGCGGGTGTTCAGCGCGGTCTTGCCGGCGAGGCGGTCCGCGAGCGTGATCCGGGCGTGAAGCCGATCTCTTCCGGCGACCACACAGTGGCAGCAGAGCCACGGACGGCCGGTGACCGGGATCAAGGGCCGGTCACCGGGCGCCCGTGCGGGGCGCGGTTTCCTTGCGGATGACGGGTGCGACTTCGGTGGCGAGGAGTTCGATGGAGTCGTTGACCATGCCGGGCGGCATGCCGCCGAAGTCGATCTGTCCCATGAAGCGGTCGATGCCGAGGAGTTCGCGTTCGGCGAGGATTTTGTCGATGATTTCCTGCGGGCTGCCGGTCATCAGTGCGCCAAAGGGGCTTGCGACAGCTTCGAATTGGTCGGGGTCGATGAGCCAGCCGCGGCCGCCGGGGGTCTTGGGCCGCAGGTACTCGCGGTAGTACGGGTAGAGGTCCGTGCGGGCGCCCTGGGAGGTCTTGCCGACGTAGAAGTGGCTGGTGACGCCGAGGCGGAGCGTGTCGGGCGTGTGGCCGGCGGCTTGGCCGACGGCACGGTAGTGCTCGGTGAGGGGCCGGGAGCGGCGGATGTCGTCGCCGATGAGGCCGAGGACCATGGGCAGGCCAAGGCGTGCGGCGCGCTCCGCGCTGGCCGGGGTGCCGCCGACGCCGAGCCACAGCGGCAGTGTGTCCTGCTGGGGGCGTGGCGGGACGGGCATGTCGTCGAGTGCTGGGCGGTGGCGGCCGGACCAGGTGACGTTGGTGTTGTCGCGGATGGTGAGCAGCAGGTCGAGTTTCTCGGCGAAGACGTCGTCGTAGTGGGCGGGGTCGATGCCGAAGAGGGTGAAGGCTTCGAGGAAGGCGCTGCGTCCGGCGATGATCTCGGCGCGGCCGTCGCTGAGGTGGTCCAGGGAGGCGAAGTCCTGGTGGAGTCGTACGGGGTCGAGGGTGGAGACCACGGACACGGCGCTGGTGAGGCGGATGCGGGTGGTGGCCTGGGCTATCGCGGCCAGGGGGACGGCGGGGTTGGCGACGGAGAAGTCGGGGCTGTGGTGTTCGCCGAGGCCGAAGACGTCGAGGCCGGCCTGGTCGGCGGCGATGGCGTAGGCGACGATCTCGCGGGTGCGGCGGGCAGCGTTGTGGAGCCGGCCGGTGGTGGGGGCGGTCTGCAGGTCGGACAGGGACAGGATGCCGAGTTCCACGGCACGCTCCTCACGGGGTGGTTCAGTTGCTGATGACCGGCATGGCCCGCTTGTAGCGGGTGTCGGTGAGCTGGGAGACGAGGAAGGCGGCGATGTCCGCGCGGGTCATCGCGGAGCCGACCTTGTCGTGGCCGAGGAACCCGGACTTGCTGCGGCTGGTGGCGGGCTTGTCGGTCGGGTTGGTGATCCGGGCGATGGTGTAGTCGAGGTCGGAGCTGGTGACGGCCTGCGTCATGCCCTCCAGTTCACGCAGAGCGTTGGGGAACATCAGCTTCGCCATGACGGGCAGCACCTTGTGCTTCCAGTGCGGCTTGTCGTGCGGGTCGGCGAGCGAGGGGGTGGCCAGGCCGATGAACCGGGTCACCTTCTGTTCGTTCATGACCGCGACGAGGGTGCGGGTGCCGTCGGCGAGCTGGGTGCCGGTCGCGGACCGCTTCAGCGATGGGCCGAGCGCGCTGATGACCGCCTCCGCGCCGGTGACCGCCTTCGCGACCGCGCCGCGGTCGGATAGCTGTCCGGTGATGAGGGTGAGGCTGGGGTGGGTGAGGGAGAGCTTGTCGGGGCTGCGGGTCAGGGCGGTGACCTGGTGGCCGGTGTCCAGGAGCTGTTGGACGACGAGCCGGCCGATGCCGCCGGTGGCGCCGAAGACGGTGACACGCATGAGAGATCGCTCCTGAGATGTGGGGGTCAGGGGGTGTACGGGCGGACGGTGGGGGCCCATCCGTCTGCGACGAACTTGTGGCCCCAGGCTTCCGAGCTGGAAGGGCTGGTCTGCACGAAGTCGTCCGGGAGCAGTTCGCCGCCGGCGCCGAACTCGATGTCGAAGCCGGTGGGCGAGCGCATGTAGAAGGAGATGAGGGTGTCGGACATGTGCCGGCCCAGGGTGACGGTGACGGGGATGTCGTCGCGTTCCTGCACCAGGTCCCAGGCGCGGCCGACGTCGTCCAGACACGTGGACTCGATCGCGATGTGCTGCACGCCCTTCATACCGGGCACGCCGACGTAGCCCAGGCAGTGGGTGCGCGGGTTGCAGCGGTAGAACTGCGGGCCCGTCACGCGGCCGTCGGGGGTGGTGGCCGTCCAGCCGCCGAACAGTTCCAGTCCGAGCACGTCGGTGGTGAAGGTCTCCAGTTCCTCAGTGATCTCGGGGACGACGAACACCACGTGCCCCACCCCGTCCGTGCCGCCGACGAAGGTACCGGCCATCGGCTTGCCCGGCAGGAACGAACCCGCGGTGAACACCGGGGCGTAGAAGATCTCGTGCGGGAAGCCGAACGGGTCCTCGAAGCGGGCGAGCCCCTGCACCTGGCGCTCGACGCACTCCTTGGCCGATCCCAGCCGGGGGGTGTAGCCCTTGGCGGTCAGTTCCGCGACGGCTTCGGTGAAGGCGGCCTTGCCCGCCAGCTCCCAGCCGACGTACGCCAGGCGCTCTTGTTTGCCCGGGTGGATCGACAGGCGGCGGTGGCGATCGTCCATCCGCAGATGCACGGTGCCGTCGGCGCCGCGTTCACCGATCTGCAGGCCGAGGACCTCGGGTCCGAATGCCAGCCACTGCTCGTGGCGGGGGGATTCGAATCCGACGTAGCCCAGAGCGTGGATCTTCACGTGATGTCTCCTGGCGGGATGCGGAAGGTGAGGGGGAAGAGCGTGCGAGGGGTCAGAAGCTGTAGGGGCCGAAGCGCCCCCAGGCCACCAGGACGGCCAGGATCAGCAGGACGGTGTTGAAGCCGATCGCGGAGGGTTCCTTGCGGCGGGCGTGGACGACTATGGCCAGGACCATCACCACGGCCAGGCCGGTTGCGGCCACCGGGGTCAGCACCGGGGCGATACCGGTGGCCGCGGGAAGGATCAGCCCGAGGGCGGCGGCGAACTCGACGATGCCGATGAAGCGGACGGTGCCGGTGGAGAAGTCGGCGACCCAGGGGAGCTTCTCGGCCAGCTTCTCCTTGGGCTGGGTGGACTTCATGACACCGGCCATCGCAAACATGAGCGCGAGCAGGGCCTGCACGATCCACAGGAAGACGTTCACAGGAGGAGATCCTTCGGAATTCGTAATAGCGAGAAGGGAGTGGGCGGGGAGGGGCGCTGCGGAGCGGCCCCCTCCCCGGGGGACGGCTGCGGTCAGCCGGTGAAGACGGCCTCGGCGCGGTCGCGGGCCTCGTGCAGCTCCCAGTACAGGGGGGCGATCTGCTCAGGCGTGGCGGTGGGAATCCCCGCGGGGCCTCCCTCGCCGATCCACACGCCGATCGCGACGTGCGCAGCGTGAACGCCGCTGCCAGCCAGCTCCTTGTTGAGGTTGATGACCCAGTTACGCAGGGCCGCGGCGGCGGCGTTGACGTTGCCGAGCATCGGGATGGGGTCGACCGAGCCGCCACCGGTGGTGAACAGCAGCGTCCCGGCGCCGGCTTCGCGCATCGCGGGCAGGACCGTACGGGCGGCTTCGACGGCGCCGTAGAAGGAGTACTCGATCTGCGGCTGCAGGTTCTCCACGGTCGCCTCGGACGGGGCGGCCATGGTGATGCCGGGTACCGGAGAGTGCGGGGCCGGGGAGTACTCCAGCACGTCGATGGCTCCGAACCGGGCTTTGGCGGCCTCCAGCGCGACGGTCAGGGAGGGCCGGTCCATGACGTCGGCGGCAAAGCCCTCGGCGGTGATGCCCTCGCCGCCGAGTTGCTCGGCCAGGGCGTCGAGCTTGTCCTTGCTGCGGGCGATCAGCGCGACGTTGTAGCCGCGGCTGCCGAAGGTGCGGGCGATGGCCAGGCCCATGCCTGGGCCGGCGCCGATGATGGCGATGGTGGACACGATCAGGCTCTTCTTTCCGTGGTGCGGGCGAAACGGGGTGGTCAGGAGCAGGTAACGGCGATCTTGCCGAGCGTCCCTGCGCCGAACGCGGCGAACGCGTCCGCGGCCTGCTCCAGCGGGAAGATGGCGGTGACCGGGACGCGCAGCGTGCCGGAGGCGGCCTTCTCGGCCAGCGCGGTCAGGGTCTGGGCGTTCGCGTCGGCCATGACGCCGTGGACGGTCACGTCCTGTCCAGTGACGGCCTCCTGGGTGAGGCCTACTGTGGAGGCGATCCGGCCGCCCGGCTTGAGCAGCCCGGCGAGCTCTGCGCCGTCGCCGGCCAGGTGCATGATCGCGTCGAAACCTTCGGGGGCGAGCGCGCGAACCTGCGCGGCGAGGTCGCCGGCGAAGTCCACCACGGCGACGTCAGCGTCGGTCAGGCCGGTGATGAAGTCGGCCTCGGCGCCGGGGCGGGCTGTGGCGATCACGCGAGCACCCGTGGCGGCGGCGAGCTGCACGGCCAGCGCGCCGACCCCGCCGGTGGCACCGGAGACCAGCATCGTCTCGCCCTTGGCGACGCCCAGGGCGGTCAGGCTGTCGAAGGCCGCGGTACCGGCCAGGCCAAGCGCCCCCGCGTCCCTGATGTCCAGGCCCGCGGGGACGTGGGCGACGCCGTAGCCGGCGGATACGGCCACGTACTCGGCCAGCGACCCGGTACCCAGGAACGGCTTCATCACCACGCCGAACACTGTGTCGCCGACGGCGAAGCCCTCCACGCCCTCACCGAGCTCCTCGACGGTGCCCGCGAAGTCCTTGCCGACCACCAGCGGGAACCGGTGCTCCATCATCCCCTGCAGGTACCCGGCCGCCGTCGCGGCGTCGAAACCGTTCACCGACGACACGGCCACCTTCACCAGCAGCTCACCGGCCTCCGGGCGGGGAGCGTCGACCTCGGCCACGGCCGGGGATGCGGGGACCTCTTTCAGCGCGACAGCACGCATCACACAACACCTCTCAATAATTGGAACGGCCTTCCCGTTTCACCCCGCCCAGCGTAACAACACAAGTGGGCACCCCGTTCCACTTAGGTAGGATGAGTGTCATGACCTCCACCGCAGCGCCGGGCGAAACCCCGGATCAGCAGCCCGGAACAGAGCTGCGCGTCGATGCCGAACGCAACCGGGACCGCATCCTGGTCGCCGCCCGCCGCCTCTTCGCCGCCGAGGGGCTCGGCGTCTCGATGGCCTCCGTCGCCCGCGAAGCAGGCGTGGGCAAAGCCACCCTCTCCCGCCGCTTCGCCACCCGCGAGGAACTGGTCAGCGCGGTCTTCGCCGACCGCATGGACGCCTACGCCTCAGCGGTCACCGACGCGCTCGCCGACCCTGACCCCTGGCACGGCTTCGCCGGTTACATCCACGCCGTCTGCGCCATGCAGGCCGCCGACCGCGGCTTCGCCGACGTCCTCACCATGACGTTCCCCGCCGCGAAGGCCCTTGAGGCCCGGCGCGCGGAAGCGTTCCACGGCATGCTCGATCTCGTCGCCCGCGCGAAAGGCACCGGCTATCTGCGTGAGGACTTCACGTCCCAGGACGTCGTAATCCTGCTCATGGCCAACGCCGGCGTCGTCAACGCCACCGGCGACGCCGCCCCCGACACCTGGCGACGGCTCGTCGCCCACATGCTCCGCTCCTACGCCACTCCCGACGCCCCCATCCCGCCGCTGCCGGACGCCCCCGCACCCGCCGCCCTCTACCGCGCCATGGTCCGCATCACCCGCCCCGGCCCTGCCTGAGACCCAACGAGCGCCGTCCGGGACCGGACGGCGCGGGCCGTCGGCGGCTAGACACGAAGCGGTCCGTCGCGTTCTCGCGCGGTGCCCTCACCGGCCCGGCGGCGACCGCCGATTGCGGCGATGTCGCCAGCGCTCCCGGGCCGGACACGCATCACCGGGACAGGACAAGCCTGCCGCGGATCGCTCGCAAAAAGCGGTGGCCATTCGCAAACTGTGCTGGCCGGTCACAGCTCGTGATCCACCGTCTGCGTCCTCGCGTGTTCGATTTTATGTTCGATAACGTGGGGTGTGGGAGGTGGGTGTCATGACTGCGGACGTACCGGCACGCCAGGTGTCGACGGTGATGCATGTGCGCTGCCCGGACCGCCTGCCGGAGGAGCTCTACCGGCAGGTCCTGGAGCAGCTGTCCGGGCTCTCGCCGGTGGTGCAGGCCCTGCCGCCCACCGCTGCGCTGGTGGAGCTGAAGGGTGCGCTGCGCTATCACGGCACTGATGTCCGACGCCTGGGGGAGATCCTGCGGGTGCGCACCCTCTCCCGCCTCGGGGTCGATGTACGGGTCGGCATCGGCCCGTCGATCACCGTGGCGGCCACCGCCTCCGGCCAGATCGACGCGCCCGGTGGTGTCCTCGCCATCGACCCGGATCAGGTCACCGACTGGCTGGGGCCCTTGCCGGTCGAGGCCCTGCACGGGATCGGCCCCCGCCAGGCTGAAGCACTGCGCGAGTACGGCATCCACTGTGTCGGCCTGCTCGCCGCCGTACCCCGTGACACGGTGCAGCGCCTGCTGGGCGGCCGGGCCGGCCGCACGGCCGCCGACCGGGCCCGCGGAATCGATCCACGCCCGGTCGTGCCGCGCACGCTGCCGCCGTCCGCGAGCGTCCGCTGCGTTTTCGACCGGCACGTCCTGGACGGCGCCGCCGTCCGCGCCGCCCTCCTGGACCTGGTGGTCCGGCTCGGGCGGCTCCTGCGCGGTCGTGATCAGGCGGCGCGTGCCCTGACGTTGACGCTCACGTTCGCCGGCAACAGCAGCTGGGAGAAGACCCGGCGCTTTCCCGAGCCGTCCGCGCACGACGACGACTTGCGCGCCCTCGCCTACCAGTTGATGGACGCCGCCGGCCTCCAGCGTGGCCGCCTGAGCGGACTCGTCCTGAAGGGCGAGGACCTCATCGGTGCCGGCCGGGTCGCCGAGCAGATCAGCCTCGACGGTGCCCGCGAGGCCCGTCTGGTTGCCGAGGCGGCCATCGACCGGGTCCGTGACAAGTTCGGCCCCGGTGTCATCGGCCCGGCCGCCGTCTTCCGACGGGCCTCGTGACCCGGTATCCCGTGGAGGTGGGGCTGTGCTGCTTGATCCGCCAGGATGGCCGGGGTGGCCCCAGGGGTTTCCCCACTGGTCCTATGTGCAGGCCGTCGACGACGCCCTCGTCGCCCGGGGGACCCGGGGGGATCGCCGAGCGGCAGGTAGGTGATGGAGGAGTCCTTGCGCCACTCGATCGGTCTGTGCGCCTGGTGACGGTCAGCGCCTGCTGGTATCCGTGGATGAGGTGACCGATGTTGTGCTGCCGGTGAGCGCCGACTCTGCGTGGACGGGGCAACGGGTGGCTCATTGAGAATGAGGTGGAGTTGTGGAAGCGGTACTTCTTGATCTCCAGATCCTGTCCGCGGCCGACGAGCCGGAGGATGAGGCCGCAGATGCCTCGATCCTGGACCCGACCAGCGACGTGAGCCTGCTTCTCTGTCACTGAGCAGCGACGGAGGACAGTTGGCGGATGGTGCCGGTGCCGCGGCACCGGCACCAGGACCATCGGCGGGAACGGACCGTGAGGGTGTCCGCTCCGGATGGACACCCGCTTGGTACGCCTTGAGCCTCACCACGCCGTGCCAGCTCGACTGAGGCACTGCCGACGGCCGGTGAAGCACGGAATTGCTGATGGAAAGGCCACCGCACCATCACCCTCACAGGTGTCCTTGTCCCTGCTGCGTGACACGCAGCCGCCGTCAGACACGGCTTCCGGAGCGTCAACTCCCGAATGAGCCTGGCCCGTGATCACTCGAAAGTGGTGTCATGGCAGGGTGAGTGATCGCGCGTCCGGGCGTCTCGGGAAGGAGTGGCTAAACCACATTCCTGCCCTGGCGGAACGAGGACATGATCACCGAGTACCACCTGTACTGTCAGGCCGATCCGCTCTTCTACGATCTGTCGCGCGTCGCTGGGAGCAGCCCTTTCGAAGCCGCCGCCCGTGACGACTTGGCGCTACCCGAGGGCTGGCGCCGGTCGCGGAACCAGCATTGGATCAGGCTTTTCCCGCCAGGGTGCCGCCTGCCGCCGCAGGGCTGGAAGATCCATCTCTCGGGCCGTCTCGACAACGCCGAGCGCCTCGTGAGGGCCACCTGGTCGTACTGCCTGAGCCGGGGCATCGCATTCAAGTTCCTGCCGGATGCCGATGCCGTCTTCCGACGCAACGCCAAGTACGCGCCCCGGAGCGGCAGCGGGAAGCTGATCACGATCTACCCGGCGGACGAGGCCGAGCTCGAGACAGTGTGCATGGAGCTCGGGCGGTTGGTCGAGGGTGAGCCGGGTCCGTACATCCTCAGCGACCTCAGGGTCGGCAACGGCCCGCTGTACGTGCGGTACGGCGGCTTCGCCCGGCGGATGTGCACCAGCGAGGACGGCGTCCGCGTGCCGGCGATCGCGGACCCGTCCGGGAAGCTCGTACCAGACATCCGTGAGCCGGTCTTCCGGATGCCGCGATGGGTCACCCTGCCCGCCTTCCTCCAGCCCTCTCTGGCAGCCCGCGCTGCCGTCACCGTGGCCGATCTGCCCTACACCGTCGACAGTGTGCTGCATCACTCCAACAGCGGTGGCGTGTACGGGGGCCGGGACGTGCGCACTGGCGAGGAGGTGGTGCTGAAGGAAGCCCGGCCGCACGCTGGCCTTACCGGCGACGGGCAAGATGCCGTCGCCCGGCTGCGCCACGAGGGCGCGATCATGCGACAGCTGACCGGGCTGAAGTGCGTACCCAGGGCTCTCGGCCACTTCACCGTCGGCGAGCATGAGTTCCTGGCGATGGAGTACGTCGACGGGACGGCGCTGCGTAAGGCATGCCGGCTCAGGTATCCGCTGATCGACAGCGGGATCGAGAAGCTGGAGCCGGCCGCGTACGCCGCCTGGGCGCTGGAGGTGTACGGCAGGGTCGAGCAGGCGGTGGCGGCCGTCCACGACCAGGGTGTCGTTCTCGGTGACCTGCACCCGTCGAACATCCTGGTCCGCCCGGACGGGCGGGTGGTGCTGGTGGACCTCGAAGGATCCGCGCCGGTTGATCAGATGCCACGCCAGCGACTGGCCGCCCGTGGGTTTCTGGCACCCAGGGACCGTACTGGATTCGCCATCGACGGTTACGCACTGGCTGTGCTGCGCCTGGAGCTGTTCTGGCCGATGACGTCTGTGCTGCACCTGGACGTGGGCAAAGCCGCGCACTTCGCTGACATCATCGCCGAGCACTTCCCGGTTCCCAGGCCCTGGCTGAACGAGGCCGTCGCGGCCATCACCGGCCGCCGACCGGCGAAGACTAGGCGCCCCAACCCCCGGCTCGACCCGGACGAGCCCGGCTGGGAGCGCGCCCGAAAGGCCCTCAGCCGGGCGATCGAGGCCAGCGCCACCCCGGGCCGGGACGACCGGCTGTTCCCCGCAGACGCCGCCCAGTTCGCCACTGCCACCGGTGGCCTCAGCCTGGCCCACGGCGCGGCCGCCGTACTCTACGCTCTGCACACCACCGGCTCCGGCCGCTTCCCCGCATACGAGCAGTGGCTGCTCGACCGGGCGACCCGGGTGGAGGACGGCACCCGGGTTGGGTTCTACCAGGGGTTGCACGGCGTCGCCCACGTCCTCGAACACCTCGGCTACCGGAACAAGGCGCTGGACGTCCTCGAACTGTGCCTGAAGGAGCCATGGGACAGCTCCGGCGACGACCTCGACGAGGGGCTGGCCGGGATCGGCCTCAATCTGCTGCACTTCGCCGACCGCACTGACGACAGCGGCTATCGCCAGGCCGCTTTCCGCGTCATCGACCTGCTCTGCTCCCGGCGTGACACCGCGGATGGTCACCAGCGCGCCGGTCTGATGCACGGAGCCGCCGGGCCGGCGCTGCTGTTTCTCCACGCCTACGAGGACAGCGGGGACACCGCACTGCTCGACCAGGCGGCCACCGCCCTGCGCCAGGATCTTCGGCGGTGCACGGTCCGCGACAGCGGCGCGATGCACGTGGATGAAGGCTGGCGGACCATGCCGTACCTGGCCAGCGGCAGCGTGGGAATCGGACTGGTCCTCGACCGATACCTGACCCACCGTGCCGACGACGAGTTCAGCGCCGCCTCCGAGGCGATCCGACGCGCGGCCCGGTCACCCTTCTACGTCCAGCCCGGCCTCTTCAACGGTCGGGCCGGCATGGTCCTCTACCACGCAGTTACTCGCCCCACCCCGCAGGCAGCCTGCGGCACGGATGCGGCAGAGCAGATCCGGCGCTTGGCCTGGCACGCTGTCGACCACTACGGCGGACTCGCCTTTCCCGGTGAACAGTTGATGCGCCTGTCCATGGACCTGAGCTCTGGAACGGCCGGCGTCCTGTTCGCCCTCGGCGCGGCTCTCCACGACCGGCGCGTTCACCTGCCCTTCCTGGACCCGCCGTGACCTGATCTCAGCTTGACTCTGACGCGTAAATAACTGCAGGTGGGTGCTCTTTCGGGCATGGGTGCCGGCCCGGTCGGAGTTGTCTCCGGGGGCTTCGGACACGCTCGTTCATCCAGCGGCGTCCATGGTTGTCGAGGTGTCCGTTGTCGCTCCGTCGGCGTCTCGGCGGTTCGCCGAACCCACGGGCGTGGCCGCCGGCCCCGGAGGACGATGGCGGTTTGGACGGTCACGTAATTTCCCAGCTCCCGGCGCCTGGGCCTGTTTCCTGAGATGATCTTGTTTAGTGGTTCTCCGGTGCTGAGTCCGAAGGCTCAGCACCGGGACGAAGATCAGACGCGGGTGGCTGAGGCTGGTCGGATGTCGGCACTCGCGAGTTCTCCGGGCGTGAAGACAGCTGCGGCAATGCGGAGTTGAGGCGGCAGCGCCGACCAAAGCTCGTCGAGGAGGTCGCTGCAGGTGTCAGCGGTCGTGCGGATCTCCATGAACGGGGTGCCGGTGGCGATCTGTTGCCCGTCCGAGTGGTACGTCGTCATGAGCACGCCCTCGCCGGGAGCCAGGTCGCTGATGTGCAGGGTGAGCCGGTTGGTGGCGGTGCGGTTCCCGGTGCTGTGTCGCGCGGCGCCGAACCAGGCCCGACCGCCCTCGTGGTTGTCCGCGATCACGGTCAGGCGGGGAGTGAAGATCGGCGGGTCCGGTTCGTAGTCCAGGCCGTCCAGGGCTAGGAGTGGAGCCTGGCCGGAGGTGAGCCGGTCGGCCACCGTGGAGACCTGCTCGCCATTGCCGAAGACCAGCCAGTTCCCGCTCTGACGGGCGGCGACGTAGTGTCGGAGGTGGTCGTGCTCGCGGGCGTCGGAGGGAGCGACGATCAGTTCACCTGCAGAGGTACGGTGCAGAGTGCGGGCCTGGGAGGCCCGGCTGCGCCCGGTGAGGAAGTAAGCGCCGAGCGTGGTGCCGTCGCCGGTTGTGCACCACACCACGCCGCGGCCAGGGTAGGAATTGTCCGTCAGTGCGTCGTTCAGCAAGTCCACTGTGGTTGCGCCCCTTTGCATCATGGCTTCGCGTCGCGAGTTCGACGGTGACATCCAAGCGGATCATGGGAAATGCAGCCTGCCCCGCACGAGCAGGCGCAGGTCGTGGCCCGGTCGTGAGCCGGCAGCAGGCGATCGCCGCATGTCCGTCTCCGCCGCCGGGCTGCGCGCGTACCGTGGCGGTAGGACCTGCGGGGAGGAACAGCCGATGAGCGCGCAGCCCGAGCACGTACCCGTCACGCCGTACGCACCCGCGCCCGGCGCTCCTGCCGAGCTGCTTGCGCAGCTGCGCGCCGACCATCGCGCTGACACCTGGGTGCCGGCCTTCGAGCGGGAGTGGGCGACGGCGTTGGAGGAGTCCCGCTGCACCTTCTCCCTCAAGACCCTGTACGAGGTTGTCCAGGTCTGGCAGGCCCGCGTCGCCTCCGCCCCGGCGGTCGACGCGTTCCTAGCCTCCGGCCGCGACGAGAGCGGCTTTGTGGACCTGGAGGACATCCGAGGCAAGCGCCGGTGACCAGTCAGCCGCCGTACGCGGTCCGGTTGTCGCCGCCAGCGGCGAAGGTACTTACCGTGCTGCCCGAGCACGCGGAAGAGATGGCCTGGGATGTCCTGGACGCCGCGGCCGGGAACCCGTGGGGCTTCCCGCAGTGGGACGCTGGCGACCCGGAGGGCGAGGACGTCCGGATTGCTTCCGTCGGCCAGCTGTCCGTCATCTTCTTCGCCAGCCGCGCCCTGCGCCACCTGTCTGTCCTGGACATCGTCTGGCTCGGCTGACCGCCTCGACCGAAAGCGCGCAGTCCTCAGAACGGAGGCGGCGTCAGCAGGGGGACATCGGCGGGCCGGAGGTCAGTGCGTGGGCGGTGTAGACGCACGGGATGGCGCCACCGCCCCGAGTCCGCCGCATGACCCCCTGTGACAGCCAACCTGGATCGATACCTGACCGCCGTCCTTCGATCTCGCCGTCACAGGCACACCGGGGCGGTCCTGAGCAGGCTCGCGCTGTCAGTGGCGGCTGGAAGGCTGCATGCCATGAACGGCGATGAGCAGCTGCTGCGCGGCCGGGTCTACGGCCACGACCACGACGACCCCGACCCGGGCCCTCGCCTCGGGCACACCTACGTCGAACTGGTCGGCGGACCCTTGGACGGCCTGCTCCTGGACGTCACCGACTGGCCGCCGGAGGAGATTGCCACCGGCGCCGCCCTGCCCACGGAGCTCGGTCAGTTCGGCGCTGGCGGCCGCGCACTGTACGACCCGCGCCCCGGCGATGCGGGCCGCTTCGACTGGTCCGGCGACAGCCCCTGACCGCTTCCGCAGCCCCAGCCTGCGCAGTAGCTACGCGATCCGGTGCGCACTGCTGTGACCTGCTGTGGTCGGGCCCATGGTCGGGGCTGGGCGGCCCTGGTCCGGCCTGCCCCGAACCAGCCGCGACCGCCTGCCCTCCGAGTAGATCACTGCCTGGCAGACTCACCCAATGCACACCACGCGCCGTCCTCTGGGCACCGGCCCCCGCCCCACTCAGGAGCAGTCGCCAACGAGCGACTCACGCGGCCGTACGGCCGCGGAGCGGGCCGCCGACGAGCCGCTCGCCCCAGCTGTCGAGGACGAGGTGGCGCAGGTGTCACCGCCAGGCCGCCGCCCGTTGGGCGCAGGGGGTGTCGGCTTCTAGAGCCTCTTGATCTTGAACCCGCGCAATCGGTCTGCGCATTCGCTTCCGTAACCACTGTGCAGGAGCCTCTCGCGGGTGGCGGCGATGCGTACAGCTGCCGTTCGGAGTGCGCAGCCTGCGCAGTCCGGCTGCCTGGCTGGCTTCGTGCGATGCGCAATCGTGCGCCCGATTGAGCAGGTTCCGGCCGGATGGCCTGCGCAACGCCGTGACCTGTGATGGTCGGGTCTGTGGTAGGGGTCCTAATGGCCGTGGTCAGGTCCGTGGTCGGGGCATTGTGCAGGCCTGCGCAATGAGCGGTTACGGGTGTGCAGAGTGCATCCATCCGACTTCCAGGCCGGGGTCCTGCACGGGGCGCCATACGGGTGGGGACGGGCCGTTGTGGAGCAACTCCGGCAGGAAGCCGGCCATCCCGCGGCGTCACGCGACGGCCCGTCCTCCAACGGAAGAGGACATTACGGGCGAACAGTCGCACCGATCAGCCACCGAACCCGCAGACGAATCGAGGCTGACCACTGCTCAGTTTGTGCCACCGAAGATTGACCGCCCAGGTCAACGTGATGGATACCGTCCCGATTGTTGGTGGCTTCGGAGCGGGGTAGGTCGCCGAGGTGAACTCATCGGCACCCGAGCCGGAACGGCTGTGCGGTTTCGGAGTAGCGAGAACACCCTTGATCAAGGGCTCGCGTCTGGGTGCCGGGCCTGAGTTCGATGCGGATGGTGTCGTCATCCTCGATGATGTAAGTGGGGTCCGTGGACTTCTGCCATCCCAGCCGCAGCAGGTAGTACCGGTGATCACGTTCGATCAGTAACCGTAGTCCGCTGTAGCGATACCGGTAGTGCGCGCCACGTCCCAGATCCTCTACGTGCGGTCCCGGCGGAGCGATGCTCAATGGGTCGGTGCTCAGTACGACCACGGCCACGCGGCGCACCAACTGGTCGGTGTCACGGCGCGCGTCCTGACGGCCGAGCTGTCCGGCTACTAGGGCCACCACCCAGATCAGGAAGAGACCTGCGACTGAAAGGGACACGGTACGCTCCCATGACGATCTGCGTGACTCGCTGGCGGGCGCGGCGGCGCGGGTCTGGCCGAGGAGCAGCCCCGCCGCCACGAGCAGGGGCGCTGACCAGGCATAGGGCTGGATCCAGCGCCACAGCAGCATCAGGACGACACCCGCGGCGACGAACCCGAGGTAAGCCCGCGCTATCGCGCGCCCGAGTTCGTGGCTGCGGCGGAGGTGACGCTCGGGGAGGCGCAGGGCGATCAACAGCCGGGGAATGGCCGGTACCAGGAGTGCCAGGGCCATGACTTCGAGAGCGGGCATGGCGGCGAGCCGCAGGCTGCGCATCACCAGCTCGAAGGTGCTGAAGCCCATGGCGAGGCTGTCCAGGTGGAAGTAGCCGAAGTAGGCGTTGGTGTAGATGTAGCCCGCGTAGAGCATCAGGGCGCCGATGAACGATGTCGCCCCGACAGCTGAGTTGATGAGTTCCATGCGGCTGCGGGTGTCGGTCTGTGGAGCGGGAGGACCTGGAGCGCGTCTGTACCGGAGGCGGCGGAGACGATTGGGTGCAGGCCCACGGCGGACGACGCGGCGGTGCGAGGGCGGGCGGGCGCGCGGGCTCGGCGAAGCGGGGAGGTCCGATCGACCCTGGGACGCGGCTGCGCACATCCCGTCAGCTCTCCTCGGGTGACACGTTGTTCTCCGGCGTAGTCGGAGCTGCCGAACAGGTCTCGTCTGGGGCCGGTGTTGGGCTGCATGAGGGCGTTGGTACTTGCGATGGGGACGGGGGGCTGCCGCTGACACCGGAGCCGGGCCCATCGATTGGCCCGGTATCCGGCGGCGGCGCTTCCACGGGGGGAATACCCAGGTCCCCATCCGCCGCACCACCGTTGTCCTGGCTGCCGACGGATCCGCTCCCGCCATCTTGACCGCCGACGGATCCGCTCCCGCCATCTTGACCGCCGACAGATCCTCCGCCGCCGTTCTGACCGGGGACCGTCACTGCGGACGAAGTCACTCCCGGCGTCCGCACTCCGCCAGGTGTGTTTCCGCCAGGTGGCCCGCCCGACGTACCGCACCCCGCGGCTCCGAAGCCCAGGACCACCACCACGGCAGCCGCTGTAGCGGTCCCGCCCCTGATCACGACAGCCGGGCACACCTGCATCCGCGCCCCCTCGCAACGGACAACTCTTCACGGCATGTAAGCACAGGATTCCATCGGATTCGGGCACTGGCCACATCCGGGGCGAAATTACGGAAGCGCGCGCTCGATCGCGGCGCCAGCGGCAGGCGTCTTCGTTTCGCGCGAGGGCGTAGAGTCCGCGGCTTGTGGGTTGTGGCGGCACAAGCCAGCAGCATCGGTTGCCGCGGCCAACCCTTGCGTCGCGACCACGGCATCCTCGGCACACCTACCGGCGATCGCCGATCCGGTGCCGAGCCAGGAAAAAAGGGCGACGGTGAGGGCACCCTCGTCGTACAGGGGGCCTGCGGGCCGCGTCGGCGTGCCCGGGTGTGCCGGTCGTGCTCGGGGTCGGGGGAGGGGGTGCCGTGCGGTCCCCTCTTGGGGTGTTTCTTCAGCACAGGGGACCGCACGGTCTGGTGCGGCGTCGAGTGGCGCCTCGGCTTTCCATGATGGGGGATACGCGGCCGGGCGTCGGCAGAAGTGATGTTTCCCCCTCAAAGGGTTGAAACATCTTTAGCTCCGGCCCTGGGCCGAGGGTGGCGCGGGGTAGCGGGCCCCGGCGCTTTCGACGCATTGTTCCGTAACTCCGTGATCACGTGGCGTGGCCCGGGGTGGGCGCGTAATGCTGGCGGCGCCTTCCTGACGGCGCTTCAGCACCGCGGTCAGGAAAGGCTGTTGGTGTGTGAACTGCTCACAGAAACCGAGTGCGATGTCGAGTAAGAAGGTGGTGACCGTTGCTGTCCTGGCGACGGTCCTCACGTGGAGCACGGTGATGACCGTGCTGGGACAGGTCACGGCCGTGGCTGCCCTGCTCCCGTCCCTGGGCCTGCTCGTGCAGCAGATAGTCCAGGCCCTGACCGCGCCCGACGGCTCCCGCCCGCCGGCCGATCCCGGCCCCGCCGCTGCGGGCGGCGGACAGGAGCCGCCCCGATGATCTGGTCCCCTGACGCCGACCAGCCGCACCCACCGGATACCTCCGGCAGGCGGGGCCGCAAGCCGGCCCCGATCTCCGAGACCGCGGGCCTGGCGCACCGGGCCTGGCTGGAGCCGGTCCGCGGCTTCCTCTTCGCCAGTGGCCTGACTCTCGACGACCTCGTCGACCGCTCCGGCTTCTCCAAGACGCGGATCAGCGAACTGCTGCGCGGCAACGGCTACTACCCCGCCTGGGAGATCACTTTCAGTGTGATCCGCGCCCTGGGACTGCCCGTTCAGCCGATGCGCCGGCTGTGGACCGCGGCGGCACGCGAAGCGCACAAGGAACCCGGCTGGATCACGCAGTGCATACAGCAGGTCGCCCTCCAGCCCGAACCCCCGCCCCTGGCCCACCGGGCGTTCACCGAGGCCCAGATGGACGCCTACACCGCCTACGCCCGCGCCTTCCTGCTCACCGACGACCGCGCCCGCTGGGTGGTCGCGGAGACCTTCGACATCCTCTGGCTGTGCTGGAGCGAGGCCGTCACCGGCGAGAACATCCGCCGCTACGCCTGGCGTCTGCTGCGCGCACGGGTCATGGCCCGCGCCCACCGCCACCACGACAACGCCCCCGACCTGCGCGCCGCCGTCTTCTCCACCGCCGAAGTCCACGACGCCGTGCCCGGCCACTTCGTCGTCCTCAGCGAACTCGTCGACCTCTTCGACGCGATCGGCCGGCTCCCGCACGACCAGATGGACGTGGCGGTGCTGCGCTACCTCTGCGACATGCCCTGCGAACAGATCCCCGACGTCCTCGGCCTGAGCCCCGCCATGGCCCACGCTGTCGACCACCACGCCCGCGCCGCCCTCGAACGCCTGCTCAGCCCACACAGCCCCTGGGAGTGACCCAGCCGCCATGCCCCCCATCGACGCCCTCCTTGCCCGCGCCCGCCTCGTCCACCACCCCAGCGTGCCCGCCGACACCGTCGCCTACGAAGACTGCACCTACCTCGATTCCGGCCACGCCGCAGTCACCCCGCTGCCCGAGGAGCCGACAGCCGACACCGCCGCCGTCCGGGACCTCGACCACCTCTGCGACGTCGTCGTCACCACCGCCGCCCCCGGCGCTCTTCAGTTCCTCACCGACCAGCTCCCCGAACCCCGCGGCGCCTGGCTGCTGGGCTGCGCACTCCACCTCGCCGGCGTCGACGACGGCGCACGATTCTGGTGGCAGTACGCCGCCGGCGCCGGACACACCCCGGCCGCCTACTGCCTCTCCCTGCACCACCACGCCCGCGGAGAAACCCACGCCGCCGCCTTCTGGTACGACCAGACCGGCCTCGAGGCAGCCGACGACTCCGACACCCTCACCGTCACTGGCGCCTGCACGCAGCACGAATTCCGCTTCGACGCCAGCATCCCCACCGTCCTGCGCATCCTCAGCCACCTCGCCACGCCCGGCCAACGACCACGCACCCACCGGGCCGACGCCATCACCAACTACGTTGCCCAAGCCGTCACCCACGGCCAGCGCCGCCACCCCGGCATCGAAATCCCCGTCCCCGAGCCCCGCTTCGCCGACCGCGTCAGCTTCATCCTCGCCCTCACCCCGCCCTGGACCCGCCGCATGGCCCGCATCGTCAACCCCGCCCTGCCCAGCCGAAGGCGCACCACCCGCACCAACGGCGCACACGCCCGTGACACCGCCGTAGAACCCGCCACAGGATGAACCCGACCATGCTCGTCCGCACCCCCGGCCGGTGCCCTCGCCAGCCGGAGCTGGCCCGCTTCCGCGTGCCGCAGCCGCCAGCACGGGCTGCCACGCGCCGGGTTCCTGGCACAGGTCCAGGAAGCAACGCAGCCGCACGCCGGGCTCGCCGGGCTCCCGGATCGTACGGTCCGCCGGAGCGATCGCCCACCGCGCGGCGAGCAGCTCCTGGATCGCGAACGCGGTCTCGTCGTCGGCGGCCGCGACTTCTCCGAACTAACTCCGTAGTGCCTTGCGAGCCGAACGAACAGGCAAACAGGCGTGGGGGGGGGGGGCCGGCGGGGGTGGGGGGGGGGGGTTTGTTTATACATTTTTAATCGGCTGGCCCCCGCCTTTTCGGGGGGGTTGATGCCGTTTGGTGCGTCGCGGGGGGCCGCCCCCCAGGGGCCGG
>NZ_JBEOXO010000049.1:0-32499 GCF_040296605.1 Streptomyces sp. NPDC002088 | reverse complement strand
CCCCGCTACTCAGACGTGAAGGCCCGGTATCCACCGGGCCTTCACTGCGTGTGGGCCGGTTCGGACCTGGTTCTTGGCGAACAGGGCACCGAGGTTACAGAAGGCGTCAACGTACTGGGCTGCACCGATGCCGTAGGCCGTCTCGGTAATCTGCCCCTGCGATCCGGGGCAGGTCGTTGAGTCAGTGCTCATGATTACCCGGATTTTCTCGGACAGTGCTCATGGGCACCTGGAATTGTTCACGCTTTTCCGGAACCACGCGTGCCGCCGTGCCCGGGCCGTTGAGGAGTTGGTTGATGAGCTGCGTGGTCTCCGTCTCCAGTGAGCAGTCCAGTGCCTGGTTGACCTGTTGGACGCGGGTGATGGCGGTGTGCCACCGCCGGCCCCGGCTGCGCCAGTACGCCGACGAAGTCGAGGCCGTCCGCGTCCTGTACTTCGTCACCGCGCTGCGTACCGTCGTTATCTGGGGTTCCCAGGGTGTTAGCGCAGGTCAACGTCGTGTAGCTGTGTGAGGGACGTTAGGCACGGTGCTCGTTGGGGATCGCGCTGCTGGGCCGCGTCGTGGCCCGGCGATCTCGGCAGCAAGAGCAGTCATCCTCCCACTTGGCCTTCGTGACAAGATCTGGGTGTGACGACGTTGTTCCTGACGGTTGGCCTGCCCGGGGCCGGAAAGACCACGAGAGCTCGGCATCTGGCCAAGGAGCACAGCGCTCTGCGGCTGACGCCGGATGAGTGGATGCTCCCGCTGTTCGGCGATCCGCAGCCGGAGGGGAAGCGCGATGTGTTGGAAGGACGGCTGCTCTGGCTTGGTCTGGAGGCGCTCAGGTTGGGAACCAACGTGGTCCTGGATTTCGGATGCTGGTCTCGTGACGAGAGATCCGCGATCCGCTGGTTGGTGATGTCTGTGGGCGCGTCCTGTCAGCTTGTGTATGTGCCGGTGGACCATGAGACCCAACGTGCTCGGGTCGCCCATCGCCAGTCGGCCACCCCTGATCAGACCTTCGCGATGAGCGAGACAGACCTCGTGCACTGGAGGACGCTGTTCGAGGAGCCCGATGTCGCGGAACTCGAGGGCCATGGGGTTGGAGGTCCGCCTCCTGGGTGGTCAGGTTGGCTGGAGTGGGCTACCGATCGGTGGCCGTCACTCGCGTGACCGTCCGGCCAACCTTGGTGCCAGTACTGGGGTGGGAGACTGGGGTCAGCCGTGGGCGCACGTGGATAGTTCGACAACCTGGCCGTGCCAGGGGCGCCGGGCCCAGAAAGATCCGCCGGGCAGGCCCTAGGCACGGTTCTCGTTGCGGATCATGCGGCGGAGGCTGGTGCGGGCTGCTGCGAGGTCGTCCTCAAGCTCGGTGACTCGCTGCCGGAGCCCGGTGTTCTCCGTGGTCGCCTGCCGTTCCGCCGTGGACAGCCGCAGGTTCTCCTCGGTGAGCTCGTTGATGCGGTCGACCAGGTCGTGGTTGCAGAGCTGTTCGACCTGCTACCCGAGATGAACGTGGGCCTGCTGCCGCAGCTGGCCGTTCTCGGTCCGGAGCCGTTTGATCTCCTGGCGGGCGAGAAGCAGGTCGGTCTGCTCGCTGGCGGTGGAGACCTTCCGCCCGCTCTGCTGGTCCTGGTGGCCCTGGGCGGCCTGGCGGGCCCGTGCCTGGTCGATGCATTCGCGCAGGCCGGGGGCATAGACGAGCCAGCTGGAGACGTCCGCTTCGCGGGCGACCGCGGCGAAGGTGATGCGCCGGTTGTCGCGGAGTATGTCCTGGACGGCTTTGAGGACGCGTCCGCGCTTGTCGGCACTGTCTCGCTGACGTGCGGCTTTCGGCAATACCGGTGGCGCTCTGGATTGAGGCCGCAACCAGCTGGCCGGTATCCGGGTTGTCCAGCAGCCAGAAAAACGGAGTCGACACGATCAACACGACCGCGCCCGCCATGACCGTGATCTTCCTACGTCGCGACACACCCACTCGCCCCCTCCCCGCAACCGACGAACGCGCGCCCTCAGCAGCGTTGGATGAACTTCACTGTTAGCACAGGACGCCTCTGCACAACCACCAGTTCCCCGAACGCTGTTGGCACCCACCCGCCGCCGGCTGGCACGGGTGGCAGGGTTCGGAACGGCCCCGCTACCGCGTTGCCTGCATCGGCGAAGGATCCGCCTTCTCCCGGTCCCGGGGTGGGGTCGGCTGGTCATCCAGCGGGGCCCGAGGGCCGGGCACGGTGGCCGCAGCGAGGTTGAGACGGGCGTCCATGTCGAGGTTGACCTCCCCGTACGGGCGGACATGGGACCAGAACAGCGGGGTCAGGCCACGCCGGTCGGCGGGCGTGAGGAGGCCGGCCCACTCTGGTTCACCGAGGACGTCTTGAAGCATGAGCGTGTTGACGTAGACCAGGGCCGATTGCAGGATCCGCAGGCACAGCACGAACATCTCCTGTTCGTCGCGCCGGTTCGAGGCGTTGCTCGATGTCTCCGCCGAGGCGGGGATCACGTGGAGCGCCCCGGCCCTGTGCGACTGGCTGCGGGCCGAGCGCGGGGTGGAGATCTCTGCGGACTTGCTGAGCGAGCTGCTGCACCGCGAGGGTTTCCGCTGGAAACGCACCCGTGACAGCAAGACCCCCGACACCCCTCACCTCACCGTCGTTCCCACTTCCTGGTCCCGTTTCCTCGCCTACACGGCTAGCCTGGGGGCGTGACGGCACAACCGGTAAGTGGCAGGCTTGGGGTGCGAGTTGAGACCGTGGAGCTCAACGGACACGGCGCCCGGCAGATCGGCACCAGGGCACGCCAGTCCGCGTCGCTCGCCGATCGTTCGGATGAACTGCGCGAGGCCATCCGGCAGGCGTCAGCGATCGCGCAGGACTCCCTGGCCGACGTCCCCGAGCGGCACGGCTGGTCCGTCACCGGTATGGAGGTCACCTTCGGGATCACCCTGGCCGCCGAGGCCGGTGTCATTCTCTCGAAGGCGTCGGCGGAGGCGTCCTTCGAGGTGACACTCACGGTGGAGCGGACCGCAGGGGCGGGATGACCGGCCACTGGGTACGGATCGCGGAGGCGGGCGTGCATCTGGGTGCCGGCCTCCAGGTCACGCAGGTCTACGTGCTGACGGCATTGCACTGCCTGCGGGACGTGTCCTCCGAGGGCGCCGTCCTGGAACTCACCCTGTCCGACGGGCAGGCGTTGACCGGCCGGGTGTGCGACGAGGACAGTGACGTGGATCTCGCCGTCATCGTGATCGAGAGGGCGAGCCGGTACCGGCTGCCACTGCCGCCGCCCATGGACTGGCCGCGGCCGTCGGTGCGCTGGCAGGGGATGTACGAGCCGCCCGGCAGAGTGGCGAAGCTCAGCGGGATCGTGTCGCACGCTCCAATCGAGTACCGCAGTGCGGCGGGCGGTGTGTTCACCGGGCTCCAGCTGACGGCCGAGCAGGATCTGAGGGACTTCTCGGGGTACTCGGGCAGCCCTGTGGACACCGATCCGGTCGAAGAGACGGAAGAACGGCCCGTGGTGGGCATCCTCATGGAGCAGGTGTACGAACACGAGGACCCGAACAGGGGGAGCAACGTCCTCATCGCCGCCTCGGTCAGGTATGCGATGGGACTGTTCCCGTCGTACTTCGGCGACGGTCGGCCACGCGACGGAGCCCCCGCCCGGCGGACTCCGTGTCCCGACGACGGGGACCCCGCGGAGCCGACCGCGCGGAAGGCCGCGCGGGAGGCCGAGGTCGTCCTGACCGCGCTCAAGGAGTGGGAGCAGTCCGAACTCATCTCGTCGGCGCGGGCCGAGGAGGAACGAGGGCACACGCTGCGGCAGTTCCGTGAACGCGCCCTGGGGGACGATGCGGATGACTGACACCACATCACCGTGGCAGGGCAGGCTCCAGACCGCCGTGGCCGCGGTGGAAGGGGCCGGACCCGCTCTGGCGTCGCTGCAGACCGTCGTCGACGAGATGAGCCGCGACGACCGGCTGCTGAGCACCCCGGCCGCGGCGAGCGAGATGTCCTACTTTCTGTCCTTGCTGCGTGACCTGGGGGCAACCGCACAGGAGCAGCACGACCAAGCCGTGGGCCAGGTCTACCAGTGGGTGCGGAAACGTCTGGTCCCGCACGAGCACCGGTGCGCGGTGTACAACCGGGTCGCCACCGTCCTTGCCGAGAGCGGGCAGCCGGCCATGGCCCGTAGGGCCCTCATCGCGGCGTACCAGTCTGCCGTCACCGGACTGGAAAGGGCATACACGCTGGCCCAGTTCGCCCTGCTGAAGGCCCGCGGCGGCCACTGGGAACCGGCTCGGCTGGATGCCCAGGCAGCCCTCCGGTTGCATGCCCGGGAGGCCGCCCGGTCGGCCGCGGAGGCCGACGGCTCGGCCGCGTGGCTGGACGTACGCATGCGCGCCGCCCGGGCCCTGTTCCTCGCCGACTTCGGCAGCGGACAGCTGGACCGGAGCCGGGCCGCGGACCATGTGCGGGACCTCAAGGACATCTGCGATCTCCAGATCCACCGATGGGGCAGCGGTCACCCCCGGGCGCTGGAAGCCCTCATGGTCATGACCGAGGCACAGCACTCGGAGGCCTGGGTACGAGGCGATACGGCGGCCATGGACGAGCTGACCGAGACCCTCGCCGTGGTGGCCCAGCGCTCCGCGACGCTGCTGGGGGCACGTCATCCCCAAGCCAAGGCCGCCCGTGCCGCGCTGCTCCAGGCCCACCAGGCCACCGCGGACGTACGCACGGACCGGTCGCGGCGGGAGCGTGAACAGATACGGGAACGTGCACGAGAGCGAGATCGGGAGCAGACCACGGCGGAGACGGTGCGCAACGAGCCGAGGCCGCCGCAGGCGCCCGAGCAGGGCGACACGGGCCGGGACACCGAGGCACTCCTCCAACGGGTGCTCACCATCGCGCGGGGCAGGGACAGGGACAGCAGCTGGACGCCGCACGACCCGTTCGAGTCCCTGCGGGAGATGATCACCGCTGCCCGTGTGGTGCTCTGGGACCTCGACGGGCCGATCTGCCGTCTGTTCGCGGGCCACCACGCGGACCTGGTCGCCGACGAACTGTTGCGATGGCTGGAGGCACGGGGGCTGCACGGTCTGCTGACGGAGACGGAACGGGAGTCGCCCGACCCTCACGTCGTCCTGGGTGCCGTGGACCTTCGGCACCCGGGCAGTGACCTGGTGGCGGAACTGGAGGAGCGGCTCACCCAGGAGGAGCTGAAGGCCATGCCCTCGGCGATGCCCACCGCGTACGCGGACCCGCTGATCCGTACCTGGACCGCGCTCGGCGTCCGGCAGGCCGTCGCCACCAACAACTCCCCACGGGTGGTCCGCAAGTACTTGGAACAACGAGGCCTGGACTCCTGCTTCGTCCCTCACATCTACGGCCGCACGCAGGACCTGCACCTGCTCAAGCCGGATCCGCACGCCGTCAACCGGGCACTGGGCGCGCTGGGCGCCGAGGCTTCGTCCGCGTTGATGATCGGCGACAGCCCTGTGGACTACAGGGCGGCCCACGCGGCCGGGATCCCCTTCCTCGGGTACGCGCGCAACGAACGCAAGGCGAAGCTGTTGAGGGACGCCGGAGCCGGTCACCTCGTCGAGTCGTTGGAACAGGTGCTCCAAATTCTCCGTGTACGCCGCTCCTGAGAACTCGGTCGCGTGCCTCCTCCCCTTTGCCGGTGCCCGGCAGGTGTGCAGGCCGCGGGGATCCAGAAGAGAATCGCGCTCGCTGCGGCACGGGTGGCGGTCTCCCAGCCAACCTGGGTCTCGTAACGGGCGGCGCGCTCGCCGTGCCGGAACTCGGGACTCAGGACGGTCAGCGACTGGTCGCCGGTCTACTGGTTGGCCAGCGTGGGACGGGCGCGCTCATGTTTGGTCGTGCTGGAGTGGCGGGGTGAGTGACCGCAAGCCCTACAAGAGCGACTTGTGCGATGAGCGATGGGCACTCACTGCGGTCTGACTCCCGAGAACGGTCAGGCTGTGTTAGTGGTTCCTCGGGCCGCGAGGTTTCGCTCGTGGACGATGAGGTCGTCGATGGCAGCAATGAACCCTTGATCGAAGTCGCCGTATGAGTGATCCCTGACGATTGGCCACCGCTCGGCGTTCTTGGGGATCGCCAAGACGCGGCGAAGGGAGTCGCCTTCACGCTTCATCAGCTCGGCCATCTTGGCGTAGTCGCCGCGGTGGTAGCGGCCGTGCGCCACTTGGAAGCCGTCCAGCAGGATGCTCAGGTACACGAGTGCCCGTGCTTCCCTCAGGGGTGTAGCGGGGTCGATGCCGTGCACGTCTATGAGGAGTTCCGGGTGTTGCAGCGCGGCTTGGTTGGCGGTGAAGAGGTTCTGGATGTGGCTTGCCCTGCTGGCGGTCCGGGCGGTTTCCAGACTCAACCACGCGATGTACGAGCCGAAGGCCGATACCGCCAAGGCGAGGCCGGCGACGACGAGGGACACAACGGTGCTCATGCGAGTCCTAACTAAGACTAGGAGACGATCGAGTGCGCCGGGATGACCCCGCTACTCATCCATCTCCCGGTTTCACGATCGTCAGACCTGGTCACGTCCGCCCGCCGAGGTCGACGGGGTGATACGCGTCATTCGCGGGCTGCTGCTGAGAGCCGGAATCCTGACCGGATCGACTGGTTGGGCTGGACAATGACTGAGTCTTAACGTGATCGCATGGGCAGGCACGGGGCACCTCGACTGCGGCTGGTCGGGGTCCTGGAGAACGACGCCGGGCCGCGGCTGTGCCGTGGGTGCGGTGTTCCGTTGATGCCGTCGACGAAGGCGACGGCGGTGTTCTGCTCTCCCGCGTGCCGTTCGCGGCACTGGCGGCGGACGAGGGCGAGGACCGGGGCGGTGAAGGCCGGCGTGACGTCCACTTGCCCGGAGTGCGGGACGTCCTGGACAGCCGACGTTGAACGCCCAGTCTCGGCAAGGTACTGCTCTTCCGGCTGCCGCAAACGGGCTTGGTGTTGCGTTGGGTGAGGTGTGCTGGTCGCGGAGGTTCTGGGTGTCCTACGGCCGGTTCTGGGTGAACAATCCAGGCACCCGTGTGGCCAGGTCGACCGCCTGCTCGTGGCTGAGGTCCGCGCGACTGACGAGGCCGTCTGCGATGTCCGCGTCCGCGACGGCGATCAGGCGGTCGACCAGCTCGGAGGGAAGAGCCTCATTGGTGGCGAGGCCGCACAGTACATGGTTCACAGGGGGACATCCTGCCCGGACCGCAGTCGAACGGCCGACGGATTTAAGGCGTCCACGAACGGCTGCCGGCACGCAACCACGTTCTGAGCGCTTCAGGTGGCGGAGCCCGCCAGCAGAAGCGCTTGGTCACCGCGACGGTGCTGCGGTCACCCCCAGGGGTGCAGCTCGGCGCACTCCTCGGCGAAGGCGCAGAGCCGGCGTATCAGGCTCAGATAGGTGGCGGTGCCCTCAGCGCACTGCCCACCAGATCGCCCCTGGAGCCACTGATCCCACAGACCCTCTGGAGCCAGAAATCGCCCGGCCTGGTGGGCACCGATGTTCAGATCGATGTACAGAAGGGCACCCAAGGCCACAGCCTGGTCGTAGTCGAGGTCGGGGCGTTGCAGGTAGCGATCAAGGTAGGCAGTCAGCAGATCAGCGTCGTCCGGCGTGCCGAAAGTGGCCAGGGCCACGCAATACGCCAAGCCCGCACAGCAGACCTCACTGGCCAGCAGGAGCTCCCCGAGGCGCTCGCGGAACTCGGTCCGGCGGGAAATGGCGATGAGCCATGCAGCGGTCCTCCGCTCACGCCACCCGCCTTCAAGAAGAATGCTGAGCTCGTGCGCAGTGATGAGTTCGGCATCCTCGGCGAGATCTCGCGCGAACCGGTCGTACTCGCCGCCTTCCAGCCGCAGCAAGCTCCCGCTGAGCTTCAGATAGCGGCGGTCGGGCGTGACGTAGCGGCGGACCAGGTCCAGCAGTTCGGCATCCTCGTAAGCATGGCGCACCACAGGATCCTGACTCACTGACCGTGGCGGGACCAGCCTCTTTCGACGTCACGCGGCTCACCGAGTGCGCGAGGGGGCTCACAACCTCCCTGGAGCGAGGGTCCCATGGCCTCCGTGCCGTCAGTGGCGTTGCTGTCTGCCGCCATGGGCGACAGCCTGTTCGCGCTGGAGCTGATGTTCCACGCCGTGGAGCTCCGGCCCCGCGACGGACGAAAAAGTATGTTGGCTGGCCACCACCAGGCTGCGACGATGCCCCTGTTTCCCCAGCGGAGGACATTTGTTCGTTTTCGTGTGTACGGGGTGCGGCGCCGAGTTGACCGCCCCGCTGTCCCAGGTCGCCCTGCCGGTCCACGCCCGCCAGAAGTACGGGAACGGGGTTCAGCTCCCGGTACTCATGGAATCAGGCACGTTCGCCGTGGACCCGGAGCCTTCGGGGCCGCCGTGGCGCAGGTGGGAGGAGATCGACCCGGACGAGGCAGCGGCCCGCGGCATCTACGCGCCGGTCTACGCCTTGTCCGACGGCGCGCCCGGCGCGATCGTCATCGCACCCGGCGATACCCGCGGCACGGTGCTGATCCCGGAGAAACGCGGCGGCGCCTGCTGCGGTATCGACGGGGCCGACGGCCCCAACATGGCCTGCGAAGTATGTGGCCTGACCGTGGCGAGCAGGATCGACGACTGCTCGCTCTGGCAGGCAGCGTGGCTCGCCCCCAACGCCATACGCCGCCTCCCCGTCGATGGCGCCGAGGACGCACCGCTCTCCTGGGCGGAGCTGATGGACAACGGGAAGGGCACACCCCCGTTCGAGCCCATGACCATGACGTGGGGATCGCGGCTGGGCTTGAACAACTTCTGGTCCTGAGCCCGCAGTGGGAAGCTGCCGCAGGCCGGGCACTCGCCCACCTGCTGGCAGCCTCGGAAGGCCGACCGGTGACCGTCCCGGACGGCCTGATCCAGGAAGTGTTCCAACCCGCCCTCGACACCTTGCTGCCCGCGGGACTGCCGACGCGGCGGGCCGTCCTGGCAGGACCAGGACGGCCCGCCCCCGACACGGACGCCGACATCCTCTTCGTACCGACCCATCCGCAGACAGGGGAGACCTGGACCCCGGCCGGCCCGGCCGCCTCGGCATACCTCGTGCCGCTGCCATTCGGGATATGGCTGTGGCTGGCCTACCCCGAGCCATATCTGCCCATCCCCGCGTCGGGCAGCATGCCCGACGGCGTCTTCCGTGACGACCCGCCCGCGCCGCGCCCTAATCACCTGTTCTGGGTCGACCGGGGAGCGTTCCAGCACACCCTGGCCCGACTGCCCGCCGTCCGCACCCCGTGGCTGCGCGAGATCCTCGAGAACCTCACGCAGCACATACACGCCCGCATCTTCTAACGCCGCGACCGGGAAGGTCCGCCGGGTTGAGTACGCTCAGCCCTGCTGCAGCGGACGAGGAGGGCGCGCATGACGCGAAGACCCCCGATAGGCGAGGCCGTGGGACTCCTTGAGAGCGAACTGAGGGCCGGGCGGCGGGCGCTTGCCTACCCGGATACGGAAGATGCCTGGCTCGCCTTCCTACGCTTTGGCCGACGGCTGTTCGACGTCCCGGACACACCCGATGCGGATGGCCTCCTGCTCCAGTACGGGACCCACTCGTTTGACGGCCCTCCCACATTCACGCTGGACCTCGCCCGGCAATTCGAGATCGCCGACAGCAACGACAATTACGACCACTACGTGCAGGTCCACTGCGAGCTTCGATACAGACCCGCACCCGCCCTGCAGGCCCTTGGAAGCTTCGACTCGTGGTTCTTCCACGGCACCCGAGACGATCTCGACGAGTGGGCCCAACGACTGAGCGAGAGAGCAGCCTGGACAACGATCCGCATGCTCAAGCCCACCGAGATCAGGCTGTACCAGGAGCAGGTGTAGTCGGTCAGGCAGGTTCGGCAGGTGCCCGTGTGGGCCACCTCAAGTACGGGAGGATGGACGTGACCGTTCCGCCGTGAGTTGAGGTTGTACCCGATGCCTTCCAGCCCCGAGCCCACGGCCGCTGCGACGCCCCCGACTGCCCCCGCTCGTCGCGTGTTGCGGCCGGATCAGTGGGCCGCAGTTGAGTCGGCGGTACGGCATCTGAAGAACCCGGGCTCGCGCGGGCACATCGTCTCCGCGTGCGGGACGGGCAACAAGACGCTGATCGCGCTGCGCACCGCCGAGGAACTGGACGCAGCGCGTCTCCTCATCGCGGTGCCGTCCTTGGATCTAATCGGCCAGTGGACCCAGGCAGCCCGCGCTGACGGCCGCCGGGAGCCGATCATGGCGGTCTCCTCGCTGCAGGCGGACAAGCATCCGCTGCTCAACGAGGCGGGTGCGGTGAGTACGGGCTCGGGGGAGTACCTGGCGTACTGGCTCGCCCAGCGCAGGAAGCGGCGTGAGCGGGCGATCGTGTTTGTCACGCTCGATTCCCTCCCCAGGATAGAGGAGACCCAGCACACGGTCTTCCCTGTCCCCGTCTTCGACCTCCTGGTCGTGGACGAGGCACACCGCACCGCGGGCAGCTGGGACAAACAGTGGACGATGATCCACGACCAGACCCGGATCCTGGCCGACCGCCGCCTCTACCTGACCGCGACCCCCTACGAGTGGGAAGCCCCCCGCCTGACCGAGGCTCCCAACACGCGCCCGCAGCCCAAGCGCACCGCGACTACCGCCCCCGTCTGGGAAGCCCCATCCCTGATCGCGTCGATGGACGACGCGAAAGTCTTCGGCAAGCGCCTGCACACCTACTCGCACGCGGACGCGATCGAGGACGGCATCCTCACTCATGGGAAGACGAGACGACAGTGACGAGGCATACGTAGTCGGTCTGTGTAATGAAGTCCTTCGTGAGACAGCCTCGACCCAGCACAAGTTCGACTGGCTGCAGGGGGATCCTGGGCAGAGCGGCCGACGCGCGAAGCTGTCCGTCGACGCCTACTGGCCCGGCCACCAGCTCGTGGTCGAATACCGGGAACTCCAACACGACCAGCCGATGCCTCACTTCGACAAGCCGGACAAGCTCACCGTCAGTGGTGTCCATCGTGGCGAGCAGCGGGCTCTGTACGACGCCCGCCGTGAGGCCGAGATTCCCGCTCAGGGACTGCGGCTGGTCGTGATCCGCTCGGCGCACCTCGACGCGGACGGACGAGGGCGGCTGCGCCGCAACAAGGAGGCCGACCTGTCGGCGCTGCGGAAGATCCTGGCACGCGGCAGCGACGAGGACCGGGTGACCGATGCTTTCCGCATGTGGCTGCTCAGCGAAGGCTGGACACCGCTCGATCCCACCGACCGTTGGACTGACCTCGAAGCCGTGCGTGGTGATGAGCGGCTGATCTGCGAGGCCAAGGGCCGCACCAGGTAGAGGGGCATCGACGCCGACATCGCCTACGGCCAGCTGCTGCGCCGCATGACGAGCCAGGAATCCAAGACTCGGTACGCACTGGTTGTGCCGTCCTTGTCCGTCAAGGCCATCGAACGGGTTCCCGTCCACATCCGCGGGCTGCTGCGCATTGACGTGTACGAGGTGACGGACGACGACCTGGTCCGCAGGCTTGTGGCGTAGACATGCAGGCGGCCGGCGAACGGACGGTCTGGCCCGCCGCACTGTCGCCCATCGTCCCGCGGACGGGTGCGGCTCAGATCGCCACAGGGCAGCCAGTGATGGGGCAGCGACCGTCCCGGGGGCCGGTCTATGCCGGAGGGAGGTCGTTGAGGTTGATGATGGTGTAGGCGCGTAGGCGGCGGATCCTTTGGGGGGGGTGAGGTACCAGCGCAGGCCGGGGTGTCCGTGGGGCAATGCGTCCTGGTCGGTGGCGGGGAGGGCTTGCAGGCCGCCGTCGGTGTATTGGTAGAGGGTGCCGATGACGCCGTAGAGCGGGGCGCTTTGGGCGAGGAACACGGTCGGCCGGCCCTGGGGGTGCGGGCACTGCTCGGCCGCGATCCGGGCGTGGTGGATGCATACCGGTGGCTGGGCGGTGGGCACGACCGCGTCGTTGGGGTGTACCTCGTCCGGCCCGGCCAGGAACAAGCAGCCCTCGTCCGTGCGGGCGGGCTGGGCGCAGACCTGGCAGCGCAGTTGTTCCATGCATTCGCGCTGCATCGAGGGATGCACCATCCGCCAGCGCGGCCGACCGGTGGGCAGGCTATCGGTGCCGATGCTCTGGGAGCAGCGTCCCCACAGCACGCCGCGCAGGTCCCGGTCGTCGGGCGTCTCATCCCAGTAGGCGAGTTGCAGGCGCCCGTCGGGGCCGCGGATGCCGTTACCGAAATTGTGTACGGGTGAAGAGAATTGCTGTGACCTCAGTGCTCGCCTGTAGCCTGAGCGCCGATTGGTGCCGCTGGGGGCCCGGCTCGGGTAGTACGCCGTGCAGCTGATATCGGCGCCTTGGCGACCGAACTGCTCTAGGGATGGGTGGCATTGTGACTGCATCGCCGTCGACTGCCGAAAAGGTGTCGGACTTCTACTGCGACGAGGCGCTGTCCGGGAACACGCCGGTCAATGTCGTGGAGGAGACGGAGACGGTGCTCGCGTTCGAGCACACCCGGCCCAGTTACCCGGTGCACATCGTGGTGGTGCCGAAGGCGCACACCCCGTCCTTGGTCGACCTCGGCGATGGCGGTGAGGAGCGGCTGATGGATGTGCTGCGTGTCGTCCGTTCGGTGGCTGCGCGGGTGCGCGAGGAGCACGGTGCTGCCTGTGTCGTGACGAACGAGGGCGAGTATCAGGAGTCGAAGCACATGCACTGGCACGTGCTGTTCCGGGGCGAGCTGCCGGAGGGCCGGCTCTGACGGCCCGCCCCGGTACCGGGTTCAGCGCCTAAGAGGGCGTCGCGGGCGGGCCAAGCGCAGCGTCCGGGTGGCGATGTCCCGTGCGACTCGGTGGATCTGCTGCGGGTCGGGCTCGGGTCGGGTTGCCTCCAGCCGGGGAAGCAGCTGCTCGCAGGCGGCCACGATCGGCCGGCCGTCGGCGAGCAGTTCGTCGTCCGGTACGACGACGCAGGTCGCGCGTCGGGCGTATGCCTTGGCGTTGTCCAGCTGGTCGCCGCGGCTGACGGAGGCCGGCAGGGGGATCAGGACGGCGGGCTTGTCCAGGGCCTCCAACTCGGCGAGGGTGGTGGCACCGGCCCGCCCGATGACGAGATCGGCCAGCCACAGGGCGTCAACCATGTTGTCGTGCAGGTACTCCAGCTGCCGGTATCCGGGGACGGAATGCAGCTCGGGGTCGAGGTTGCCTCGGCCGGTGATGTGGACGACGGTGAAGAGGGCGGTCAGGGCGGTCAGCTGCCGGCGGACGGCCATGTTGATGCGGGTGCTGCCGCTGCTGCCACAGAAAATCAGCAGCACCGGCGGGCCGGCCGGGATGCGGAGCTCGGCGCGCAGCTTCTGCGGTCGGCCTTCGGCGAGGTCGTCGCGCAGAGGCAGACCGGTGACGACGGCCTTGCGCTGCAGCCACTGGGGGAGGCCCTGGCCGGGTTCGGCGAGGAACACTGTGTTGGCCAGGCGCGCCAGGATGCGGTTGGCCAGGCCGAGGGAGTGGTCGGACTCGTGGATTGCCAGCGGCACCCGGTTCAGCCAGGCCGCGATTCCTACCGGGACGGAGACGTAGCTGCCTTTGCTGAAGACGACGTCGGGTTGCTCGCGTCGCATCGCCCGCCATGCGGCGAACACCCCGCGGATGACGGTGAAGGGCATGACGGCGTTCTTCCAGGAGCGGTAGCGCTGCAGACCGGCGGAGGGGACGGGGGCGAGCCGAATACCGGCCTTGTCCGCGAGGTCGGCTTCGATGCTGCCGTCGCGGCCGAAGTACACCAGCTCGTCGACATTGGCGCGGCGTAGCTCGGCTGCGACGGCCAGCGCGGGGACGACGTGGCCGGCGCTCGCGCCGCCGGTGATTCCGACCTTGGTAGTCACCGGGAAACGGTAACAGGAGGCGCCGGATTCAATTCGCGGCTGACCTTTCACTGTTAAGGATTTCCTCTCAGCTGTGTGTGACGGGGGGAACCTTGTTGAGGTGAAATGAACGGGTCTGCCGGCTGCGGCACTGGGATGGTCGGCGACTGTAGGAAATCAGGCGGTGTCGAAAACGATCCGGAAACCGAGATTCACGTTGCGGTCGTCGGGAAATGAGAAGTGCCTGTTGTCGCACCGTCCGTACCATTCCGGATAGGAGTACGAGCCGCCGCGGATGACCCGGCCGGCGGGGAGCGTCCGGCCCTTCCAGAGCGATGAGGCCGGCTTCGTGGTGGGCCCCTGCGGGTCGGTGACGTCAGCCTCGTCGGGGTAGGGGGCGTACCAATCCCTGCACCACTGCCACAGCACTCCGTTCAGCCCGTGGAGGCCGTGCGGGTTCGCCCGCTTGGCCGCAGCGGTCCAGCGTGCGAGGAACGCCTCGGGCCAAGTGCGGCTCGTGTGCTTTCGCTCGGGCACACAGCCGGATCCGCAGGGCGTTGTGGCCGAGCAGCCGGCTCGGATGGCGAACTCGAACTCGGCCTCGGTGGGTAGCCGGTAGGCGCGGCCGTCGCGTCGGCTGAGCCAGGAGCTGAAGCCGAGCGCGTCGTGGAAGGAGACGCCGACCACCGGCACATCCGCGCCGTGGACGTTGGCTTCGCTGAATCGCGGGCCTGGCTTCCAGTCGCCGTCCCAGATTTCCAGTTCCGGGTCAGAAGTGCTGCCGATCGCGTCGAGGTAGGTGCGGTACAGGCCGGTGGTGACGGGGGCGGTCTGCCAGTGGAGGGTTTTGGTGATGTGGACGTGCTGGTGGCGGCCGTCGCCGAGCATCCGGGAGAACGCGCCGGGCGGCACGGGCGTGAAGGCTGGGGTGGTGCTCTGCACGCTGTCTCCGGCGTCGAACTCGCCCGGCTGCGGGCGATGACGCTGGCGGGCTGGGAGCCGTGGCTGTTCGACACACTCACCGTGCCGATCGATCAGACACAGCCGATGTTCGACGCCTATGTGCGGGACCACTCCGTGCTCCTGGCCCCGGGCGAGGCCGGTACCAACCAGGTCAACCGCTGGAAGCGCTGGCCGGGCCCGTGGCTCGGATGGTCGCTGCAGCGGGCCTGCCCGGTGTGCGCCGCCGACCCCGACCGCGGGCGGGCCCTGATCTGGCGGCTGCCGCTGATGACCGGCTGCGTCGAGCACGGGTGCCGCCTGGAAGGAGCCACCGCGGTCGATACCGCCCTCGCCCTCGGCCATGAGGGGCCGGGACCGACGCTGTTGGCCGAACCGCTGGCCACCGTGGATCGCTACACCTACGAAGGGCTCACCACCGGACGGGTCACCCTCCCCGGCCGCACCGTGCACGCCGGGGTGTGGTTCCGGCTGCTGCGCTCGCTGCTGGACGAGGTCAGCCTCTCCCTGACGGGCCGCAGCAGTCACGGCCGGGCCACGCTGGAGCACGTCTGGGAGGCCACCGGCCGAGAACAACGCGCCGGACTGACCACCTGGCGGCCCTACGAATACCTGGCGCCCGAGGTCCAGGAGGCGATGCTGCATGCCGCTGGCACCGCACTGAACCTGGCCGCCAAAGGGACCGTGATCGCCTGCGGCCGTCTCGCCTCGACCCTGCGTCCGGAGCACCGCCACGTCTACGACGGCGACCGGTCCGCACCGCACCGCAGCTCCTGGCAGGAGGCTATGGATCAGATAGAGACGGCGCTTGCTCTGGCCCGCACCGACCGCGACGCTGCCCGCCAGCTTCTGATCCTGCTCACCCTTGGCTGCCGCACCATCAACCGGTTCGAAGAAGAACGCGCCTTCCTGTTCGGTGCCGGCGTCCCCGCCGACTTCCTGCCCAGCGCCCGCGATCTCGGCCGCACCGATCTCACCTGACATCCGTGTTCCACATCCTTGGAAGTGGAACAGGGCACCCGATGCGCCGTCAGGATGTCGGCGTCCTGCGGCGATTCCCTCGCCAGCCGTTCCGTAAGTCGTCCCACAAGAAGTGTTCCGAAAGGCCCGCACAGAGACGACTTCCGGTACGGTACGGCCATGGCAACCGGCCAGCGGCACCCCGCCCCAGGACTTGAACTCGCGTACGCCCGGGTTTCCACCACCAAGCAGAGCTTGGAACGCCAACTGAACGCCCTCGGGGCAGCGGGCATTCCGGATGAACGGATCTACGTCGACAAGAAGAGCGGAGCCACCGTCGAGCGCCCCGGCCTGACCGATCTGCTCGCCTACGCCCGGCCCGGCGACACGATCGTGGTCTACACCCTCGACAGGCTCGGAAGGAACCTGCGCGAAGTCCTCAGCCTCGTCCACGACCTCAAGGAGAAGCAGATCGGGGTCCGGTCACTTGCCGACCCCCTGCCGATCAACACCGCCGACGAGGGCATGGGCCGCGTCGCCTTCCTCCTGCTGGCCCTGTTCGCCGAGATGGAACGCACCTTCACCGCCGAACGGGCCGCCCACGCCCGCGCCGTCGCCGAGGCCGCTGGCCGTCGCATCGGTCGCCCCGTCGCTCACCCAGCCGACAAGATCGAGTACGCCAGGCTCCTGAAGCATCAGGGCAGCAGCCTTGGCCAGATCGCGGCCAAGACCGGAATCCCCAAGACCTCACTCCACCGCTATCTCACGGAAGCAGAACCTGTCGCCGCACCGCTCGGAGACTCGTGATGACCTTCGCCTTGCACTCGCAGCAAGTTGAGATCGCTCACCGGGGCTGGCGCCACTCATCTCTGAATCTCACAGTCGACGGGGAGTAGCTATGGCGACGATCGGGTTGGCCGCAGCCATCGAGGAGCTGAGGCAAGAGCTCTACCAGGCCCAGACCCGGGGGGCGCAGCAGCAGTTCGCCTTTCAGATCGAGGAAGCCGAACTGGAGTTGCTGCTGGAACTGCGCATTGACGGCAAGGGCGAGGGGAAGCTGCAGTTCGGGGTGGCGACCGTGGGCGGGGGCGGAGCGCACTCCTCGGTCCGCGGGCACAAGCTGACGCTGAAGCTGCAGGTCAAGGACCGGGCCACGGGCGGAGCCAACCCCGAAATCGGTCGCCGGCAGTCCGGCTCTTGGAATGACGAGGGCTGAGTTGGACCGTCGAAGACTGGCTCTGATCCGTAGTGGTGACGCTGATGGGTTCCGCCGCGTCGGTACCGGCTATCTGATCGGGCCCCGCCTGGTACTGACGACCCGGCACGTCGTCGAGGAGAGCAAGGGCATGCCATGGGCGCAGATCGATGTGCGTGTGGGGCACCCCCAGGACCCCGACGTACACCGTTGCATGGCATCGGTACGCTGGACTAACCCGGAAGAACGCGATGTTGCTTTGCTGCTGCTGGACGACGAGGTCGTCGTGCCCGGAATGGTTCGCTGGGGCCGTCCCATCGGCAACACCCCGCTGTCCTATGAGGGTCTTGGGTATCCTTCGGCGACCTTCAGGGACGGGCAGCACAAGGTGGAGCACCTGCGGGGGAAGCTGCCTCCTCAGGCCGGCGGTGTCGGCGCCCAGGACCTGTATGTCCTGGACCAGGAGTCTGCGCCGGACATGCGTGGGGATGGCGAGCAGGCCTGGTCCGGAGCTTCCGGCAGCGCGGTCTTCTGCCAAGACCATCTCGTCGGTGTCGTCATCCACGATGACCACGCGTTCGCGAACCGCCGCCTGCACGCCTGTCCGGCCCGAACCTTCACCGACGACCCTGCATTCACTGAACTCCTGCAACGCTTCGGCGATGGCCCTATCGGGCTGGTCGATATCACAGCAGAGGAAGCCGACTCTGCGGGTGGATCCTATCCGTCGATCGACGGCGGGCCCGGTTATGTCTGGATGGGCAGCTGGGACGGGGCCGCGGACATCTTGACGCAGAGTGGGGTGCCGGGTGGTCATGGAGCCCCCTTCGGCGACGCCCGCCTGGACAGCCTGGCGGAATCGCTCTCCCGTGCAGTGGATGCCCTGGAGACGGATCTCGCCCGGAATATCGCCGAACGACTCACCCTGCGCGCTGTCCATTTGTTCGGAGAGGGTGACCCCAGGACGCTGACGGCGCGCCACTCCCTCGCATTCTGGACCGGACATTCCGGCCGCCCGATTCCCGCTCTCCGGCTGACGGAAGAACTCTACGAGGACTGTCTGGAAAGCCTGGGCGCCCGCGACCTGCTCACCCGTCTTGCCTACCTGCGCCTCGCTCTGTGGACGGGGTACATCGGTGACTGGCACGAGGCCCGCCGCCTCTACGGGGTCGTGGTGCACCAGGAGAGGAACGGGGGTGACGCCGACGACCGTCTCCTTCTCCTGGCCAAATGGGGAAGGGCCCGCGCACTCGGCCGCTCCGGCGCCCGCGCGCACGCCTACGAAGAACTCGACGAGCTCTTGCCTGAGGTCATCGGCATCTACGGTGAACACCACCCCGCGACATTCGGCGCGAGAATCGCCCATGCCTGGGCCGCTGGACGGGCAGGAGAATCCGGTCGCGCCCTCGGCCTCCTGACCGCGCTGGCCGAGCAGGTGAAGGAGTGGCTTTCCGAGATCCATTGGATCACGCTGCACGTCACCGTGTCACAGGCCCATTGGCTGTGGCGCACCGGCCGTGCGGAAGAGGCCCTGGTCATCGCCAAGGACGCCAGAGCGAAAGCCTCCGCCTTGTTCGGCATGTACGACCCGCTCACCCTCCTCGCTCTCGAAACCCAGGCGATTGCCCTGTGGGGCGAGGAGCCGGACAAAGCAACGGAGTACTTCCGGCAGGTGGCTGATTTCCGTGAACGTTCCCTGGGCGCGATGCACCCGGAAACGCTCACAGCGCAGAGTAATCTCGCTGTCGCACGTGCGGTCACAGAGGGAGCCCTGATGGCGCTCGCGCTGCTGCAGAAGGTGGTCGCGGGAACCAAGCAAGTGCTCGGTACCGACCATCCGGAGACACTACGAACGGTGGAAAACCTCGCCTACGCGTACTCATCCCTGGGCCGTACGCCACCGGCGCTCATTCTTCTCCGCGATGTCCACGACGTTTTGCGGCGCACCCTTGGCCCCGCGCACGAGGAAACAGCACGCCTGGCCGCGACGCTCAAGGTGCTGGAGGAACAGCTCATCTCGGAAGACAACGACGGACTACCCTCCTATTACCACTACAACCTTGGCAGCGAGGGGGGAGGGGCCGCAAGCGACCGTCAGCTGAAGGGGCAAATCGTCCCCGTTGAATGGGGCTCACAACGGAGCGTCGGTGAGGACGACTCCGGAGACCGAGACGGTCAACGAGTTCCATTGACCAGCAGCGGCCCCGTCCACGGTCCTGATGTCCTGCGGGTCCTCGCCGATCTCCCGGTGAGTACGTGGCGCTATACGGAAGAGGACGAGGAGATCACCCATCTCGGGCCGATGGCCCAGGACTGGCACGCGCTCTTCGGGCTGGGTTCAGATCGACGCCGTATCGACATGGTGGACGCGAACGGTGTGGCAATGGTTGCCATTCAGGCCCTCGTCCGGATGGTCCGGGACATGGAAGCGAAGATCACCACCCTGGAGCACAGGATTGCGGAACTGTCTCCGGACACGCCGCCGGACGACTGTGCCCCAGACTCCTAGCTCTGCCCCCAGAGGAAATGTCCGGTCGCAGCGAACCGAGTTGCGCATCGATCCGTCTCAACGAATCCAGTCGCCGCAGGTCAACCGGCTGTGCATAACCCGCGCCTTCCGGGTCGGCCATCACCGTCCAGGGAGCGTCGCCCCGGCCCACATCGGCGGGCGTCGCCCCGAGCTCCTTCAGAGGTCAATTCACGGACGCGCGCAGGTGACTTCGGACATCAGCGCAGCCGACTCCGAAAATGACAGGCTTCTTGAGGGGCCGTCATGCCCCGGATGTTGTCACAAACGATTCTCAGAAGTACCCCGAACCCGTCTTTGAGTGAGGTCTTCTCGGCAACGTGATAGTTGCGGTGTGTGACGGGGTGCGGGTGCCCGCTCGCGGTCTAGTTCTGCGGTGCCAGGGTGCGTAGGACGCAGAACTCGTTGCCCTCGGGGTCTGCCATGACCACCCAGTTTCGGTCTGAGCCCTGGCCCACATCCGTCTTGGTGGCGCCGAGGCCGAGCAATCTGGTTACCTCGTCCTCGGTGCTGCCGTCGATCGGGCTGACGTCGAGGTGAAGCCGGTTCTTCACGGTCTTGCCCTCGGGCACCTGGATGAACAGCAGGGTGGGCGGCATCTGGCGGGCCCGAACATCCTCGACGGTCGGCACCCAGGAGCCGATCTCGACCTTGCCCTCGCTCCGGTCGATCACCTTGAAGTCCAAGACCTCGCACCAGAAGGCCGCGAGCCTCTCCGGATCATGGCAGTCAACGGCCAACTCGGTGAACCTACTTGTCATGACTCTCCCAGATAGTGCGGACGGTGCTCAGAGTATGCCGCCCGTCCGACAGATCCGAGATCCTTTTGACTAGGGACATCAGACGGGCTTGACCTGGCATCAGATACGCGAGAAGCCCCTGGTAGGAACAGGTCTGCGAAGAACAGGTTCCGGGTACCGAGAGGCTTCACGCATTGACCAGTATCACCTACACCGGCGTGCTCGATGTCAGCCGGGCCACTGCTGAGGCCCTCGCGAAGCTGCTGCTCGAACACCGCGAGCGTCTCGGGACCCGCAAGGGCACCCGCGCCCTGGGGCCGTTCAAACAGAGCGTGTTGATCCTGCGCTGGTTCCTGGACGGTACCCGGCTGACTCAACTCGCCCGCGACAACTGGATCTCCGTCCCGACGGCCTACCGCTACCTCTACGAAGGGCTGACCGTGCTTGCCGACCACGCACCGGACCTGTCCACCGCACTGGAGCGCGCGACCGCGGCCGACTTTACACACCTTAACCTCGATGGCACCGTCATCCGTACCGATTGCGTCGCCGCCCCCCGGCCCGAACAAGGCAGACCTGTGGTGGTCGGGCAAGCACAAGCGCCACGGCGGCAACGTCCAGGTCATTTCCGCATCCGACGGCTGGCCGCTCTGGGGCTCGCCGGTCCGGCCCGGCCGCGAGCACGACACCACCTGCGCCCGTACCCACGGCCTGATCGCCGCCCTGAACAGGCTCGCCGACACCCTCGACATCCCCACCCTGACCGACCTCGGCTACCAGAACGCCGGGGCCGGCCTCCGCGAGCCGGTCAGAAAACCCAAGGGCGGCGAACTCACTGACGAGGTCAAGGCGTTCAACTCCGTCATCCGAGGCGTCCACGGCGTGGCCGAGCGCGCCAACGCCCTGCTCAAGGTGACCTTCAAGGCTCTGTGCAGGGTCAGCCTCGATCCCAAGGCGATCATCCGGATCACCCTCGCCGCTCTCGTCCTGCTCCAGATGGAACACGGCGGCACCAGCTGAACGAAGATCACGAACCGTCATGAGACGTTACCGAGAAGGGCTCATCTATTAACTGCCGCCAGGGGCACCGAAGTTACGGCCAGGGCCGCATACCGCGACAAAAGCGCGCTCGCAGCGTGGTGGTGAACTTCCCGTCGGCCGGCTTGCGCAGCCAGCCCCGCTCGGCGAGCCGGTTCAGCTTCGAACGCAACGCCTCCGCACGGGCCGGCTCGGTGGACATCCCCGGCTCGCCGCAGACCTGCTTGACCGTGACCGGCGTATCCGCCCACCGCACCACCTCCATGATCCGCTGGTAGTTCCCGGGCAGGACCGTCTCGTCCATGCCGCGCTCCCGCTGCGGTACCAGCAGCACCACATGGCCCGCGACCTGCCCGGCAGCCCGCGGAAGCGTCCCCTTCCCGCTCCGCTTCCACGGTCACCTGCTCGGCCAGCCGGCGCGCGACCCTCTCGGCAACAGCGAGTTCCTCCAGCTCGTCGCGCACCTTTTGAAGCTGCTGGCTCAACTTCTCAGCCCGCGCCTCCAGTTCAGCCCGGCAGGGCCGTGATCAGCTCACGAAGGTCCGGTCCCGTATCCCTGGCTTACACCTGACGCACCTCCCGCCCGGATCGTAGGGACGGGCACCCCGCTCACGCCGGGGAATCCTCGCAACCGCGACCAACGACATGGCAGACGATCTTGCTCTCCGGCAACGGCCTGCGACCAGAACGAGAACACGACCGGAGCCTCTCGGTTCCCCGCGCGAACGCACAGGCCGCCACGGTGAAGCCCCGCATGACGTCTACGACCAAGCCACCGACGGAGTCTCGGCCGGTTCTGGGATGCAGGCGAACCGGAAGCGCCGGGGCACTCCGGAGTCCCCGTCGGCCCCGGAACGGTTCGGTGCCCTCATGGCATGACCGCGGATCTGCGCTCGGACGGAGGCAGCAGGAGTATTTCCAGGGCGCGGGCGCATGCGCGGGCCTGGGTGAGGAACCAGTCCATGCGGTCCGCCGTGATGACGTCCGGTGTGGCGCGGACGGCCAGTGCGAAGCGCGCGGAGTCCGCGTGATCGAGTACGGGTATGGCGAGGGTGCGGATTCCGTACGCCGACTCGCCGTCGTTGAGGGCGTGCCCGTCGCTGCGCACCCGTTCCAACTCTTCTGCGAGACGTGAGGGCTCGACGATGGTGCGGTCCGTGAACGCGGGCAGCGCCGGCAGAGACTCCGCACCACCCTCGCCGGGGCGGGGCCAGGCGAGGAGTACCTTGCCGAGTGCTGTGGAGTGCAACGGTCTGCGCAGGCCCACCTTCGGCGTGACGGACCCGCCCGCCACGATCACCGCATGTGGACCGCTGCGCAGAGCCAAGTCGGCCGTTGCGCCGGTGCGTTGGGCCAGATCGGCCAGCTCGGGTGAGACCAGGTGAAGTCCGCGCTGGTGGTAAGAGAGGCGGCCCAGTTCGGTGACGGCGGGCCCCAGCCGGTAGCGGGCGGTTCGCGCGTCCTGCTCCAGGAAGCCCGCGCCGAGCAGGGTGCGGGCCAGCCGGTGCGCGGTCGACGTGGAGAGGTCGAGGCGGCGCGCGATCTCCGAGGCGCTGAGATCGGGGGCGTTGTCGTGGAAACAGTGCAGGACGTCGAGGGCGCGCCGTACCGCCTGCGCGCCTGGCGGCGGGGCCTGGGTCATGCGTGGGTCCTCCCATAGCTCCGGCTCCGGGGCGGGCTCCTGTTCCGTTTTCGGCTCCGGTTCGGTTCCGGTTCCGCCTCCGGTTCCGCCTCCGGATCGGCACCGGTTCAGGCCCGGAGATTCCCACATTACGGCATACCGAAGAGGTCCAAGTCCTTCTCTGAAACGCTCCGTTCACACTCGTTCCCACATCATGGCAAGCGACTTGCCGGAGCATCCGAGCCCATGTCAGGCTGCGTTCACTCCGTCGGGCCGTCCGACGGGAAGCCGCAGGAAGGGAGTAGTGCGATGTCCGACGCCGCCGCTCCGCCTGCCTTCACCGCGCGCCGCCACATCGACCTGGGGCGCGTCTCCAGCATGTCCTGTCGCTGAGCCCTCGTACGGTCCGGCCGCGTCACGGCGGCCGCCGCGCCAGCCGACCGCGTGCCTTCACCGCCTCGCCCGCTGCGAGGACAAGACCTTCCTGGAAGAGTCCATGACGCATACCCCTGTGCCCGAAACGCTGTGGTTCACCCGCTGTCCCGTGCCCACCGCGACCGGAATCGCCGCCGACCGGCGCTGGCTGACGGCGGAGTTCGCACCCGACGGCATCACCGTACGGTCCCTGCAGGACGAGGCACCCGACATCGGCGCCACGACCAGGCAGACCCACTACACGCACGCCCTGCCCGGACTGTTCCGCGAGGGCGGGAACGTGCCCGCGCTGTGGGCCCGCTCGAGCGGCGAGCCCACCCGCCTGATCGGTCTCACATGGATCGAGGAACGACAGACGATCCTCGTCGCACCGGGCTCCGGCATACGCGACGCCGCAGCTCTGCGCGGTCAGCGCCTCGCCGTGCCCAAGCACACGATCGCAGTCGACTTCTGGCGGGCCATGGCGCTGCGCGGTTTCGAGGGCGCGCTCGCTTCCGCCGGACTCACGTTGGATGACGCCGCGCTCGTCGACGTACCGGCGGACGGTCATACGGGGCAGTGGGCCGCGGAACTCGAAGCGCTGCGGCGCGGCGACGTGGACGCGGTGTACGTCAAGGGCGCACTCGCAGTCGAAGCGGCCCGGCGTGCCGGTGTCGAGGTCGCCGTCGAACTCGACGAACTGCCCGACCGCAGGCACCGCGTGAACAACGGCACCCCGCGACCGATCACCGTCCACCAGAGTCTGCTCGATGACCACCCCGACCTCGTCGACCGCTTCCTCGCGGTGCTGCTGCACGCCGCCGACTGGGCCGCGGACCGGCCGGAGGACGTCGCCCGCATCCTCGGCGCCGAGACCGGAGCCGGCGCCGAGGGCGTTCAGGGCGCCTACCGGCCCGGCACGCACCGCACCCTCCACCCCGATCTGTCGGAGGAACGCCTCACCCTGCTCGCCCAGCAGGAGCACGCCCTGCGTGTGCACGGCTTCCTTCCCGAACCCGTCGACGTGCGCGCCTGGGCCGACCCCGAGCCACTGCGACGCGCCCGTCTCCACCCCTCCGTCGCCCCGTCCAGAACGGACACATAAGGACCCGCCATGCGCATCCACCGAATCACCCCGGCCCTGCTCGCCTCCGTCGCCGCGCTCGCCGCCCTCACCGGCTGCGGTACCTCGGAGGCCGACACCGGAGCCAAGAAGGACGAGGTCACCGTCCGCATCCCGGACCCCGGCAACGCCGGAGTGCTTGCCCTCGGCAAGAAGGACGGCTCCCTCGCCAAGGCCCTGTCGAAAGTGAACGCCAAAGTCGCCTGGACCGGCAGTGCCGGTCCCTTCGCACCCGCGGCCCAGGCCCTGAACGCGGACCAGCTGGACATCGCCACCGGCTCCATCACCTCTGGCATCACCTCCCTCACACAGACCCCCGGATTCAAGTTCTTCACGGCCACCGAGCCGGACCCCCTCGGAGAGGGCATCCTTGCCAAGGGCGGCTCCGGCATCGACTCGGTGAAGGACCTGGTAGGCAAGAAGGTCGCCGTCAACCAGGGCGGCACCGGCGAGTACCTGCTCCTCAAGGCCCTCGCCAAGGAGGGGATCCCCGCGAGCAAGGTGGAGCGGGTCTATCTTCGTCCCGACCAGACCGCCGCCGTCTTCAACGCGGGCAAGGTCGACGCCTGGGCCGTCTGGGCGACGTACTCCGTGGCCGAACTCGGCACCGGCAAGGCGCACTTCATCGCCGACGGACAGGCCATCGGCTCCGACAACTACAGCCTCACCGCGGTCCGCACCGGCTTCGCGGACAAGCATCCCGAGGTCGTCAAGGCGCTCTACGACTACCTGCACGACGGCAGCGCGAAGGAGAAGAAGGACCCGGCTGCGTACCTGAACGTCAACACGGACGCCGGACCCCAGGCGCTGAACGGCGAGGCCAAGCGCATCCAGATCGAGTTCACCGGCAAGGGCGGAACCGTCGACGCCATCAGCGACGCCGACATCAAGCGCTTCAAGGACGTCGCACGCTTCTACGCCGAGCAGAAGGTGACCCGGACCGAGGTCGACATCGCCGCCCACCTCATCGACGTCGAGAAGCTGTCGTGACGGCCACCCATGAAGAGCTGACCCACAAAGGATCGGCCCACGACGAACCGGCTCCTGAAGAGCCGACCCATGCTGGACCGGATCACGAGGGACTGGTCGTCCCGCGCGCTCCCGTGCGCCGGCCCCGCTCCCGGACGTACTCGCTGACGGTACGCGCCCTGGGCCCGCTGGTGCTGCTCGCCCTGTGGTGGGCTGCCTCCGCCACCGGCGTGCTCACCCCCGACGTCCTCGAGTCACCCGCCGGCGTCGTCCGGGCCGCAGGCGAGCTGTGGGGCAACGGCCAGCTGCCCGACGCGCTCGCCACCTCGCTCACCCGCTCCGGAATCGGGCTGCTCATCGGCGTGACCGCGGGCCTGACTCTCGGTATCACCACCGGCTTCACACGCCTGGGCGACGAACTCCTCGACTCGTCGCTGCAGACCCTGCGCACCATCCCGTTCCTGTCGCTGGTCCCGCTGTTCATGGTGTGGTTCGGGATCAACGAGATCGCCAAGATCCTGCTGATCGCCGTCGCCACCACCTTTCCGATGTACGTCTCGGCCTCCAGCGGGGTGCGCAACACCGACCGCAAACTCGTCGAGGCGATGAGGAGCTTCGGGATGAGCCGGCTCGGGATCGTGCGCGAGGTCGTCCTGCCCGGCGCCCTGCCGTCGCTGCTCGCCGGTCTCCGGCTCTCCATGACCCTCAGCGTGATCGCGCTGATCGCCGCCGAGGAGATCAACGCGACCGCCGGAATCGGCTACTTGATGGCCCAGGCGCAGAGCTACGCCCGCACCGACATCCTCGCGGTCTGCATCCTCGTATACGGGTTGTTCGGCCTGATCGCCGACGGGATCGTGCGGCTTCTGGAACGGGTGCTGATGCCCTGGCGTACAGCGGGACAGGGGGCGGGCCGATGAGCACCGCCGTACAAGTCCGCGCCCTGCGACGGGTCTTCGGGGAGCGAGCAGTACTCGACGGGCTCGACCTCACCATCGCCAGAGGCGAGTTCGTGGCGCTGCTCGGCGCGAGTGGCAGCGGAAAGACCACGCTGCTGCGGATCCTTGGGGCCCTGGACGGCTCCGACGGAGGAGAGGTCCTGGTCCCTCAGGCCCGGACCATCGTCTTCCAGGAACCCCGACTCGTGCCCTCGAAGCGGGTACTTGCCAATGTGACCGTCGCGCTGCCGCGCGGCCAGGCGGAGCGCGGGCGGCGCGCCCTCGACGAAGTCGGGCTCGAGCGGCATACCCGGGCCTGGCCCGCCACCCTCTCGGGCGGCGAGGCGCAGCGCGTCGCACTCGCCCGCGCCCTCGTCCGTGAGCCCGAACTCCTCCTGCTCGACGAGCCGTTCGCCGCCCTCGACGCCCTCACCCGTCTCAAGATGCAGGACCTGGTCGGGGAGCTGTGCCAGGTGCACCGTCCCGCCGTGCTCCTCGTCACACACGATGTCGAGGAGGCCGTACGCCTCGCGGACCGCGTCTGCGTCCTGCGCGACGGCCGGCTCGTCACCGACGAGCCCGTCACGGTGGACCGCCCGCGCGATCCGGGCGACCCCGCCTTCACCGCCCTGCGCCGACGACTCCTGAACGATCTCGGCGTGCACCTCGCCGAGCCTGCCGACCATCCCAAGACCGGAGTGATCTGATGACCATCACCATCGGCGTGCACAACAGCAACCCGTCCCTGTACTACCTCTCGCGTCTCGACTACGCGGCCGAAGAACTCGCCGCCGTCGGCGAGACGGCCGCCTTCCACACCTACACCAACGGCGTCCGCACCGGAGAGCTCCTCACCCAGGGCGTGATCGACTTCGGCGGCACGGGCTCGACTCCGCCCGTCACCGCCCAGGCGGCCGGGCACGACATCGTCTACACGGCTGTCTCGGCGCCGCGCCCCGACCATGGCGCGCTCCTCGTCACCGAGGACGGCCCGGTGCGCACCGTCGCCGATCTCAAGGGCGGCACCGTCCATCTCGCGATCGGCTCCTGGCAGACCCATCTGATCGCCAAGGCGCTCGACGACGCGGGACTCTCGTACGCCGTCGACATCACCGCCGTACGCAGCGACGAGCACAGCGAGAAGCTGCTGCGCTCCGGGCAGGTCGCCGCCTGGGTCGCGCAAGGCCCGCAGCTCGCCGCCGCACGCCGTGCCGGAGGCCTCCGCGTGCTCGTGCCCACCGACGACGTCATCACCGACCGCTCGGTCTTCTTCGCCCGCAGGGAACTGGCTGAGGAGCGGCCCGAGGTTGTCGAGGCGCTGACCCGGGCCCTGCACCGGGCCGACGCCTGGGCCGAGACACACCCGCGCGAGGCTGCCGAGATCGCAGCCGAGCACCAGGGCGGCACCGCGGACGACTGGGAGACTGCTCTGCGCTCGCTGCCCTGGCGGATAGAGGGCGTGAGCGACGCGTTCCTCGCCGAACAGCAGGAGGCCGCAGACATCTTCCTCCGCACCGGCTTCATCGAGCGCCCGGTGAGGGTCGCCCGTGCCGTCGCCCACAAGGCCTGAGGAGTACGTGACATGGCCTCCGAAGTCCTCTGGTACATCATTCCGCGCGAAGGCGCCTACCCCTGGGAGCCCGCTGGCCGCAGGCCCGTCGACCTCGGCTACCTCCAACAGCTCGCCGGCGCCGTCGAACGCCTCGGCTTCACCGGCGCGCTGCTCGCCACCGACCTGTACGACGTGTGGCCGCTCGGCAGCGCCCTGTCCGCCACCACCAGCACCCGCTTCAAACCGCTGCTCGCCGTCCACCCCGGCCTGATCTCCCCGACGCTCCTCGCCAAGATGGCGCTCAGCTTCGACACCCTCTTCGGCGGCCGGCTGCGCTTCAACGTCGTCAACGGCTCGACGAAGACCCTGCGCGAATACGGCCTCCAGGTCGAGCACGACGAGCGCTACGAACTCAGCGCCGAATACTGGTCGATCGTGAAGCGGCTGACCGCCGGCGAGATCTTCGACCACAAGGGCCGCTTCTACGACCTCAAGAACGCGGGCGCGTCGTTCCGCGACCTGAAACCGGTGCAGGCCCCGCACGTCCCGCTCTGGTTCGGAGGCTCATCGGAGCCCGGCATCGAGATGGCCGCCCAGCACGTCGACGTCTATCTGACCTGGGGCGAACCGCCGCACCTGCTCAAGGAGAAGCTCGACCGGGTACGCGAGCGCGCGGCCGCATACGGGCGAACCCTGCGCATCGGGCTGCGGCTGCACCTGATCGTCCGCGACACCGAGGACGAGGCGTGGGCCGCCGCCGACCGGCTCCTCGACGTCACCAGCGAGGCCACCTACGCGCGCCAGCTCGGCGACAGGGCGGGCGAGGACGGCGTCGGCTGGCAGCGCCAGTTCCGCCAGCACGGCGGCAGGGTCCCGGCACGCGCGCGTGAACTCGAGGTCCATCCGAACCTCTGGCCCGGCATGAGCCTGTTCCGGCCCGGCCCCGGCACCGCCGTCGTCGGCTCCACGTCCCAGGTCGTCGAGCGCCTCAAGGAGTACGAGGACCTCGGTGTCGACACCTTCATCCTCTCGGGCAACCCGCTCCTGGAGGAGGCCTACCGAGTGGCCGAGACGGTACTCCCGGCGCTGGGAATCCGGGCGTGACACGCACGGTGACGTCTCGCATGACGCCGCTTGCTCACCGCAGCCCGATGTCACTCCCGCCAGTCGAGCTGGTGTTCGGGAGTGCCGACGGAGCGGCCGTACGCGATCGCGTCGGCGCGGCCCGTCTCGTCGCCGCGCCGATAGCGGAAGACCTTGCCGGCGAAGACGACCACGCGTACGTCACCGTCCGCGAAGTCGGAGTACCAGCCCTTCTCCGCCTCCAGGGACGCCGCGAGTGCCTCGGCGAGGCCGGTGACGTCGTTGGTGTCGGTCTCGTACTCGACGATGTTCAGACGGATGGCTGGGTGGCGGCCGCGCTCGATGAGACGTCGAGCCGGCTGATCCTGCGGATCTGCAGGCCGTGCGGATCGAACACCGCTCTGGTTCGCAGGCTCTCGCCGATGACATATCCAGTGATCACAGGGTGTCTCCCTCGAGTGTGGCCGGCCTTGCCGCCGTACTGGCACGCCAAGCTTGACTCGAGGCGCTGCGGCAGATCGTCGTGCAGAACTACTACCGCGACGCGGCAGGCCGTCTGCGTTGGCGCACCGCCGACGACGGCGGTCTGTCGCCCTCCTCCTTGGCAATCGTCTCCGCCTACGACACCACGGCGCGTTACGTCGTCACGGGCACATCATCAGCTGGAAGCAGTTCGCCGCGTATGTCACCCAGACGTGTGCCTCCAACAGCGCCAACGTGATCTGGTACGTGGCCACCACTTCGGCTGCCACGAACGACGGCCAGGCCCTGCCCGGCATTCACACCTGCCTGGCGCGTCGTGGGCTGCTGCCTGCCGAGCACCTGGTCGCCGGCGGCTACGCCTTTCTGGTCCACCTGGGACGAGCCGCCCGCGAACACCAGATCACCGTCAGCGGGCCACTGGGGGCTCCCGTCCGCCGAGGTGGGAGCGTGTCGCGGACGGGGCGGAGTTGCGCTCTCATGGGCACCGAGGGGCACCCCCGGGTCGCCCCCAAATGCCCCCAGGCGATGCCTCGGTGCAGGGAGGGCCTGGTTCGGGGTGATCTGCGAGGGAGTAACTCCCTTCCGAGTTCTGGAGCGAGAACTTCGCCCCTCCACGGGGGAGAAGGCGGGGTGCTGCTGGGGTGCGGGGTCAGATGAGGCGGTGTTCCCACCGGAGGGATTGCTGGTCGCCGATCCAGTGGTTTCGGCCGTTGGTGGTGATCTGCTGTCCGCCGATCCAGTAGGTGTGTGCTTGCTTGGTGATGTGGAGGCGGACGCTCGCGATGTCGGGGCTTCCGGCGTTCTGCCAGGCGGTCAGCGTCTCCTCGACGGCGTCCCACAGGGCCACGGGGCCGCCTTGGCGAATGGTCCAGCCGGAGGTGTCCTTGGTGAACGCGGCGAACGACTCGCGCTCGGCGTCGAAGAGGTACGGATTCTGCGTACCGTCGCCGGCTGTGGCACGAACCAGCTGTGCGCCGGGGGCGGTGAGCTGGGCCAGGAAGGAGGGCATCCACTCGTCCAGGAGGGCGGGCGGGATCTTGGCGGGACGTTGGGTGTCCGCGTAGGCGGTGCGGGCGGAGAGATCCCCGGCCAGCGGGACGAGGGTCTGCGCTCGGGCGTGCATGAATGAGGAGCGGCCGATGATCCGGCCCTGGGCCGAGCCGTCGTCGTTCACGGTGACCTTGGCCAGGCCCGTGCCGTAGGGCCAGGAGCCGACCGTGGCGAGGATGATGCCGTCGGGCTTGGTCTGGCGGACCCAGGCGTACGGGATACGGCGTACGGCGCAGGTGGCGATGACGCGGTCGTAGGGCGCTCGGGCGGGGTGGCCGAGGAGTCCGTCGCCGGTCACGGTCCAGGTGGAGTGTCCGGCCTTTTCGAGGGCGGCATCCGCGCGGGCGGCCACCTGGGGGTCGACCTCGATGGTGGTGACGTTGTCCTCGCCGAGGCGGTGGCACATGAGGGCGGTGGAGTAGCCGGTGCCGGTGCCGATTTCGAGGATGTTGTGGCCGTCGGCGACGTCGAGATGTTCGAGCATGCCGACGACGGTGGTGGGGGTGGTGGACGACGACGTGGGTACGCCGGTCACGGGGGTGTCTGCCTCGTCGGCGGTGAGGTGGCCGTCGAGCTGAGTGGCCAGCGACTCGTCGCGGTAGGCGATCTGTGCCCACTCCTTCGGGGGGCGTGCCGAGCGCGGTCACTGGCTGCCAGCGTTCGCCGTCGACCGGCAGGAACACCCCCGGGTGCAGGAACAGTTCGCGCGGTACGGCCTCGACCGCCGACCGCCACGGTGAATCCCGGCGCAGGACTCCGGACGTGGTCAGCCGGTCGGCGAGCGCACGGCGTTCAGGGGCGGTGTCCATCAAGTTCTCCTTGGATCAGCAGATCTGCAATTGCGGCGGACATCTCCAGGCCGGTCTTCTCCTCCAGCCAACCCCACTGGCCGTTCGGGTTCAGCTCCAACCAGTGGAATTCACCTTCGCTGTCCAGGGCGAGGTCGAAGGACCCGGAGGCGAGGCCGAAGTGCTCCAGGACGCCGCGAAGGGATTTCACCAGGCGCTCGGGGAGGTCGACGACGCTGTACGAGAGTGCGTCGTAGTCGGTGCGCCAGTCCAACAGGCCGGAGTCGATCCGGACGGCGAAGACCCGGCGGCCGACGATCAACACCCGCAGGTCGGCGACCTTTTCGACGCGGGCCTGGAACAGGTGCGGGGCGGCGCGGAGGGTGTCGTCGATCTCGTCGGTGGCCACCGGTTCGGCCCATGAGGTCATGGGGACGCCGTCGCGTTCGTACGGCGTCCACCGCAGCGTCTTGGCGATGACCGGGCCGTACGCGGCCGTGAACTGACGGGCCTTGTCCGGGTCGTTGGTGACCAGGGTGGGCGGTACGGTCAGCCCGAGGCGCTGGGCGACGGCGAGTTGGGCGGGCTTGTAGTCCGCGGCGGCCTCCCGGAGGGGGTGGTTCACCCACAGGGGGCCTTTGAGGGCGTAGAGGATGCCGCCGAGTCCGTAGCGGACCTGTGCGGCAGCGTAACGGGCGTCGTCGGCCTCCAGGTGCTCGAAGGTCGGCCAGATGGGACGGCGCCAGTACACCGCCCGGAGGCGCTCCAGATCCGCGGTTCTCGACGGGGTACGGAGCTGCCCGACCACAGGGGCCGGGCAGACACCGAATCGCGAACCCGGCGGCGACCGGGATCAATGGGAGCGCGAGCAGGCCCGGCACCGGGCTGCCGAACGCCAGCAAGCCGGCCACCAGCAACACGATCGCCGCGACCACCGCAAACACGAGCCAGCGCATCTGGCGCGCCTCGTCGCCGCGGGCGCGGCGGATCCGCGCCACGATCGCGACAGTCCACAGCACGAAGTTATCTGGAAGAGCAGGTAGCTGTACTGGGCGTACTCCCATACGCGGTCCGCCACGTCCCCGCCAGGCACTTCCAGCGGGTGCGCAGCAGCCAGCCCCATCCGGTCGTACTCCACCGGCCACAGCGCCGACACCACCGCGAGTACGGCCGCGATCGCCATCATCGC
>NZ_JBEOXO010000048.1:0-40469 GCF_040296605.1 Streptomyces sp. NPDC002088 | reverse complement strand
TCCGCCGCGAAGCAGCCCCGACGCTCCGCGTCGGCTCATGGACAAACCGGACCCTGCGGCGCTCCGCGCCGCTACGACCAGATCGGCTACACCCCGCCGTAAACGGCGGAGCCCTGCCGATGAACCTGGTAGAGCACACGGCGAGGAGCAGGACACAGGCGCGGCCGGAAGTCACCCAGCGCCAAGTCAGGTTAGGCTCACCTCTGTGAGTACGTGCGCGACCGTCTCGCGGGACCTCGACGAGCCCATTTCCGGAACCGCGGCCACTGCGAGAACCTGGCTCCTGCTGGAACAGCCGGGTCCGTGGGGTGCCAAGGCGCTCACTTCGAGCCACTTGGATCCGGCACTCGGCCGCGCCCTGGCAGCGGCGACGCAGGACACGGGCGTACGCATCGCCCTCATCCGCCGCCCGGGCCGCCACGCCGACTTGGGCACGCCTCGCACACGGCAGGTGTACGCGGCCCACACCACGCCCGGAAACGTGTGGCTCCACAGCGCCACGACCACCGCCCCGGAGCGCCTGCTGGACCTGGACTTCGCCGCCCTCGGCAGCGGTGACCACCGGACCTTCGGCGCCGCCTTGCAAGGTCGGCCCCACACCGGCGACCCGCTCGCACTCGTCTGCACCAACGGCAAGCGCGACCGCTGCTGCGCCCTGCTCGGCCGCCCCCTCGCGGCGGAACTCGCCGGCTCCGGAGTGGAGGGCGTCTGGGAGGTCACCCATCTGGGTGGTCATCGCTTCTCGCCGACGGTGCTCGTCCTCCCGCACGGATACGCGTACGGACGGGTCGAGGCCCACGCTGTCAAGGAGATCCTGCACGGCGTCCAGGAGGGCCGGATCGTCGTGGAGGGGTGCCGTGGGAGTTCCGCCTGGGAGCGGCCCGGACAGGCGGCCGAGCTGGCCGTACGCACAGCGGCGGGCGAAAACGCGGCGGGCGCGCTGAGCGTCGTACGGACGGACGGTGCCGCGCCACGCTGGGAGGTGACCGTCGCACACGCCGACGGCCGCCACTGGCGGGTCATCGTGGCCCAGGGCGCCTCTCTGCCGCCCCGCCCGGAGAGCTGCGGGACGTCGGTCCTGGGCGCACCGGCCCGCATGGACGTGGTGGCGGTGCGCGAACTGGCGGCGGCGCTGGCGAGCTGACGTTTCGCGGCCGTACCGGGAGACGGCCGAACCGACGCGAGCCGTCGGAGGCGGCCGCGCCGAAGATGCCGGTACCGGATGGCGGCTTTACAAGGGGCCGCCACGTGGCGGCCCCTGCTGCCACTCCCCCTCCCCGCTTTCCCAAGCGCTGGTCAAGAGATCCACGCCACTCCCCTGCCGCAAGCGCCGCGCGCCCACGTACCGTCATGGGTATGAGCCCCACTCCCCCCGCACGCCGCCTGCGCCTGGGAATGCCCCGCCGTGTGTTCTCGCAGGTCCTGCTGATGCAGGTGGCGATCGCCGCGGGAGTCGCGGTACTCGCGACCGGACTGTTCCTCGCACCGCTCAGCGACCAGCTGGACGACCAGGCGATGCGCCGCGCGCTCGCGATCGCGCAGACCACCGCCGCCCAGCCACAGATCGCCAAGGACCTCGAGAGCACGTCTCCGTCGGTCGACGGGCCGGTGCAGCGGGAGGCGGAGCGGATCCGGAAGGCCAGCGGGGCCGAGTACGTCGTGGTGATGAACAAGGAGCGCGTGCGCTGGTCGCACAGGGACCCCGCGCAGGTCGGCGGCATCGTCTCGACCGACCCCAGCGAGGCCCTGGCCGGCAAGGACGTCATGGAGATCGACAGCGGCACCCTGGGACGCTCGGCCCGCGGCAAGGTGCCCCTGCGGAACGGCGACGGCGAGATCATCGGTGCGGTGTCGGTGGGTATCGAGTACGACAGCGTGCGGGCACGGCTGATCCACGCCATCCCGGGATTGTTCGCGTACGCCGGTGGCGCCCTCGCCGTCGGTGCGCTGGCGGCCTGGCTGCTCTCCCGGCGGGTCCAGCGGCAGACCCGGGACCTGGCCTTCTCGGACATCTCAGGGCTGCTCGCGGAACGCGAGGCGATGCTGCACGGCATACGGGAGGGTGTCGTCGCCTTGGACCGCACCGGCCGCATACGCCTCCTGAACGACGAGGCGCAGCGCCTGCTGGACATCGGCGAGGAGATCGTCGGCCGCTCTCCGGACGAGGCCTTCGGTGAGGGACGTACGGCGGACGTCCTGGCCGGCCGGGTGACCGGCACCGACCTGCTCACCGTCCGCGGTCAGCGCGTCCTGGTCGCCAACCGCATGCCCACCGACGACGGCGGCGCCGTCGCCACCTTGCGTGACCGCACCGAGCTGGAGCAGCTCGGCCGGGAACTCGACTCCACGCGCGGCCTGATCGACGCGCTGCGCGCCCAGGACCACGAGCACGCCAACCGGATGCACACACTGCTCGGGCTGCTCGAGCTGGAGATGTTCGACGACGCCGTGGAGTTCGTCGGAGAGGTCGTCGGTGACCACCGCGCCACCGCGGAACAGGTCACCGAGAAGATCAGGGACCCGCTGCTCGCGGCGCTGCTGGTCGGCAAGGCGACCGTCGCGGCCGAGCGCGGCGTCGCCCTGTGGGTCTCGGACCGCACCCGGCTGCCGGACCGGCTGATCGATCCCAGGGGGCTGGTCACGGTCGTCGGCAACCTGGTGGACAACGCACTGGACGCCGTCGCGGGCACACCGCACGCGCGCGTGGAGGTCGAACTGCGCGCCGAGGGCAGTACCGCCGTCCTCCGGGTACGGGACACGGGACCCGGAATCCCGGCGGAACAACGGGAACTGGTCTTCACCGAGGGATGGTCCACGAAGAAGCCGCCCGTGCACGGGAAGCGCGGAATCGGTCTCTCCCTGGTGCGCAGGCTCGCCGAGCGGCAGGGCGGCAGGGCGACGGTGAGCGAGGCGGACGGCGGGGGCGCGGAGTTCACCGTCGTCCTGCCCGAGGCGCTGGCCGAGCCGGACCTGGAACCCGCCCTCAGCGGGCCCGCGCAGTCCGCAGTCGAGGAGGAGTCGCTGTGATCGAGGTCCTGGTCGTGGACGACGACACCAGGGTCGCCCGGGTCAATGCCGCCTACGTCGAGAAGGTGCCGGGGTTCCACGTCGCCGGCGAGGCGCACAGCGCGGCCGACGCGCTGCGTCAGCTGGAGGCGCTGCCCCGGCTGGACCTGGTCCTGCTGGACCACTACCTGCCCGACGAGACCGGGCTGGATGTCGTCCAGGAGATGCGCCGACGCGGCCACCAGACCGACGTGATCATGGTGACGGCGGCACGGGACGTCTCGACGGTGCAGGCGGCGATGCGGCAGGGCGCGCTGCAGTACCTGGTCAAGCCGTTCGCCTTCGCCGGCCTGCGCGCCAAGCTGGAGGCTTACGCGGAGCTGCGCCGCACCCTCGACGGCGGCGGCGAGGCGGAACAGGCCGATGTGGACCGCATCTTCGGCGCGCTGTCCGCGCATTCGGAGCCCGGGCTGCCCAAGGGACACTCCCCGACCACCGCGGAGCTGGTACGCCAGTCCCTGATGAACGCCGAGGGCCCCCTGTCGGCCCAGGAGATCGCCGACCGGACCGGGGTGAGCCGCCAGACCGCCCAGCGCTATCTGAAGCTCCTGGAGCGCACGGGCCGGGCCAGACTGACCCTCAAGTACGGCGACGCGGGCCGCCCGGAACACCGTTACGTGTGGGCGACCCGCGCCTGAGGGCACGGCCCGTGGGGGCGGGGGAAGGAACCGTGCCCTCCCCCTGTTGGTATGTCAGCCCGCCGTCTTCTCGACGAACTCGGTCGTGTACGTCTTGCTCAGGTCCACGTCCGCGTTCTGGATGTTGGGGTTGAACGCCTTGAGCACCTTCTCAACCGTCTCGGGTCCGTTGGCGGGCATCACGCCGTCCTCGGTGAACATCGGCAGCGTGCTCTTGATGGCCTCCGCGTAGAGCGTCTTGTTGCCCTGGGAATAGTCGGCGGGCATCTTGTCGGCGATCTCGGAGGCGCTGTGGGTGGACATCCACTTGAGCGTCTTGACGAATGCATTGGCCAACTTCTGGACAGTGTCCTTGTGGCCGTTCACCCAGTCGGTCTGCATGTACAGACTGGACGACGGGTACGGGCCGCCGAGCGCCTCCTGCGAGCCCTCGGGCGTCCGCATGTCGAGGAGGATCTTGCCCGCCTTCTTGTCCAGGATCGTGGCGACGGTCGGGTCGGTCGTCATACCGCCATCGATGGCACCCTGCTGGAGCGCCGAGATGAAGGTGGGCCCCGCACCCACGGCGACCGGCGTGAACTCGCTGACCTTCACACCGTTCTTGACCGCGAGGTACTTGGTGAGGAAGTCGGTCGAGGAACCCAGGCCGGTGACGCCGAGCTTCTTGCCCTTGAAGTCCTGGGGCGAGGTGATGTCGCCGGCGGCCTTGGTGGAGACGATCTCCACCTCGCCGGGCGCGTGTGAGAACTGCACTACGGACTCCACGGCCTTGCCCTTCACCTGAAGGTCGAGGGTGTGGTCGTAGAAGCCGACCGCTCCCTGGACCTGGCCGGAGACGAGCGCGGTCTCGGCCTGCACGCCGGCGGGCTCGCTCAGCAGCTCCACGTCGAGGCCCTCGGCGTCGAAGTAGCCGAGCCGCTGCGTGAGCATCGCCGGCAGGTAGATGACCTTGTCCAGGCCACCGACCATGATCTTGACCTTCTCGCCCTTTCCGTCACCCTTGCTGCCGGAACCGGAGGACGCGGTGCTGGCGGCGTCGTTGGCGCAGGCGGTGAGGGAGGAGAGGCCGAGCAGGCCGGCGGCTGCCAGGGCGGCGTATCTGGCGGTCTTGCGCATGGCGGTTCACGTCCTTGTGAGAAGGCGGTGCGGGGGGAAGAGGAGGAGCAGGAGAGGAGGCGTCGAAGAGGGGCTCAGTCGTCGGAGTCCGACGGCTTCCACCGGAAGATGCGGCGCTCGGCGAAGGTCAGCAGTCCCTCGGCGACGAGCGCGACGACAGCGAGGATGACCATCGCGGCGTACACACCGGCCGCGTTGAAGGTCCCCTGGGACTGGGCTACGAGCAGGCCGATGCCCTTGGTCGCGCCGATGTACTCGCCGACGATGGCGCCGATGAGAGCGAAGCCGAAGCTGACGTGGAGGCTGGTGAAGATCCACGAGGTGGCGGACGGGATGACCACCTGAAGGGTCACCCGGCGGTCGCTCGCGCCGAGGATCCGGGCGTTGGCCACCAGGTTGCGGTCGACCTCGCGGGCGCCCTGGAAGGCGTTGAAGAACACCGGGAAGAAGACCAGGACGACGGCCGACGCGACCTTGGATGCGGGGCCGAGTCCGAACCAGATCACGAAGATCGGAGCGAGGACGATCCTCGGTATGGAGTTGAGCACCTTGATGTATGGACCAAGGACATCGGCGAGGAAGGTGATCCTGCCGAGGGCGATGCCGCACACGACACCGCCGACCACTCCGAAGACCCAGCCGAGCAGCGCCTCGTAGAGCGTGTACCAGATCTGTTCGCCCAGGGATCCGAGCGCGGTCCCATGGGTCACCCAGGTGTAGATCTGGTCCCAGATCTTCGAGGGCATCGAGAAGTTGAACGGATCGATGGCCTTGGTCCGGGAGAGAACCTCCCACAGACCGAGGACGGCGATCAGAAGCAGGGCGCGGGCGGCTGCTACAACGATCTTGCGTCTGCGGGCGGCACGCGCGCGTGAGTGGGCGCGGTTCGTCTTGTTGCCGGGTTCGGTCATGGTCAGTGCCACCGAGGCCTCGGGCAGGATCTCAGGCGACATGGGCGGCACCCCTCTCGCGGGTGATGCGGACCTCTTCGCCGAGCGACTCCCAGATCTCGCGGTAGATCTCGATGAACCGCGGCTCGAGGCGCACCGACTCGACCTTGCGCGGCCGCGGCAGGTCGATGTCGAAGACCTGCTTGACGGTGGCGGGCCCGGCCGTCATCACGACGACTTTGTCGGCCAGGGCGATGGACTCCTCCAGATCATGGGTGACGAAGACGACGGAGGCACCCGTGCCCTCCCACAGCTCCAGCAACTCGTCCGACATCAGGGCCCGGGTCTGCACGTCGAGCGCCGAGAAGGGCTCGTCCATCAGCAGGATCTCGGGATCGTTGACGAAGGTCGCGGCGAGGGCGACGCGCTTGCGCTGACCACCGGAGAGCTGGTGCGGGTAGCGGTCCTCGAAGGCGGCGAGCCCGACCCGGGCCAGCCATTCGCGCGCCTTCTGCTTGGCCTCCGCCTTGGGCACGCCGCGGAAGCGCGGGCCGGCCATCACATTGGACAGGACGGTGCGCCAGGGGAAGGTGGCGTCCTGCTGGAAGACGAAACCGACCTTGCCGCCCACGCCGCGAACCGGCTCGCCGGAGACCAGAACTTCGCCCTCGGTGGGCTCTTCCAGGCCGCTGACCAGGGTCAGCGTGGTGGACTTGCCGCAGCCCGTGGGGCCGACGACCGCCACGAACTCGCCACGCCCGACCGTGAGGTCCAGTTCCCTGACGGCCGTGTGCAGACCCCCCGACGGGGTCCTGAAGATCTTGCTCGCGCCCCGTAGCTCGATGGCGGGGCTGGTGTCTGCGCTCATGGCCGAGGACCGTAGGTGTGGCCCGCGCCACAGCAGCAGTCTTCTGAGCGCTAGCCGTTCTTTTGCTCGCAAGAGCCTGTTGTGCTCGTTTTGCTCGCGCTAGAACTGCGGAGCCGAAACACGGGCTTAACGCGCCCGCCTGGCCTTGAGGAAAAGAGGGCCAATGATTGACGTCCTGGTCGTGGACGACGACTTCCGTGTCGCCGAGATCAACGCCAAGTACGTGGGAAAGGTTCCCGGCTTCCGGGTCGCCGCCCGCGCGCACAGCGCCGCCCAGGCCCTGGCCGCTGTCGAGCACGGCGCCATCGACCTGGTGCTGCTCGACCACTACCTACCGGACCGGACAGGCCTCCAGCTCGTCCACCGCATGCGGGAACAGGGGCACGGCACCGACGTCATCATGATCACGGCGGCCAGTGATGTGACGACCGTGCAGGCCGCGATGCGCCTCGGCGCCCTGCACTACCTCGTGAAACCGTTCACCTTCGCCGCGCTGCGCACCCGCCTGGACTCCTACGCGGCCCTGCGCCGCACCGTCGACCGCGTCGGGGGCCGCGGCATCGCCGGCCAGGAGCAGGTCGACCGGATCTTCGGTGCCCTGCGCACGGCCCCGGTGCCGTCGTCACCGGGGCTGCCGAGCGGCCACTCGGAGCCGACGACGGACCTGATCTGCGCCGTACTGCACCGCGCGAACCACCCCCTGTCCGCCCACGAGGTCGCCGCCGAGACCGGCCTGAGCCGCTCCACGGCCCAGCGCTACCTCCGCCATCTGGAACAGGCCGGCCGCCTCCGCCTCACCCTCAGATACGGCGACACCGGCCGCCCGGAGCACCGCTACGCATGGGTGGCGCCGTAGGCGTACGGCCGACGGCAGCAGCCGTACCACGACAGGGGCAGCGGGTACGTCGACGGAGACAGCGCGTACGACAGCGAAGCGGCCGTACGGCGGTGCGGGAGCCGCCCCTGTGCGGCTATGCGGCCCCCGCTCCCGTCAGCGACCGCACCTCGGTCTCGGCGTGCTTGGCCTCGTCCGGCAGCTCGGCCGAGGTGACCGTGCCGAGCCAGCCCGCGACGAAGCCCAGCGGGATCGAGACGAGCCCGGGGTTCTGCAACGGGAAGTACTGGAAGTCGACGCCCGGAAACAGCGATTCCGGACCGCCCGACACCACCGGCGACAGCACGACGAGCACCAGCGCCGGAATCAGCCCGCCGTACACGGCCCATACGGCGCCGCGCGTGGTGAAACCGCGCCAGAACAGCGAGTAGAGCAGCACCGGCAGATTTGCGGACGCGGCGACGGCAAAGGCGAGCCCTACGAGGAACGCAACGTTGAAGTCACGGGCCAACAGGCCCAGGGCGATCGCGACCACACCGATGCCGACCGCAGCGGCCCGCGCCACAGCCACCTCGCTGTACGGATCCGCTCGCCGGCGCCGCAGTGATGCATACAGGTCGTGTGCCACGGACGCCGAGGACGCGAGCGTGATCCCGGCGACCACCGCAAGGATCGTGGCGAAGGCGATGGCGGCAACGATCGCAAAGAGAATGGTTCCTCCCGTCGAGTCCGCTCCACCGCCCAGGTCGAGCGCCAGCAGCGGGACCGCCGTGTTCCCGGCCGCGTTCGACGCCCGCACGGCATCCGGTCCCACGATCGCGGCCGCTCCGAACCCGAGGACGATCGTCATCAGATAGAAGCCGCCGATGAGCCCGATCGACCACACGACCGAGCGCCGTGCGGCCCGTGCCGTGGGCACGGTGTAGAAGCGGGACAGGATGTGCGGCAGCCCGGCCGTACCGAGTACGAGTGCCAGCCCCAGGCTCATGAAGTCGAAACGCGCGGTCCAGTCACCGCCGTACTTCAGTCCGGGCGCCAGGAACGCATCCCCATGGCCGCTGCGTTCCGCCGCCGTGAGCAGCAGCCGGTCGAAGTTCCCGTGGAAACGCGCCAGGACGAGGGCGGTCAGCACGACGGTGCCCCCGAGCATCAGGACCGCCTTGACGATCTGGATCCACGTGGTGGCCCGCATCCCTCCCAACGACACATAGATCACCATGAGTGCGCCGACGCCGATGACGGTCCAGGCCTGTGCTGCCTCATCCGTCCGTCCGAGGAGCAGTGCGACCAGGCTGCCCGCGCCCACCATCTGCGCCACCAGATAGAGAACGGACACTGTGACCGAGGAAGTTCCCACCGCGATCCGCACCGGCCGCTCCCTCATACGCGCCGCGACCACGTCGGCGAGCGTGAACCGGCCGCAGTTGCGCACCAGTTCCGCGACCAGGAACAGCACGACCAGCCAGGCTACGAGGAAGCCCACCGAGTAGAGCAGACCGTCGTAGCCGAACAGCGCGATGAGGCCGGAGATACCGAGGAAGGAAGCGGCCGACATGTAGTCACCCGCGATGGCAAAACCATTCTCCATGGGTGAGAAGAGCCGACCGCCCGCATAGAACTCCTCCGCCGAACCGTGCCGATGGCGGCTCACCCAAGTCGTGATCCCGAGTGTGACGGCGATGAACCCACTGAACAGCAGCAGTGCAAACGTCTGGTGATTGCCCGTCACGAGGCACCGCCTCTGACTCCGCGTGTCAGTTCCTGGGTGTCCCAGCGCAGTTCGAGCGCGGCCCGGTCCCTGCGCAGCCGCGCATGGCGGGCGTAGGCCCAGGTGAGCAGGAACGTGGTGAGGAACTGGCCGAGCCCGGCGAGCATCGCCACGTTCACGGCCCCCGCCACGGGCCGCGCCATGAAGCCGGGTGCGGTCGTCGCGGTCACCACGTACCCCACGTACCAGCTGAAGAAGACGGCGACCGCCGGCAGCACGAACCTCCGGTACCGACTGCGCACCTCCTGGAAGGCCGCGCTCCGCTGCACCTCGAGGTAGATGCCGGCCGCAGCCACCGCCCCGTCCTCCTGCACGCGGCGTGCCTGTGGAACGGGGGCCACTGGTGTGTGCGCGGCGGCCGCCTCACCCCAGCCCGAGGCGAGGGCGTCGTACCAGGGGTCGTCGTAAGGCGGGACTACCGGTGCTCCCGCGGGGGCCGGAGCAAGCCGCTCGTAGTTCTCGTCCGGACTCTCGGGGCCGCCCTCGTCTCCGCGCGGGCGGCCGTTGCTTGACTGCATGCCCAAGCATGGACAGAACGGGAAGATCCCTGACTCTTCTTCTTCCTGCTCTTCACTCCATCAGGTGACTCACCCCGCTGGCGGCCGAACCACTCCCTTCGCATACGCGTAACGCACCGCGTGTGCACGGCCCTTGAGGCCGGTCTTGGCGAACAGGTTGTTGATGTGGGTCTTCACAGTCGCGGTGGAGACATGCAGTGGCCGACAAACGCTCCAGCAGCCGCCGTTGGATGCTCGGCGCCGGCCCTGCCTCCCCGGACAGCACACTGTGCACGGCCCGCACGATCTCGTCGCCTCCGGCGTCCTTCGTGAGGTAACCGCGGGCACCTGCCCTCAGTGCCGGAAACAGCGAGTCGTCGTCCGCATAGGTCGTAAGGACCACCACCTGCGTCCCGGGATGCTCCGACCGGATGCGCCGGGTCGCCTCCACCCCGTCGCAGCGCGGCATGCGCAAGTCCATCAGCACCACGTCCGGGGCGAGTTCGGCCACCAGCTTCACCGCCTCGCCCCCGTCCGCCGCGGCGCCGACGACCTCGATCCCGGGCAGCAGCCCCAGCAGCATCACGATGCCCTCCCGGACGACGGTCGGATCGTCCGCGACCACGACCCGCGCGGGCTTCGTCGCTGCCTCCTCCGCCGTGTCGGCACCTTCAGCGTCACCACGAACCCCCGGACAAGCCGCCGGGATGCCCCGAACCTTCCCAAGGCGGCACCCCGCCCTAGCCCGAACGCCACCACCGCCCAAACCGCCACCCGACCCGAGCCGGATCCGATCCAAGACGACCCCCGGACCAAGCCAAGCGCAATGGCTACGCGTCGATGCGCGACCGGTCCAGTGTCGCCGCCGAGCTCGAGATGAACTCCTTGCGGGGCGCCACGTCGTTGCCCATCAGCAGGTCGAAGACCTGCTCCGCGGCCTCCAGGTCGGAGAGGTTGATGCGGCGCAGGGTGCGGTGGCGCGGGTCCATGGTCGTCTCGGCCAGCTGGTCGGCGTCCATCTCACCCAGACCCTTGTAGCGCTGGATGGAGTCCTTGTACCGGGTGCCCTTGCTCTGGAGCTCCATGAGCTTGTCGCGCAGCTCACGGTCCGAGTACGTGTAGATGTACTTGTCCTGGCCCTTCTTCGGCTGGGTCAGCTCGATCCGGTGCAGCGGCGGCACCGCGGCGAACACCCGGCCCGCCTCGACCATGGGACGCATATAGCGGTGGAACAGGGTCAGCAGCAAGGTGCGGATGTGGGAGCCGTCCACGTCGGCGTCGGTCATCATGATGATCTTGCCGTAGCGGGCCGCTTCGATGTCGAAGGTCCGGCCGGACCCCGCTCCTATGACCTGGATGATCGCGCCGCACTCGGCGTTCTTGAGCATGTCCGTCACGGACGACTTCTGAACGTTGAGAATCTTGCCGCGGATCGGCAGGAGCGCCTGGAACTCGGAGTTCCGGGCGAGCTTGGCGGTGCCGAGCGCGGAGTCCCCCTCGACGATGAACAGCTCACTGCGGTCGACGTCGTCGCTGCGGCAGTCGGCGAGCTTGGCGGGCAGCGAGGAGGATTCCAGGGCCGTCTTGCGGCGCTGCGCGTCCTTGTGCTGGCGCGCCGCGATGCGCGTACGGGCGGCGGCGACGGCCTTCTCCAGGACTACGCGGGCCTGGGCCGCGGCGTCGCGCTTCGTGGAGGTCAGGAAGGCCTTGAGCTCCTTGGAGATCACGGTGTTCACGATGCGGCGGGCCGCTGACGTGCCGAGGACCTCCTTGGTCTGGCCCTCGAACTGCGGCTCGGCGAGGCGGACGGTGACGACGGCGGTCAGGCCTTCCAGGGCGTCGTCCTTGACGACGTCGTCCTCGGCGACACGCAGCAGCTTCTTTGCGCGCAGGACTTCGTTCATCGTCTTGGCGACGGCCTGCTCGAAGCCGGCGACGTGGGTACCGCCCTTGGGGGTGGCGATGATGTTGACGAACGACCTGAGTGTCGTGTCGTAGCCGGTTCCCCACCGCAGCGCGACATCGACGCCGAGCTCCCGGGTGACCTCGGTCGGGGTCATCTGACCGTGGTCGTCCAGGACCGGGACCGTCTCCTTGAAGGTGCCCTGTCCGGTGAAGCGGAGGACGTCGCAGACGGCCTTGTCGGTGGCCAGGTACTCGCAGAACTCGCTGATGCCGCCATCGAAGCGGAAGGACTCCTCGCCCTTGCTGCCGCCCTCGCCCAGGCCGTACTCGTCGCGGACGACGATGGTCAGGCCGGGCACCAGGAACGCGGTCTGGCGAGCGCGCTGGTGGAGGTTCTCCAGAGAGAGCTTGGCGTCCTTGAGGAAGATCTGCCGGTCGGCCCAGTACCGCACACGTGTGCCGGTGCGTGTCTTCGGGATCCTCTTGGCCTTGCGCAGGCCGCCGGTGGCGTCGAACTCGGCATCCGGGCCCTCAGCGGCGAACGCACCGGGAACACCGCGCCGGAAACTGATCGCGTGGGTGTGGCCGCTACGGTCCACCTCGACGTCCAGCCGGGCCGACAGGGCGTTCACCACGGAGGCACCGACGCCGTGCAGACCGCCGGAGGCCGCGTACGAGCCGCCACCGAACTTGCCGCCGGCATGCAGCTTGGTCATGACGACCTCGACGCCGGACAGGCCGGTCTTGGGCTCGACGTCGACCGGGATGCCTCGGCCGTTGTCCCGCACCTCCACCGAGCCGTCGTCGTGCAGGATCACGTCGATGTGGTCGCAGTGGCCACCGAGGGCCTCATCCACGGAGTTGTCGATGATCTCCCACAGACAGTGCATCAGACCGCGACTGTCGGTCGAGCCGATATACATACCCGGGCGCTTGCGTACGGCCTCGAGCCCCTCGAGGACGAGCAGGTGCCGCGCGGTGTAGTTGGAACCGTCCCGGTCTGCTCCTGCCAGCAGCGCTGTGGACGGCACGGACGTTTCGGCGGTCACGCGGTTCGCTCCTCGCTGAATTTTGAAAGGGGCCCTTCTGGGTAAGGGCGCGGCTTGGGTCACCGCCAAGAGGGTACCGAGGCCTGGTAGAGCCGTTGTAACGCCACCCTCTTCTGAACTCAGACTAGTCCAGAGTCGTATGCGTGTTCGATCCCTCGTTGGAGTGAAGTACATATCACGTTCCCTTCGAGGCATGAACCATTTAGGCTCCGGGCACGTCCTCATGAACAAACCGGCAACCCAGCCGGGAGGGCGCCGACCATGACCGACAGTGCGAAACCGTAAGCCGACAGACACGCAATACGGCACCTTCGCCGCCAAACCGGCAGCAACCTGCCGCCTCGGAAGATTTTTTCGAGGAAAAGCCACGAGCGGGAACGTTTTGGGGCTGGTTGGATGTTGACCCTGGTACGACAGCTCGTCGAGCTAGAGAAGAGGCGACGTGACTACTGTTCTGACCCCCGCGAGCCCACTGACGGCCGCTGATCGCTGCGACCGCTGCGGCGCCCAGGCATACCTGCGCGTCGTCCTGCTGAGCGGCGGAGAACTGCTCTTCTGCGCCCACCATGGCCGCAAGTTCGAGCCGGAACTCAAGAAGATCGCCGCTGAGATACAGGACGAGACGGAGCGGCTGACGTCCGTTCCCGAATCCTCCTCAGACGAGGAACGCTGACGCTTCGGATCCACGACGAGCCAGCCCCGGCACAGACCGGCGCACGGGCGGCCGCCCCGCACTCGGGGGCGGCCGCCCGCCTCGTAAACGCTGCGTTCGGGGCGGCGGGCACGGTGAGCGGTCCCATAAGGGATCCGTTCCGTGTTCGCTCGTGTCGTAGCGGTGCTCAGCTGCCGCCAGAAGGGCTCCTACGACCCTCGCGCCACGGCGGGACGGGCGTCGGCTTTGCCGAGCGCTCGTACGACGTCGGACGCGCGCGTGTAGACGCCGGGGCTCCCCCGCTCCCCACAGCCGCTCCCCCACGACACGAGCCCGATCAGCTTCCCCGCGGCCACCAGTGGCCCGCCGCTGTCCCCCTGACAGGCGTCGCGGCCGCCACTGACCTCACCGGCACACAGCATGGTCGCGGCGAGATACGCGCTGTCGGCACCGTCCGGATAGGCGCGCTCGCACAGAGCATCAGGCAGCACATGCACGCGCGCCGCCCGTAGGCTGCGCACGTAGTCGCCGGCCCCGGTGATGTCACCCCATCCGTAGACTGTGGCGGCCGTTCCGGGTTCGTAGACGGGATCACCCGCGGCCGCCATCCCGATGACAGAGCCAGTCGGCAGGGGCGCCGCAAGGGTCAGCACGGCGAAGTCCCCTGCGTTACTGAAACTGTCGTAGTTCGGATTCACCCAGGTGTCACGTACGACGATCTCCTGGCCCTGGGGCGAGAGCAGGTCGGTACGGCCCGCGATGACCTTGAGGTCGCTCGCACGGTGCGGCGGTGCTCCCAGGACCTCCTCACTGAGGCAGTGGGCGGCAGTGAGCACAGTGGTCGGGCCGACCGCCACACCGCCGCAGAACTGGCCCGCCCGCGTACCCCCGAACCGGTCACGGCTGGACAGTGCAACCGTCCACGGACTGCTGGACACGTCGACAGGGAAACCGCCGACAACGATGCTGTCGGCGGCCACGGGGGCGGCGGACACCAGTGGTATGACCGCCGCCACGGCTGCCAGTACCAGGGGCCGGGTCAGGGCCCGGACAAAAGGACGGCACATGCACGCTCCTCACTCTGCAGTGTTCATCGGAGACCCAGAGTGATCCAGAGCGTTGCGGCGCGCACCCGCACGCACACACGAAGGCCCGGTCCCCTCGCGGGAAACCGGGCCTTCGGCGTCGTACGACTACGGCCTAGTCGAGGTAGTCGCGCAGTACCTGGGAACGCGACGGGTGACGCAGCTTGGACATCGTCTTGGACTCGATCTGACGGATGCGCTCGCGCGTGACGCCGTACACCTTGCCGATCTCGTCGAGGGTCTTCGGCTGACCGTCGGTGAGACCGAAGCGCATGGAGACGACGCCCGCCTCGCGCTCGGAGAGCGTGTCCAGGACGGAGTGCAGCTGCTCCTGCAGGAGCGTGAAGCTGACCGCGTCGGCCGGGACAACGGCTTCGGAGTCCTCGATGAGGTCACCGAACTCGCTGTCGCCGTCCTCGCCGAGCGGGGTGTGCAGGGAGATGGGCTCGCGGCCGTACTTCTGGACCTCGATGACCTTCTCCGGGGTCATGTCGAGTTCCTTGGCCAGCTCCTCCGGGGTGGGCTCGCGACCCAGGTCCTGGAGCATCTGGCGCTGCACGCGTGCGAGCTTGTTGATGACCTCGACCATGTGCACCGGGATACGGATGGTGCGGGCCTGGTCGGCCATGGCGCGGGTGATCGCCTGACGGATCCACCAGGTGGCGTACGTGGAGAACTTGTAGCCCTTGGTGTAGTCGAACTTCTCCACCGCGCGGATGAGACCGAGGTTGCCCTCCTGGATAAGGTCCAGGAAGAGCATGCCGCGGCCGGTGTAGCGCTTGGCCAGGGAGACCACCAGACGGAGGTTGGCCTCCAGGAGGTGGTTCTTGGCGCGGCGGCCGTCCTCGGCGATGATCTCCAGCTCGCGCTTGAGCTTCGGCGCCAGCTTGTCGGCGTTGGCCAGCTTGTCCTCGGCGAACAGGCCCGCCTCGATGCGCTTGGCGAGCTCGACCTCCTGCTCGGCGTTGAGGAGGGGGACCTTGCCGATCTGCTTGAGGTAGTCCTTGACCGGGTCGGCGGTGGCACCGGCGGCCGCGACCTGCTGGGCGGGCGCGTCGTCCTCGTCCTCGTCGGAGAGCACGAAGCCGGCGCTCTCGGTGCCCTCGGGCTCCTCGGCGCCGCCCTTGACCTCCTCGAGCGCCTCGTCCTCGACCAGCTCGGCGTCGTCCTTCTTGGCGCTGGTCTTCTTGGCCGCCGTCTTCTTGGCGACAGCGGTCGTCTTCTTCGCCACAGTCTTCTTGGCGGTCGCCTTCTTGGCCGCGGCCTTCTTGGCGATCGCGGCTTCGTCGGCGGAATCGGCACCGGCAGGGTCGGCGGGGGCCGCCGGGGTGGCGGTGGCCTTCCTGGTGGTCACGGTCTTCGCCGCGACCGTCCTGGTCGCGGTGCGCTTGACCGGACTCTTCGCTGCGACGCTCTTTCGGGTGCGCTTGGGCTCCGCGGCACTGACCATCAGCGTCACACCCTCTTCCTCGAGGATCTGGTTGAGGCTGCGCAGTACGTTCTTCCACTGAGTGGCCGGAATCTGGTCAGCTTCGAAGGCCCGACGCACGTCATCGCCGGCGATCTGCCCCTCAGCCTTTCCCCGCTCAATGAGCGCCATGACAGAGACGGATTCGACGATCTCCGGCGGGAGCGTACGGGATGTGCTGGCCGACACGAACAACCTCTCGGAACGTTGGAAAACGGCTTCCGGCCCCGTCCATGATCGACGGGAGCCGACCACCGGCCTTGGAGATGGGCCGACGGCGCGGGCGGGGGCCGGGAGGAAGCACAGCGCCACAAATGGCGTCCGTATTCCCTCCACGACTGTCACCTCTTAGGTCATCGCGTTGTCTCCACGAGCGTTACGCCCAATCTGCGTGGCCCGAGTCACACCCCGTAATCGCTCAAAAGCGGTCAAATCCTGACAGATGAGGTCACCCGCATCGCCGGTCGGGACCGCTCCGATGCAGTCACCGCCTCGTCGCACCGCCGGACCCCGCAGGAACCGGAGGCTCCTGCGGGGTCCGGCGGGGGACGGTGCGTCGACCGGGCGATGTCACAGGAGGGGGGAGACATCTCCGGCCGGGCCACCCGTGGTGCGCAGTCAGTGCTCGCGTGGCGCGGGCACCACGCGCTCCACCTCGGGGTGGACAGTGAGAAGGTGACGCATGGCCGTCTCGGCCGCCGCACCGTCGCCGGCGGCGAGGGCGTCGACGATCCTGCCGTGATGCGCCAGGGACGCCTCGTTCGGCCGCTCACAGCCCGCGACCGGACCGCCGGAGACCTGGAGGGCGGCGGACACGATCCCGGAGAGGTGCTCCAGCATTCGGTTGCCCGCAACCTGGATGAGCAGCGAGTGGAACTCGGCGTCGGCCCGGGAGAAGGTGAGCGCGTCGCCCTGTCCCATGGCATGGCCCATGATCTCGACCATGTCGGCCAGCCGCTGCTGGATGTCCTCGCGTCCGTGTCCGGCAGCGAGCCGGGCGGCGAGGGGCTCGATCGTCCAGCGCAGCTCGCTGAGCTCGCGGCGCTGGTCGTCACGCTGCGGTCCGAAGGCCCGCCACTCAATGATGTCCGGGTCCAGGAGGTTCCAGTCACTGACGGGGCGCACGCGTGTGCCCACGTTCGGGCGGGCACTGACCAGGCCCTTGGCCTCCAGGACCCGGAGCGACTCGCGGACGACGGTCCGGGAGACCTCGAAGCGCTGGCCGATCTCCTCCGGCACCAGCGGACGGTCGGCGCCCAGGTCACCGGAGACGATCATCTGGCCCAGCTGCTGAACAAGTTGGCCGTGCAGCCCGCGCCCGCGGCTGCCCGCGGCGCGTCGGCCCACGCGACCCAGCTCCGGGTCTGCGCCCTCCCACACGGGGGCTCCGACGCGGTCGGCGACAGAGGCCTCGGCGAAGGGATAGCGGTCGAGTTCGCCCGGGCCGACGAGGCCGGAGTCTGCGGAGCGGGCGGCGGTCATCATGGTGTGCGCAAGGGTACTCACGGATCCTTTGTCGGCGCCGTCTCCAACTCCCTTGAGGTCTTTGGTGAAAAGCACACGAAAGGGTGATCGCTCACGCCGCCGCAATTGACGCCTTATCGGAAAGAAATGAGCGTTCTCCGGGGAGTTGTGTGCAGGCCGGGCATTGAAGCGTGCGGACGGGTGTCATCGGGCCCTGCTACGCAGGGTCGTGAGCAGATATGCGCAGAGCAGAGCGGTGAGCGACAACGTCAGCGCGCCACCAACAGGTTGGGCGATCACCCGGGCCGCGCCCGCCAAATAGCGCTCTCCCCCGAACGGCCACTGCAGCAGATACACCTCGCGCAGCCGCACGGAGAGGCCGGCCGCCCTCCGCACGGACGGTCCTTCCAAGACCTTTTGTACGAGCGGTACGACGGCTACCGGCACGGCGACCACCGCGGCGAGCCCGGCGGTGGTGGACCGGAAGACGCCCGCGGCCAGTACCCCGGCCCAGGCGCAACCGACCACGAGCCCGATCCAACTGGCGCTCAGCGAGAACCAGCCGGCGGGAACCTGGGCGAGCTCCCGCCCGTATACGACATAGAGCACTTCGGCGTCGCAGCCCACGGTGAGGAAGGCCAGCATCAGCGCGGTGGCCGCGGAAACGAGGAGTTTGGCGGCGAGCAGCCCCAGCCGGCGGGGCACGGTGCCGCGGTCCGCCGCCAGGGCGGGGTGGCGGAACTCGTCCCCGAAGGCGAGCGCACCGAGCAGTCCGGCACCGAGCGCCGCAGGCGGCAGCGGGAGCTCCCGCGGCCAGGCCACCAACAGCCGCGGCTGCGGGGTGTGACCGATACGAGCCAGGAGTACGGCGCCGACGGCCGAGGTGACGAGCACAGCGGCAGCCGTGAGGAACCCGGTGCCGATGCCGGCGGCACGGCGGAGTTCGTAGCGAAGGGGGCGCAACGGGCTGGGGGCTGGGCGGACGGAGATCGGGGGCGGGAGATCGGACAGGGCGCCGAGCGTGCCGGCCTCGGCGGGAGGAAGGGAGCGCGCCGTGGCGTGCGTGCCCGGTGTCCGCGGGGGGCGAGCGACTGGGCGCCCGGACGGGCCGGCCTCGTCGGCTGCGGGAGTCTCGGTGAGGGCCGGTGATGCCTCGGGGAGGTGTGGCCCGGCAGCGGGAGTCGGGGATACCTCGGCGGGGACTGGAGGGGCTGGAGCAGTCGCCTGCACGTCGGCGGAGGTCGGTGCGGCGGGAGTGCCCGGCGGCGCCACGGCACTGGGCGTCTGTTCGTCGGCCCGGGCCGCCGCCGCACGGGGACCCGGCGGTGTGACGGTGGATCGTAGTGGTGAGCCGGCTGGGCGCTGCAGCGCCTCGGCGGATGACAGCTCGCCGGCCGGGGGGTGTCGTGCGTCGGTACTGCGAGTCGCGCTGGGCGTGCGTGGGTTTTCTGCGGCGGTGGCGCTGTCGGTATTGACCGTGGGTTTCTCCTCCCGACGGCTCCCGGCCCACAGCTCCCCCTCGTCGAACCGCTCGTCGGACGCCCCGGCCCCCGCACCAGGCCCCATGTCGCCGGTCTCGTCGGCGAGTTGATGTACGAGGATGCCGTGACGGAACGCGGTCTCGCCGACGTCGGCGCAGGTGCTGCCGTAGACGGAGAGACGATTGCCGCCGTCCTGGACGACTTCGACTGAGCGCTGGGCGGTGCGGGCCTCCTTGGCGAGGAGGGCGGCGAGGCGCGCGGCGTGCGGGCTGCGAACGGCGACCCGGGGGCGAAGCCGGGTCCGGGCGAAGTCCACGGCCTCCTGGTCGGCGACGACTCTGCCCTGCTCGAGCGTGACGATCCGGTCGGCGGTGCGGGCGGCCTCCTTGGAGTCGGTGGTGGTGAACAGGACCGTGCCGCCCTGGGTGGCGTGCGCGCGCAGCATTCCGTACAGCCATCGGCTCTCGCGGACGGTGAGCCCTTGAGCGGGGCCGTCGACCACGAGGGTGTGCGGGTCGGCGAGCAGGGCGCAGGCGAGACCGAGGCGGCGGTCCATGCCGCGCGAGAGGGTGCCGAGGTGTTCGTCTCGCAGGCTGACCAGGCCGACGACCTCGAGGACTTCGTCGGCCCTTCGTACCGGTACTCCCGCGGCGGCACAGAGCATGCGAAGGTGGCCGCGGACCGTGCGGGCCGGGTGTCCCGGAACGTCTCCGAGCAGCACGCCCACCTCGCGCGACGGGTGGGCGATGCGGTGCAGGGGGCGGCCTCTGAAGTAGGTGATACCACGGCCTTGTTGAAGTTCGAGCATGAGTTTCAGTGCCGTGGTCTTGCCCGCGCCCGCAGCTCCGAGCAGCGTGGTGACGCGGCCCGCGCGCGCCTCGAAGGAGACGTCGTCGACCGCGGGCGGAAGGTCCTTGCGGGGATTGCTGGTCAGTCCGAAGGCCTGGATCACCCAAAGCAAGATAGCGCGCTATGTCCGATTTTTCGGGCATCGCACGGCACGCTTCGACGGCGGCCGACCGATTGGCTCGGTCCCTTGCACTCCGTCGCGCCGCGGACCCGGCGCGCCGAGGCAGCTGAGCTCAGACTTCGGGGCGGAGCATCGGGGGGTTGAGCAATGTGGCGCCGCCGGCGCGGAAGAGTTGGGCCGGGCGGCCGCCCTGACGCGTGGTGGTACCACCGGTGGGGACCAGAAAGCCGGGCGTGCCCGTCACCTTGCGGTGGAAGTTGCGCGGGTCGAGCGCCACGCCCCACACCGCCTCGTAGACACGGCGCAGCTCGCCGACGGTGAACTCGGTGGGGCAGAACGCCGTGGCCAGCGACGAGTACTCGATCTTGGAGCGGGCGCGCTCCACCCCGTCGGAGAGGATCTGGGCGTGGTCGAAGGCGAGCGGCGCGACCGGTTCGCCGTCACGGCCGTAACCGCCCTGCTGCAGCAACTCCTCGACGGGCGCCCAGCGCGCGTTGCTGGCATCGCCACCGGCCCGGGGCGCGGGCAGGTCGGGGGCGAGCGCCAGGTGGGCGACACTGACCACGCGCATCCGCGGGTCGCGCTTGGGGTCACCGTACGTCGCGAGCTGCTCCAGGTGGGCGCCGTTGTCCTGGACGGGGAGGGACGGATCGTGCGCGTGCAGTCCGGTTTCCTCGGCAAGCTCGCGTGCCGCGGTCTGCGACAGGTCCTCGTCGGCCCGCACGAAGCCGCCCGGGAGTGCCCAGCGCCCCTGGAAGGGCGGCTCCCCCCTGCGCACCGCCAGCGCGCACAGGGCGTGGCGGCGCACGGTCAGTACGACCAGGTCCACGGTGACGGCGAAGGGCGGAAAGGCTGACGGGTCGTAGGGCATGCCGCGATCATAGTCGTCTGCCTGACGATAAACACTCCCTTCGTCGGGCATCGGTGGCTGATCCACTCCACTCGCCATGCACCTCACCGCCCCCCGCGGGGCCCGGGGGCATTCTGTGTGCGCCGCGGTGCCGTACGAGGTCAGGCTCGCAGTTGGAGTCCGGTGGCCGCCTCCTCGACCATGGCGAGACCGAGTCGACTGACCCGTACGGAGAAGGGTGCGCCCGCGACGCGCAGGCCCGTCAGACCGATCTCGCCCAGGGGCGCACTGCGCACGGGGCGCAGCGTGACCGTGCCGACGGGGGCGTCGGGACGGATCCCGGCGAGGGTGGTAAGCAGCAGGACTCCGGCGGCTGCCGCGGTGGCGGCGGGACGGCAGGCCGCCGGATGCGGCACGGGAGCGCTCCCCTCGGTGCGCTGCTCGCCCGCGTACATCTCGGGCAGCCGGTGGCCGAAGACGTCGGCCGCCGCCAGTACCCCGCGTAGCAGTGAGGTCGCCTCCTTCTCGTACCCCGCGGCGGTCAGACCCGCGACGGCGACCGCCGTCTCCTGGACCCGCACGGCGCCGCCGCGGTGGCCGAACGGGTTGTACTCCGCTTCCTTTGTGCCGAGCCCACGCAGTCCCCAGCCGGAGTCCATGACGGGGCCACCGAGCAGCCGGGCGAGTTGTTCGGTCCGTACCTTGTCGAGCAGCCCCGGCGCCAATTCACCCCCGCCCAGCAGACCGGGGTCGAGCAGATGGACGACGGACGCGCCGAGGTGCGCGATGAGGCGTCCGTCCGGGGCGCGCGCGGCCGCGGGTCGGCCACCGCCGGGGTGCTCGACCCAGAAGTCCTCCCGAAACCCGTTCCGCAGCGCCTCGGCCCACTGCCGCAGACCGACACCACCGGGCCGCCCACAGGCATCCAGCAGGTCGGCGCCGAGTACCGCGGCACGGTGGGCGTGGGCCTGCGTCTCGCAGCGGGCGGGGCCATCGGTCTGCGGGTCGTACAGGTACGTGCCGTCGCCCACGGTGGTCCGCAACCAGGTCAGACAGCGCTCGGCCGTCGGCAGCAGTTCCTCGGTCTCATGTTCGGGGAGCCCCCAGCGGCGGGCCTCCGCGAGGAGCGCCGGGAACAGCAGCGTGGCCTCTGTGGCCGTGCAGGCCGGTGGCAGACGGGGGCCCACGTCGCGCAGCGGCCCAGGGATCACGCCGGAGCGCGCGCCCGGGCCCGGGAGCTGGGTGCGGGCGAGGGTGCGCAGCGTACCCGTGGCGAGCCGGGTGCCGAGGGGCAGGGCCATCCGGGCCGCGGCGAGCGCCTCGGCCGGGGCCAGGCCGCACCGCCAGGGCGCCCCGGCCGCGAGATACATGTCGGACGGGTGTGCCGGGTCGCGCAGCAGCAGCGCCTGGAGGTCCTCGATGCTCGTGCGCAGGAGTGCCTGAGCTCCCGGGTGGTCGCCGGTCGCGCGGGCGGCGGCGAGCGGGCTCGTCGTCGCGCGGCCCACGGCCCGGACGCGTCCCGCCCCGTCCGTCCGGACGCGCAGTTCCACGGTGGTACTCCCGCCTGGAGGCAGCTCGACGTCCCAGCGCAGCAGTCCCGCGGAGGCCAGCGCGTCGGCCGGTGGCGGGGCTGCGGTGACCGACGACGTACCGGTGGCGCAGGACCAGCGCAGGCCGGAGTCGTGGACGCTGGCGGGCAGTTCGGGCCCCGCGGTGCCCGACGCGATGGCACCCAGGTCGGCCAGGTCCGTGCCCAGGGCCACCTCGACCGGGAAGCGCACGGGGCGTGGGGCCGTACTGTGCAGTGTGATCCGCTCCGTACCGTCCGCGTTCCGGATCCGCTCGACGACGACGTCCGGATCGGGGCCGGCGTAGGGGGAGGCGCGCAGAGTTCCTACGAAGCGGGCCCGGTCGGCCGCGGTTATCCGCGCCTGAACCGCGAGCGGCTCGCGTCCGGCCACGCGGACCTGGCAACGGGACAGCAGGCGCCGGCCCGCACGGTAGTACCCCTCCAGTCCCCGGCCGGTCAGCTGCCCTTGTTCCGTCGAGATCACGAGGCCGGGGAGAGCTACACAGATCATCGCGGTGTGGGTGGGCGGGAGATCACCGACACGACGGGCCGTCGGGAGCGGGGCTGGATGCGGGGTTCCTCTCGACGGGGCGGCCGCTGCGCGACGCACCTGGCTGAGGTGCGGGGACGGAGACCATGCGGCGTCTGTGGACCAAGGCGGCTGGGCTCGGCTTGGGGACGAAGGAGGTGGGCCTTCGCCCGTGGGCCCGGGAATCCCGCCTTGATCCGCGGGCGCGTGGGTCTGGCTTTGGCGTGCAGGCACAGGCACAGGCGTCCGGCCCCGGCCTGCACCGGATTCGTCCGCGGGCGGCGGACCCGTGCCCGAGCGGAGGGAAGGCGCGGACCTCCCGGCGGCAAAGCGGTAGTCGTCGGCTGAGGGCGGAATGGACTGGTGCATACGGTGACTTCTTCTGCGCTCTGTGCGCCGCTGGCGTGGGCGGCGCCGGGCGGAGGGCTGGGGCGGGACACGGGTGCGGCGGCGCGCCCCGTCCATGCGTTCCGCCACTCAGGTGAACGGATCCGGGCTCCTTCGGGTCACGGCCGCCATGGGACAGCCCCACCGAATGGTGGCAACGCAGCAGCACACTGGTGCCGGCCCCTGGAGTGCGGTCCGCCGCTTGTCCCGCTGCTGCCGTCCACGCGAGTGGTGGCAACGCGGCAGCACACTCGTGCCGGCCCTGGGGTGCGGTCCGCCACTCGCCCTGCTGCTGCCACCCACGTGAGGACATCCGCGGCGGCAGCCGGCGCGCCCCAGCAGTCGCTCATGCCTCCCCCTTGGTGTCACCGCTCCCAGGACGCACGCCTTTCGCACCGGTGCCACGACGCCGCTCCGTGCCTTTCCCCGAACCACGTGGCCGCGTGCTGCCCGTCGGAGCGGTGGCGGGGCGACCCGCTGCGGCCCCGGCGCCACGCGTGCGGCGTCGGCGACGGGGAGTCTCTCCCGACGTGACCGGAGAGCTCGGCGCACGGCTCGGCACCGCCCTGGTCGCGTCACATGACATCGATTCACTCGCGTTGCGGAGCATCGACTCAGTCACATCGCATGACATCGACTCAGTCACATCGCTTGGTACCGGAGCGCCGGTGTCCACCCGTGCCGTCCTCACAGTCGGCTCGGCACCCGGGCACCCACGGCTCGCGCGTTCCGCGCGCTCGGCACGCAGGCAGCGACGGACCGACTCCGGGTCCAGGCCCTCGTTGCAGGCCTGGTGCAGCAGACGCGCGAAGAGGTACCCAGGGTCGGCACCCAGCGCCATGGCCAGGGCCTCTCGGGCCTCCAGGTCGTCGCCGGTCGACCAGGCGACCCAGCCTGCCAGGGTGAGGGGCGCTGCGGCGTGTTCGCCGTAGGACCCGACACAGCGGCGGGCCAGTGCGCGCCAGAGACGGAGTGCGGGACCTGCCTCGTCACCCTCCATCCATGCGGCCGCCAAGTCGCGGGTCGTACGGTCCTGCAGGCCGAGAATCAGCGCCGCGGCCTCGTCGTGTTCCAGCAGTTCGTCGTCACGGCCGTCGGTCATGAACGTGCCGGAAACGGTCGGCGCCTCGGCGAAGCGCCCCATGACCCGCTCCGCCAGTGCCAACGTCTCGTCCGCCACATGGGCACGGCTCGTGTCGTCCAGGATCCTGGGGACCAGGTTCCGGCTGGCGCCGTCCAGGGCGACCTCCTGCTCGAGCGCGGCCGGCGTCTCCCAGGGCAGCAGCCTGGCCCGCAACTCTCGCAGTGTGCCGCGCACCTGGAGTCCGGCGTAGGTGGCGGCGGCAGCCAGCACGGAGGTGCCGGGCAGGCCCATCACGACACCCTCGGCCGGACAGCACGCTTCACCTGTGCAGCAGTACGACCAGAAGCGGCCGCCCGAGATGCACAGCGCCTCGATGACCGGCACGTCGAGGAGACCGCACTCAACACGGATGCTCTGTGCCAGAGGCCGCAGCCGTTCCATGACCTGCCGGCCCGACTCGCCCTGCCCCGGTTCCTGGCAGAGGTAGGCGACCATCTGCTCGGGCCGGGCGCCCCGGCGTTCGCTGCCCGTCACCAGTCCGTGCGCCAACTGCCGTGCCACGGAGGCCCAGTCGTCGGAACCGGCCGGGATGCCGAGCCGGGCCCGGCCGCCGAACCGGCCCCGTCCGCCTTTGTCGTGCAGGGCGACCAGCACGATGCTGTCCTCAGGGCGGTACCCGAGCAGGTATGGCAGGGCGTCGGCCAGTTCGGCCGGGGTGCGCAGGGTGACCTGGTGCGTGCCGGTGGGGCCGTCGAACGCGGCCCGTTCCATGTCTGCGCGTCGCGCCATGTCGCCGTTTTCGAATGATCCAGTCGTTTCGCCGTGATTCGTCATGCGCCGACGATCTCGCGGATTGCGAAGTTCCGCTTTGCCCTGTGGATAACTTCAATCAGGAACACGTCATGACGGCATTCCTGTGGCGCATCCGCCGTCTGTCAGTGCGGTCGTGTCGTACGGGACGCATGGAGCACACGTGCCACGCGGACCTCCGGACGGCCGCCGACGCGGTCCTCGCCCGCCTCGCGGGGACGCCACCGGCGCGGCACGGCTGCGCGAGGACCAGTGGCTTGCAGGAGGTAGGCGGCGCGCTGCCCACCACGGCAGGGGCGACGCGTTCGGCCCCACCCACGACACGGGGGAGCTCAGCCTGCCGCAGCGAGGACCAAGGGAAGGACCTGTTCGCTGCCTGCCTGTTGGAGCAGGCGGGCAGCGACGGCGAGGGTCCAGCCGGAGTCGGTGTAGTCGTCCACGAGCAGGACGGGGCCCGGAGAGCCGACCAGGGCACCAACCAGCTCCTCAGGGACAGCGAAGGCACCGGACAGCGCCCTGAGGCGTTGAGCGGAGTTGCTGCGACGTGCCGCGTGCACGCCGCTCGGCCCGGTGTACGTCAAGGTGCCCAGAAAGGGGAGGCGGCCGATGGCCGCGATCCCCTGGGCGAGGGAACCGACCAGTTGCGGGCGGGCCAGGGACGGCACAGCGACAACTCCCACCGGCCGGGCAACAGCGTCCGGAACATTCGATGCCCAGCCGCCCGGAGAGCGCGCCCAATCGGCGAGGACCGCCACCGCGGCCCGCAGGACATCATCGGGCACTGGCCCATCGGGCGCGTTCTCAGCCAGCAGCGGGCGCAGCCGGTTGCCCCAGCCGATGTCCGAGAGCCGCCCCAGGGCGCGCCCAGTGGAGCACTGCTCCTTGGCAGGGATACGCCCCTTGAGGTCGATGCCCAGTGCGGGCATCCCCGTCGGCCACATCCGGCGCGGCTCGACCTCCACCCCCGGACGGTCCAGTTCCTTCGCCGCCCCCGTCAACATCTCCGCCGAAACCGAGGAATCGGCCCAGGCTCCCACGCAGTTGTCGCAACGGCCGCACGGGATCGCACCCTCGTCGTCCAACTGCCGGCGCAGGAACTCCATCCGGCACTGTGCCGTGCTCACGTAATCGCGCATGGCCTGCTGCTCGGCCGCCCTCTGCCGGGCGACCCAGGCGTACCGCTCGGAGTCGTAGACCCACGGCTCGCCGGTGGAGATCCAGCCGCCCTTCACCCGCTTGACCGCCCCGTCGACGTCCAGCACCTTCAGCATCGTCTCCAGACGGGTACGCCGAAGATCCACCGCCGCCTCCAGGGCCGGCACGGACAGCGGCCGTCCCGCACCGGCGAGGGCCGAGAGGGTCTGACGGACCTGCGCCTCGGGCGGGAAGGCCGTATCGGCGAAGTAGCGCCAGATCGCCTCGTCCTCCCTGCCCGGCAGCAGCAACACGTCGGCGTGAGCCACCCCTCGGCCCGCGCGGCCCACCTGCTGGTAGTACGCGATCGGCGAGGACGGCGAGCCGAGATGGACCACGAAGCCCAGGTCCGGCTTGTCGAAACCCATGCCCAGCGCCGAAGTCGCGACCAGCGCCTTGACCCGGTTCTCCTGCAGGTCGACCTCGGCCTGCAGCCGGTCGGCGTTCTCCGTGCGCCCGGTGTAGGAGGCCACCCGGAAGCCGCGCTGCCGCAGGAAGGCGGTGGCCTCCTCGGCTGCGGCGACGGTGAGGGCGTAGATGATTCCGGAGCCCGGCAGTTCGTCCAGGTGCTCGGCGAGCCAGGCCAGGCGGTGCGCGGCGTCCGGCAACTGGACCACACCCAGCCGCAGGCTTTCCCTCTCCAGCGGGCCCCGCAGCACCAAGGCCTCACCGGCACCGGTACCCAGTTGCTCGGCCACATCCGCAGTGACCCGCGCGTTCGCGGTCGCAGTGGTCGCCAGCACCGGCACGCCGGGGGCAAGCTCAGCGAGCATCGCCCGCAGCCGACGGTAGTCGGGGCGGAAGTCGTGGCCCCAGTCGGAGATACAGTGCGCCTCGTCGACCACCAGCAGACCGGTCGTGGCTGCCAGCTTGGGCAGCACCTGATCGCGAAAATCCACAGAATTGAGGCGTTCCGGACTCACGAGGAGAACGTCGGTCTCGCCGCGCTCGACCTCCTCGTAGATGGTGTCCCACTCCTCCGGGTTGGCCGAGTTGATGGTGCGCGCCCGGATACCGGCCCGCGCCGCCGACTCGACCTGGTTGCGCATCAGCGCCAGCAGCGGCGAGACGATCACCGTCGGGCCGGAGCCACGCCGGCGCAGCAGAGCGGTGGCCACGAAGTACACCGCCGACTTGCCCCAGCCGGTGCGCTGCACCACCAGGGCACGCCGTCGTTCCTCCACCAGGGCCGCCACCGCCTGCCACTGGTCCTCTCGCAGTCGCGCCGAACCCCCCGGGGCACCGACGAGCTCAGCGAGGATGGCGTCGGCTTCAGTGCGGAGCTCCAGGTTGTCCATGCCCCCATGCAACCCGATGACAAGGACAAAGGGCCACCTCACCCAGCGTGACCATCCGTTTGCGCAGGTCAGGTCAGCAATTCGGCCTTGATTCGAATGCCTTCCCACTTCTGCGGCCCGCCGGGACTCAGCGCCGAGGCCCGGGGGTCGGTGCTCCCCGTGGACGGCTTCTCCGAGACCGGCCGGCCTTTCGCGGTCGCGACCCGGGTGCTGCGCCGCGCCGGCGCCCAGGGGGTGCTGCCGCTGGTGCTCGGCGTGCGGGGCTGACCGGGCGGCCACGCGGCCGCACTCGTTCGAATCCTCCGCACCTCACCCCTCACTCGGGTCGAACGTGCCGCCCGCTGCGGCCCCTCGCATCGCGGGGTGAAACACGGGGTAGGGATATAAGTCACACACCGCCGCATACGGGTCGGTGGCCCCAATTGCTCGTTGCCGCATCCAAGTTCGACAGGAAGAATTGAAGTCCGCTCCCCGCACGGCTCGTCCGTGATCAGGTAGGGCTCTGCTGCGGTGTGCGCTCCCCCGAATCCGACCCGCCCGCAGTGTGGGCGCGTAGCCGAAGGGAGGACCGTGACCTTCGGATTCGCTCCGTCCTCGGCAGCATCGTTGTCGACATCCACGTCCGCCGCTTCCGCCAGCCGCATGCTCGAACCCGCGGAGTGGGCCGCCGCCGGGATCCCGCTGCTGCGCAACCCCCGGGAGGTCGTGAGCGGCCTCCACACCCGGCACCACCCCAAGCCGGAGACGGCGATCGTGGCCGTGCTCGACCCGGACGAACGAGTGCGGGCGAGCGCCTCGTTCACTCGCCGCTCGGCTCCGGCGGACGGCTGGATGTTCCGCAATGCGCTGCTCGCCCAGCTGCGCCGGGTCATCCCGCACGACCTGCGGCGCCGCACCCCGGTGCGCACCGCCGTACTGCTCTACTGCCGTGAGGGCGACGCGCGCTGGACGGAGGAGGACGGCGCGTGGATGTGGGGGTTGCGCGACGCCTGCACGCTGCACGGGCTGCGCTGCGGGGCGTACATCACGCTGACGCACGACGGCTGGCAGGTCCTCGGCGAGGGCCGCGGCGGCCGTCGTCCCAATGCCGACTCGGCGCCGGAGCCCTTCACGACTTCCGAGGCGCCTCCACTGCTGCTGCCCCGCACCGGCGGCGCCGCCTCGGAGGTCCTGCGCCGCGCCGCCGCCCGCTGAGGGCCACCGACGGAGCTCTACTCCGGAGGGCACGCGTCTTCGTGCATCGAGAGCCCCGTCGGCAGCCCCGCCCGGCATCACCCGGCCGCTACGTCACTGCCGACGCCGATTCGTACGACCCGACAGACGCGGAGTGCCCGCAAACGGTCAGGCCGCCGCGCACCGGAACGCCGCCCTGCGACAGGGAACCGCGCCGAGGCGGCTGCCTCACGGCGCCGACACCGGCACCGGCGTATCCCGGACCGGGCGGAGGCACGCGCACTGCGCGCGCCCACGGCCGTCCGGGCATACCGAAGTGCCCACTGTGCGGGTGCCGTCGCAACGGCACCTCCGTCGCTCCCGGCCTCCGCCGGGACCGGCGGAACCGGCTCAGACGCCCGCGCCCAGCACCGAGTTGATCTGCTGCGGGTCGCCGCAGACGATCAGCAGGGCACCGGCCTTGGCACGGGCGAGCGACAGGGCGGTGGCGGCAGCGGCGGCGGGGCCGCCGTTGACGGCAACGACGACCACCGGACGGGATCCGGCACGGCCCGCGATGGTGGCGTCGGCGTAGAAGACGTCGTCGCGCGCGTCGTGCTGTACCCAATAGGAGGCTTCACCGAAGGACAGCTCGTGAGCGGCCCAGGGGTGCGGATCGCCGGTGGTGATCACAAGAACGTCACCGGGGACGCGACCCGAGTCCAGGAGCAGGTCCACGGCCTCCTCGGCAGCGTCGAGCGCACCTTCGGCCGAGGCCGGGATCAGCTGGAGCTGCGGGGTCGCCGCAGCGGAAGGGACAGGGACAGCCGGGCCCGACGGTTCGGGCTTGGCCACGGCCACGTCGCGTGGCGTGCGTTGCACCGGCGGCGCGGGCCGGAGAGGACCGGGACGACCGGGGCGCGACGGAGCCGCGGGGCGTGGACCGGGTACGGGGCGGGGGGTCGGCGCGGTACGGCCGCTGGCCGGAGTGGCGCGGGGACCCTGGGCACTCTCGTGAATCTGAGGCTCCTCGGGAATGAGAGGCATGAGCTGTTATTTATCAAACATTGGTGCGGCTCGCGCCAGTGGGTGGCACATCAGCGCGAGCGGAATCGTCAGAAGTCGAAGCCGAGCTGACCCTCGATCTCCGGAACGCGTCCGTCCGCCCAGCTGCGGGCCTTCTTGAGATGCCGCCACTGGGGCAGCGCATCAAGATACGCCCACGACAACCGGTGGTAGGGGGTGGGGCCCCACTCCTGCAGTGCGGCCTTGTGCACGGGTGACGGATACCCGGCGTTGTCCGCAAAACCGAAGTCTGCATGGTCGATACCCAGTTCGGCCATCATTTTGTCGCGCTGAACCTTGGCGATCACCGAGGCCGCCGCAACCGCCACGCACGACCGGTCGCCCTTGATGACCGTTCGGACCATCCAGGGAGTACCGAGGTAGTCGTGCTTCCCGTCGAGGATCACCGCATCAGGGCGGACCGGCAGGGCATCGAGGGCGCGCACCGCCGCGAGCCGCAGCGCCGCCGTCATCCCCAGGTCATCGATCTCCTCCGGGGACGAGTGTCCCAGGGCGTACGACGTCACCCACTTCCGAAGCTCCAGGGCGAGTTCGGTACGGCGTTTGACGGTGAGCAGCTTCGAGTCGGTGAGCCCTTGCGGGGGCCGGCGCAGTCCGGTGACCGCCGCGCAGACGGTGACGGGACCGGCCCACGCACCGCGCCCCACCTCGTCGACACCGGCAATGACCTTCGCTCCGGTCGTGGCGCGGAGGGAGCGCTCGACGGTGTGAGTAGGCGGTTCGTACGGCATGGCGCCCTTAGCGTACGCCGCCGGGATCCCGGTACGACACCCCGGTTGGCCCAAGCACGCTCACAGCCGCCGCGGACCGCGCTCAGACACTGATCGAACGCAGCAGCGGCAGCATCAACTGGTCGATCATTTCCTCGACGTCCTGGTCATTCCATTCGCTTGCGCACATCTTTGATCGATACATCATCATGGCCGGGATGGCATCGAGGACATAACCGTTTACCGCGTCGGACCGCACCTCACTCCGCTCAATACCACGCTCGATGACCTCCCGCAGGAGCCTTATGGTCGGCTCCACGACCCCCCCGATGATCACCGCATGGAAGCGTTCAGCCTGGGCATGGTCGCATTCGTGAATCACTGAGCGCAGCGCGAAGCCGGGACGCGAGAACATCGCCGCGCGCGCCTGCCGACACAGCTCGAGCAGGTCCGCGCGCACGCTCCCCAGGTCGGGCGCCGCGTCCAGGCGCGGCAGTCCGGCCTGCAGCGCGTCCGCGACCAGATCCTCCTTCGTCGGCCAGCGCCGGTAGACCGCAGCCTTGCCCGTCTGGGCGCCGGCGGCGACTCCCTCCATCGTGAGGCCGTTCCAGCCGACCGTGCCGAGTTGCTCCAGCGCGGCATCGAGGATCGCGCGTTCGAGCACGGCGCCGCGCCGGCGTAGGGAGGCTGTCCGAGCGGGGGCGGCCGTCCAGCGCGAAGTAACCATCTGAGCATCTCCAGTGAGCAGGGGAGGGGGTTTTCCGGGGATGGGGGACACGCCACGCGGCAGCGAAGGGGGACTCACCGAGCGACAGAACGTTAAGTGAACGCTTGCGTTCACTACTGGGGACTCACTACCGTTGGCGCGACAGTGAACGCGAGCGTTCACTAAGGCACTTGTGGGGGACCCATAGTGACAACCTCTCAGTTGGTTCAGAACCAGAAGCCAGGAGCGGCTCGCCGGGAGGGGCATCCCGGCATAGCACTCACCGTCATCGCGGCCTGCCAACTCATGGTGGTACTCGACGCGACGATTGTGAACATCGCTCTCCCGCACATTCAAGACGCGCTCAAGTTCAGCACGACCGATCTCACCTGGGTGGTCAGCGCCTACACGCTCACCTTCGGCGGCCTGCTGCTGCTCGGCGCCCGAGCCGGTGACATCCTGGGACGCCGCCGGGTGTTCATGACCGGCATCCTGCTCTTCACCTTCGCCTCGCTGCTGGGCGGACTCGCCCAGGAACCCTGGCAGTTGCTCGCGGCCCGCGCTCTGCAGGGCGTGGGTGGCGCGATCGCGTCGCCCACCTCGCTGGCGCTCATCACCACCACCTTCCCGGAGGGCCCGGAGCGGAACCGGGCCTTCGGTGTCTTCGCCGCGGTGTCCGCGGGCGGCGGGGCCATCGGTCTGCTCGCGGGCGGCATGCTCACCGAATGGCTCGACTGGCGCTGGGTGCTTTTCGTCAACGTGCCGATCGGTGTACTGATCGCCGTGCTGACGCCGCTCTACATCAGCGAGTCCGACCGGCATCCCGGACGTTTCGACATCGCGGGCGCGCTGACCTCGACGGTGGGCATGGCGTCCCTGGTGTACGGCTTCATCCGCGCGGCCGAGGAGGGCTGGCGGGACGGTCTTGCCCGCGGTTCCTTCGCTGCCGCGGTGGTGCTGCTGCTGGCCTTCGTGTTCATCGAGAGGCGGGCCAAGGAGCCGATCACCCCGCTGCGGATGTTCGCTGACCGCAACCGGTCGGGCACGTACGTGATCATGCTGAGCCTGGCCGCGGCGATGTTCGGCATGTTCTTCTACATCGTGCTGTTCGTGCAGAACGTACTGGGCTACAGCCCGATCAAGGCGGGCGTCGCCTTCCTTCCCGTGACGGTCGCGATCGCGTTCGGGGCGGGCCTGTCGCAGCGCTTCCTGCCGGCTCTCGGCCCCAAGCCGTTCCTGCTCACCGGCTCCGCACTCGTCGCGATCGGGCTCACCTGGCAGACCTTCATCAGTCCCGACAGTTCCTACCCCGGCGGAGTGCTGGGTCCGATGCTGGTGTTCGGCTTCGGCATGGGCCTGAACTTCGTCACGGTGACGGTCACCGCGGTCTCCGGGGTCGCCCAGCACGAGGCGGGCGCCGCGTCTGGGCTGCTCAACGCCACACAGCAGGTGGGCGGATCGCTCGGCCTGTCCATCCTGACGACGGTGTTCGGCACGGCCAGCAAGGACGAGGCGGAGAAGCAACTGCCGAAGTTCCTCGCCAACGGATCGGCAGAGCAGAAGGCGGAGTTCAGCAGGACGCACCAACTGCCCGCCCCTTGGGGCCACGAGGTGCTCGCCCAGGGCATCTCCACCGCCTTCGTCCCGGCAGCCGCCATGGCCTTGCTCGCCCTGGTGACCGCCTGGCTGGTGATCCGGGTCCGCAAGAGCGATCTGGAGGCTCTGGCGGGAACGGCAGGCCCCGTGGCCGGCTGATCCGGCCGGGGCCGCGAGGGACCACGGGTGACCGGGCCGCGTCCGAGGGACCGACGGCATGAACGACGGTCCGGTCACCCGCACCGCGTCCACAGTCGACGAGAACTTCCTGGCCATCCCCCGCATCCTGAGCACCCCTCGCATCCTGACCACCCCCGGCGCCACTCCCATGACATCCGCTGTGCGCCCCATGTGTCGCACAGCGGATGTCGTGACAACGCCCGGACGGTCACACAGAGTTCCCATCGGGCACGGAGAGTTTCCAGCGAGCACGCAGCCTCGCTCAGAGGAGACGGGAGTTCCCGGAGCAGCCCCTGGGAGAGCGCTCGACGCCGCAGCAGCCGTCGCGCACGGGACCCCCTCAGGCAGACGTCGCGACCCAGCTCGGGAGGACTTCCGTCTGCTCCACCCAGCCGGACGGCGGAGCCCCCGCCTTCCCAGCGGCCAGCACCCCGCCCACGATGGCGCAGGTCGTGTCCACGTCCCCGCCGACCTGAGCAGTCGTCCAGAACGCCTGTTCGTAGTCGCCCAGCGCCCGCGCGGCCGACCAGAGAGCGAAGGGCACGGTGTCATGGGCGGTCGTGCGCCGCCCGCAGCCCAGCACGGCCGCGACCGTGGCAGCGTCGCCGTAGTCCAGCATGTCCCGGGCGCGCCGCAGGCCCGCGCCGACGGCGCTCTTCGGGACGAGCGCGACAACGCCGTCGAGGAGCGCCTCGGCGCTGGGCGGCCCACCGGGGGCGCCGACCAGCGCGGCGGCCGCGGCGACCGCCATGGCGCCGACCACTGCCTCACGGTGCTGGTGCGTCGGGTAGGCGGAGATCTCCGCCTGGTGGGTCGCCTGTTCGGGGTCGTCCGCGTAGTAGGCGCCCAAGGGGGCGATCCGCATCGCGGCTCCGTTGCCCCACGACCCCTGTCCGTTGAAGAGCGCGGCGGCCAGTTCGCGCCAGTCGCCCCCTTCCCGGACGAGGCGCAGCAGCCGGTTGACCGCCGGGCCGTACCCTCGGTCAAAGTCGTGGTGCTCGGCGAAGGAGAGGGCCAGGGCGTCCTGGTCGATGCGGTGGTGAGCGGCCAGGACGGCGACCACCGAGCAGGCCATCTCCGTGTCGTCCGTCCACTGCCAGGGGCCGGGCGGCAGCTCGCGATGCTTGAGCAGCGGATAGTTCACCGGCACGAAGAACTGCGAGCCCAGCGCGTCCCCCACCGCCAGTCCGCGCAAGCTCGCCAGGGCGCGGTCCAGGCGCCCGTCGTGTGAGGATTCAGCGGTCATCGCTCTGCCACTCTATCCGGTGATCCCGTACGGCTCCGGATCTCGCCAACGTTCGAACGGCCGGTCCAGCGTGTACCTGCCGTCGTCCCCGAGAACGAGCATCCGCATCTCGGCGTTCCCCGGATTCGACAGTGACTCGAATTCCGCGACCGTCCAGTGGAACCAACGCATGCAGAACAGCCGCATCGCCAGGCCGTGGGTCACCAGGAGCACGTTCGGCGGATGGTCCGGGTCCTCGAAACTGCGGAACAGGCTCTCCAGGAAGCCACCGACCCGGTCGTACACATCGGCACCGGACTCCCCCTGGGGGAAGCGGAAGAAGAAGTGCCCGTACGCATCCCGATAGGCCTTCTGCAGGCGTACGTCGTCGCGGTCCTGCCAGTTTCCCCAGTCCTGCTCGCGCAGCCGGGGCTCCTCACGCGCCCGTATGAGCTCGGGGTCGAGATGGAAGGCCCGGAGGGTCTGGTGGGTACGGCGGTACGGGGAGACGTACACGCTGACGCGCTCGCGGCCGAACACCTCGCGCAGGCGTTTGCCGGTCTCCTCGGCCTGCCACCACCCCCGTTCGGTCAGGGCCAGTGCGTGGTCGGGCTCACGCTCGTAGACGGTGTCATCAACATTGCCCGTTGACTCGCCGTGCCGGACAAGGACGATGCGCCGTGGTCGTGCCATGCCGAAACCCTAGATCGAGTGAGGGCCCACCGAGCACTCGTACGGGTCCCATACGGCGTAGGTCACACAGATCCCGCGCCAGGGGCCACAAGGGCACACGATGAAACGCGCCGAAAATCACACCGTCCAGATCGGTTCCATCTCCACGATGTCCCCGGTGAGTGAGGCGACGTCCGCCTCGGTCTGGGCCCGCAGGGCGAGCCGCTCCACCCGCTCGATGCGGTATTTGCCGTGTTCCGCCTCCGAGCGCCACATGGAGAGCACCAGGAACTCGTGCCCCGGCGCCTCACCGAACAGCCCGCGGATCATCCCGGGCGAGCCTGCCATCGCGGGGTTCCACACTTTCTCCTGCATGAGGGTGAAGTGCTCGGCGCGTTCCTCGTGGGCGCGGCAGAGGGCCACCCGGATCAGGTCCGCGTCCGTGAAGCGCGGCTCGAAGCCGGTCTTCACGTCGAAGCGGTAGTCGAACAGTTTGACCTGGATGTCCTTGAACGTGCCGGCCTGGGCCGCCGCCAGCCGGTCGTGCGAGCGGGCCATGAAGGAGTCGTAGAAGGCACGGCTTTCCCAGAACGCGAAGACATGCGCCACCGAGGGCCGCCGCCTGCTCCAGCCCCCGCCCTGTCCCCGAAACCCCGGCTCCCCCAGAAGCCCCGCCCACTTTCGCTGCCCCCGCTCGAAGCCGCGGCGGTCCACCACGGTGCAGCGAATCCACTTGACCAGCACCGCGCCATCGTACGGCCCGGAGCGTGGCACCCGTCACTGTCCGACCGAGAGCAGCCGCGCGATCGCCACGCGCGCGTGGCAGGATGGACAATCCGCCCTGACGAACCGGCAGTTCGGTCCGAGGGCATTCGGGGACACGGGGAAGGGGAGTCCGGTGAGCGGCCTCAGCAAGGGCATCCGCAAGGTCGAAGTCGCGCTGAAGTGGGACCCGAGTCCCGCGGGGGAATCACCCACCGACCTGGACATAGTCGCCGCGACCTATGTCGCGGGCGATCCCCATGGCGCCCCTGCCTACGTCGTGCACTTCGACAGCCGCTCCCCTGACGGCACGATCTACCTCAACCGGGACAGCAAGGACGGCAAGGGGTTCGGCTGGGACGAGGTCATGACGCTGGAGCTCGACCGGCTCGACGGCCGGTACGCGCGCGTGGTGGTCGGCGTGGTCATCCAGCAGCGCTCCGCGCGCCGCACCTTCGTCGGCGTCCTCAACCCGGGGCTGCGCATCCGCGAGGGCTACACGGTCCTGGCCGACGACGACTTCGGCAGCGTCCTCGGCTCCACGGCGGCGACGGTCGCGGAGTTCGTCCGCGACTCCTCCGGAGGGTGGACTTTCCACCCCGGTGTCGAGGGCTTCGACGACGACCCCGCGACCTTCACCAGGACCATGGGCAGGGCGTAGCGGCCCTGCCCCTCACCCCATGTAGGGGGCGACGATCGTGAGTGTGTCTGCCAGGGCTTCCAGGACCTGTACCCGGTGGGTGACCGGGCGGGGCGGCTCGTCGGTGTTGCGGGTGCGCACACCGCGGTCGACCAGCACGTAGAGCATGCGCAGCGTCCGCACGGTGTTGGAGACCCAGGCGGGCACCGGTCCCGGCTCACCCGCGCGAAAGGTCTCGGCGATCGGTTCCAGCCACGCCACGGACTGCGCCGCGGTGAGGTCCGGGCGGCTCAGGATCCTGGCGAGCGCGTAGGCGATACGGTCGTCCTCCTGGGCGTCGAAGAGGTGGTCGGTGGGCGCCAGCAGCCGATCGACCGCCAACTCGGCCAGTGGCTGAGGGTCCTGCCCAGGATGCCGGGCCAGGGCGGCCAACAGGTCCGCTCCATGCGCGGCGGCGTGCAGCCAGCCGAGCGCGGGATCGTACCCACGGAGGTCCTGCTCCGCCGGGTACCAGTCGGCGAAGGGGCGCCACCACATCTCGCTCCAGTACCCCGCCTCGACGATCCGCGCCAGGACCAGCGGTGCGAAGGTGCGGGCCTGGAGTGCGGGATCGGTGAAGTACGCGGCCATACGGTCGCCGAGGTCCTGCCGCTCTGCCGGGTCGAGGTCCGGTATCCAGCGCGCGGCCGTGACGTAGGCCCGGTCGTCGCGCACCGCGGGATCGGGTGATCGGAGGTCGGCGACGAGCGCCTCCAGGGCCGCGTCGCGGGTTACCGCCGAGAGCTCGCCGACATCGCCCTCGTACAACTGCGTTGTTGTCATGATCGCAGGCTACGGGCGCCCGGCGCCGGTCCGGGTGCCGACGAGAAAAGGGGCGCCGACACAGGGTCGGCGCCCCTCTGCTCAGGGACTACACGTCAGTGGCTTTTCGGGCTCACGACACGACGCGTCATCACTTCCCGGGATCAGCTGCAGCCGCTGGTCGAGCCGCAGCCCTCGCAGATGTAGCAGGAGCCGGCCCGCTGCATCTTCGTACCGCAGGAGAAGCACAGCGGGGCGTCGGCCTGGATGCCCAGCTGCATCTCCACCAGTTCGGCACTGGTGTGGGCCTGCCTCGGAGCGGGCTTGGCCTCCTCGACCTGGGCCTTCGGCGCGACGACGGCCTTCAGGTCCGTCTGGCGGGGGGCCGACTGGGCCAGGCCCTCGACGTCGACCTCCTCCTCGGTCGGCTCGTAGGAGCCGGTCTCGAGGTGACGCTGGCGCTCCTCGGCGGAGTGGATGCCGAGCGCCGAGCGCGTCTCGAAGGGCAGGAAGTCCAGCGCCAGGCGACGGAAGATGTAGTCGACGATCGACTGCGCCATCCGCACGTCCGGGTCGTCCGTCATGCCGGCCGGCTCGAAGCGCATGTTCGTGAACTTCGAGACGTACGTCTCCAGCGGCACGCCGTACTGGAGGCCGACGGAGACGGCGATGGAGAAGGCGTCCATCATGCCGGCGAGGGTGGAGCCCTGCTTGGACATCTTCAGGAAGACCTCGCCGAGACCGTCGTCCGGGTAGGAGTTGGCGGTCATGTAGCCCTCGGCGCCGCCGACGGTGAAGGACGTCGTGATGCCGGGACGGCCCTTGGGGAGGCGCTTGCGGACCGGACGGTACTCGACGACCTTCTCGACCGCGGTACGGATGGTCTCCTCGGCCTTCGCCGTGACCTCGGCCTTCTCCTTCTCCTTGGTCTTCGCGGAGAGCGGCTGGCCGACCTTGCAGTTGTCACGGTAGATGGCGAGCGCCTTGACGCCCATCTTCCAGGCCTCGAAGTAGACCTCCTCGACGTCCTCGACGGTGGCGGTCTCGGGGAGGTTGACCGTCTTGGAGAGGGCGCCCGAGATCCACGGCTGGATCGCGGCCATCATGCGGACGTGGCCCATCGCGGAGATGGAGCGCTCGCCCATGGCGCAGTCGAAGACCTCGTAGTGCTCCTGCTTGAGGCCCGGGGCGTCGATCACATTGCCGTGCTCGGCGATGTGGGCGACGATCGCCTCGATCTGCTCCTCCTGGTAGCCCAGGCGGCGCAGGGCCTGCGGGACGGTGCCGTTGACGATCTGCATCGAGCCGCCGCCGACCAGCTTCTTGAACTTGACCAGGGCGAGGTCGGGCTCGAGGCCGGTGGTGTCGCAGGACATCGCGAGACCGATGGTGCCGGTCGGGGCGATGACGGACGCCTGGGAGTTACGGAAACCGTTCTGCTCGCCGAGGCGCACGACGTCCTGCCAGGCCTCCGTGGCGGCGGCCCAGATCGGGGTGTCCAGGTCGTCCATGCGGACGGCCGTGCCGTTGGCGTCGGAGTGCTGCTTCATGACGCGCTTGTGGGCGTCGGCGTTGCGGGCGTAGCCGTCGTACGGGCCGACGACCGCGGCGAGCTCGGCGGAGCGGCGGTACGACGTACCGGTCATCAGGGAGGTGATCGCGCCGGCGAGGGCACGGCCGCCGTCGGAGTCGTACGCGTGGCCGGTCGCCATCAGCAGGGCGCCGAGGTTGGCGTAGCCGATGCCGAGCTGGCGGAACGCACGCGTGTTCTCGCCGATCTTCTGGGTCGGGAAGTCCGCGAAGCAGATGGAGATGTCCATCGCGGTGATGACGAGCTCGACGACCTTGGCGAAGCGCTCGGCGTCGAAGGACTGGTGGCCCTTGCCGTCGTCCTTCAGGAACTTCATCAGGTTCAGCGAGGCGAGGTTGCAGGACGTGTTGTCCAGGTGCATGTACTCGCTGCACGGGTTCGAACCGTTGATGCGGCCGGACTCCGGGCACGTGTGCCAGTTGTTGATCGTGTCGTCGTACTGGATGCCCGGGTCGGCGCAGGCCCAGGCGGCCTCGGCCATCTTGCGGAACAGGGACTTGGCGTCGACCTCCTCGATGACCTCACCGGTCATACGGGCACGCAGGCCGAACTTCTCGCCGTTCTCGACGGCCTTCATGAACTCGTCGTTCACGCGGACCGAGTTGTTGGCGTTCTGGTACTGGACGGAGGTGATGTCATCGCCACCGAGGTCCATGTCGAAGCCCGCGTCGCGCAGGGCGCGGATCTTCTCCTCCTCCTTGACCTTGGTCTCGATGAAGTCCTCGATGTCGGGGTGATCGACGTCGAGGATGACCATCTTGGCCGCACGGCGGGTGGCGCCACCGGACTTGATCGTGCCGGCGGAGGCGTCGGCGCCGCGCATGAACGAGACCGGACCGGAGGCATTGCCGCCGGAGGAGAGCAGCTCCTTGGAGGAGCGGATGCGGGAGAGGTTCAGGCCGGCGCCGGAGCCGCCCTTGAAGATCATGCCCTCTTCCTTGTACCAGTCGAGGATCGACTCCATGGAGTCGTCGACGGCCAGGATGAAGCAGGCGGAGACCTGCTGGGGCTGCGGGGTGCCCACGTTGAACCAGACGGGGCTGTTGAAGCTGAAGATCTGGTGCAGGAGGGCGTACGCCAGCTCGTGCTCGAAGATCTCGGCGTCGGCGGGCGAGGCGAAGTACTTGTAGTCCTCGCCGGCCTTCCGGTACGTCTTCACGATGCGGTCGATCAGCTGCTTGAGGCCGGTCTCGCGCTGCGGGGTGCCCACGGCACCCCGGAAGTACTTGCTGGTGACGATGTTGACCGCGTTCACCGACCAGAAGTCGGGGAACTCGACGCCACGCTGCTCGAAGTTGATCGAGCCGTCGCGCCAGTTGGTCATGACGACGTCACGGCGCTCCCAGGCCACCTCGTCGTACGGGTGCACGCCGGGAGTGGTGTGGATGCGCTCGATACGCAGTCCCTTGTTCGCCTTGGTGCCCTTGGCGCGGGAACTCCGTGCCGGACCGCTCGCCGTCTCTGTCATGCCGCCTCCCTGTACGGGCAAAAACGCCCTGAAGTGCCCCGATGTTCCCGGGGCACGGTGTTCTGTCTGGTGTTGCGGGCATCCTCACGCTGCCGCCCGCAACAGGTCTTCGATCGCCGCCGCGCGGCCGGATCCGGTGTCTCCGTCCGGCTCCGGCCCGCCGGTCAGTCGGCGGCGTGGGCGGGCTCGGGGACTTGGGCAGTCCCTCCGGGCCCGTGATGTTCTTCCTGGCTCCCCGCGACCACGCCTGCATCGTTCTCACGGTCCGCGCGGTCATCGTCGTCCGCGGCGGGGTGACCCGTCTCTTCCCGGAGTTCCGCGATCGCGGCCTCGAAGTCCTCGAGCGAGTCGAACGCCCGGTAGACGGACGCGAACCGCAGATAGGCGACGAGGTCGAGCTCCTGCA